>JBBDID010000054.1:0-76018 GCA_040880585.1 Crocinitomicaceae bacterium | reverse complement strand
TGAAATTCAGCATTTTAATTTGACGTGGAGTATTTTTGATGATGCGGAGGATGGGGCTGTGTTTGATGCTACAGGAACCTTTGTAAGACCCATTTGTGATCCCTATGTTATTGCTCAGGTAAATACGTATTCAATTTTCTATGACCCTGTTGGTGGAATTGTTGATTTATCAAAAGTTCCGGGAGCACAAGCAAACAGATTTTATACTGATTTAGAAGAAAACCCTATAGCACGTGGAGCACTTGAAGGATTTTTATACAATGGACAGCAATATGTAGTAAAATTCGATAATAGCCTTCAAAATCCTTTTTTAGGTTATTATTTAAAATCTGAACCCATTGAAACGGGAACTCCTCTAGATATAGCAGCTCATCCTGACTTAGATACTTCAATGGCAACAAAAGTCATCATGGAATGCAGCATGAATGAGATCAGGTTCCCGGGTGATTCACAGATTTTAACTTTTGATTGTGATGAATGCTTCCCCCAGTTCAGTGAAACATTTTTTAGTGAGAATCACTCAGAAACTGTTGATGCTTACTTGTCTTCTAATAATACTGAACTTCATTCATCCATGCATTCTGATCAGACCCTGATATCAGATTTATCGCAGAAAGTAAACAGTGCTCAATACCCCGGTTTTCTGGATGAAAAACAAGAAGACAGAATTTTTGCGTTCAATGATTTCAATAGTGGTAGACGATTTGTTGTAGTAGCAATATCGCAAAATATGATCAGCCGAAATGAAGATCATTGGCATGAGCTGGCAAAGAAAGTTTATCTGCAATCTAACCTTGGAGATGATGATATACTTATTACTATCCCGTACAAAAAATTCACTTTTGGAAATGTCAGTTACATGTACACCATGCCTGGGCTTCATTTTGGCCAGAATGCTAAACTGAATACTGCTGAAATATCTTCCACAAAATTCAACAATGTTATTACCGAAGCAGATTGGTTAAGTTACGGACCTGTTGTCCTGAGAGAATTCATAGACAAAGTGTTTAAAAATACTGAAAAGAGGGTTGTAGTTTACGAAGGAATCTTGCATCCGAATTACTCTGTCAACATCAATGTTTATGACGATATCGTATCAGGATACCAACAAAACTGCTACATCAAACTCTATAAAAACACTGTCTATTCAGATGTTGAAGTGTTGATTCAAAATCATAAGGATGATGTGGAGTCAATGAGTGGTGATCCTAATATTGATGCTGGGCCTGAAACGGCCAAGGTACTTGGAATGATGAAGGCAACTAAACGATCGCAGCTGTTTGATCTGTTAGAAGATGCTGACCCTTTTTCTTTTCAGGAGTTCACACCACCGGAAGCGGATAAATTTTCTTTTAAAGATCAGTATATCGTACAAAATCTTGAAGAAACAAAGGATTATATCTACAAAAGAGCCTTTAAAAAGTACTCAAATTATTTGGATGTATTTGAGGTGTCTCATACTGAAACCAGTTATTCTGAACCAGCCAATGAGTACACTTGGAACAGAGAAGCCTACGGTTGGCAGGTGTTGGATAATGCAGTATTTACTTCTTTGGATGTCACAGGGGTGTTCTTAGGATTTGTTGGACTGGATATCATTACAGATGGCTTAGGTTTTGTTTATTCTTCGTGCAGAGGTAACACAGAAATGTCAGCAACTTATGCCTCAACTATTTTTCTGATAGGTGTTGGTGGTGGAACTGTTAATCTGAGTAAAAACGTGATTAACTCAGGCGTTAAACACATCCTAAGAAAAGAAGGTGGCAGTTACATTATAGAAACGGTTGATGTTGTTGTTAATCGTGTCAGGTTTCAATATAAAGTTCATCCGGATATAAGTGATGCAGATGTGCTCAGGCTTCAATCTTACATTGATGCCGGAAAAATGGATGAAGCTGCGCAGTATTCATTCATTGGCAAACAAAATGATAAAGCCGGGCAGGTTCAGATATTGAATGATGTTCAGGAGCAGATTGAGAATGAATTTTCAAACTGGGTAACTCAACTCAATACTAAGATCAATCCGCGCAAAGATATCGTTGATGGACAATTCGAAAAGCATGTTACTGGAGATGATATTCAATATGAGGCAGTCGGTGCCGGGGAGAAAATATGGGCAGATGGTGTAAATAATACATCTCAAGCACTAATAGATGCGAAGCATAATCCAGGTACATTCTATACTTTTTCCAGCTATCAAGAAAAACCATTTTTATATGGTGATTTAGAAGACGAATTTAGAAGATATAGTGAGATTATTAATTCTGATGATAATCCTGCGAACAAGCTTATAATATACCTAAGTAATGCTAGCACAGATAGCGAAAAGTTATTCGCAGAGCTAGCAAAGAAATATGAATTTAATTTGGAAATTATAACGGTTACGTGGCCATAAGATTATGACAGATTATTACATTTTTAATGAAACTGGACTAATGGGTAAAAACAGTTTGGAAAAGTTTGTTTTGGATTTAAAAAACGAACTTGAAAAGTGCTCAATTGTTGCTGGTATCGAAACAATAAATGAGGAAAAATCAACCATCTATTCGAAAATTATGGGAGAAAATTTAACCATTTCAGTCTTCGACCACGGATTTGTTATTAAAATTGAGTCCGATCATAAGTTAGCATCCATTGTTTTGCTAATAATTCGGTCTTTAATCTCTAAAGAGGTGGAGTTTTACCTAAGTCCGACACAAAGACTTGATAAAAACAATGCCCTTGAAGTTAAACATGATGTAGATATAAGGAAGTGTTCATTGATCTTAGACTCTGCATTTAACAATAATGAGTATTCAAGTGCGCTTGAGATGTAAAATTTAAAAGTGTTCGCTAACAGTTTAATAATTTTCAACTTTGATTCCTGTTAGGGGGTGGCAGAAACCATTTCGTCGTAAGTATGATACAAAACAAATTAGATAATAGTGTAATGTCGGTGAAACTCATTATTTGGTTATGGTTTGTTGTACTTGCAAGCAATGTTGCAGCACATAACCTTACCTTGACTTCAGGTAGGGAAACAACCAAAGAAATAACAATTGGGCTTAAACACATCCTAAGAAAAGAAGGTGGCAGTTACATTATAGAAACGGTTGATGTTGTTGTTAATCGTGTCAGGTTTCAATATAAAGTTCATCCGGATATAAGTGATGCAGATGTGCTCAGGCTTCAATCTTACATTGATGCCGGAAAAATGGATGAAGCTGCGCAGTATTCATTCATTGGCAAACAAAATGATAAAGCCGGGCAGGTTCAGATGTTGGATGATGTTGCAGCTGAGATTTCAAATCTGCTTTCTTTTATTGATGATCTTCCTTGGGATAACAGCTTAAAAAATAAACTCAGAAATGAAATTAATGACAGGCCTGGCCTGTTAACGCTTTTTGATGTTGAGGATATTCAATTGCAAAAAGATTTGGCAGGCTCATGGAAAGCATTGGATGAATCCAGCGTTATTCCTGAAGTCATTGCTAAAGACCCTGATGCCATCCTTGCAGTTAAAAATTCAATGGATGAAGGCTTAGACGGTATTGATGCTATTGAAGATGCTATTGAGGTTTCAAACAGTCCTAACCTTACGTGGGCGGATATATTGGCTAGGTTTCAACGAGGGAATGATTTTAATAGGAAAGCAGTACAGAATGACTGGTATCCATACAATGAAGTTCATTTGGGAAATGGAAAGCGATTAGATTCTTATAAACCACCCTCAAATGGTAATCCTGGAGAAATTGTTTCCAGAAAAGCGACAAATTTCGACCAAATACAACTTTCAACTTTTGAGAGTTATTTAGATGAAATGTTGGCTAAATACAGTCCAGGAACCTCAATAAATTCAGCAAAGTATAGTGATGAACTTGGTGGCCAAGTTTTACAAGGTCAGATGTATTTAGAAATACCTGCAAGCAATCAAAGTTTGAGTAATATTCAAGATTATGTCGATTTAGCTAACAGTAAAGGAATTATACTAAGATTTAAACCTGAATAAAATGGAGAAGTTCGGAATTGAAATATTTGAAAGTATCAATTTTCGAGAACGATATAAATCGTTAAGTGATAAGACAAGAATAAGTGAAGCGCACCTTGAAAAAGTGGATAAAAAAATGGTGACTGACATTTTTGAATCATTCGGCTACACAGCTAAATATTTTTCAAAAGAAAGTTTTTATAGAATAGAAGATACAATTGAGTGTTGGAGTTTTAATATTCGTTTTAGTTTAAAGTATGGTGTAGTGGAAATAATTTTAGGCTTTAAAAACAATAAAAATTCTGAATACTATGGAGGCCCATCCTCAGTGATTTGTGAGGATATTGATTACAGCAGAGGAATTAAAACAGAAAGCTTAATAAAAAAGCCATCATTTGACAATTACCGCACACTGGAGAAAATTTTTAAGGAAGCTTTATCTATGTACGAAGATATGAAAAAGAAAGTACTTTCAAATAACATGAGTTAACGAGCTGAAATTGTGGTTTTAATGAAATTTAATATAGGCGGATTTATTGGCTAGGTTTCAGAGAGGAAATGATTTTAACAAAAAGGGATCTTTAGTATATCAATATAACGAAATTCATCTCTCAGATGGTTATAGATTGGATTCGTATATACCTGGTCAAGAAATTATATCAAGAAAAGCCACAGACCTCCATATAATTCAGGAAAGCACATTTGAAGGATATCTTATAGAGTTAACAACAAAGTATAAAAAGGGAAAAACAATAAGGTCAAATAAATACATGACTGGATCTGGGGCGATTGACGGACAACAGCTTTCAGGCCAATACGTTCTTGAAATACCTAGTTCGAATCAATCTTATTATAATAGTAACCAAAACCTGCAAGATTTAGCAGAGCAATATGATGTACAAATTAAGTTCTTAGATGAATAGTAATGAATTGAGGAGAATATTAAAAGACATTAACTTTGTCAATAGATATAAGAGCATCTGTTCAAATCACAATGATTTGAAATCTAGCATGTCTGGTAATTTTCGAGATCAATATATAAAGATTTTAGCCGATTTAGGAGAAGAATTTAAATATTTCAAAAAAGAGAATTTTTTTAGGCAAGAGGTTGATATTAATGATATTACGCTCGGAATCCAGTTGACTTTAAAAAATGGTCTGGTTGAAGCTAGTCTTGATTTTCAGGTTAATGGACATTATATAGCTCCAGATGGCAGATTGGATTTTATCCCGGCACAACTGGATGAAGAATTTGATAGAAGTAGGTACAACCTACCGAAGTATAAATCCATTGAGGAACTGAAACAAATTTTAACAGACCTATTTGAAATAAAACGAGACCTGTTGCTTGAAATAGCTCGTGTAAGTTAATTTACCTCACCCCAAATAGAGAAACATTTTACTTGGAAATTCCCTTGTCAAATCAAACAGCTCAAAACTTAGAAAACTTTAGAAATATAGCAAAGAATGAATACGGGATTGAAGATATTCTATTCTTAGCTGAATAGGCTTATGAAGGAAAATATTATAGAATTTTTGAAAGATGTAGATTTCTCAAAAAAGTACGCGTTCATCTGCAATCAGTACTCAAATTTTAATGAAGGGGGACATTTTAATAAGAAAGACTTATCTGAAATATTTAATGTCTTAAATTTTGATTTGAAATATGCATCACATGATAAATCTTTTTTCAAAGATTATGAGTTTGACTCATTTAGGTTCAGGTTTGTCCTTACCTACAAATATGGATTTATCGAGTGTTTTTATACTTTTTTTAACGGCTCAGATTTGCCTTTTGGAGGTAGACTTAATGATATAAGTGAATGGGAGAACAAGAATTTTAGGTCTGAAGCTGAGCATAATTTTCCAATTGCAACCTCCAAAGAAGATTTATATGGAATTTTATCATCTCTATTTGAACTGCATAGTGCATTACTGGATAAAATAGAGAAACATTTTAGTAAAAAAAACATTTAAGCTCGTTAACAGTTTAATAATTTCCAACTTTGATTCCTGTTCGGAACGAAAATCTCTTGAATCTCATCTTTCTGGGAACTATTACTTGGAAATTCCCTTGTCAAATCAAACCGCAGCGAATCTTGAAAGTTTTAAGAAAATTTGCGCAAGACGAATATGGAATAACAGATATTTTATTTTTAGCAGAATAAAAATTGTCTATGATAGAGAAAGTTCAGCAAACACTTAAGAATATCCGTCATGAGTCGTCACAGCTGGACGCTACAAACCTAACGAACGAATTTGCAGAATTAGGTCAAGTGCAAATAATATTGGCGTTATTCGGGCAATTTTTAAGTCGGGCAGGATGCCATAAAACTCAGCAATTATTCATCATTCAATAAAAAGCCTAGTTCTTGCATAGTGATATCATCCTCTACCTTTTTCGGATTAAATTTGAAGTGGTTATTTGAAAAGGCATTTCGGCATTCTGTTACTGAAGAAACATATTTATTGTTTTCCTCATCAAGCGCAATAATAGCGTAAGCGTTTTTTGGTTCAATTCCTATCTTTTTACCCATTGTGCATGGGTATTTAGCCCTGCGTGTATAATCCAGACAGTAAATTCTCCATTCAACATCTTTTTCTCCGTTCACTGAATAAGTATAATTGGCAAATTCTTCCCGTTCAGCCTCATCACAGTTTAAAATGCCAAAATAATTTAAATCAGTAGCACGAACGGCATTATTACCGGCTTTTTTCAGGCTGTCTTTTGCTGCATTCAGTGATTGCTGAAATCGGTGGATTTCTCCAAATTCACCCTGCCACTGTTTGACTTTTTTCTCGTATTCTCCTTTTTTGTATGCCAATTTACAAATCAGGGGAACCGGATCTTCAAAGTGTTGTGTCACTGTAACCATATAGCGCCTGTTGCGCAAGGGTTTGATATCTATATCTTTAATGTATCGGGCCTGTACTTTTTTGGCTGCTTTATAATCGACAGGTGTAAAGCTCATCCCCTCGTACTTGGCAAGTGAGGGTTTAGAATCTACTGTTTTTTTAGTAATGTGATATAAAGTTATTTTATCTGAAATTAAAGCAGGATAATCGGGAATTTCAATATTGTTGATAGAGTCAATTTGATCTTGATAATAGGTCGCAATATTATCCATCTTTTCCCATCCCTTACCTTCTTCAAAGCGATACAGGGGATAATCTCCTTTTTGATTAGAGGCAAAACCGACTTTTATTTTGTTTTCTTCACTTGGAAACACTTCTTTTCCGTCAGCTGTAGCTTTAATTTCGATCATTCCGGCACTTTTAAATAACTCAACACCATTTTCATCTCCACTTAATGCCATAGGGATGCCGGATGCCATGAAGTCTGTTGGGTTGTTGAACTCACGATAGGATAGATTTACTGCTCCTTTGACAGGGTTGCCTTCCGCATCAATAAACCCATTTTTCGGGATGTCGATAAAAGATCCTGACCCCAAAATAATTTGATGATCATCAGAAGCGTCTACTTCAAGCTCTTTCAAAGGGACATCCGCTTGCGGAAAATGGCGGCGAATACTTGTTAGATCATATTGATCAGAGAAATCCATAGTTGTATGGGAGGTGGTGTCTACCTCTTCTTCTGATTCTTCACCCGTACAAGAAAGAAAGGTTAAACAAAATAAAAAACTGCAAACGGGGATAAAAATGAACCACTTTTTCATAGTCATTGGATTTGTAATGATTTAAAAGTATAAAAAAAAACGATTACTGATACAATGAGGATTTTGTTTATCAGTAACAGATAAGCTATTTCCTTACAGCAAGGGGGATTCCAATGAGTAGACAAATGGCGCTACCGGCAAATAACAGGTAAGCCTGATTTTTTTTTTCAGAATCCTGAGCTTTTAATTCTAGTTTGCCTATTTCTAGTGATTTTGAACTGTCTGAGAATTGCTTATATCCAAAATAACCAAAGACAATGCTTCCGACAATTAATAAGATTCCAATTATTTTCTTCATAGTAGGTACAATTTACACCATTTTAAGCAACAATCACTATTTAACCACCATTAGTCATTAATTTTTGCACAACATACTGTTTTGGCGGCTAAGCCCGGATTTAGAACCACTTTAATCTTTAAAAATCACATCTTTTGGCGCTACATTTCCACCGGAGATGATGAGGCCTACTTTTTGGTGTTTGAACGTTTCTTTTTGTTGCAGAATAGCAGCCAGGGCGACAGCAGAACTGGGTTCTGCTAAAATTTTTAACCTCGTCCAGATTAATTCTAAGGCTTCACGAATTTCATCTTCGGAAACGGTGATGATACGACTTACATGTTTTAGGATGATGGGAAAATTCTTATCTCCAAGCGTAGTTCTCAGTCCGTCTGCGATTGTATCGTTGGTTTGATTTTGTTCAATTTTTCCTGAAATGAGGGAGCGGTAAGCATCATTGGCAGCTTCGGGTTCGCCTCCCATTATTTTTATGTTTGGATAAACTGTTTTAGATGCCAGCGCAGTCCCCGCAATTAATCCGCCCCCACCAACGGGAGTGACAACTATGTCAAGGTTTTGGGTGGTTTCATGGAGTTCCATAGCGGCAGTTCCTTGTCCGTAAATAACATCCAGGTCATTGGAAGGGTGAAGAAAAGTTGCCCCTTTATTTTTCACCACTTCAGCTGCTGTTTTCTCACGAGCTTCCAGTGTTGGTTCGCAAAGAATAATCTCACCCCCATACCCTTTTACTGCTTCTATTTTTACTTTGGAAGCGGTGTGAGGCATAACAATATAAGCTTTGGTGGCGGCAGATTTTGCTGCCAAAGCAAGTGCCTGAGCAAAATTCCCTGAAGAATGAGTGACCACTCCTTTTGCTTTTTGTTGAGTGGATAGTTTCAATACTGCATTGGTGGCACCACGTATTTTAAACGAACCTGTTTTTTGAAAATTTTCACATTTAAAAAACAATTCGGCCTGGGCAATTTCATTAAGCATGAGAGAGGTGAGCACAGGCGTTCTATGAATGAAAGGCTGAATTCTTTTATATGCATCCTTTAGTTCTTGTTCGACCATTTTTTTCAGTACAGAAGCAGAAAATTACGGATTAATCCCCAAATTCACCCTTCTTCAGATCAAATATTCGGTAAAAACAGTCTTATCTGCACAAATAATTCATCCAAATAGGCGATCTCTTACAAACTTACATCTAGCGTAACATAGAAATTAATTCCATCTGAGGGGATAATGCCGGGTCCCGGATAACCGCTAGCTCTGCGTGTGAAATAGTGATTGTTGGTAAGATTGTTAATACCGGCTTTAGTTGTAAGATATTTATTGAACTTGTAGCTGGCTCCTACATCCATTACATAGTAAGAGGGGATTATCCCCACAACTGCGTTGGGATCAAACTCAGCATTTGTGCCATCAGTGAAGTGTTTATGTACATAAGTAAAGAGGTAAGAAGCCGAAAAGTTGCCACTGTATAGCTTTACGCCTGTTTTCACGGTAACCGGAGGCACCAATTCTACTTTGTTTCCCGAATAGGCTTCTTCTTCAATGGTTTCACCGTATCGCGCATAAACGTAGGACATATTGATAAAAGCACTGAAATAGGTTTTGGATGAGTCTGATCGTTTGAAGAGGTGTTCGCCAAAAACTTCTATTCCTGTACTGTATGCTTTCCCAATATTGGTACGGTATCTCACAAAATCATAATCGGATATTTTTTTATTGATCACGCCAATTTTATTATCGTAATGAAGAAAAAATCCACTGATGTCAAAGGTGTGTCTTTTTCCTTTTCCTCTGAAGCCGATATCTGCATTGTAACCGGTTTCATCCTGTATGTCAGGGTTTACTTCTTGGTTGGGATTATTGATGCGGATATCAGAAAAGTTGATTCCCCGGTAGTTTTGAGCGATATTCCCATACAATTCTGCTTGTTTGAAGAGTTTCCAGGTTGCGCCGACACCGCCCAAAAATATATTTCGCGTACTGCTTTTGCTTTCTGTGTAAGTAGAGTCAAACAACAATTCATTAGTCAAAGGATGAAAATTTTGTAGGCGATATGATCCTGTAGCACTTGTTGTAATGTGTTCATAGCGAATTCCGGCAGAAACCCAAAAGTTAGGGGAGAGGCGCAACATATTTTCTGCAAATGCGGCATAATTTTGAGAGGGAAAGAAGTAGTCTGATCCCTCCAAATTATTGGGATTTAAGAACTCAAAGTTAGGATCGTATCCGTCATCTGCAAGTCCTTGTCTGCTTGTTGTTCGACCTTGATAATAGCGCAAACCACTTGCCAGGGTTCCCTTTATTTTTTTCCCCAGCGGATAATGATTCATAATACGCAGTTCAGCTCCCATATTTTGAAATTCTCCTTTGATCAGGTTGCGTTCTTTGTAATCATCCAGTCTTGAAATCTTATCTAAGTTCCCTAAAGCGCTTCTTTCAGCGACTACGCCAAAATATTTCAGATCTACAATAAAGTTTTTAGAAATGACCCAGTTCAAATGGCTGGAAAATAAGTTCCAGTTAACGGAAAACCAGTTTCTTTCACGAATGGATTGTCTTGGGTTTTGTTTGAAAAGGGCATCTGTTAATCCCCCTGCTTGCTGTGCTAAATAAGACATGTGGGTATATTCTGCGCTAATAAAAAGGCGATCGCTAAAGTGATATTTCAACTGAGCAAATGCATTGTGTTGTGAAAATCCGGAATTGTCACGCCAACCGTCGCCACGCTTAAATTTGTAGTATGCCAAATAAGAAAATCTTTTTTTAATCGTTCCGGAAATGCTGTTGAAAGTGGACAGATAGTTATACCCGCCATAGGTGTGACTACCCTTATATTCAAAAGGTTTAGCAGAAGGGGAGAGCAGTTTGAAATTCAGCATTCCACCAAATTGAGGACCAAATTGTAGGGAAGCAGCACCTCTGATTAACTGTATGGATTCAATGGCTTCAGCTGGTGGAGTGTAGTAAGATTCAGGATACCCCAAAGCATCTGCGCTGATGTCATATCCGTTTTGTCGGCTGTTGAAATGTGCCGTTCTTTTAGGATTTAGCCCCCGCGCACCAATTCCCAATTGCAAGCCCCCGCCATCACTCTCCCAAATGTTTAATCCCGGAACAGAAGCATACAATTCTCTTGCGTTGTTAGCGGATGTATTCCCCAGAATTTTTTTCGGATCGATCAACTGCGTCTTCTTACTGTGGGTGAGTGTCATCCCTTCAACAGTACGCATATTTCGGCTGGAAAATTCACTTTGAGCCTGCACTTCAACGGTTCCCAGAACCAATGTGTCTTTTATGGATACATTGATCTCGTTCCGACCTTCTGAGATTTCTATGCTGTCCTGATAAACTTCATAACCCATGGATTGCACCCTGAGTTGATAAGCGCCTTGCTCAATTTGTTTAAAAAAATAACGGCCAAATTCGTCTGTGAGGGTATAGTAAGTTTTAGTAGAATGAAGTGAAATTCGAGCAAATGGAACTTCTTCATTCGTATCGGTTTGCAGTACATTACCATATAGGTTAGCCTGTGCAGCAGCGCCGATTAATTGGAGCAAGAACGATATGCAAAAAAAACACTTCATCTATTATAAGGCGAGAGCCAGTTTCGTTCAGTTAAATCATTTGAAATAGCGGCTAAATTATGTTTTTTATCCACCATGAGTTGGTGCGGTCGTGCATTTAATGCGACATATACTTCAGCATACACTTCCGGTTCTTCAAATTTCATATCCACGCCGTACTGCGTGATCACTGTATCCCGATACACATCTTCTAAGTGATGGGCAAATTGCAGGATCATATCCGGTTGTGTGCTCATCATTTTTTCTTGATTTGGAGTTAAAAAATCACGGTTTTCAACTTCAGTTTGGATGCCACTTTTCTTATCCTTCACGTAAAAAGTAGCGTGACCTGACTTTTCCATAAGCATAACCCGCCAGGAGAACCGGTATCCCTGTTCTGACCAAAACAAATCCCCTTCATAAAGTAAATACCGAAAAGGCAGGATGATTTGAATCATTATATAAACCCCAAGAAATGCGGTGGTAACTTTTTTAAGACGTTGAGAGGGGAATGAAACTACTACAGAAGAAGGAGTCTTTGTGTCTCCGATTATTTTTTTCAGGATACGAATGATTTTTTCATGAAAATGGGCAGAGAAAAAGATCGTTGTGGCAAACATCATCACCCAGGGAAAAACGCCAATCGGAAACAGTAACCAGGTCATCAGGTGAAAAACAATTACCGCCATATAGGCAAATTTTCTTGTCTTTTGAATCGATAAAAACAGAACGATTGTCAGGTCATAGATGCATCCTGCCCAGGCAAAAGCATAAGCCACCCATTCTTGCTTGAGAAAATTGCCGATATATTCCCAATGGTGAGCTGTGTGTAGCCAATATTTCAACGGTTGAGCGTGAATGAGCCAATCGGTTTCTAATTTGGCAATTCCTGCAAAAATATAGACCGCTGCAATTTGAAACTGTAATATGCGGATACTCCATAGGGGAACGCTATCAGAAGCAGTACAACGCCCCAACTTTGCGTCCAGTGAAAAATAGCGATTGGCCGGCAACCAAATCATTAAAAAGGCAATTAAACTGACAAAGTAATAGTGATTTAGGTAATTTGTTTTATCCAATAACTCAACATAGGTGAAGGTCAGAAAGAAAAGCGTGGCTCCGAATCGATAAAACAAACCCAGTGTAATCAAAACGGCTCCAAGGATCATCAGCGCAAAAAGCAGATACAAAACAGATGGAGTAGGGTAAGGCAGCCATTCAAATCCGTAATAGGAAAAATGGAAAGCGGGATCGATATAGATTTCTTGTACCCATCCTTTTGAAATAAATCGAATGGTTGAGAATAACATCAACAAGCCAAAACCGATTCTATATACCGCCAAAGGGGCGGCTGAAACAGTTTTGAACCAGCTGAAATTACGCAATTTAAAAAATGATATGGCGGATTTAATCCCCGTCATTATCCTGATAAGTGATCAACAACCCTAAGGTGGATGACATATCGGTTTTGCAATAGGTGACTAATTTTTTTATTTCTGCATAAGCTTCTGAGACGGCAGTTGAATTGGTATTAACTTTCTCACTCAGTGGGGTACCGATTGCCGATACTTTTTGATCACACAAGGTAAATTGGGCATTAATGTTATCAACCAGAGAAGGGGAGACCTCTTCTCCTTCCACATCTTTGATGTAATCATCAAATCCTAATCCGGTTCCACCATTGAAGGCATTGGTTAATCCCACAATGCTTTCTTTTGCCAACAGAATGGAAATCTGAGAATAATATCCTTCAACGTAGTCAGGCAGTACCTGTCCACCGGATTTATACCCGGCAGGAATTCCAATTTTCGCATTTTTAAGTAATTCGATATCTTTCACAAACTCATTAAATAGCAAAGTGGTAGAGCTACTCACGTCATTTCCGTCAGCAGCAATAAAATCAGCTTTGTAATTGCTCCAGGCACTGACAGCCAGGGCATATTCTTCCTTCATTTTTTGGGTGATGTCGGTCAGGTAGGTTTTTCGATTCCCTGCATTTGCATCTACCGTGAAACTGTTCAAAACAGTAACTTCATCTGAAGTATACAAAAGGTAGTCGATTGCTGGAAGCCCTATTGCAGTTATGTTACTGACCGACCCCAAGGTGTAAGATCCGGATGAAATATTGGATTCAATGATGGCCGTATCGGCGGGATAGGTATTCATGGCATTTTTTACTCCGTAATCCATCATAGGCCCAAAATTGTACATTTTACAATGCTGAAAAGAGAGGTAAGCACTGACAAAGCCATCTTTGAGCACATTCAGTGATGCAGCAGTTGGGCTTGCGGTGAAATCTACAGCAGAACTGTGCAAACTGATCAGTTGGTTGTTCATTTCAGTGTAAGAAGGTTCAATAACCGCAGAAGCCATGTTGGTTAACATGGCTCCGCGATCAAACTCTTCCTTATCTTCATCTTTATTACAAGCGAAGACAATAAAACTGACTGTTCCTAATAAAAAGAGTGATTTGATATTCATTGATTTTTACCTTTAAAACCCATAAGTTGAGTTCAATTCATTAATAGCAGTTGTTAGATCGGTGTTAGTAACTGCCCAAAAATTATTTCCGATTGTGTTACTAAGAATATCGTCAATAGTGCTAAAGTTGATGACACGGGTTTCAACCGGAACATATTTGAGGCACATCACAAATGCGTATGCTTCAGATAATTCATGCAAAAACTTTGCGTCATCTGTTCCAAAGTTATTTTGAGCTCCTTGAAAGTAGGCAACGGCCTGAGCAGCACAAAATCTTTCCCAGGCACTTACAATCGTTGAAATGCTTTGATCTCTGGTAGTCATGTCATTGTTTACAATGGCTGTTCTCCCTGCCAGGAAGGCATTCATCATAGTAGCATTGCAGCCCAATTCAGCATCTCTTTTGTTACAGTATTTTGCCCAAAACCTTGCATCTGTAGTATTGGTTGGGAAATCTACAGGTGCTCCAAAATAACCGAATGCTTCATCCCAGTGGTGCTCCATTTTGGTGTAGTATTTACCGGCAGCAGCATCTACAGCAGTAGTATTATCAACGTCCATTTTAGATGTACCTAAATATACATTAGTTGCCTGATACATAAATACGGCACCCATTAATCCTTTTTCAATGAGCTGAACAAATTCTTTACCGTTGGCATCAAAAAGGTAAGTGCTGGTGCCGCTGGATAAAGTTCCGGCCTGACCTGCAGATGCAGTTGAGGCGTGATCAGCAGATGCAATGACCAGGCTATCTATCCAGTCAATAAACAGTGCCGTATCTGAAGGAAAACATTTATCCATCATTTGCTTAGAAGAAGAGAAAGAGAAGTTTCCTCCGCCATTATCTCCTGTATTCATAAACATGGCTTTAAGATTTGCTCCACTAAGGGCTGAAGAATTACCGGATTTCATATAGGTGGTCATTTCTTCCATTTGGTTCAGGCGATCTGTCTGTCCACTATAAGAAACTGTACTTTTTCCATCATTATCGGTGAATTGATAAGTGGAAGGAGTTTCGTAATACGTGCAGGAACCATCATCTTTTTTGGCTTCGGCTGAGTAATTTACGGCGTTTTCATCTGTACATCCTTTTTTCTTACATGATACCATACTTAGGCTAGCTAGTAGGATTAATAAAGCTGTTTTTTTCATTTTTTTGATTTTATTTAGATTCATTTTAAATAATAGCCGCAAATGTAATAAGCAAGTATGCGTATCGCAATACCTGAAAAGTGGTATTCTTCAAAAAAAGAAAAAACGTAAGAAATTCAGGAGAAGAGCCGCTATTGAACCGCTTATTGGTCATCTAAAAACAGATTATCGAATGGGACAAAACTATCTCCACGGCATTGATTCACCTCAAATTAACGCTTTTTAGCCGCAACAGAATCGAATCTTAAGAAATGATGTTTCATTAAATTAAAGACAAAATCTTTTGTCTAATTGTCTTTTGTCTAGCGTCTTTTGTTTAGCGTCTAGCGTCTAACATCTAAAGTCCAAAAACTCGTTTTTTAAGGAACGACTACTTAATGATGATCTCGTCAGCAAAAATATAAGCCGGTGAACCGGCGCCGGAATGCCATTCCGGACAGGCACCAAAATTTTTAGCCTCTACCCGCAAATAACGACTGCTAAATTCTTGATCAAATCCTATCTCCTGTAGATATTGACCATATTTGTCAGGGGATTGATAGTTTTTAACCGTTTTTACCGGATACCAGTCTTTACCATTTTTAGAGACGGAGAAGACAACTTGTTTAGGAAACCAAATCCATGATTTAACATCCTGTAAAACGCTTAAATAAACACCATGAATTTCTTTTTTCTTTCTAAAGTCAATAATGACATCCAGATCATTTCCGTAGTACCCTTGCCAGCCACCTGTTCTGAAATCAGAATTCCCTCTTATCTGATCGATTAAAGCGCGATCTGACCCACCGGAGTATTGGTTAAGATAATCCGTGTTGAGCTTAATTTTCCATTTTTGATTAGCCCTGTAAAAGCTAGCATAAACTGGGTAACTTTCTGAATGTGTTCCATAGGATTTGGCAATAAATTGCGTGCTTTCTTTTATTTTGACAGGACCGTCATAAATGGGGGAGTCTTTTTCTGGAACCGTCCCATCAGTAGTATAACGAATGGCAACTACCGGTGCAGCACTTTCAATAATGACTTTGCGTTTTTTTACAAATACTTTTTCTACATCTTTAAAGTAAGGGGAGGGCATAAGTGGAGCTTTCTTTACTTTCACATAGGGGGTGTTTCCGAAAAATTCCTGCGGTTCATCACTCATTTCAAAAATGATTTTTCCTCCCTGCATGATTTCATGGTGATAAATAAAATTTCTATGGAGTGGTTTTCTGTTTAAACGAATGCTTTTTACGTAGCAATTTTCTTTTCCGTAATTTTTTGTTTCCATTTCAAATGTGTTTCCGTTCTCCAACTGAATACAATAGGATTCATGCAAAGGAGTTCCGATCGCATACATATCTGTTCCAACTGTTAAAGGGTAAAACCCCAGAGAACTCATAACATACCATGCTGAGAGTTGGCCGCAATCTTCATTTCCGCTTAATCCGTTGGGATCATTTGAATAAAGGGTAGTTAGGATTTGATGCACATATTTTTGCGTTTTCCAGCTATTCTTAGTGTAATTGTACAGATAAGCCATGTGGTGACTGGGTTCATTTCCATGCGCATATTGCCCGATCATCCCTGTAATATCCACCTGATTTCGACCGGAAGTTTCACTGGAAACGGTAAAGAGGTCGTCCAGCCATAATTCTAATTGATCTTTTCCGCCCAATAGCTGAATAAGCCCCAGGATATCGTGCGGAACAAAAAGGGAATATTGCCAGGCATTTGCTTCTGTATAATCAAAGGTGACCTCATTGGGTTTGAAATTATTTTTCCATCCTCCATTGAATCGGGCTTGCATAAATGTAGAATTAGGATTGTAAACGTTTCGATAAAACTGACTTCTCTCATAAAAACGATTGGCGACAGTATCCGCTCCCAAAGAGTCGGCAAATACGGCAATACACCAATCATCATAAGCATATTCAAGGGTTTTAGAAACGGATTCAGATTCATTTTCTGAAGAAATAAAGCCTTGTTTTTTATAATACTCCAATCCCAGGTGATCTTGATCGGCACTGTGTTTCATGGCTCTCAGTGCCAAATCTGCATCAAAATCCCGAATGCCTTTATTGTAGGCATCAACAATTACCGGAATGGCGTGGTAACCGATCATACATCCTGTATAATTTGCGGCTAATTCCCAGATGGGTAAAATTCCACCTTGTTTATATTGATTCAGTAAGGTTTTAATAAAATCCTTGCTTCGATTTTCCTGTAAAATTGTAAATAGCGGATGGGCTGTCCTAAAAGTATCCCATAAAGAAAAAACAGTGTATTGGGTATGTACTTCAGATTGATGAATTTGCATATCCATTCCGCGGTATCGGCCATCAACATCTGAAAAGGTGTTAGGATTTAAGAAGCTGTGGTATAAAGCAGTATAAAAAATCACTTTGCGATCTTCGTATTCTTCTTTGATCTGTACTTTTCCCAGTTCTTTATCCCATTCTTCTTCGTTTTTTTGCCTGTATTCGTCAAAATCCCAATGCGGCATTTCTGTTTTCAGGTTTTTTCGGGCGCCATTGATATCTACTGCTGAGATTCCCACTTTTATTCCCAGCGCAGCGATTTCATTTCCAAATTCAAGAATCAACTGAGCGGGTTTTCCCTCTTTATTTTTTCTAAAAGATCGTTTTTTGGGGATTTCAGAAAATTTGATTGAAAAATAGAGGTGTTGTTCTCTTGCCCAGGCTTCAGAAATTCGCTTGCCCACCAGGGTAGAGTCATTGAGAAAAAAGAGGTCTGCATCTAACAGGCGATCCCGGTGTTCCAGATCGATAATAATTTTGCGATTTTCACCTTCAGGATAGAAGTATCGGTGGTAACCACAGCGCTTAGTAGTGGTCAGTTCACAGTGTATATTATATGTTTCAAGATCTACCTCATAGAAGCCTGCATGGGCATTTTCTTTGGTATGTGAAAAAGTTGAACCGTAACCTTCTTCCAGTGATTTTTTATACGAATTTTCCCATTTGTCACGACCGGTGAAGGGAAGGATGAGCAGGTCTCCGTAATCTGACACGCCGGTTCCACTAAGGTGGGTATGTGAAAAACCGTAAATAATGTTGTCGGTAAAATGATATCCGCTACAGCCGTCCCATCCTGCTAAACGGCTGTCGGGTGATAATTGCATCATACCAAATGGAACTGACACCCCGGGGTAGGTATGACCATGCCCCCCGGTTCCTATAAAGGGATTGACATATTGATGATAGGGAGTTTCTTGTGAAAAACCCTGAAAACAGAGCAAGACAATACTCCAAAAAAGTGTTTTCATTTTTCCCAACCTAAGCTTCTGGCTGAAGTTCAAATGTATCAATTGCTGCCACTGCACCTAATATTCCTCCGTCATTTTGGTTAAGAGAAGTAATTTTGAGGTTGACCTTGTTTCTCAAATTAGGCAAGACATAGCTTTTTAAATGCTTTTCAGTCTTTCTTCTCAAAATATTTCCCGCATGGGTGATTCCACCCGTTAAAAAGATGTTCTCTATATCTAAAAAATTGATCAATCCGGATAAAGCATATCCCAGATCATGAGAAACGGCATCTACTACTTCTAAAGCAACCGGATCATCTTTCCGTGCAGCATTAAAAATTTCTAAAGGAGTTAAATCACTGGGTTGTATTTTATGTAGTGCAGATCCGCCGCTACTGAACTCCAGTTTTTCTTTTGCTGTTGTAACAATGCCTTCAGCACCTACATACGCTTCAAGACATCCGAGATTTCCACAGTTACATTCTCTTCCTCCCTGATGTACCACAAAGTGTCCTAACTCACCAGCCAGTTGATTGGCGCCATTGACGAGAATTCCTTCTACAAAGGTGCCTAATCCAACTCCGGTTCCCAAGGTGACCACTGCAAAATAGTTGAGGTTTTTTCCCTCACCAAATATTTTGACTGATTTGGCGTAGGCATTTGCGTCATTGATTGCAAAAACGGGCAGTTGGAAACGTGATTCAAAAAGAGACTTTATTTCAACCACTTCCCCCCAATTTAAATTGGGAGCACATTCGATTTGTCCGGTTTTTCGGTTTAAACTGGGCGCACCAACACCAATGGCATCCAATTTTGTTTTTACTTTCGATTTTACTGCATCTGCCAGCTGAGTAACTAATTCTTCCGCAGAGCCTATAAGGGCTGTCTCCAGATTGTCTCTATAAATGACCTCTCCTTCAGAATTGACCACCCCAAAGGCAGTATTTGTTCCTCCAATATCTACACCGAGATAGTGTTTCATAATATGTAGCTTAGAAATGTTCTGCTAAAATGAACCGTAAATGTAGTAAAATTCATTGATTTTATTGTGTACTTCACTAGTTTTACTGCCTGTATCCATTAAGACCATAAAAGATCAGGTACAACATAGCTATTAAAGGGATTAAAAAAGAGAGCTGTACACTAAAAGCCTCAATGAGGTGACTTTGAATCATGGGTAAAACGGCGCCCCCTACAATAGCCATGACCAGTAAAGATGAACCCAGCCCTTTTTGATCGCCCAGTCCTTTCAAGCTCAAAGAAAAAATATTTGACCAGCCCACTGAAAGGAACAGACCTGTTCCAAGTAATGCCCAAAATGCAACGGCTCCCTTTGTGGTAATAGCTATTGTCAGCAAAATCACATTAATAACACTGAAAATCACAATTAGCCTTTGGGGAATTCCTTTGCCGGCAATAAAAGCGATATACAGTACTACAATCAACAGCAGATAAAGTATCAGATCATCTATTCCTTTGGGTAAAAACTGAAAATCCAGTCCCGCATCAGTGGGTACAAAATGTATTGCCGTGACGATCCAGATGAGGAAAAATACAGCAAATGCCGTGAAAAGCAGCTGTATGTTTTTTCGGGATTTTGATATTTCATGGTTGAGAGAAACACCGGCCATCAACCGCCCGATCATCAATCCACCCCAGAAAAAAGAGAGGAAGTAATTGGCTGACTGTTCGTCAAAATTCATAATATGCGCCTCTCTGGAAAATTTTCCAATCCAACTGCCGATTGCAACTTCTGCCCCTACATAAAAGAAAATAGCCAGTATACCAAAACTCAAATTTCGGTTAGAAAAAATCGAAAATCCTTTTGAAGCTACTTGTTTATTCACAAAAGCGGGGAAATTACTTGCGGCAACTATTCCCGCCATTAATAGAAAAACAATGCCGTATGTCAGGTAAGTAAAACCAAATGCTTCAGCGTCTTTTTCCCCATTAGAAAACACGCTATAAATAAGAATGTTTCCAACAATTGGCCCCACAGTTGTACCCAAAGAGTTAAGTCCTTGCGCCACATTTAAACGGCTTGAAGCCAGTGATTCAGGACCCAATAGCGTAGCATAGGGATTGGCACAAATTTGTAGGAGTGTAACACCAATACTGATGACAAATAAAGCCAGAATAAATTGCATATAAACACCATTCAATCCGGCAATGAAAGCAATGCCGCAGCCTATACTGCAAACAAACAAACTCAGCGCCATTCCCTTTTTATATCCTAATCGATTAATGGGATCTTTTCCACTGATAGATGAAATAAGGAAATAGAGCAGGGAAACCAAAAAAAAGGTACCAAAAAAAGCAAGTTGTATGTAAGATAGCTTAGATGGAGAAAGTCCAAAAGTGGTTTCAAAAGAATTGATGAGGACGTCATTCATAACGGTAATAAATCCCCACATAAAAAATAAAAAGGAGAGGCCGTAAAAAGAAAAACGATAGCTGCTCACATTTGAAGGCATTCTATTACACGTATTGAGATTTCTTTATGGACAATATTACCCAGATTTTATTAATTCCGGTAACTGATTTGTTGAATTCGATTAAATTTTACCTTTATGCAATTATTTTTACACTATGAGAAAAATACTTTTAACCGGGGGAGCCGGAAATATAGGAAGCGAACTTGCAAGAGCTTTATTACAGCAAGCCAATACTTCGGTTACTGTGGTGGATAATCTATCTACCGGTGATATAGAAAAATTACCCAGTCAATTTGAGTCGTTTAATTTCATCAAGGCAGATGCAAATAATCGGCAGGAAATGGCCGATATCATGATCGCAAATAGTTTTGATTATGTCTTTCATTATGCTGCAATGGTAGGGGTTCAGCGAACACAAGACCATCCGATTAAAGTACTGGAAGATATTGATGGAATTAAGAACATATTGACCCTGTCAAAAAACACCGGAGTGAAACGCTTTTTCTTTTCAAGTAGCTCTGAGGTGTATGGAGAACCGGTGAGTATTCCCCAGAATGAAGAAACAACCCCTCTTAATTCAAGGGTGCCTTATGCGGTAGTGAAAAATGTGGGGGAGGCATTTTGCCGTTCTTTTCAGCAAGAATATGGGCTGGATTATACGGTTTTTCGTTTTTTTAATACCTATGGACCACATCAAACTACTGATTTTGTAGTGAGTAAATTTTTAGTTTTAGCCTTGAAAAATGAACCCATAACTATTTACGGAGACGGGCAGCAATCACGCACATTTTGTTATGTAGATGATAACATTGAAGCAACGCTAAAGGCGCTGAATGAAAATTTATTTGTCAATGATGTGGTAAATATCGGGGGAGCAGAGATAATCTCTATTTTAGACTTGGCTGAATTGATTATTGCGATCACAAAAAGCAAATCAGAAATCCAGTTTTTACCTCCTTTGAAGGATGGAGATATGACAAGAAGACAGCCCGATAACAGTAAAATGAAAGATCTATTGGGAAGAGACTTATTGAGTTTAGAAGAAGGGATCTCCAGAATGTTGAAAAGTTCGGAATTTAAAAAAATGATGGGACTGTAGGATGTGTGGATTGAATGGAATTTATGAGTTTTCCGGTTACAAAAAAGGGGAAGATGTCATCAATCGGATGAATGAAGCCTTAGCGCACAGAGGTCCTGATGCTGAGGGTTTTTATCGGGATGAATTCATTCATCTGGGACACCGTAGGTTATCTATACTCGATACCGGAGAACGCTCTAATCAACCGTTCACCTCTGAAGACGGAAGATTTGTGTTGGTATTTAATGGCGAAATCTACAATTACCGGGAAATCAGAAATCAATTAGATCATTTTGACTTTAAAACGGATAGTGATACAGAAGTTGTGTTAGCGGCCTATATGCAATGGGGAGCCAACTGTCTTCGTTCTTTCAATGGGATGTTTGCATTTGCAGTGTGGGACAATGTAAAGCAAGAACTCTTTTTGGCCAGAGATCGATTGGGAATTAAACCGCTTTATTATGTGCTTACAGATCACGAAATCATTTTTTCATCTTCTTTAAGCGCTGTATTATCCACCAATTTGATCCCCAGAAAAATCAATAGTAACAGCCTGGTCGATTACCTGAGGTTTCAAACCGTCCATGCGCCCTACACCATCATAGAAGGGGTGTTTTGCCTTATGCCCGGGCAGCAGTTGTTGATCAGTGAAGAAAAAGGGATTGAGTTTAAGTACTATTGGACGTTGACAGATAATTATCAACCTTCTAAAGATGATCTCCCTCAAACCCAGCAAAAAATAAGGAATTTATTATCAGAAAGTGTAGAAAAAAGATTGGTTGCAGATGTGCCTTTTGGCGCTTTTCTCTCAGGTGGAATAGATAGTTCTATCATAGTTGGGTTGATGGCTGAAACGCATGATCAAAAAATTGATACTTTCTCTGTAGTATTTAAAGAAAATGAATTCAGTGAACGGGAATTTGCGAAAATAATCGCCGATAAATTTAAAACCCGCCATCATGAAATTGAGTTAAGTGTTAATGAATTCAAAGAGTTGATTCCAGACGCTTTAAGTTTTATGGATCATCCTTCAGGAGATGGCCCCAATACCTTTGTTGTGTCCAAAAAAACGAGAGAAGCAGGGGTGAAAATGGCCCTTTCAGGTTTGGGAGGGGATGAGTTGTTTGGGGGATACAGTGTTTTTAATCAAATCCCTGAATTACAACAAAAAAAATGGCTGAATAGTTTTCCTGCTTATGCTCGTAAACCACTGGCCAATTTATATCATCAGACCAAAAGAACGGTGGCATCTTCAAAGATCAGAGAGATACTGAAGCAGGAATATTTTGATATGGAGTTCATTTATCAATTTTACCGGCAGGTATTCATGGATGATCAGGTGAAAAAACTCCTAAAAATTAAAGCATTACCGACCAATCAGAGTTTTAAAATTGTGCATGATCAGGTTGGCTATACTACAAAGGGTTGGAAATTACCTCCTTTGTCAAGAATTTCAGTAGCAGAGATCAGTACTTATATGCAGAATGTCTTATTGCGGGATGCAGATCAAATGAGTATGGCGCATGGCCTCGAATTGCGGGTGCCTTTTTTAGATCATCAATTGGTAGAATACATACTGGGAGTGCCTGATTCACTCAAGCGTCCGGTCACCCCCAAAAAGTTATTAGTAGATAGTTTTAGCGGAATGTTACCGGATGAAATATACAATCGTCCAAAAATGGGATTTGTATTGCCTTATGAAATTTGGATGAGGGGAGAATTGAAATCTTTTTGTCAGGAGCGATTAGATGCTTTAAAAACAATAAATTTGATCAAAGAAGATGAATTGGATAGATTGTGGTTAAGGTTTTTGAAAAATGACCGTCAAATCAGTTGGTCCAGGGTTTGGCCGCTTGTTGTGTTGGGAGATTGGATAAAGAGAAATAAAATTGAAGGATAAAAAACGCATATTAATTTGTATAGATTGGTACGAGCCCGGTTTTAAAGCAGGCGGTCCCATACGGTCTGTGGCCAATATAGTCAATGCGTTAAAGGATGTATATGAATTTTATATTCTTACATCCGCTTATGACCTGGGAACGGATGAACCTTATGAAGGAATAACCTTGAACGAGTGGTTTGATCGGGAGGGTGTCTTTATTAAGTATTTAGAAAGAAACTCATTAAATCGTTCTGTAATTAGAAGAAATATATTGGAAATTGATCCCGATACCCTTTATTTAAATAGTCTTTTTTCAAAACACTTTACACTTTATCCTTTAATGACGGCAAAGTCTAATAAAATTCCTGTGGTTTTAGCACCTAGAGGGATGTTAGGAGCAGGTGCACTGGATATAAAAAAAGGCAAAAAGAAGACTTTTTTACTGATATCCCGATTAACAGGTTTGTACGGTAAGGTAAAATGGCACGCTTCTACTATTGAGGAAAAACATGAGATTAAGAAGATGTTTGGTAAAAATGCAAATGTATATGTAGCACAAAATATCTCGGTTACTCAAAAAATATCACTGGACGACATTTTGAAAAAGAAGAAGACCGGGAATATTAGAATTATTTACGTGAGCAGGATTAGCATCAAAAAAAATTTACATTTAGCGATTCAGGCCTTTAAACAAATCAAATTCAATAAACAAATTGCATTTGATATTTTTGGAAATATTGAAGATACGGACTATTGGCAACAGATCAAAGAAGAAATAGGGGAGTTTGGTCAATTGAAAATTTCATACAAAGGAGTAGTGCGACCTTCCGACCTTCCTGCAGTTTATGCAAGTGCTGATTATTTGATTTTGCCCACAAAACATGAAAATTACGGTCACGTTATTGTAGAGGCGTGGGCGCATGGTTGTCCTGTTATCATTTCAAGGAATACGCCCTGGAAAAATTTGAATGTTCAGAATTTGGGTTGGGATGTTGACTTGAAGAATTTTGATAACCTGGTGAAGGCATTGCAAGAAGCTGTGGATTTAGATTTTACTTCTTATATTGCTCAGGTTACTGCCTGTTATAAGTATTTTAGGGAGGTAATTTCTGACCAAGAAGTAATTGAAGCCAACCGTAAGCTATTTGAAGATGAATAAAACTGATTTATCTATATATCAAAATGATTGGTATCAACCGGGGAGTAAATTAAAACGTTTTCTTTGGTATTATTTCAATTTGTTCTTTCTCATGAACAGGTATAGTCCTTTTGTTGGTTTAAAAAGGTTGGTTTTGAGAATCTTTGGTGCCAAAATTGGAAAAGGCGTAGTGATCAAGCCCGGAGTAAATGTTAAATACCCCTGGAAATTAGAAATCGGTGATTATTCCTGGATTGGAGAAGGGGTATGGATTGATAATTTAGCAGAAGTCAAAATCGGCGCAAATTGCTGCCTTTCACAAGGAGTATTGTTACTGTGTGGTAATCACGACTACAAAAAGACAACTTTTGATTTAAAAATTGGAGCAATTACATTGGAGGATGGCGTTTGGATAGGAGCAAAGAGTATCGTTGTTGCCGGAGTTACTTGTGAGTCGCATGCGGTCTTGGCGGCCGGTTCATTGGCTTCTAAAAACCTCAAGTCTTATAGTATCTACAGAGGAAATCCTGCTGAAAAAGTTGCGGAGAGAAAGATAGAGAAGGTATGAAAATTTCACTAATTACCGTTTCGTTCAATGCTGCTGATACGATTAAAGATACGATTGATTCTGTCTTGAGTCAGAAGGGGGTGGATTTGGAATATATCATTATAGATGGTGGAAGTACAGATGAAACAGTAGCAATTGTAAAAAGCTACGGTGATCAAATATCAACTTTTGTGTCAGCACCTGATAAGGGAATTTATGACGGAATGAATAAAGGGATTGCACTGGCATCTGGAGATGTGATTGGTATACTCAACGCAGATGATATGTATGCAGATGAACAGGTGTTACAAGAAGTAATCTCTTGTTTCACTCCGGAAACCGAAGTTCTTTATGGTGACCTGGTGTATGTCGATCAAAATAACACCAATAAAGTCAAACGCACCTGGATTGCAAAACCCTACAAAAAAAATGCTTTTTTGAAAGGTTGGATGCCCCCGCACCCGACATTTTTCGTCCGAAAAGAAATTTACGAAAAATACGGCGCCTACACACTACAATTAAAATCAGCCGCCGATTACGAATTAATGCTAAGAGTTATTCATAAACAAAGTGTTACACCGGTTTACTTAAACAAGATTCTAGTAAAGATGCGCCTGGGAGGAGCAAGTAACGCCTCTCTTAAGAATCGACTTAGGGCTAATCGGGAAGATAAAAAAGCCTGGGAGATGAATCAACTCAAACCCTTGAAAACTACCTTTATCCGAAAGCCCATTTCAAAAATAGGACAGTTTTTCAAAAAATAGGATTACAATATTATAACTGATTTTTCCCATTTAACTGATTTATCTTTATTACATTAGAGCAAATTAAAATTAAGATAAAAATGAAAAAAATATACTCTTTAGCAGCCGGCCTGTTTTTTATTACAGGAGGCTCAACGTACGCACAGTCCATGTCAGAATATTTTGATACCTTGGCGGTTGGCTCTTATATGGGAGTGAATAATACCGAGTGGACTACCTGGAGTGGAACTACAGGTGGCGCAGAAGATGTTCAGGTGAGTGATGCTGAAGCCAATAGTGGCACGAAATCCATTTATTTTAACTCTTCAACTGCCGGCGGAGGACCACAAGACGTAGTAGTTCCTTTTGGGGGAGAACACAATACCGGCCATTTTAACTTCAATTCAAATTTTTTAGTAGCAGCAAATCGCGGCGCTTATTTTAATTTTCAGGCAAACAATACGGTTGGACAGCTTTGGTCTTTCAATTGCCAGATGCACAATAATGGAAGTATAACTTTTGATGATGGAGCTTCTATTTGGTTAACGACAACTTATCCACAAGGAAGCTGGTTCAATATTGAAATAGATGTTGATTTGAATACTAATTCATGGGAAATTTTGATAGACGGAGTTTCTCAGGGGACATTTCAGGCAGTAGTCGGGCAAATTGCTTCTATTGACATTTATCCGGTTAACTCAGCAAACGGAGGGAATGGGCTGTCTACTTTTTATATGGATGATTTTAATTATACAGTAACTCCCTTTGCCTTGCCGGCAGAAAATGGAGCGGTTTCTTACATTGAAGGCGTTCCAAGAGTTGTGGGAGCAAGCGTAGCACCTACTGTAACGGTAAGGAATCTTGGAACGAACACTATTACTTCATTTGATCTTGAAGTTGATTACAACGGAAACCAGATTACAGAAAATATTACCGGCGTATCTATTCCTTCAATGGGAGAGATGGATGTTGATTTTTCAAATTCAATTCCTTTAGTGGCAGGAGCAATGAACGTTACAGCTACTATTTCAAATGTAAACGGAAATGCAACAGATGGAAATCCTGCAGATGACTCAAAGTTTGTTTCGGTAAACCCAATTACTCCTGCTGCAGGAAAAATGGTTGTGGGTGAAGAAGGAACAGGAACATGGTGCGGTTGGTGTCCAAGAGGAACTGTAATGATGGATAGAATGGAAAAATACTATTCTGAATTATGGGCAGGAATTGCGGTGCATAATGGTGACCCAATGGTCTATGATGAATATGATGCGGGAATAGGTAGTCTTATTGGAGGATATCCTTCAGGTTTGGTGGATAGAAAACCTGAGGTTGATCCGGGTGTATTTGAAGCTGAATTTTTAGATAGGGTAACTGTAGCACCTAATGCGTTTATTACAAATGGAGCCGAATATGATGCAGCAACAGGCTTCCTTAAGATTTCTGTTACCGCAGATTTCCAAAATACCGTTTCCGGACAATGGAAATTAGCTTGTGTAATTACAGAAGATAGTCTTTATGGAACATCTGCTAGTTGGGCTCAGGCTAACTACTACTCAGGCGGAGGAGAAGGAGAAATGGGAGGTTATGAATTACTGCCGGATCCCGTTCCTGCAAGTCAAATGGTGTACGACCATGTTGCGAGAGTGATCCTGCCTGATTTTAACGGACATGAAAACAGTTTCCCTTCCACAAACAGTGGGGAATCACATACGGTGAACTTTACCTTAACGGCAGATTCTTCCTGGGACATGGATAAAATTCATATTATCGGGATGTTGATCGATAATACAGGGGATATTGACAATGCCGGGAAAGCTACTTTAGCAGAAGCTGAGACCAATGGATTTGTGGAGTCTGATGAAGTAGTTGCTTCGGTTAAAGAACTGGATAAAGGGCTCGATATTCGTTTGTATCCGAATCCAGCTAATGAATCAGCTACTATTGCTTTGCCTGAGTTAAATCAGGAGGAAGTAATGGTGACTATTTTTGATATGAATGGTAAAACGATTATTTCAAGAAATTACGGAATACTAAATGGAACATTACAGTTGCCTATTCATACGGCTGACCTTGATGCCGGAATCTATAGCGTTCAGATTCACGTGGGCGATCGGCAACAAGTAGAAAAACTGATTGTTCAATAAAACAAATCAATAGTGTCAGGGGAAATAATGACTCCCTTTACCGCCATTTCATTTCCCCTCTCTAAAGGGAGTGAAATGGCTTAGCCTTAGTGTTATCAAGCGATCCCACCCTTCAGGGAGGGGGAAAGGATCGCCAGGGATGGTTATTATTTCTAGTTTTTTAAATTTTCACCGGACAATAATAAAACAAATCAATAAAATAAAAAGAAGGGGATTATCAATTGATAGTCCCCTTTTTTGTGGAAAAGCGTTATCTTTGCAGCCGTATTTATTTTTAATAAAACTTCTTAAAAAATGGCACTGAAGTGTGGAATTGTGGGTTTGCCGAATGTCGGAAAATCAACTTTGTTTAATTGTTTATCCAACGCAAAAGCACAATCAGCGAACTTTCCGTTTTGCACGATTGAACCGAATATTGGCATGATCACTGTTCCGGATCACCGATTACAGGAGCTTGAAAAAATAGTAATCCCTCAAAGAGTAGTACCTACAACCATAGAAATTGTGGATATTGCCGGTTTGGTGAAAGGCGCTCATAAAGGCGAGGGCTTGGGGAATCAATTTTTGGGAAATATCCGTGAAACAGATGCAATCATTCACGTGTTGAGATGCTTTGATGATGACAATGTGGTGCATGTAGATGGTTCTGTTGATCCGGTGAGAGATAAAGAAGTAATTGACTTTGAATTGCAGTTGAAAGATCTGGAAACGGTTGAGAATAAAATCAATTCATTAAGAAGGGCTGCTAAATCCGGCGATAAGGAAGTGGTGAAACAGTTTAATTTCTGTGAAAAATTAAAAAACACCCTGGAGTCCGGATTATCGGCAAGGACAGTAAGGCCTGAAAGTGAAGTGGAGGAGAAGATGATGAAAGATCTGCAATTACTAACGGCAAAGCCGGTGCTTTATCTCTGTAATGTAGATGAGGCTTCTGTAAAAACAGGTAATCAATATACCGAAGAGATTGCGAAAATTGCTGAGAAAGAGGGAGCGGAAGTATTGATAATCGGAACAAAAATAGAAGCCGATATTGCTGAGTTTGAAACCCATGATGAACGGGCCATGTTTTTGGAAGAGCTTGAGTTAGAAGAGGCCGGGGTAAATCGCCTGATTCGGTCTGCTTACAAATTATTAAATCTGCAAACGTATTTTACGGCCGGTGAAAAAGAGGTGAGAGCATGGACAGTATCGGTTGGATCAACGGCTCCTCAGGCGGCAGG
Source organism: Crocinitomicaceae bacterium (assembly GCA_040880585.1). GTDB lineage: Bacteria > Bacteroidota > Bacteroidia > Flavobacteriales_D > Crocinitomicaceae > Paracrocinitomix. The sequence continues at coordinate 46,455 of JBBDID010000054.1, read as the reverse complement.
CGTAATTCATTCTGATTTTGAAAAAGGATTCATCCGGGCAGAAGTCATGAAATACACAGATTTCCTTGAATATGGCTCCGAATCAGCATTGAGAGAAGCCGGAAAACTCCACATAGAAGGAAAATCTTATGTGGTGGAAGATGGAGATGTGATGCATTTCCGTTTTAACGTCTGATGCCACTTATCCTGAAATAAACTCCCTGTTATACGATTCTTGCCCGTAAGTGAAATTAACAGCTAAAAATTTCACTGAATCTTTAACTTTATCCGGCTATGGAAAGAAAAGCTTTGTTTTACTGGTTGGCTCAAATCATTGGCTGGGGAGCTTATTATGGACTTTCCGTGGCTTTGCTTTATTCGACAAAAGATTTTAGTTATTCCCCCAATTTAATTTATTACGCACTCAGTTCCATGATCGTGTCCGTATTTCTGTCTCACGGAATACGTTTCCTTGTACTGAAATTCGACCTCTTAAACCGAAAATTGACTGAACTCATTTTGTGGACGGTATTGATGAGCATTGTAGCCGCTTTTTTGCTGGAATTTTTTCAGTATTACTATACTACCTACCTGATAGAAGTGGATTTTGTGGTTGAAGCGGTAGAAGAAGATGATAGTATTCAATGGGCCAACTTTTTATTCGCCACTTCCCGTTCTCTCATCTTGTTTTTACTTTGGAGTGGTTTCTATTTTGCCGTCATTTTTATTGAAAAAGCAAGAAAACAGGAAATTATGAGCCTGAAATGGGATGTGTCAAAAAATGAAATTGAGCTTAAAAACCTCAGGGCACAGTTAAATCCACACTTCTTGTTCAACTCTTTAAACTCCATACGTGCTTTGGTGGGGATAAATCCCGAACAGGCAAAATTAGCCATTACGCACTTGTCAGTCTTGCTTCGGCAATCCATTAGTTTAGGTAAACATAAACTGGTAAAACTTAGTGAAGAAATGGAGTTGGTGGGCAATTATTTAGAATTAGAAAAAATTCGTTTCGAAGAACGCTTAAAAATAAAATATGAAATTGATGAAGAGGCGCTCAATTGTGAAATTCCTCCCTTAATGGTTCAGACCATTGTAGAAAATTCGATCAAGCACGGAATCGCTATGGAGATTGAAGGAGGAGAAATAGTTTTAGGCGCATACGTGAAGGATAATGAATTGATTATTAAAGTTTCAAATCCCGGAAGTTTAAGTGATAGTTTAGGAGAAAATGGAGTGGGGATTTCCAACACCAGAAAACGGCTTTCTATTTTATTTGGAGAAAAAGGGACTTTTGATATTTATGAAAAAGACGGAACGGTACATGCTACCATTAAAATTGATTACAAATGAGAACAATCATTGTTGATGATGAGCGATTGGCTCGTGAAGAATTGAAAAGCTTATTAAAAGAGTATCCCGATATTGAAATAATTGGAGAATACAAAAACACAATTGAAGCTAAAGAAGCCATTGAAAAAGCATCTCCGGATTTGGTTTTTATGGACATTCAAATGCCCGGAGAAACCGGTTTACAGTTGCTTGAGAAAATGATAAATCCGCCCAGAACGGTGTTTATTACGGCTTATGATGAGTATGCGATTAAGGCATTTGAGCTTCACGCATACGATTACCTGATGAAGCCCATTGACCCTGAGCGACTGGCAGAAGTGCATGCCCGTCTCACAGAAGAAAATAAAGTTCCGGCCAGTGTTGAAAATTCAAATACGCTCAGCACAGGTGATAAAGTGTTGATCAAGGATGGTGATAAAGTTTGGTTTATTCAGGTAGATGATATTCGTTATTTTGAATCTGAAGGGAACTATGTAAAAGTTAAGTTTGATAAATTTCGTCCGCTTATTTTACGATCACTCAATAGTTTGGAAGCGCGCATGGATGAAAAAGTATTTTTTAGGGCCAATCGAAAATACCTGATCAATCTCAATCATATTGTAAATGTAGAAAGCTGGTTCAACGGCGGCTTACAAATAGAGCTAAGTTGTGGAACCAAGGTGGAGATATCAAGAAGACAAACCATCAAGTTTAAAGATATGTTCAGTCTTTAAAAGCTCGTCATCAATTTCGGATAAAAAGATTTTATTCTCCTTATTGTTGCACCGGAAGGATGATTTTACTGGTGTTAAATACCTTGTGAACAGCAGTTTTGAAATCCGTCTTTTTGGCTTTGTACAAGTCTTTTACATACTGTTGAGGGTTGACGTCAAACAACGGAAACATACTGCTTTGTACTTGTATCATGATGCAGTGATCTTTTTTAAAAGTGTGAAACACCTCCAGTAAAGGAACTTCTATTTCTGTTTTTTCACCAGGGGTTAAAGGAGAGGCGGTTTCAAATGTTTCACGGTATCTTCCCCTGATATAGCCCAAGCGAACCAATTGTTGGTATCCCTGATAGTTAACATCTTCTATATCTGTATCTTTCTTACTTCTATTTTTGGGGTAAACATCAATGATTTTCACATAGAGATCGGCATCCTGAAGGCTGGTAGCAAAATGAATGATTGCTTTAATTTCTCCCAGCACTGTAAGATCAGCAGAAAGAGGGGCGGATTGATAAGAAAGTACATCTTCTCGCTCTGAAAGAAATCGTTGATCGGCTGTCATGTAGGATTTTGGAGCCATTCTGGCAAATTCATTAGATTCCAGATAAGGAACCGGCTGCAAGGGATCTGATTTGAATGCCCGCCATCCATCCTGATGATCTTTTTCCTGTTTTAAGGAACCGTCCTGGGCTAAATAGTAAATTTCTTCCCTTTCTCCTTGCGGAAAGTCAGCAAATTCTTTCCATTCCCGATTACCGGTATCATACATTCTGACCTTGAAATCCGGCGCCTGACCTTTTCCTTTCAGGTGGTGTTCAAAATAATGAAATTCAATGTTTTCCTGAAAATCTTTAGAGATGTTGTATCCATAAAAAATATTGCCCATATAATAAGCAGAGTCCAATCGCTTATTGTGCCCGTGAGACCAGGGACCTACAACCAGTTGCGCAGATGGATTCTTATCTTTTATGGTTTTATAGGAGTTGAGAATACCGTAAAGGTTTTGTTCGTCATTCCATCCACCGACAATCATGATCTGAGCACGCATAACTGTGTCAATATGGTTGATCCAGTTTCTGTTGTACTGAAAAGTGTCGTAATCAGGATGCGCTTTGATATTTTCCCAGAAAAAGTTATCGGCTAAGATGTCTTCAAAATTTGTGAGTGCCAGGCGTTCCTGAAAAAATTCGTAATAAGGGACACCCACTTCCTCCTCAATATCAGTATAAAAGATAGAATCTTTCGTATCGTACCACTTTTCAGAAGTGGGTTCGGATTTTTGGGTGCCAAAAGCATTCAGTACCGGAATATAGTTCATAGCGAACAATCCGTAACGGTTAAAATCTTCAAAATAAAAATTGGTAACAGGAGCCATAGGCATCACTGCTTTTAGGTTGGGGTGATTGGTACGGGCAGCAATCAGAGAAGTCCAACCGAGGTATGAATTGCCATACTGTCCTATATTTCCGTTAAAATGATCCAGATTTTTAACTAACCAGTCGTAAGTATCGCGGGTATCAGTGATCTCATCTGTTTTTGTTGTATCCCAAAAGGAGTAGGGAGGTTTTACATTTTCAAATTCTCCTTCACTCATCCAGCGCCCACGTAAGTCTTGAAAAACAAAGATGTAGCCTGAAGCTACCAGACCTGAATTATGGCTGAGGTGAGCAGGAATCGTATCCTCACCATAGGGAGAACAACTGTAGGGAGTTCGTTTGATGAGTACCGGATACGTTTGTGTGGTATCTTTTGGCGAGTAAATAGCGGTGAATAACTTTATGCCATCCCGCATCTCTATATACACCTCTTCTTTGTTGTAATCCTTTTCAGTAAAGGAATTCGTTTTATTTTCCGGCTCATTTTTACAGGATCCTATAAAAAAGATCAACAGACTTAAGAAGATGATATGGGGCAGTTTAAGGTGTAATTTCATGATCAGCAAAGCTAATGATTAATCTCTTGAGAGATGCCCGCATTTATGATTAAATTTGGCAAGCTCATTATAAAAAAAGAAGCTGAAATTTTGAAAAGAGGAGATATTATAGAAATCAGGATCACCGATTACGCATTCGGAGGAAAGGGATTAGCGAAAGTTGAAACCGAACAGGGGTTATTTGCAGTTTTTGTGGAGAACACTTATCCCGGACAGTTGGTGCAGGCGCGCATAGCAAAAAAGAGAAAGAAACATGCAGAATGTAAACTTTTAAAGGTGATGGAAGACGCCCCTGACGCTTATGAGACACCTTATCAACCCATTTCAGGTGCACCTTACATCAATTTACCGCTAGCGCGACAGCGTGCTTTAAAAGAAGCGTCGACATTAGAACAGTATCGCAGAATTGGGGACATTCAGAATATTGCTGAAATAATGGATGAGTTCATTCCTTCGCCCATTGATTTTAACTACCGCAATAAAATGGAGTATTCTTTCTCCTGTATCCGGCAAGATTTGGAAACCGGAGAAGAGGTAGATGATGCCTTTGCGTTAGGGTTTAAAACAAGAGGCACCTGGTGGAAGGTAGAAAATCTGGATCAACCGGATGGCCTTTTTGATGAGGCTTTTGAAGCGCTATTACCAAAGATTAGGGAATACCTTGAATCTACCAACTTATCGGCCTGGCATCCTCCTCAAAAAACAGGTTTTTTTCGTCATTTAGTGGTTAGAAAGTCATTTGATCAAGATCAACTGCTGATTAATTTAGTGACCTCTTCACAAGGGTTGAAGCAGTTTGACCGGGCTGCATTTTCTTTATTTCTGCAACAACTTTTAGGTAATCGATTGGCGGGACTGCAACATACGATCAATGATGATGTATCAGACCGGGCAAAGATAGAGAAGGGGAACAATGAATTGCTGTATGGCGAACCGGTAGTATTGGAAGAACTGTTGGGCTTACAATTTGAGATCAGTATGGAAAGCTTTTTTCAAACCAACCCAAAAAGTGCAGAGCGATTATACAATAAAGCCATTGCTTATGCGCAGAAAAATTTTGATTTAAAGGGTCAATTGTTGATGGATCTTTTTTGCGGAACCGGAACCATAGGCCAGATTATGGCTGACCAAATTGAAGGTGTGAAGGTGATAGGGGTGGACATTGTTCAGGAGGCCATTGAAGATGCAAAAAGAAATGCTGCGAGAAATAAGGTGAAGAACATTGAGTTTTACGCCGCTGATGTAGGTAAATTTTTGAAAGAATATCCGCATTACAGTGGAAAAATTCATACGGTGATGCTGGATCCACCACGAGCAGGGATTGCGCCTAAGACACTTCAAAAAGTGATAGCATTGGATGCGCAGCAAATTGTTTATATTTCTTGCAACCCTTCTACACAAGCCAGAGATGCGAAAGAATTGGCTGCGGCAGGTTATGAAATGGAGCGCTTGTCATTGGTGGATCAATTTCCACACACGGCACACATTGAGGCAGTGGCTTTATTCAGTAAAAAATAATTAGACAATACTGAATCCGGCAGTGATTTTTACCAGGGTGCGATTTTTAAAATAGTAATTGAGTTCCAGTTTTTCATCTTTTAACTGTATGCGTTCAGGATAAGCAGGTCCGTCATACACCGGAAATGTAGCCATGACATCTTCTACTGACATCCCCACAGAGACTCCATTGGGCAAGATGATTTCATTGTCTTTGATAATGGCTTCCACTAAAAAAGGATCTTCCTCATCAAATGAAAACCTAAATAGACTATTTTTTTCTTTGCTGCTCAATTCTTTGTATGTCCATTCATCCCCGCCGGCAGTGATTTTAGTAATTTCGTCAAGGCGAAGAGTTAACCTTTTTCCCTTTACCCAGCTTTTTACCTCGTCTATTCCGTAATGCTTAAAGTAAAGGGAATCTAATTTATCCGTTTTAATAAATACTTCGCCTGCAGTGGTGTATTCTTCATTTTCCATACAATAGTTTTGATAAGCTTCTTCTTTTTCATAAACAGCAATGCCGTAATTTTTAAATTCTTTTTGTAGCGATTCAAACTGCTGCTCTACCTTGTCCCAATCATGATTGGATTGATGATTTATGTCGGGGATTTTCTTTTCACTCCACATACTGATTTTGCCACATTCAAAACAGATGGAAAGGGAAGCAAGGGGACGTCCTTTTGCATTGTAATAAATAATTCCGTGCCTGGGGATGTAGCACTTTGAAAGTCCCATTTGCATGGCTTCGCCATATCGGGCTATTTTACTGTGGATCTTGCCGAGAAATTTTTCTGACAGTTTTTCTCCTGTACCTAATTTAGAGGTCGCGTAAATGCTGTCGCTGTAAATGTGAAAGTCAGGCCGATTCTGCTTGTCCGAGTCTATGTTGAAGAGGAAAAGGCGTGCATGGTCATAAGGAACGTTAGGCCAACGAAAACCTCCTGAATAGGAGAGTGATGAAAAAGTAATAAAGAGGGAGAGAAAGATCGTTTTCATATAATTTAAATAGTGTGACTAAATTAGCAATATATCTATAATCAATAACTGAACCACAATGAAAAAAGAGTTTTGGGATGAAAAATGGGAGAAGCGTGAAATGCGGTGGGATATAGGGAAGGTCTCTAAACCCTTAAAAGCTTATTTTGATTCCGAGCTGTGGTATTGTTTCTTCTTTTTGGTGTTCGCAGTTTGGACGGGTGATTGTTGATTATGATTGTATTTACTTTCCATTGTTATTTGGGTAAATTCTCTAAAATATCATCAACAGAAGCTCTTTGTTTATAATCGGGATTGAATTGTTTATATACAATTGTTCCATTAGTGTCTATGATGAAAGTTGCCGGAACAGGCAGTGTAGCTTGTTTGTTTTCATTGGTTTCACTAATTGAAACATTAAATTTTTCTTCAATCATTGAATGATAATCATCTGTAACATCAAATTGAACACCAAAAGCTCTCATTACTGAACCGTCAACGTCTGAGATCACTGTAAAGTCAATTCTGGTATTATCTACGGTCTTTTCAGTATTTTCATAGCTTTCAGGAGTAATGGCGACAATTTTTGCTCCTGCATTTTCTATCTCTACAGCACGTTCCGCAAATTCGGATAAATGTCTATTGCAAACCGGACACCAATAGCCCCTGTAGAAAATAACTACAAGAGGCTGGTCACGATAAAGAGATTCAAGCGAAATATCTTCGGATTCAGATGATTTCATTGTAATAACTGGTGCGCTGTCTCCAATTGACAGGCCTTTAGGATTTGAATTTTCACTCATCCCAAATTGTGTCAGGTCAAGTTCTTGTGTAGAATCCTTATTGGTTTGATTATTACTTGCCTGATGGCTCGGTTTATTCTCGTTACAGGCAGCAATTAGGAATGATGCAGAAACGATTAAGAATATTTTTTTCATACTTCATTTTTTTATTGCCAAGGCTTATTTACAAACTCTCTCCCTTCGCCACTTTCAACCTATATTGGGCTTTATTATAAGCACTCACGGCTTTCAAATAATCTCCAATTGGGCTTGCAAGTGTGATTGGTTTCGTTAGCAACATTTTTTGTCTTGCTGAATTGGCGGGCATTTCTCACTTCCGTAACTGCAGTATACACAACAGTCGCCCTGTTTCGGTTTCAAGACTGTCTTGCACTTTTCACATTCATAAAAGAACTGGCAAGCGTCTGTCGGCATTGTTTCTTCTTTTTGGTGTCCGCAGTTGGGGCAAGTGATTGTTGATTGTAGCGTAACTTCCATTTTATTTTTCCTTTTTGTTTGTTACTGAATATCCTGTTCTGTTTATGGTATTTTCAATTTCGGTGATATTCGTTTTTGAATTGTCAAACTCTACAACAGCGTTTCCCTTTTCGTATGAAGCATTTGAGCTGACTATTCCTGTCAATTTATTTACTTCGTGGTTTACGTGTTCTTCACAACTGGCACAGGTCATTCCACTAATTGTAAATTCCACTTTTTGAACATTGGATTTGTCAACAACTATAATTTCTTTTTCTGTTTTCGGATAGAAAATGCTTGAATAATATGGAAAAGCAAGCATAATGATTGCAAATGCAGTAATAATACCTAAAAACTTTTTTGATTGAATAAATTTTGGTTTTTCTTCTGTCTCGCAGTTGCAGTCAATTTGCTTTTTTGGTTTCAACTTTTGATACCAAGCAAATCCAAGCACCAAAATTGTCAAGCCGATAAAATACGGTCGGAATGGTTCAAGCCAAGAAAAAGTTGATGCAAGTCCGCTTGTTCCTGCAACGAGAGCCAAAACTGGTGTTATGCAACAAAGTGAAGCTGCAAAAGCCGTTAAAAGTCCTGCTCCGATCAATTTATTTTCTTTTTTCATACAGTCTCTAAAATTTTATTTTCTTCAAGTATTTTGAAAAATGGATTGAGCAGTTTTTCATACTCCTTAGTCAGCGAGTAAAAAATGGTTTGTGCTTGTCTTTCCGTTTCAATGAGTTTTCGGTCTTTTAGTTTTCGCAAATGCTGAGAAACTGCCGAAATTGTCATTCCAAGAATGTCGCTGATGTCGCAAACACAAAGCCGTTTTTCTTCATAAAGCAGAAAGAGAATTTTCAGTCTTACGTTGTTTCCTGCCAATTCAAGTCCGTTCGATAAATAATCAAACGAGTCGTTGAGTTCTAAAACCCGGTCTTTGCAACGGTTTATCTGTTTAACATCAGCTTGTTGCCTTATACAAGAGTTATTTTCCATAAACACAAAGGTAGTCAATTTGTTTATTTAAGCAAATACTTAAATAATAAAATGAGAAACACTCAATTCCCTATAGTGCTTCTCATTGCCTACAAATTCTCTCCCTTCGCTACTTTCAAAGCATATTGGGCTTTATTGTAAGCACTCACGGCTTTCAAATAATCTCCAATTATAGCGCGAACCTTAAGATCGTTTTCATATAATTTAAATAGTGTGACTAAATTAGCAATATATCTAGGATCAATAACTGGGCACAATGGAAAAAGAGTTTTGGGATGAAAAATGGGAGAAGCGTGAAATGCGGTGGGATATAGGGAAAGTTTCTCCTCCCTTAAAAGCTTATTTTGATCAGATTTCCGATAAATCAATGCGTATTTTGATTCCCGGTTGTGGTAATGCTTATGAAGCTGAGTATTTGATGAAGTTAGGTTTTGAACAGGTGTATGTTGTGGATATTTCTGCACTTGCGTTGGATTCGTTTAGGAAAAGATGTCCGGATTTCCCAAAAGAATATTTGATCCAGGGTGATTTTTTTGAGTTGGAGGGAAAAGATAAGTTTGATTTAATCATAGAACAAACTTTCTTTTGTGCTTTGCATCCGGATCAACGGGACGCTTATTGCAAGCAGATGCATAAGATAATGCATCCTAAAGGGAAACTGGTGGGCTTGCTTTTTGATTTCCCATTGGAGGATGGACCGCCATTTGGAGGGAGCAAAGAGGAGTATGAAAAGAGATTTTCCACTTATTTCAATGAAGTGTATATTGCGCCTTGTTATCATTCCATTCCTCCCCGTCAGGGAAGAGAGTTTTGGATTTCAATTTGTGATCCGGTGAAATCTAAAGTGTTATTGAAACCAACTGATACCTGACCATGTTCCGATCTTTTAACCTTCTTCTTTTTTTGTTTGCCATACAATTCTCTATGTATACGGCAAGAGGTGAGATGAAGATCAGTTTACTGACGACTACCGCCGGGGATGAAGCCCATACCTTATTTGGACATTCGGCAATTCGTCTGGTAGATGCGGAAAAGAATTTTGATAAAGTCTATAATTTCGGATTGTTTGATTTTAAAGCTCCTTATTTTCCCATTCGTTTTCTAGGGGGCGAGTTGCGTTACTGGTTGGGAAGGCAAACTACGGAAACTTTTATAGCATTGAACAATAAAGAACGACGACTTATTCATGAGCAGGTACTTGATCTTTCTGAAGATGATAGAGTGTTGGTTTTTCAGTACCTGGAAGAGCAAAGAAAGCCCGAAAATAAATTTTACCGCTATTCCTTTACTCAACGGAATTGCGCTACTGAAATTCGGGATTTGTTTTATCAATATGATCTCATAAAAGCAGAAGGAGAAACCCATCAAACTTTCCGTGATTTGCTGAATGAATACACTTCCCGTCATTTATGGTTTCGTTTGGGGATGAATATTCTTTTGGGAACAGCAGTTGACCGTGAAATCACGTATGCAGAGCGCATGTTTTTACCGGCTTATTTGTCTCAAGCGGTTGAAGAAAAAGGCGGGGTTGTTACGGAAAGAAACGTGCTAAATGACCCACCACCCCTTACAGACAATGCTTTTATACAGTTCCTTACTGCTCCATTTTTGATTTTTTCACTCTTGGCAGTAATGCTATTGTTCTTTTCACCTTCATGGTTGCGACTTTCGATATTGGGAATAGCAGGGCTTTTAGGGGCGCTTTTATTGCTGGTTTGGATAGGAAGCCGTCATCACGAACTGGGGAACAACTGGAATGTGCTTTGGGCAAATCCACTTTATTTAATTTATTTGCCGCTAAGGCGCTTTGAGCAATTCAGAAAGTTGTTTATTTATCTCGCTTTTGGTGGTTTAGTGAGCGTGATTATACTATGGCTACTCAATGTGCAGCAATTTGATTGGGCGATTCTTCCGTTATTAGCTGTGCTATTGTTTGTTTTAATGGGGGAGTGGCGAATGCACAAAAAAGGAGTTAGAATTTGACAATTTACAGGAACAGCTTACTTTCTGTACTTGTCGTGCAGTCCCTTTCCTTCTTCTATGAGTGGAATGGCTTTTTCCAAGCGTGAGAGCCGTGTTTTTTCTTGCTTTGCAGATCCGATATGCTCAGCATATTCCCTTTGTTTGCCGGGAGTAAGGGTTTCAAACTTTGTTTTTAGTTGTTTGTCCTGCGCAAGTAGAGCCAATAGTTCAGTAGGGAACTCGACTTTCTTTGCTTTGACGGCTTTTATCTCTTTTCCCTTTTTTTGATTGTCAATGGCTTCCATCACGTATTGCTTTACGGCTTTTGGATCGATATCTTCTACACGGTGGAATCGCCACTGTCTGAGCGCTTTTGTGTTTTCTTCATTTGCATTGATTAACACTTTCTTGGGATCACTTAAGAAAACTCCCTGATAAAACCACAAGCCCACATAGGATTTAAAAGCGGCAATGGCGACTACATTTTTGCCATCAATGCTGTAGCAAGGAACACCCCATTTAATTGTTTCTGTCAATTCAGTTTCCCTTATGATATCCCGAAGTAAGGTGAGTTCCCTTTTTCTTTCCGGATGATTTTCAATGTAATCGATTGCGCTTTTCTGCTTTTTCATGGTTTAAAAATAATAAAATATCATTTCTCTTTGTGTTGATAGCAATAGCCTGAATCATCTGTAGTGGTTCTCTTGCATCTGTTTCCCTTTTGAGTTGTCCCTAAACACTGATTGAGTAAGTCATTTGGAGGGGGATTTGATGTATCACCTATATTAAACCAATAGTTTAAATAAATTACATTTTCTACTTGATATTCAATACTATCAGATAATAAATAGAAGTAATTAATTCCGCTTAAAGATTCCAGACTATCTACGGTTACTGCGAAGTCTTGCAAAGGGGCTTTGGAAGATGCATGTGGAAGAATAAAAGCAATCGCCTGCGCTGAACTATCGGTAAGGTGAAGGATGGCTTTGTAATAATGAGTAGGCACAGCAACCTTATTTTCCCCAATGGTAGGTAAACTGTCTTCTAGAATGGGGCCGGTAACCACATAAATACTGTCATATTGAATCACCCATTCTCTTACTGCCGCCTCTAATTGCTTCCATATTCCACGGTTAAAGCCTGCTTTTTGGGGACTCATATTACTGAAATAGAAAGATTCAGCCATTACTGTATCTGACCAGGCCATATCAGCAGCGGGAGCCAGATGACCCCGGTCAAATCCTGAATTTTTGTAATCTGAGAGATTTGCCGAAGCCGTTGACACCATAGGGTCTGCCATAAATTTGTCTGTTCTTTCAGCTAATTTTTTCGTTTCATTCCGACTGAGCTGATAGGCTACCCATTTTGCCTGTTCGTGGGCTTCACTGTAGAGCAGGGAATAAGCCAAATGGTGAATAATTGTCTCCAGGCTATCGGTTTCGGGGAGTTCTATTTGGTTAATGGGTGTCTTTTCCTGCCCCCAGCTTAAAATAGGCAGAATCAGTAGTAACAGGAGGTAGATTGGTTTCAAAATCGAGCCATTTTAATTAAGCATATATTGTACAACCAAAGATAATCAATTAAATTTTCGGAGGGAGTAGGTCACTCAACAGGAATTAAATCACAGTACCAAAACCCAACTTTTTCATCTTGAGAGAGATGGCAGTTGTCAAGTAATCCTTGACAACTGAATTTTCACCCAATTCTTTTTCATCTAAAATATTGATTATATGAAGGCTAATATTTTGCTTAGTTGTATTAAATAGTTCAGCCAATTGGTTTTGGTTCATCCAAACAGAACTGTTTTTGACATAAAGGGATACAGAAGCTTTTCCGTCCTGTGTGTTATATATAATTATATTTTGTTCTTCCTTCATACTTATTGGTCAGAGGGGTGTCAATATTCAATTCTTTGCAAAACAATTATTCCATATCTTTTTACTATATCAGTGTCTATAGTAGCAGGCTCTTGTTACTCTTGCTGCCAACAGGAGTTAAATCACAGTACCAAAACCCAACTTTTTCATCTACAGAGAGATGGCAGTTGTCATTTGTGCTTTTGGGTGCATCATATTCCCGATAGATTTTTTCGCCGATTTCAAATGCTACCGGTTCAGAAAAAATCGGCCCGTCATAGCAGAAGGTATGAAATTCACCGTATTCTCCAGCAGGATCAACATCTTCAGGGAGCTGCGCAATGAACTCTTTTGTCAGTACTTCACCGACAACATCTTTTCCCAAACAGCTCTCTTTTGCTGTAACCACAATGGCTTTAAATCCCAAATCAATGAATTCATTCACCAACTTCAGGCTGTCTTTTTTCCACAAAGGAAAGACGGTTTTTATCCCTAATTGGTTCAGTTGATTTTCTCTGTAAGCCTTTAAATCCTCTAAAAAAATATCTCCGAAAGCGGCGTGTGTAAACCCTCTGGATTTCAATTTCTCTACAGTAGATCGCATGATTTTTTCATACTCAGTCATGGAAGGCATTTCAAGTAATTCTACCGTATAGTAGGGGATACCAATGGCTTGTAGCTGCTTTTCCATCAGTGTGCGTCGCAAACCGTGCATAGACACCCGGTCATAGCGCGTATTAACGGATGTAACTAAAGCCCTTAGCCGGTAATTGGGATCATTCAAGAGGTAATATAAGCTCAAAGCCGAATCTTTGCCTGTGCTCCAGTTCAAATACGTTTTCTTGGGCTTCAATTTTATTTAACTGAAATTTGTAGTTGAAATTTTCCACTTGTCAAACCTTCAGCGCCGACTACCGCAATCACAATGCGATAAGGATTATTGATGGCATTGAATGAAACTGAGCGTGTGTGATCTTGTGTTTTGCCTCTTTTTGGGTAATCCCATTTGTGATCAGCCTCACAAGAAACACAAGAGCTAACCTGGGGTGGAAAAACATCTTTGGTAGTTCCGTCCTGATAGGCATATATGCTCATGTTTGCTTTTTTATCTTCAGGAATCAGTGTAATGGTCATTTCAGAACGAGGAGGAATTTCCGTTACATAAAACAGGTGATTTCCGGTAAATTTTGAATTTTGCGTAGCCGGGAAACAAGCCATTGAGCTAGTAGATGCCCATGAAAGGTCGTGGATCTTAACACCTTCAGACAGATCACCTTTAAATCCCAGATTTTTCCCTTTTTCAGAAGCTGCAGAGTAGATTTTTAAAGGTTTTTGTTCGGCTGTATTTTCTACTCTTGATTTCAAATCGATCTCTAGGGTGTATTCTCCTTTTGAAAGTCCTTCTGCACCGGCTACGCCAATAAAAATATTGTACGAATTTTTAATGCTGTTAAAATAAATACTCCGGGTATGATCTTGTGTTTTTCCTCTTTTTGGGTAATCCCATTTGTGATCTGCTTCACAAGAAACACAAGAAGCCAGGTTAGGAGGAACAGAATAATTATTAGTACCTACCTGATAACCGTACAAACTAAAATTTGCTTTTTTATCCTTAGGAATCAAGGTAATGGTAACTTCTGAGTAAGCGGGAATTTCAAAGAAGTGAAAGACATGATTTCCTCTGAATTTTGTGTTTTGGGTACCGGGAAAACAAGCATTGGAGCTACTGGATGCCCAACTCAAATCTTCTATTTTCTGTCCGGATTCCAATTTTCCGTTAGCAGTTGTTACTTGATTAGGTGTGGCGTCTATTTTATTGACATGATCGGGGAGTTGTGCCAAAGTAAACAGGGCAGTAGATAAAAATACCAGTGTAAGATAACAAGTTTTCATAAGTTACATTTATTAAATTTGTATGGCTAAAATAACAATTCTTTTAAAGCTTTTCCATCAATTCTTTATAAAGATTCAACATGGATTTAATATCGGTTTTGTGGACTTTCTCGTCAGGGGAGTGCACATTGTCTTCAGGGGCGCCGATAAAACACCAATCCATAGCCAAATCTGTGTTTTGAAGCATGGTACCGTCAGAACCGCCGGCACTTTCAACTTCCAATTGATAAGGGATGCCACTTTCCAGTGCAATTTGTAAAATCCGATTAACAAAGACTCTTCTGGGAATTCCTTTATCGTGCATAGAGATCGCTACGCCTTCTCCGTGTTGAACGCCATCTGTCACCCAGGTGATATCACATATCAGGGATTGGTGTACACCATGATGATCGATTAAATACTTGCCTAAAAATCCTACAGAACCACCACCTTGCTCTTCATAAGTAGAAAATACAATTGCTCCGTTTTTTAACGTTTTACAAAGCTCCAATGCTACCCAAACGCCTAATCGGTTGTCCATATAGGGGGATTGCACGAACTCTTCAGATTCGCGATAATTAGGTTTGAAGGTTAAATTGGTTCCCCGGTCTATTGTTCTTCCTGAAATCACTTTAAGCGTGTCATTTCCTTCTTCATTTTCGATCACCATCAATTCGGTTTCTATTTCTCCCTGGCTATCGCTTCCTACCAAAGTAGCACCGTCAACGGTTTTGGGACCACCATTTTTTACTACTTTATTATCATAAGCCACCATATAACCTATGGTGTCCAAGTGAGCAAAAACAGCTGTTTTTGGTGTGCCAAATACAAGTATAATGGCATCCTGAAAACCTTTTCCTTCAATAATTTTAGGTGTTACCGCCCATTTTGATTGATGGGTATGGATATAGTCCAGTAGATAGGACTTCACAAGATGCTCATCTCCTGAGCATCCCCTTACTTCAACCAGTTCTTTTAAGCCTTTTAAATCAATCATTTGGTCGTTTCAATTTTGTAATACGGAAAAGCGGCTAAGTTATTGATAAATTTATCAGCTTCTGACTTGGGGAGACTTACTTTTACAAAATGGCCGTTTGCATCAGCTGTATGATCTTCTATGTTAATTTGTTCTTTATTTAATCGGGACATCAGGTCTCCGGTATTTTTTGGGTCAAACCGAATAATGGCTTCTACTGATTCTATTTGTTCAATGATTTCTGCAGCATCCAGTGCTGTTTTTGCAGCTGTTTTATAAGCAGTGATCAATCCACCCACCCCCAGCTTTGTTCCGCCATAATAACGAACCACAGCAAGTAGGATGTTCGTGAGTTCAAAAGCATTGATCTGACCAAAAATGGGTTTTCCGGCAGAATTATTGGGTTCTCCGTCATCTGAAAATCGCTCAAGAGCTTGCTCAGTACCAATTCTCCAGGCAAAACAAACATGAACCGCTTTGGGATGGGTCTCTCGTAACTCCTGAATCTTAGTTTTTGCTTGTTCTGCTGATTTTACAGGAATGGCAAAAGCTAAAAACTTAGAACCCTTTTCTTTATAAAGTCCCTCAGCTGTTTTTTTAATGCTTTGATATGTGTCAGGGGAAGAAACTGCTGTTGTTTTATTTGCTAAGATAAGAAGTTCATGAAATGATCGAACAAAGAGAAATGAGATCATTTACTTTTTAAAACAATACCGGCATTCAAGCCAAATCCTTTTCCGATATTTCGCCCGCTGAGCACATAGCTAACACCTGCAAAAGTCCCTAATCGATCAAAAAGAGGCAGGTAAAATGTACCCCCTAATTTATGAAAATCCACCCCAAGTTCGCGAAATGTTGTTGGGGCAGGAGTGCCCTGATAATCCCGTCCGCCAAAAGAAGTTTGGTGTTCATACCAGATATCAAAATAGTAATTAGCATGCGCCCGACCTACTTTCAAAGAAGGGTTAATGGCTGTAGGTACCGGATTGAATTTATAGATATATGGAAATTGAAGGGTAGCAAACCAACCGGTATTATGCTGGTAATGCAAAAGCGGTCTAAAATCAATAGTAGTAGCCTGTTGACCGATAGCAGAGAAGCCCTCTGTTTGATAATTGGCAAGATAGGTGGACACACCGGCAGCCATGATGCCTGATAATACCCCATCCCACATTTCTTTTTCAACGATTTTCATTTTTAGAAAGAGCGCTCCATCCTGAATGGATCGGGTATTGCTTATCATGACGTAAGGTATCGAGAGGTTCAGGTCAATTCGGTCTGTTAAACCCGCGGCGATAAAAAGATTGACATTGGCAATGGCCCGGCCGAGATCTATTTTATTTGTTCCCGCATAGTATTTGCCGGCTATTTCGTATCCTCCTCCAAGTACCAGGTCAATATTCCCCTCTCCTTTGAGAAAACCATCTACACGCCCTTGACTAAAAGCTAACTGAGCGCTGAACAAAAAGCAAACAAATACTTTGAAAAAGTGTGATCTCATAATTCCTAAAACTAATTATTTTTCCCGATATCCTTATTTAAGAAGTTTGTTGTAAGTTCATTTTAACCGGTCTTTGTTTATCTTTGAGTTATGGAAATGTTGATACTCTTGTCAATTTGTGTGTTTTTTGTGGTGATTACGGTTTTAGTGATCAGATGGGCAAGAAAACAAAACAAAAAGCGAATTGAACTTTATCAGAAAACAGCTGATCGTTTAGGGTTGAAATATACCTTTAAAAAATTACCGGCCGGAAGTTTAAATCGGTTGGAGGGAGAACTTGAGGGAGTTCCGCTTAGCATTTATGAAGAAATGGTGGGTGTTGGAAAACACCGTCACATGCAAACGCATGTTTTGGTAAAAAAGAGTCCGTTTAATTTTGAGTTCAGTATCGGCAAAGAGCAATTTTTTAGTAAAACGGCAAAAATTATAGGTTTTAATGATGTGGAGTTTGGAGATGCAGAATTAGATGATATCTTTTTACTAAAAAGTAAATCTGAAGATGAGTTTCGTGCTATGATGGATGAGCAACTGCAACAAAAGTTAAAAAGCATATCGTCTGCTTTGGAGGGAGAAATTCACGCTTCAAATGGAAAATTGGATTATACGCGTTACGGTGCACTTAACAGTAAAGAAGATCTTGAGAAAGCTGAACAAGTGCTTCGGTTTATGCTAGAACTGTCTAAAGTGTAGAGATAGTCTGTTTGTATTTTACATGGTTATGCCTATCTCCAGATTATAAGTCGGCTACTTTGTGATAGATTTGACTGCCTATTTTTTTTATTAATTGGGAGGTAGTTGTTTGATAATCTCCTTTTTCTTTTAGGATAAAAGCAATGACTACCAATGTTTTCTGTTTGATGATCCTGCTGGTGTAATAATAGTATTGGGTTTCATCATCCACATTAAATGCCTGATAAGCATAGTCATTTGTTATTTCCAAATCATCATGAGCAATATAGCCTCCTTCTTTCACAAAATTTTCAAACAGGGGCAAGATTTGTTCTTCCAATGCTTTTTTATCCAGTGGAGAAGAAACCTTATCATTCGCATAGTTAGAGATTGAAAAATGGATGGTTTCATCTTTATTGACCGTTCTGAATCGATCACTTTCATAAATCTGCCAATCCGTGGGGATGCTCACCATATAGATTTCGTCAACAGGAACTGTTTTAAACATATCATTAGCTACCGGTTCGGGAAACTTCGGTGACTCGGTATTTTCTACGTTTTCTTGTTTTTGATTTTTTTTGAAGAAGTTGCTGAATCGTCCCATGAACTATTTATTTATTGAAAAAAAAGAAAAAGAACGCAGCAACATATTCAACAGGGATACTTTCATCATAGTACCCAATTGTACTGTAACTGCTGTTTTGAACTTTGCCATTCTCTATATAACCGATAGTTGAGTAACTGCCATTTTGAATTTTACCGTCTGAATTAATATAGCCAATGGTAGAGTAGGAGCTGTTTTGCACTTTTCCGTCGTCATTAATGTAGCCGATCGTAGAATAAGATCCGTTCTGCACTTTTCCGTCATCATTGATATAACCAATTGTGGAATAAGAACTGTTTTGTACCTTTCCGTCTGAATTGATATATCCGACGGTGGAATAAGAACCGTTTTGAAGTTTTTGAGCGTTTGCAGTAAAGCCAATCATTAAAAAAAGTAATATACTAAATGTTCTCATAGCTTGATTTTTATTCTAAGGTATAAAAATATCCTGAAACCTTTGTATATTTGCAAGACAAGGATGATTTCTCTCCACTGACAGCTGAATAATTGCTGAAATGAGGAAAGGATGGGCACTCTCCGTGACGAGCCTGTTTTTATTAACCACAAATTTTTAATTATGGAAACTATGGAAAAGCTATCTTCTAAAGCACTGATTCAAATGGAAGATAAACACGGAGCTCACAATTATCATCCCTTACCGGTTGTATTAGAGCGTGGAGAAGGGGTGTATGTATGGGATGTAGAAGGTAAAAAGTATTATGATTTCTTATCTGCCTATTCAGCGGTGAATCAAGGTCACTGTCATCCAAAGATTGTGGATGCAATGATAGAGCAGTCAAGAAAATTAGCCTTGACATCACGGGCTTTTCACAATGATGTGCTGGGTCAATATGAAAAGTACATTACCGAATATTTTCAATTTGACAAGGTACTTCCCATGAATACAGGAGCAGAAGCGGTAGAGACAGCCATTAAAATTTGCAGAAAATGGGGGTATGAGAAAAGGGGGATTCCGGAAAATGAGGCTAAAATCATTGTTTGTGAGAACAATTTTCACGGTAGAACGACAACGATCATCTCTTTTTCAAATGATGAAACAGCCAGAAAAAATTTCGGCCCATATACCCCGGGCTTTATAAAGATTCCTTATGATGATATTTCAGCTTTAGAAGCTGCATTGAAAGAAAATAATGTAGCCGGATTTCTAGTAGAACCGATTCAGGGTGAAGCGGGTGTTTATGTGCCTTCTGAAGGATATTTATCAAAAGCAAAAGCATTGTGCGCATCTAAAAATGTATTGTTCATTGCAGATGAAGTACAAACAGGAATTGCCAGAACAGGTAAATTGTTGGCGGTAGATCACGAGAATGTAAAACCGGACATTTTAATTTTAGGAAAAGCACTTTCAGGAGGCGCCTATCCTGTATCTGCTGTTTTAGCAAATAACGAAATAATGATGGTCATCAAGCCCGGTCAACATGGCTCTACCTTTGGTGGTAATCCGGTAGCCGGAGCAGTGGCAATGGCAGCCTTGGAAGTAATAAAAAATGAGCATTTAGCTGAAAATGCAGAGCAATTGGGACAGCTTTTCAGGGCGGAATTACAAAAGCTTGCAGACAAATATGAGATATTGAAGTTAGTGCGTGGAAAAGGTTTGTTAAATGCTATTGTTATCAACGATTCCCCAGACAGTTCTACAGCCTGGGATATTTGTATGAAACTAAAAGACAACGGCTTGTTGGCCAAGCCAACACATGGGAATATTATTCGATTTGCACCGCCTTTGGTAATGAATAAGGAGCAACTGTTAGAGTGTGTTGCCATTATTGAGAAAGCGATTTCCGATTTCGAAAAATAAACTGATTTTTATCAAGAACATAGAAAAACCTTCACCAATTGGTAGAAGGTTTTTTTGGATCTCGAACACCGATTAAGGAATACTAAACGGTGAGTTTTTTGAGTTTGTGAGGAAATAATTTGCAAAACCTTTCTGCGAATATCTGCGAGTCAATTCGGCTATCGCTCACTGCGGCGTCTGCGGGAGATATATTTTTCATTATGCCCGCAGATTTTCCCTGATCACCTTTGTTAAATTAAAGAAAAACTTCCTATCCACTAAAAATAGATGCGGACATTTTTTTAGGGTTGAGTATAGTCGATTCGCAGAATTTGACTGCCTTCTACATATTTACCATCAAATGCTGCCGGAATCCAGTGTGGCATATAAGTGATCAGGGTTTGTAGCTCTTCTAACTGACAGGCATTTGCATTTCCCGCTATAATTTGCTCTAAGCTTACTTGTCCTTCGGTTGAAATATGGATCAATACCAATATTTCATTTTGAAATCCATCCTTGCAATTTCCTGTATTCTGTTGAATGAATTTATCCAAACCCCTCAATCCGGTTGGGAAATAGGCATCTCTACTGAGTGAGCTAAAAACATCCTTTTTGCCATTATCCCGCAATTGCCCCTTTATAAATCGTCCTTTTTTGAAGGTCATTATTGAAGATACCCTCTTTCTTACCCCTGTATATTGAATCCACTTTCCGTGAATGAATCCATTTTCATACTGAATAACTTCTTTCCTGCGTCCCGAAAGAAAATAAGAGGTATAGATTCCATTGCCATTTTTGACCTGAATAATACCGTTTTTATCATAAGCAGTTAGCAGTATAGTTCTTTTAAATTTATCAGAGGGATTTTTCTCGGAGAAATCAGGGTTTATGAGTTCAACTTTGTGGAGTTGTCCATTTTTAAAGTAGGTTTTAATAGTATCTACCTGAGTGCCCATGTCGTAATTTACTTCTGACATCAACTCTCCGTTTTCATAGTATTTTTGCAATTTACCATGTTTGAGACCGTAGTGATAGTTGTACACGGCTTTCAAAGTTCCTGTTGGATAATAAAACTCAAAACGTCCATGTTGATTGAACGGCTTCATTTCTTTGTGATAACCGCCTTTCATTTGAATGCTTTGGGAATCTAGATAATAATCATATACAAATAGGATAGAATCATCCGGATTAAAAGATGTTTCACGGTAGTAGAAGGCATCTTCCCTTTTCTCAGTCTCCTGCCATTTAGCATCCAGAAAAAGGGTGTCTGATCCTTTTATAGTCTCTTGTGAAAAAGAAAAAAAAGACGACAAAATGAGCAATATAATAATGTTGTATTTCAATAGATTAACTGTTTTGACAAAAGCTTTACTTTAACCAACCCGTCCCGATCTATTTCTTCAAGATTTACCCGAACAATTGTGTTGATTAATTCAGGGGAGTAAGTGGTTTTTACTTTGACATAGTTTTCTGTAAACCCATGTAACATCCCATCATGTTCTTCAGACTCAAACAGTACATCTTTTTGCTTGCCTAATTGCGTTTCATAGAATAATCGCCTTTTTTTCTCAGATAAAATCTGAAGTTGTTTACTTCTTTCTCTTCGAATATTGAGCGGAACCGCTTCAGGCATTTTTCTTGCCGTTGTATTTGCCCTTTCACTATAGGTAAAAACATGTAGATAAGAGATATCCAGATCTTTGATAAAATTGACTGTATCCATAAATTCGGTCTCAGTTTCACCCGGAAACCCAATAATGACATCCACTCCTATACAGGCATCCGGCATAAGTTTTTTAATAGTAGCAATGCGATCACTGTATAATTCAGTAAGGTATTTTCTTCGCATAGCCTTTAGCAGCTTGTCAGATCCCGATTGCAAAGGAATGTGGAAGTGGGGGACAAAGTGCTTTGATTCAGCTACAAAAGCGATAATTTCATTGCTGAGCAGATTGGGTTCAATAGAAGAAATTCGCCAGCGATCGATTCCGTTAATTTTATCCAATTCCTGAATCAACTGATAGAAATTTTCACCTTCTCCCTGACCAAAATCACCAATATTTACACCGGTTAACACCACTTCACGAACAGCAGTTTCTGCCAATTCCTTAGCTTGTAATACGGTGTCAGCAATAGAGGCATTTCGGCTCTTTCCTCTGGCCAGTGGAATGGTACAAAAAGAACAGAAATAATCACATCCATCCTGTATTTTCAAAAATGAACGGGTGCGATCTCCTAAACTATAAGAAGGAACAAAAGTGTTAGTTTCTTTAATGTTGTTAGCAGCGACTTTGGTGGATTCATTTTTCTCTAGTTGCTCAACATGATCGAGGATATTGAATTTCTCATTGGCACCCAGTACCAGATCTACTCCCGGTATTTCTGCAATTTCAGAGGGTTTTAACTGTGCATAACAGCCAATCAAGGTGATAAAGGCACCAGGGTTTGATTTTAGGGCTCTCCTCACAACTGATCGACACTTTTTATCTGCATTTTCGGTAACAGAACAAGTGTTAATCACAACAATATCCGGTGAATCGTTGAAATCAACCTTAGCGAAGCCTTGATTCTCAAAATTTCTGGCAATGGTAGAGGTCTCTGAAAAATTCAATTTGCAGCCCAAGGTATAGAAAGCAACTTTTTTATACTGACTCATGCCTGCAAAGATAGAAAATGTGAACTATGATATTGAGCTTGTCAAAAATCGACAAGAAAACCTACGCGCAAAGCATTGTGTCTACTGGACTTCGGCTAATTTTTCTTCCGTCCGCCTGAGGGGATGCAAGAAAAATGGAGTCTTGCCAGTAAACACAAGCCTTCACGCTCGAAATTTCCCTGCCGACTTTTGACAAGCTCATTGAGTCGATTGAATCAATTTCCATAAAAAAAAGCCCGATTTCTGCTTTTGCTAAAATCGGGCTTTATAATTTCTTTCTTACTGTCTACAGTTGTTCAAAAGTCACTTCTTTTGTTTCTGAAGTTTCTTCTTCACTATCCGGGGTTTTATAATCCCCACTGTCCCACAGTTCTTTGATCTTATCCAGGGCTTCAGTCATTCCTTCCCCAAATTTTTCGAAGTCTTCTTTGTACAAAAATATTTTATGCTTTTCATACTCAGGCTTACCGTCATAATCTCCCACACGCTTACTCTCTGTGATGGTTAAATACAAATCTTTTCCTCTAGTTGTTTTAACATCAAAAAAATAGGTTCTTTTTCCGGCTTTCACCCGCTTTGAAAAAACTTCATCATTTCGCTCGTTCATCTTTCCCTTTTTAATTTATAGATACACAAATTTATAATTTCTGTTCAAATTCAGAAATTTATTTTGATTTAATTGATTCTAAATAATTAATAACGGCTTCTTCATCTGTTGATTGAAACCATTTTATGGCTTTGTTTTTTCTGAACCAGGTGTACTGCTTTCTGGCAAATCTACGGCTGTTTCTTTTAACGAGTTCAACGGCTGTGTTCAAATCAGTTTTTTCTTCAAAATAATCGATCAACTCCCTATACCCAACGGTTTTAAGTGCTTTTAGATGTTTGTGTGGAAGTAAATTTTTTACTTCTTCCAGCAGTCCTTTTTGAATCATTTGATCGACTCTGTGATCGACACGTTTGTATAACTTTTCCTGCTCCATTTCTAATCCAATCCGGATGCTATTAAAATTTCGCTCTTTTTGGGGACGGGTTCTATAAGAAGTATACGTTTTTCCAGTAATTTCATACACTTCTAATGCGCGCATCACCCTTCGCGGATTTTTCATGTCGGCACTTTCGTAATAATCGGGATCGATTTTTCGCACTTCTTCTTGCAGTGCTTCTAATCCTTCATTTTTCCACCGATCAGCCAGTTTTTTACGAATACCGGGGTCGGAGGGGATATCGTCAATTCCGTAGCACAAGGCGTCAATATACAGTCCGCTTCCTCCTACGGCTATACAATAATCGTGCGTCTTGAACAACTCATGCAAGAGTGAAACCGCATCTTGTTCATACATTCCGGCTGTATACAGTTCTTTTATTGATCGGGAATTGATAAAGTGATGTTCTGCCTGAGCTAATTCTTCTACAGAGGGTTTGGCAGTGCCAATGGTCATCTCATGGTAAAATTGCCGGGAGTCATAAGAAAGAATGGGGCATTTAAAATGTTTTGCCAATTGGATACTTAGCCTTGTTTTTCCCACAGCCGTGGGACCTGAAATCACAATCAGTGTTTTTTTAGTGGGTGGGGTTAACTCAGCCATTCATCAATAAACTCTCTGACACAACCTCTTCCGCCGTCTTTTCTCAAAACGATATCGACTTTTCGCTTCACTGCATTCACTGCATCTGCCGGGCAGGCTGATTTACCTACTTGTTCAATAATTTCAAGGTCATTGAGATCATCTCCCACATAAGCAACTTCATGCAGTTTTATTTTCAACTCATTCAGCCATTTTTTTAAAACGATCGATTTGACTTCATCTCCGACATATACGTGTTGGATACCCAGTAGATCAGCACGATCTTGCACTACTTTGAGTTTTTTTCCGTGAGAAATAATTCCAAAATGCACACCTTCTCTGATCTTCCTTTTGATCGCTAAACCATCCTTGGAATTGTATTTTTTAATTTGATCGCCAAACTCAGTAAAATACATTCCGCCATCTGTCATGGTGCCATCTACATCCAGGATAATCAGCTTAAACTGCGAAGCATCTACTTGCTGGAGTAATCGTAAATCCTTCAATACAAGTACATCCATGGGGAGGTTGAAGTATTCGGCGATTCGGATCAATTCCGGTATGGTTGGATCCATGATTCTTACTTTCGGAATATGAATAATACTTTCAAATTCAGTAATAGTCGTTTCCTGCCGGTTAAGCAAGTGCTGTATGTTGGTGTTGTAAGTATTCATACCTAAATTTTCAATTAAAGTACAGCTTTTTACACAATTTTACGTCCAACAGCTGTTGCAATAGGAGAAAGTGAATTGAAAAGCGTCTCAAATTCTTCATGTGTTAATTGTTGGGCGGCATCTGACTTTGCCACTTTCCGGTTGGGGTGAACTTCAATCAATAACCCATCAATTCCCATAGCGACACAAGCTCTGGTTAAGTCAGGAACCCCGTAAGCATGACCCATTGCGTGGGAAGGATCCAAAATAACGGGTAAATTAGTGTGTTCTTTCAAGTAAGCAACGCCACATAAATCTAAGGTAAACCGAGTTTTGGTTTCAAACGTTCTAATCCCTCGTTCGCAGAGCATCACATTGTTATTCCCGCCTGAAAGCACGAATTCTGCACATTGAACAAACTCTTGCAAAGTTGAACCGAAACCACGTTTGATCAATACAGGTTTTCTGGTTTTTGCGCAAGCCCGTAAAATCCCCTGATCATACATGGCTTTTGCACCTACCTGAATCACATCTGAATACTCAATTACTTCATCAATATGCGTAGCATCCCGTACTTCTGTAATGATATTAAGACCGTGCTCCTCCTTCATTTTTCGGAGCAATTTTAACCCTTCCAACCCCAAGCCCTGAAAGCTATATGGTGAAGTCCGTGGTTTATAACAGCCTCCCCTCAGAGTAGTTAAGTTCATTTTTTTAAGAAGCTGAGAAGATTGTTGAATTTGCTCTTCTGATTCTACTGAGCAAGGTCCGGCAACGACAAGTGTGTTATTGGTTTCACCACCGATTGTTACATTTCCAATCGTCACTTCACGAGTTGTATTCAAATACTTTTTGGAGGCAAGTTGCATATCATTGTCAAAGACATAACGCTCCAGAATATGCTCATTGTATTTAGCATCTACTTCTTTTAAACCGGAGGAGGTGATCAAAACAAATTGATCAGCTGTTTCCACAACAAAGGCTTTTAATTCTTTCCCGATTTGATTTGCTTTTTCTGGTCCAATGGTTTTTTTTAAGTGGATAATCATAGTTCTCCTTTAATTAAATTCATGAAATTAATACTGCCAATAGCTTTTCCCGAGGCATCAATTACCGGTAAATAAACAATAGTTTTGCTTTCTTTTTTTATAAAACGAAGTAGCTGGTAAACCGTAAAATCACCCCCAACTGTAGAGGGATTGAAGTTGATGAGTTGATAAACATCTGTTTCGTTCAGATTATCAATATGTTCTAATAAACCACGACGTAAATCTGCATTGCCGATAATTCCTTTAAAAGTGCCATCATCATCCACCACCATAACAAAGCCCAATCGACCAAAATTCATCACTTTAAGTACTTGTTCCAGGTTGAGATCCTTTTCATATACTACCGGAGATTCGTCTAAATCCCGCATAAAATCTTTCACCAAAAAACGGGATTCAATCTCATTGAGTTTTAAATTCAATAATGCGGTATTGATATTGGTTGAGTTGAAGAGATAAGAACCCGAAACTGAGGCGTACACGCCCATATTTCTTAGAATAAAAGAAACTTCAGCATTAACGCCACCGTCTACATGTACTTTTTTGTCGGGATATTTTTGCTGGAATGCGCGGATTTTCCGAAAGTTATTTTTATCAAATTTTCCACCACTTTTCCCCGGAACAGTAGCCATGAATAAAATGAAATCAAAATCCTCAGCATATTGGTCAAAAACCTCTATTTCTGTATCAGAAGTAATGGCTAGCCCCAGCTGCCCCATAAACTCTTTTGGAATATCCAGTTCTTTCACTTTCAGATCTTCGTATTGAAAGGTCACATACTCAATGTCAAAAGTTTGTAGTGCAGGGAGAAATCGACGGGCGTCCGGTGTTATAATGTGCAAATCAATAGGGATGTGTGAGTTTTGTTGGATGATTTCAATATCGGTAAAAACATTCAGATCATCATTGCAGTCTACATGGATCATATCCACATGACTTTCATTTAACTCCCGAATCGTATCGATCAGTTGATCACTTTTTTTATCGGAATATATGGATGCAGATATTTTCATTTGATTTCAATAAAATTTTCATTACAAACCTCAATCCTGAAATTTGCTCCTTTAAAGACCTCTGTTTTTAAATCGGCCTCCAGCAAATCTAAGTGATCATCCATATATACGGGGGGTTCCTGTTCGGAATCACTTACAATCATCTTTAAGATCATACTGGGATTTTCGCTATCCATTTTGCTACTGGTTAACTGTATAGAATGTTTCTTGTCTTCCCGGATCAGATCATTATCTTCAAAATAGTTTGCTGTTGGAATGACGTATGATTTCATTTCTTCCGTATAATACACTTCTAAATTTCCACGATTATACCTTTCTCCGTAAGTTGCCTGACAGGAAGTGAGGAATAGCATTATGCCAAGTGGAATGAAGTATGTAATTTTATAATTAATAGCTGAAAAATTGAATGGTCAAAGATAGGACTTATGATTGATTTTAAGAACAAGATATATGTGGGAAGTGATCACCGAAAATCACTCTATGATGCTAAGATAGATAAAACATCAAAAGCGGTTGTAATTTTTATCCATGGATACAAAGGGTTTAAGGACTGGGGCGCCTGGAATTTGATGGCAGATGCCTTTTTTCAGGAGGGATTTGGTTTTGTCAAGTTTAATATGACACATAATGGAGGAACTATTGACGAACCGATAGATTTTCCTGATTTAAAAGCCTTTGCCCGGAATCGCTATTCCTATGAGTTATTTGATGTGGCGACTATAATAGATGAAACTCAGCGTTTGATTGAAAAAGAATTGGAATTGGATATTCCCATTTATTTGTTAGGACATAGTAGAGGAGGGGGAATCGCAATATTACAAGCAGTTAAGGATTCCCGTATAAAAAAAGTGGTTTCTTTGGCCGGTATTTCTGATATAGAAAGCCGTTTTCCAATGGGAGAGCAAATGAAGGAATGGAAAGAAAAGGGCGTTTATTATGTCACCAACAGCCGAACCCATCAGGAAATGCCCCATTATTTTTCGTGGTATGAAGATTTTCTGGAACACCGAAACGAACTGGATATTGAGCTTGCCGCCAGGGAGCTTAAAATTCCGTTTTTACAAATTCACGGAGATATGGATCAGTCCGTATCTATTTCAGAGGGATTAGCACTGGCAGCTTATACAGACACAAGAATTGCCATTATCAAAGGAGCGGAGCATACTTTTGGAACAAAACACCCCTGGGATTCTGATCAACTTCCTGAAGATCTTAAAAAGGCGATAAATAAAGCCATAGAATTTTTTAATAAATAGCCAGTTTTACCAACAATTGTTCAAAGTATTTTCGCATTTGCGTATTTGAGCAGGTGTAATTGTTGATGATCATAGCATAGGCTAATTTTTTTCCACTTTTTGAATCTGCATAACCGGCATAAGATTTTACGCGTGTCATGGTTCCGCTTTTCCCATACACCCTTCCGGCCGCTGCAGTTCCTTTGCACATAGAAGCCATGGTACCTTGTTTACCGGCTATGGCCATGCTTTTCTTCAATCGGGATCCATTTCCGCTTTTGTGCATATAGGTGAGCATATCTACCAAAAATTTGGCACTTACTGAGTTAGATCGGGATAACCCACTGCCATCTGTCATGTTAAGCGCTGCAGCACCAATTTTACCGCTCCAGTAATTCATACAGATCAACGCTCCATTATATGTGCTTCCATATCCACTTTGTTTTACTGAAATCTGACACAACAAATGCTCGGCAAATAAATTGATGCTCCTTTGATTGGTTACATTGGTTATGGTAGATAAATAAGGAGAGGTGTGTTCGTAAATGGCAGATAATTCAGGTTTTTCAAAGGCTTCATCTTTATTGAGTTCGCGCATTGTTGTGGAGGAGAAGAGCACATCAATTCCTTTTTGTTCCAATGCATAATCAAGTTCCAAAGCAGCCACCATTTCGGGATCAGGAATACTGGCTTTTACTTTAAAATCATCTTTGTTTTTAGGAATGGATCCCCTTACAAACCAATCATAAGACCAGGGAGCGCCGTACACATAGGCGTTATCCTGACTGGAATTGGCAGAAGTGACATAATTGACCACATGAATCCCGGGGATGTAAGGAGAAATGCAAGTAAGTTGAGTAGCATCTCCTTCATTTTCTCCGGTTTTAAAATGGAAGGTACAAAGGTTGTCAAAGATGGTCAGCCCAGATGGCCCTGCACCATAGTAATTCCCCATATCTCCCCATACCCAGCCGGAGGGCGGCCCGTCATAATGATAAAGTGATCCATCTGCTATTATGCGGCCATTTATTTTTTGAATTCCATAAGCAGATATACTATCTACCCACTGGTATAAAAAATCGCGCTCTTCTCCGTAACGCGTGAAATAACGAGAACCCAAAGTGGGATCACCGCCACCAATAATATACAAGTCACCATGCAAGGTTCCGGAAGAATCTACTACTCCTGAATGCATCAGCTGCGTTTTAAAACGATAGGCACTACCTAAGTATTGAAGAGCGGTAGCCGTGGTCACTAATTTCATGGTAGAGGCAGAGGTAATGCTCATATCACCATTGTAATCAGCTATAACTTCTCCGGTAGACATATCCTGCACATAAAATGAAAAGGCAGCGTGTTTTAACACACTATAATTCATGAGGTTTTCAGCCGTACTTTGAACAAGGGTTAGCGGCTTTTGATAACTATCCTGACACTTGCCATGAAGGGTAGAAATCATTAATAAAACGGACAGAATTAAATACTTCATCTTTTTATTGTTAAGCTTGAGTGACAACTCTATATTTGTGCTCAAAATTAGAAACTTTGTGCGGCATTCTAGGTATATGGGCTAAAAATAAAAATGGCAAATCCGAAGTTGGAAAAACAAAGGACGTTATTGCCCGTTTAGCACATAGAGGTCCTGACTTTCAAGGAAGCAAAACGCATTCCAATTTTTCAATGGCACACAGTAGATTGTCTATTTTAGACACATCCGCAGCTGCCCACCAACCTTTTTCAGATGAAAATGAACGTTATTTTCTTTCTTTTAACGGAGAGATATACAATTTTAAAAGCCTACGTCAAAAATTGGAAAGAGAAGGAGTTCAATTCAAAACAAACTCAGATACAGAGGTGTTGTTGCACCATCTTATCCTTTATGGAGAGGAGGGTCTAAAGGAGCTCAATGGCTGTTTTGCATTTATTTTTTATGACAAAAAGGAAGAAAAAGTCTTGTTTGCCAGAGATCGAATGGGGATCAAGCCGCTACTGATTTACGAAGACGACAACAAAATTATTTTAACTTCTGAACTGCATGCACTGTTTGATTTTGATATTGAGAAAACATTAGATGAAGAAGCCATTCGTCTTTATTTTCGATTGACCTACATTCCTGCTCCAAAAACCATACTTAAGAACGCTTTTAAGGTATTGCCCGGACAGTTAGGTGTTATAGATAGTCAGGGAATTAATTTAAAAAAGTATTATCGCATTGAACGCAAGCCTTTTTATCGAAATGGGGTGGGGAAGGCTGCCAGAGCATTGAATGAAAAACTTACCCAGGCTGTTGAAAAACGATTGGTGGCAGATGTTCCTCTAGGCACGTTTTTAAGTGGTGGGGTGGATTCTTCTGTGATTTCTGCCATTGCCAAAAAATTGAAACCCGACTTGAAAACCTTCTCTGTAGGATTTGATCATCCTTATTTTGATGAATCTACTTATTCCAGAATGGTGGCAGAGCATATTGGTTCAGATCATCATGAGTTTACTATTGGGAAAAAAGATTTTAAGGATTCATTCCCGGATTTTTTAAATGCTTTAGATGAACCCTTTGCCGATTCTTCAGCATTTGCGGTGTATTTTTTAGCGCAACGAACAAAAAAAGAGGTGTCTGTAGCTTTAAGTGGGGACGGGGCAGATGAATTGTTTGCCGGATATCGAAAACACTTAGCAGAGTATCGCTTAAGAAGAATGAGCAATACAAAAAAGTCCTTGATCAGTATCTCCTCAAAAATTTTAGGAAATAAAAGAGTTTCTCGATCTGATAAAATCGGTGACTTTAACCGAAAATTGCAAAAATTGAATCGGGGAATAAAACTGGACAATGAATCTCGTTTTTGGGAGTGGTGTTGTTTTATTGAAGAGGAAGAAGCAGACAGATTGCTGAAGCCGGCTTATCATATTAAAACCGGCTGGAAAGGGAACAATTTGGATGAAATAAACGACATGCTAATTGCAGACCAACAACTGGTGTTGCCTAATGATATGCTCAAAAAGGTGGATGCAATGAGTATGGCTCACGGATTAGAGGTTAGAACTCCTTTTTTAGACCATGAAGTCGTTGAATTTGCCAATGGGTTACCCTTAGAATATAAATTGAATGGGAAACAAAGTAAGCAACTGCTTAAAATCGCATTTTCAGAGGAGCTACCGGGAGAGATTTTGGATCGTTCCAAAAAAGGATTTGAAATTCCCATTCAAGAGTGGCTTCAGGATGAAATACAGGAGATGCTACAATCTCGATTATTTCAAAAAGAGTTCATTGTAGAACAAGGAATTTTTAATTTTGAATACATAGCATCTTTAATACGTTCTTCGTCATCCAAAGGGTTTGGAGATAGGATTTATGTATTGTGGTCAATTCTTATTTTTCAGCATTGGTACGGCAGGTATTATGGATAAAAAAATTAAAGTATTACGTATCATTAATCGTTTTAATCTGGGAGGGCCTACGCATAATGCCACTTACCTGACAGCCTATTTGTCTGATGATTTTGAGACAAAATTAATTGGCGGAAAACACGAAGCACATGAAGGCGCTTCAACCTTTATCCCTGAATCACATGGTGTATCCTTTTCCATTGTGGAAGAAATGCAAAGAGAAATCAACTTTTTTCAGGATAGAAGAGCCTATAAAAAAATACGGGCTATTATTCGTGATTATCAGCCTGATATTGTTCATACCCACGCTTCAAAAGCAGGATTTTTAGGACGATTAGCTGCCTACAAAGAAAATGTACCGGTCATAATACATACCTTTCACGGACATGTATTTCATTCTTACTTTGGAAAATTGAAAACAGCTTTGTATAAATCGTTAGAACGTTTTGTAGGGAAACGCTCTGACGCCATTATCGCCATTTCTGAAATCCAGAAAAAAGAACTGAGTGAAATCCATAAAATAGCAAGTGCTGATAAGTTTAAGGTGATCCCACTGGGTTTTGATTTGAATAAATTTCAGGAAAATCGGGAAGAAAAAAGAAGATTGTTCAGAGAAAAATATCAAATAAAAGAAGAAACCATTTGCCTTGGAATTATCGGAAGGCTTACAGCGATTAAAAACCATGAATTATTTTTTGAATCGGTGGATCTTCTTTTGGAAAAGCATAAAAACATAAAGGCTTTTATTGTTGGAGATGGAGAATTGATGGCTCCACTAAAGAAAAAAACCGAAGAAATAGAAGCAAAACACGGAAATAAGGTGTTTATTTTTACGTCCTGGATAAAAAATATTGAAGAAGTGTTACCGGCTTTTGATATTGTTTGCTTGTGTTCACTCAATGAGGGGACACCGGTAAGCCTGATTGAGGCTCAGGCGGCATCTGTTCCGGTTATCTCAAGCAACGTTGGGGGAGTTGCCAACGTAGTAAGTAATGGTGAAACCGGTCTAATAATAGATCAACTTGAAAAGAAAGCGTATGCTGCCGGTCTTGAAAAATTGATTGAATCTGCTGAAATGCGTGAAAAAATGTCACAAAATGGGTGGAATCACGTAAAAAATAAATTCCATTACGAAAGATTGTGTAGAGATGTAGAAAACCTCTACAAAGAAGTACTGAATAAAAAAATGAAATGATAGCAGATTGGGGCAATAATCCTGATTAAATAATAGTTTTGTATGGTTTATAAAACAAAGAATAAAATGAAGCAGATGAAGATGATGATTGGAATGGCAATTTTAGTTTTGCTATTTCAAGCTTGTGGGGTGAATAGCAATCTCATGTTAAAAACTCCCAAAGACTATGAGTTTGCAGATGTAGACAGCATGAATGAAACAAAAAAAGATTACCGAATTGATGTCAATGATATTCTTCAAATGCGTTTTTTTACCAATGACGGAATTCGGGTATTAGATGTTTCGTCTTCGGCAACAGGGGGGAATCAGGCGCAGTTATTCAATCCAAATAACTCTTTGAATTATGTGATCCAAAATGATTCTTTTGTGAGATTACCGGTAATTGGCCAAACGAATTTGGTAGGACTTACTATTCGTGAAGCAGAAGAATTTTTACAGGAAGAGTACAGGGGATATTATATAGATCCTTTTGTTCAACTATCTGTAACCAATAAGCGGGTGATTGTGTTTCCCGGAGATGGAGGTGAAGCAAAAGTGCTTTATCTGGCCAACAACAATACCACCCTGTTAGAAACGATTGCTTTAGCAGGAGGAATTACCGAAAGGGGAAGAGCGGCTAAAATCAAACTAATTCGTAAAAATAAAGAAGGTAAAAGAGAAGTGTATAAAGTAGACCTTTCTAAAATTGAAGGACTGGAATATACGGATATCGTCGTTCAGGCAAATGATTATATTTACATAGAGCCTGTTCCTGAAATCGGAAAGGAAATTCTGAAAGAAGTAACACCGATTGTCTCTTTGATTTCCAGTGCAGCCATAATAGTTACTGTTATAAATGCACTAAAATAAGCAAGGTGGTAGAAACCGAAAACAAGCATAAAGGAAACTCCTGGTTAAACAAAGAGTTTGATTTGAATTTAATGCGAAATGTATTAAAGAGAAACTTCTATGTTCCTCTGCTACTTCTCATTATTGGTGTTGGTGGTAGTTTTATCTATCTGAGGTATACAAAACCAGTATTCAAATCAACGGCAATTATTCAAAGAAGCAGTGAAGATGAGGGAAAGAGAATCTTAGACATAGAAGGGTTTGAAAAAGAATCTAATTTATCAGAAGATATAGAACTACTAAAATCTACTTTTCTTTTGGATAAAGCCTTGCGAAATCTGAATTTAGAAGTGTCTTACTTTGCAGAAGGAGACATTCTTACTGAAGAGAAATATTTACTTTCCAGTTATCACATCACCTTAATGGAATTGAAAGACAGTTCATTGGTTGGTTCACCGATATTTGTGAGTAAGGGGGGAGAGGGAATTATTCTTTCATTTGTTGCAAATGGAGAAAATCAACAAGTTTCTATATTACCGGACGTTCCTGTAGATAATGATTTTTTTAATCTCGTATTTAAAATAAATGATCAGGAGTTGTTTTCCAGAAATATAGAAGAAAACAGCCTGTATTTTGTTTTTAATAATTATGAAGCATTAACAACTTCTCTTCATGGTAGTTTAGAGGTATTTGCCTTAAATCCAGAAGCAAAGACGATCCAGATCTCCTTTGAATCGAATAATCACCGCTTAAGTAAAGATATTGTAACTTCAGTGATCACTACTTTTTTTAAATATGACCTCGATAAAAAGCGGGAAAGTTCGGCCAGTATTCTTGATTTTATCGATTCACAACTGGATACGGTTTTTACGCAATTGAAGGAGTCTGAAATGGCTATTCAATCTTTTAAAGACAGCAGTGATGTGAATGACCCTGAATTTTTTACAACTAAGATCATGGAGCGAAGTAATCAACTTCAAAATCAACTTTTAGAGGTGGAAATGGAACTTGACCTGATTGTTGAAGTACAGCAAACGGTTAATATGTCTGATCGGATTGAAATCTTTAAGATAATTCCTGCAGTGACCGGAACAAAATATGAGAGTTTATTGGAGAAGGAGCTGGAGAAGTTGCATGAGTTATTGGTTGAGAAAGAAGATCTTTCATATAGTGTCACTTCAGATAATGAGACATTAAAAAGAGTAGAGCGCAGTATTTTGGCACAAACTGAAAATGTAAACCGAATCATTGCTTCGGTAAAAAACCAGCTAAAATTCAGAAGAAATAATATTCAAAATAGAATTACCAAAATACAAAATGAATTGTATGGTATTCCGGAAAAAGAAATGGAGTTGAGCAGGCTCAACCGGATGTTTAATCTCAATGAAAAATACTATTCCCTATTGATCGAGAAGAAAACACAGTATGCAATCTCTAAGGCTGGTTTCACTATGGACAACATGGTTTTGCAAGCCCCCTCAGAAGCCGTTCTTATTTCACCCAATCGAAATTTGGTATATACTTTGGCCGTCGTATTGACCCTTTTAATTAGTTTGATATATCTTTTGATCAGATACCTCACTTTTAACGATATTCACGAGCCTGAAGAATTAAAACGACTATTGCCATCTACTGTAGGGTTTTTAGGGATTATCCCCAAGGTTGTTACTCAGGAAAAAAATTCAACCTTGATCGTGCATAAGAAACCAAAGTCAGCTTTAGCTGAAAGTTATCGTCATATACGGTCAAATCTGCAGTTCATTTTAAAATCAGGTCAATCCAATTTAATTGCGGTTTCATCTTCGGTATCCGGAGAGGGAAAAACTTTTGCCGCCGTTAATCTGGCTGGAATTATGGCCATGTCCGGAAAAAAAGTATTGGTCATTGATTTGGATTTGCGTAAACCGAAGATACATGATGCGTTTTCTGTCGCCAACGAAAAGGGGATGAGTACGCTACTTGTAGGAGCATCAGAATGGAAAGATTGTGTGAAGAAAAGTGAATTGGACGGTTTGGATTTCATCACTGCAGGACCTATTCCTCCTAATCCCTCTGAGCTTATTTTAGGGGATTTATTTTCACAAATAATCGAGGAAATAAAGAAAGAATACGACATTGTGATGATTGATAACCCTCCTGTTGGTATTGTTTCTGACGGAGTCAGCGTAATGAGCAAAGCAGATTGCCCGATCTATGTATTCAGGGCAAATTATTCAAAAAGATACTATACCCAAAGGGTCAGAGAATTGGTTGAAAACAATAAGGTTTCTAAATTGTTTGTTGTACTAAACGGTATGGAATTAGGGAAAAGGGGGTATGGATATGGCTATGGATATGGTGAGTATTACTCAGATGAAGTACCGGAAAAAAAGAGGTGGAAATTTTGGAAAAAGTAAACTTTGGAAATTACAACATTTGATATAGAGGGCTTGGTAGCATTTGAATCTGACATCTTTGAAGATGATCGGGGTTATTTTTTTGAATCCTATAACAAAGAGCGATTTCGTTCATTTCTGGGAGATACAGAATTCGTACAAGACAATCAATCCCTATCAAAAAAACACGTATTACGTGGATTGCATTTTCAACGCCCTCCTTACGCACAAGGAAAACTTGTTCGGGTGATTAAAGGGGCAGTTTTGGATGTTGCGGTAGACATTCGTTTGCATTCCCCAACTTACGGTCAACACATCTCGCTTATTCTTTCTGCAGCAAATCGAATGAATTTCTGGATTCCCGAAGGATTTGCTCACGGATTTATTGCATTAGAAGAAGATACCGTTTTTAGTTACAAATGCACGGCTTTATATCATTCAAAAAGTGAAGACAGCCTGATCTGGAATGATAAGAGCTTGGAAATTGACTGGGGAATAGAACATCCGATCATTTCAGAAAAAGATACAATGGCTCAAACGTTTCATGAATTTAAAACCCCTTTTTAAGTGTCAGATAGCTTAATTTCAATAGGTAATTTAGTCCTTTTTTTTGGCGGTGCATTTTTCCTTTCGCTCATTATTAATTCATTTCTATTGAAGTTTGCAAAAAGTTTGGGGATCAGAAATAAAAATGACCTTACCATTCGCTGGAGTAATGAAGCTAAACCTTCTTTAGGCGGAATCAGCTTTTACATCTGTTTTCTACTGGGATTTATGATCTATGCCATTGTATTTGGCAAAGAAGATGTTTTTCAAAATGATGATTTACTGGGATTGTTTTTCAGTATCAATGTTGCTTTTTTACTAGGATTATCTGATGATGCGTATAATACCAGGCCTTTTTTAAAGCTCATCACTCAGATTCTTTGTGGTGTTATTTTAATTGCGACTCATAGCGGTATTGACCTTTTTGAACAAGATGCGCTCAACAATCTGTTTACCATTTTGTGGGTAGTGGGAATGATGAACGCGATCAATATGCTGGACAATATGGATGCCATCACCACTGTGGCTGCTATTTTTATTATATCGACCATATTACTCATATCTGCTCCATTCACTTTAATTAATAATGTAGATCTGTTTTTACTTATTGTCATTTTGGGAGCGCTTATGGGGTTTTTGGTGCTCAATTGGCATCCCGCCAAATTATTTATGGGAGATACCGGATCGCAATTTTTGGGGATGTTTCTCGCCTATTTTTCGATTAAATTTTTGTGGAACATGGGAGTAGAAGAGGGTACTTACTCCATTTTATCCAATTGCACCCTGGTTTTAGCTGCTTTTTCAGTACCTATCATAGATACTACATTTGTAACCATTCGTAGACTGAAAAGAGGGAAATCCCCAATGATCGGAGGAAAAGATCATACGACTCACACACTTTCTTATGCAGGTCTTTCTGATCGGAAAATTGCTTACGTTTTTATCATTTTAGGAGCCATTTCAACACTTTTAGCGTATAGTGTTGCCAATTTTATCCCGCTTTCATCTCCTTTGTTGATTTTTATCTGGTTATATGTTTTGATTGTGTTGATCACATTCTTTATTCGGCTTCAAAAAAATAAGAAGTCCTAATAAATTACTCTTCTTTCAACCGATAATTACTAACTTCATTGTCCCTTAGGAGAAGAAATGCCAGAAGACTTATCACAAGAAGAATTTATTGAAATTTATGGAGCCAGAGAACATAACCTAAAAGGTTTCGATCTCAAAATTCCACGAAATAAACTGGTTGTATTTACCGGTCTTTCGGGTAGTGGAAAATCATCTCTGGCTTTTGATACCATTTTTGCTGAAGGACAAAGAAGGTATTTAGAAACTTTCTCTGCTTATGCCCGGCAATTTTTGGGTGGATTAGAACGCCCTAAAGTAGATGAAATTCTGGGTTTGTCTCCTGTAATCTCTATTGAACAAAAAACGGTGAATCGTTCACCGCGCTCAACTGTAGGAACAGTAACGGAGGTTTATGATTTCATGCGACTGCTTTTTGCACGGGCATCTGATGCCTATTCATACAAAACCGGGGAGAAAATGGTCAAATATACAGACCAGCAGATCATTAATCTCATTCTTGATCGATATAAAGGAAAGAAAATCATCATCCTATCCCCTAAAGTAAGAGGAAGAAAAGGGCATTATCGCGAACTTTTTGAACAAGTTAATAAATTGGGTTATTCAAAGGTAAGGGTAGATGGGGAGATCATGGATATTAAAAGTGGCATGCGGGTAGATCGTTATAAAGTGCATGATATAGAAATAGTGATTGATCGTCTTGAAGTTTCAGCAGCCAATCAAAATCGATTGACACAAGCCGTTAAGATCGCATTGAAATACGGACAGGATGTGATGATGATCCAGGATCATGAAACGGATGAAATTAGTCAGTTTAGCCGTTTTTTGATGTGTCCTACTACCGGAGTTTCTTATGCTGAGCCGGAACCCAATTTGTTTTCTTTCAACTCGCCCTACGGTGCCTGCCCAAAATGTAATGGGTTGGGAACCATTGCTGAAGTAGCTTTGGACAAAGTGATTCCGGATGATCGGATCAGTATTAAGGCTGGAGGAATTGAACCTTTGGGAAAGTTGAAAAAGAATTACATAGCAAGCAAGGTAGAGACGATACTGACTGCTTTTGGGCACCAACTGAAAGATCCGATTAAGGATATTCCTGAAGAAGTCATTCACAAAATATTATACGGTTTTGAAGAGGTGATTCAGCTGGATGGGGTGAACCGAAACTTTTCTTTTGAAGGAATCATCACCTTTTTGGCGCGGCAATACAAAGACGCTCCCACCAAAGCTACACGGCGTTGGGTGGAGAATTTCATGAATGAAAAAGTCTGTGATCGTTGTGAAGGAACACGATTGAAAAAAGAAGCAGACTATTTTAAGATCAACGGAAAGAATATAGGAGAGTTGGCGCAGTATGATTTGGCAGCACTGAGTGATTGGTTTTCAGAATTGTCGGCAGCACTTTCTAAAAAACAGTTAGCCATAGCGACAGAAGTGCTCAAAGAAATCAACAGTAGATTGAAATTTTTAATGGATGTGGGCTTGCATTATCTCAATTTAAACCGTTCTTCAAAATCGCTTTCAGGTGGAGAAGCACAGCGCATCCGTTTGGCGACTCAAATTGGGTCAGAGTTAGTGAATGTATTATATATTTTGGATGAACCTTCTATCGGTTTGCATCAAAGAGATAATGCTCGTTTGATCAATTCGTTGAAACGCTTGCGGGATGGAGGCAATTCGGTCATTGTTGTAGAGCACGACAAAGAAATGATGGAAGAATCGGACTTTATTGTAGATATCGGCCCCAAAGCCGGGCTGCACGGCGGTGAGATTGTGCAGGCAGGAACGATTGCATCACTCAAAGCCGGAAAAAGCACCACAGCAGCTTACCTGAAGGGAGAATTGGAAATCGAAATTCCGAAAAAAAGAAGAAAGGGAAGCGGTAAGTTTTTAGAGTTGATCGGCGCATCTGGACACAACTTAAAAGATGTAAAAGTGAAATTTCCTCTTGGAGTTTTTACTTGTGTAACGGGCGTTTCTGGCAGTGGAAAATCTTCATTGGTGAATTTGACACTTTATCCCATTCTCAATCAATACATTTATAAAGGGGTGAAACGTCCCTTGCCTTACAAGGATATTAAAGGCTTAGAGCATATCGATAAAGTAATAGACATTGATCAGTCTCCAATTGGACGTACTCCTCGATCAAATCCGGCTACTTATACCGGTTTGTTTACAGAAGTGAGGTCCCTTTTTGCCAATATTAACGAGGCCAAAATCAGGGGGTACAAAGCGGGTAGATTCAGTTTCAATGTCAAAGGTGGTCGTTGTGAAACCTGTAGAGGAGGAGGCGTTCGTGTCATAGAAATGAATTTTTTACCGGATGTGTATGTAGAATGTGAAGATTGCCAGGGTAAGCGTTATAATCGGGAGACGCTGGAGGTTCGGTTTAAAGGGAAAAACATCAATGATATATTAGAAATGACGATTGAGGATGCGACCCCTTTTTTTAAGAGCATTCCCAAAATTCAAAGAAAATTAGAGACATTGAATTCTGTTGGTTTGGGGTATATCAAATTGGGACAACCTTCAACAACTGTTTCGGGAGGAGAAGCTCAACGCATTAAGTTGGCGACGGAATTATCAAAGAGAAGCACCGGAAAAACCTTTTATATACTCGACGAACCGTCAACAGGCTTGCATTTTGACGATATAAAAATGTTGCTCAACGTCTTGCAGAGGTTAGTGGATGAAGGAAATACAGTACTGGTAATTGAACACAACCTGGATATTGTCAAGGTGGCAGATCACATTATTGATATAGGGCCGGATGGCGGTAGAAATGGAGGAGAGGTAGTGGGTTTTGGTACACCTGAAGAGTTTGTGAAAAAGTACCAATCTGAAACATCAAAGTACCTGAAGAAAGAACTGGAAGCTACAAAAAAGGCGCTAAATTAGTCCCAATAAGTCAATTCCCTTTCTACAACATATTCAAGTTTTCCTTCCCTGTAAATATATTGTTTTACCCAGTCGCCGTATTCATTCACTTCATATTCAAAAGTATGCTCAATCGGAACGTCATTTCTATCTTGAAAATAGTGCGTCTCCCAAATTGAAAAGCCTTGTTCGTTATAATTGGTTCTTGATCGACTCGTTGTATCATTATCAACAATTGTATAATACTCATAGTAATTTTCAACAGTATCTCTAATATAATGTGTTGTGCTTTTTAACTGATTATTTTTGTTCCTGTTTTCCATTTTTATCATCTGCTTAGCTTTGTTGTAATATTGATAATAAAACGCCAGCATTTTTCCATCCGGATAAAGCGTTTTGCTGACTGAAATATTTTGACTGTAATCGTAAGCAGATTTGGAGTATAAATTCAGAGAATAATCACCGTTAAAACTAGAGTCTAAATAACAGAATCCTTTGTGGTCATAATAAAAGCTCGTCATATAATCCATGACGGTATCACCATCTTCATTGACAATAAAATCGGCAAACTTCGTTAACTTATCATCCTGATTGAACTCAAAAACAGTCATTTCATCCAGGTTTCCATATTCATCCCAATAAATTGTTTTTACAACATCTCCGTTTTTATTGTACTCATTGTATTCATCATCCAAAAAATGTAGATACCATTCGCGCTCGCCCTTCACGATTTTTCCGTTTACTTTTTCGGCGGTATAGCTCACCAGATATTCGGATTTAATGTGTTTTAATGTATCCGGTTTTCCCTTACCGTAAGTCGCAAACACACAAAAGATAATTGCACTGAGGAATAAATAACGCATGATTTAAAATTACAACAAATTATGTATCGTATCAGCTAATTGCTCTGCAGCAGCAGGATTTTCCCTAAACCAAAGCTCCGGTTCAATCAATTCCAGCTCACTCAAAGCCAGTTCATGCTTATTGTCCCAAACGACATCTACCCTTGCATATAGTGGCATTTCATCACAACTGCTAACCACTTTTTCCGCAAATTGAATTTCATTTTTGTTGGCGGTGTACGGATGAACGCTTCCACCAAAATCATCCTGTACGCGGTAATCACCGGTCATTGCTTTTTTCAAGACTGAATGGGTGTATTTTCCACCAATCACAATATGGCTGACTTCTCCCTTTGTAATTATATTATTTTGAAAGGGCTGTAGCATCATGGATTCATTGCTTATCAACTCTTTAAACACACCTTCATGCGCACTCAAATTTTCCGGATCTAATAAATACGTATGTCTTGCTGATCCTGAAATACAGGGTTTTAATACCATTTTTTGCCAACCGCTTGCCTCATGTAATTTTTGAAGACTTAAAAAAGATCCTTGCTCTATGATTCGGGTATCTACAATGGGAACCCCTTTATTTTTCAAATCGATTAAATAGTGTTTATCAATATTCCACTGTATCAGTGAAAGAGGGTTGACAAATAGGGTAGTGCCCTGAACTGTCTTCAGCCAGGCTTTGAATTCGTCAATTCGGTGAAAATAATCCCATATTGCTCTAAAAAGAGCAAGGTCTATCGTTGACCAATCCATGTCTGCTTGAGACCAATCGACTTTTATTACTTCGTATCCTTTCTTTTCCAGTGCCTTTTGTATCAGCGCATCCTCTTCCAGCACTTGATCAATATACCAATCCCTCTTTTTGGGTTGAATATATTTTTTTTCGGTCAATAAGGCAATTTGTTTGGCCATAGTTCATGAATGACAGGGGTTAAAGCGTATTTAACCAATCAGTCGCCTCTTTTTCTGTTTCAAACACTTTTACCGGATGTGTTTTTTTCATGAGAGCAGACGCTCCATTCAAATACTCTCGTGTTTCTTTACAAGCAGAAACCAAAGCTTCGCCCTGTTTTTTCCGAATGCGCCCGTTCAGGTATCTCTCTCCAATGTCTTGACTAACTGCAATTTTTCCATTAAAAATCACCAGCAACTTCAAATGACTGACATCTTCACTTCCACACATTTCAGTGTAGATTTCACGTATTTCTTCAAGGCGTGTGGCATTAAGCAAAAAATCAGGGGGATAAGTGGTTTTGATTAAGTCATCTGATAATTGATCAATCTTGATTTCGTCTAAATTAATTTTGGGCATTTTGTTTGGGTTATTTTTTAAAAAAATATAAAATACTCCCAAGAATGAGAGGATTTTAAAGTAATAGTAGATTTTAAGCTTTTACGCCTAAAACCTCTGCCATTTTCATTCCAATTTCTGCAGGAGAATCTACCACGTGGATACCGTTTGCTCTTAAAATTTTCTTCTTTGCTTCAGCCGTATCATCTTCTCCTCCTACAATAGCACCGGCATGTCCCATGGTTCTTCCTTTAGGTGCCGTTACACCGGCAATGAATCCAACCACAGGTTTTGTTCCGTTTTGAGCAATCCATTCAGCAGCTTTAGCTTCCAGATTACCACCTATTTCTCCAATCATAACAATTCCTTCTGTATCCGGATCAGCCATTAGTAGTTGAACAGCTTCTTTGGTAGAAGTACCAATTATGGGATCTCCTCCGATACCAATCGCTGTAGTAATTCCCAAGCCTGCTTTTACCACCTGATCGGCAGCTTCGTAAGTCAGGGTTCCTGATTTAGAAACAATCCCAACACTCCCTTTTTTGAAGACGAATCCCGGCATGATTCCTACTTTTGCTTCACCGGCAGTAATAACCCCCGGACAATTCGGTCCAACTAGTCTACAATCATAAGCTGAGATATATTCTTTAGCACGGATCATGTCTTTTACCGGAATACCTTCAGTGATCGTGATGATTACTTTTATGCCTGCATTAGCTGCTTCCATAATGGCATCCGCTGCAAATGCAGGGGGAACAAAAATAATGGTTACATCTGCCCCTGTTTTATCAACAGCCTCTTGTACAGTATTAAATACCGGTCGGTCCAAATGGGTTTGCCCACCTTTTCCGGGAGTAACTCCTCCTACAACATTGGTACCGTATTCAATCATTTGACTGGCGTGAAAAGTTCCTTCTCCACCGGTAAATCCCTGAACGATTACTTTTGAATTTTTATTGACTAAAACTGACATAGATTTTGATTTG
This sequence comes from Crocinitomicaceae bacterium, assembly GCA_040880585.1. Lineage (GTDB taxonomy): Bacteria > Bacteroidota > Bacteroidia > Flavobacteriales_D > Crocinitomicaceae > Paracrocinitomix. Next base: position 2,922 of record JBBDID010000054.1, on the reverse strand, counting down.
CTTTGAACACCAAAAATATAGTTTTGAAACCGTAAAACAAAGATAAAAGACAAGAAGATTTACAATTGTTTACTTTATGTCTAATTAACTGCTTAATTTTGAACTGTGAACTTTGAGAACCCTGAAGATACAATTTGTGCGTTAAGCAGTCCGCAAGGTACGGGAGCCATTTCCCTGATTCGTTTATCCGGTAAGTCTGCTTTTGAAATAATGGGGAAAATTTTCTCAAAGCCACTTGCAGATAAAACATCTCACACCGTGCATTTTGGATGGATCAAAAAGCAAGAACAAATCATAGATGAAGTGCTGGTATCCATCTTTAAAGCACCCAATAGTTTTACAGGAGAAGATTTGATCGAGATCAGTTGCCATGGCTCACAGTTTATTCAGGAAAATATACTGCATCTGTTAACCGATCACGGGGCAAGAATTGCCGGGCCGGGTGAGTTTTCATTGCGCGCTTTTTTGAATGGAAAAATGGACTTGTCTCAAACCGAGGCAATCGCCGATTTAATCGCTTCCAATTCTGCTGCATCTCATCAGGTGGCTATGCATCAAATGAGGGGTGGTTTTTCTGCTGAAATATCAGGACTTAGGCAACAATTGCTGGATTTTGCTTCTCTTATTGAACTCGAACTTGATTTTTCTGAAGAAGACGTAGAGTTTGCTGATCGTACTCAATTGAGTGAACTATTAAAGGCTATAAAAATTAAGGTAGAAAAACTGGCTGCATCTTTTCAATACGGAAATGCTATAAAAAATGGAGTTCCTGTAGTTATTGTAGGTGCTCCTAATGCCGGAAAGTCAACCCTACTGAATGCTTTACTCAATGAGGATAAGGCCATTGTGTCAGACATTGCCGGTACAACGCGGGATGTAATTGAAGATACGGTAGTTTTGGGTGGAATAGAGTTTAGATTCATAGACACGGCAGGAATTCGAAATACAATTGACAAAATTGAGTCATTGGGGATAGAGCGGGCGTATCAAAAAATTAAATCTGCCCAGATTGTTTTATTATTATTTGATGTAGCAGGTTCAAGCGAAGAAGAAATTCAGCAGCAAATAGCCACATTCAAAAAAGCAAGCATTACAGACGAGCAGGAACTTATTTGTCTTTTTAATAAGGCAGATAAAATAGATAAGAAAGCATATAAAAAATTGAAGGCTTACGGTATATTTATTTCAGCGATCAATGAAAAAGAAGTAGATCAAATCAAGGAATTGCTTATAAAAAAGGTCAAAGAAAAAGATGTGGAGACCGACACCATTGTTACCAATGTCAGGCATTTTGAGATCCTTAAAAAATGTAAATCTTCAATAGATAAAATAGAGGAGGGGCTGCTCACAGAAATACCGGGCGACCTTTTGGCTATGGACATACGCGAATGCCTGAACTTGCTGGGTGAAATAACCGGAGAAGTCACTAATGATGAACTATTGGGAAACATTTTTGCCAATTTTTGTATCGGAAAGTAACCACCCCCCGATCCGAAGGAACTATAAACTAAACTGCTTCATAGTCATAAAGAGCGCAGCTACCCGTAGCAGGAGTTAACTTCTTAAAATTTTCTCCATCTTTTTACCTTTTGCCAATTCGTCCACCAATTTGTCTAAATACCTTACTTGTCTTGTTAATGGATTTTCAATTTCTTCAATCCGATAACCACAAATTACACCCGTGATTAGCTTTGCGTTGGGGTTCAATTCTACTCTCTTAAAAAATGTTTCAAAAGTGGCTTTCTCTTCAATAATTTCTTGCAGTTTTTTGTCATCAAAACCTGTAAGCCATTCTATAACTTGGTGCAATTCTTCTCTTGTCCTGCCTTTACTTTCTACTTTTGTTAAATAGTGGGGATAGACAGAAGAAAAAGTCATTTTAGCAATTCGCTCATTGTGTTCGCGTGTTACTTTCATATTATTTCAGTTTTGCAGTTGTCGCGGATTTAAGGTGCAAATCCGTGCTAACGGGTTTGATGGCTTTAAATTATAAAATTTACGTTAACTTCATTGTTCAAACACACGGTTTGATGAAAAAAATCAGGAAGATGCTCTGAAGAAAGTTTCAGTAAGTTTCTTTAAATTTATTCAATAACTCAATGCTTTCCATCTAATTAATATTTAATTGGATTTAAAATCTATATTATTTAGGTTTTACAACTTGTGGCTATACAAGTAAAAACCGAACTTCACTAAGTTCACGTCCTATTTGTTGAACCCCTTGCAAAATACGTTTGGTTTGGTCAACAGAGGGTTTTTTAATGCCTTTGATGTATTGAGCCAACAAGCTTTGGTTCATTCCGATACGTTCAGAAAGAGCCTTTGCATTGATAACCTTGTAAAAGTCAAAGAAACTTTCCAAGTCATATTCAAATTTGATTTCTTCAATAGTATAAGTATAGCCCAAATCTTCAAAAGCAAGATTGACCATTTCAACAATCATTTGTTGGAGTTCTTCCCAGTTGTCGCCACAGGTAACAAGGCTTCTTTCTTTCCATTGTCCCACAGCGGTATAACCCAAATTTTCTTTAATAATTTGAAGTTTAATTGTTGGTTTTTTATCCTTTGTTTTCATAGTCTTTACCTTTTGTTTGTTTTAATTTCTGCCAGCTTTAATATTGCTTGTAAAGTTCCCTTTTTCATTTCTTTTGAAGCATGGAAAGGAACAGGGATAACATTTGATTTAGTTGGATGCTTCATAATGATATGGCTACCTTTTTGCCTAACCTTTATCCAACCGTCTTTTTTCATTATCCTTAATAGTTCACTTGACTTCACAAACATAAAGGTAATAAATTTATTACTTATTACGAATCATTTTAACAAAATGTTTCAATGAGCGAACCCCAGCCTGTTGCGCGATTAGTCCCCGCTACCGCACGTCCGTCAGCTGACGGATCGTGTGGTGAGGGGTCAAATGCT
>JBBDID010000053.1:0-14603 GCA_040880585.1 Crocinitomicaceae bacterium | reverse complement strand
GACCCAAGATCGCACCTCGAGTGGCAGTGTGGTAGAGGATGTAGAGTTGGAAGACGATGAGGAGTCCGTACACCATGCGCATCGCCGAGTTCCTCCACTCTCGCCACATAAAGAGTAGTGCGATAAAGATGTGGAAGAGCATGTAAACCGCGAGGTAGATGGTGTTGCCGAAGGTACCGTCGACTCTCGCTCCAGCTTGGTTGGGAGAGATCACACCTAAAACCTGGAAGAGTGCGTAGAAAGCCATGAGCAAAGAAGCGACGAGAGAAGTCTTCCACCACTTCTGCCACAAACCTTCGTCGAAAACAGATGAAGCGACGAGGAAGAAAGCTCCAAGATGGAGAAGAGAGATGAAGCCCTCCATCCGCTCGAAGTTGGACCAGAAGCTCTTTAGCGGAGCTACTCCGAAGAGATTGGCCACACCCACCACTACGAGGAAGGCAAGTACAGTGTACAAGAGACAAGACTTCTTGGGCCTGTAGCGCTCATCTAGGAGAGCGAGGAGAAGCCAAGCGACGAAGATCACTTCGACAATAATCCTCCAAGTGAAGGCCTTCAGTACGATGAAGGGGAAGAAGAACGACCCAGAGACGAGAAATGGGATGAAGGGCACGAGAAAGAGACCAGCAATGACAATCCGCCTGAGCGTTTGAGTATTCATGGATACTATCGTAACATGATGATGACATATGGAGAAAGTAAGAAATAAGGCCTACAACCTCCTGCGTTGGTCTGAACAATACACCCAAACCGACATGGTCTACCTCGCCAAAGGCGGGTTTTGGGTAACTGTCGGTCAATTATTTGGAATTGTCGCTAGTTTTGGTATAGCAATAGCATTCGCCAACTTATTGCCTGGAGAAATATATGGCAATTATCAATTTGTCCTTGCGACAACAGGAATCCTTGCTGCTTCATCACTCTCCGGACTAAATGTAGCGGCGGTACGCTCAGTAGCCAGAGGAGCGGAGGGAATATTACTACCATCTTTCAAGACAAAATTAAAATGGAGCACTATCGGAAGCCTAATTGCGATAATAATCGCTTCGTACTACTTTTGGCGCACAAACGAAATATTAGCAATATCATTTTTATTGGTCGCCCTATTTCTCCCTATTTTTTATTCTCTCGGGATTTCTGGAGCATTGCTCGAAGGAAAAAAGTTATTTAAAACAAGTGCGAAATACAATACTTCAAACCAAATCTTTGCTTCTGCCTGCATAATCATAGCTCTTTTTCTCACCGATAACCTCTTTTTGATATTAATGGTGTATTTTATTTCTTGGACATTGGCAAAAACTATCACTTTTATACTTACAATAAAGAAATACAAAACGAACGATGTTACAGACCATGAGATGGTGTCATACGGAAAACATCTCAGTGTTATGGGTATATTTGCGATAATAGCAGACAATCTCGATAAGCTTCTGCTTTTCTATTTCCTAGGGCCTTTAGAGGTAGCCATTTATAGCTTTGCAACCGCACCAGTAATGCAAATTAAGGGTGTTATGAAGAATATAAACTCTCTCGCCCTACCAAAACTATCCCTGCGCACCAAGGAAGAAATCCGAGCGACAATTATTAGCAGGAACTTGCAAATATTTCTTGTCTCCTTACCCATAATACTAGCTTATATATTGGCAGCTCCTTTCATTTATAAAATATTTTTCCCTGCATACCTTGATTCGGTCATCTACTCTCAAGTCTTTGCCCTAGCCGTATTGTTCACCGCTCCCGGAACTTTTTCTTCCGCTTCTCTTGAGGCAGAAATGGAAGTAAAGAAAAAATACATTCTCACCTTCTTTTCAAAAATATCAAAAATAGTATTAATGCTCGTTTTAGTTGTTCCCTTCGGAGTCTGGGGAATAGTTTCTGCAGTAGTCGCAAACTCATTCGTCGTAAATATTGTCGGCATCATTCTAATTAAGAAAAAATAACAGACTTGAGATCTATCAAAATCAACCCACCTGCTTTTTGCGTCCTTCTACATAAATCGATTCGTGATGTCTCTTCTTACGGTCAAGCTCAAGGTCAAATTCCCTGGTGCGGACATCCACAAATCCCTTAGCTTTCAAAATATGGATGAGATTTTCTTCATCAAACATGTACTTATGATGACCGTCCAGATGACCTACATAATTTACATAATCTATCTTAGTTGTGTTGTTGTAAGCCGGCTCCCAACCTGTGAAAAACACATCGTGATTGAGGACCTTGCCGTTTAAATAAGCTTCAATGTAAAGCTTCGCATTTGGGACGCATATTGATATTGTCCCACCTGGAGCAAGAACTCTGAAACACTCATTGAGTATTTTCTGTGTCTCTTTGAATGAAAAATGTTCAAAAAAATGAGAGGAATAAATTTTGGAAACACTTCCATCAGGAAATGGGAGACCTTTTAGTATGTCTAGGAACAAATCACAATTCTTAGTCATATCGATGGTGACCCATTTCCCCTTACCCTTTCTCTCCCCACCCCCAAGCTCCAAGAAAATTTCATCTCTTTCCCTCAAAAGACGCCTGATGTGAATTTTTGACAACCGCTTTCTCGTAAAGCCAATTACCGATTTGATCGGAGGAAGCATAAAAGGAATTTTCTCTCTAATAAATTGTTTGGCTTTCGATAACATGGACCTTATTTCAGCATTATGATAACAAAAAAACAAGGGACTCCCTAAGGAATCCCTTTATAACCAACCAATTGACCGGTCACGCCTTCCTGCGAAGTTTCTGCCAGTTTGCTTCCTCGGCAGGAAGGATGCGCTTGGTAATACCGTATCCGCGCGCCCTCTCCCACTTTCTGATATCGCGCACCAGAAGTTCCAACCCAGTACGCTCCATCGAAGCAGACTGATCGGAACCGTACATGGCCCGATTCAGTGTGATGTGTCTCTCGACGAGACATGCGCCGAGGACGGCGGCCATGACCGATGTGGACTCTCCCACTTCGTGACCAGAGTAGCCGATAGGAACATCGGGAAACCAGTCCTTGAGAGTGGTGATCATCCTCAGGTTGAGATCCGCACTGTCGCACGGATACTGGAGGACACAGTGTGTGAGGACGAGATCCATCTCACCCAGCACCCCAACCGCGTAGCGGATGTGTTCCTCCTCACAAGCTCCCGTCGACATGATGATGGGGCGACCTGTTGAACGAACATGGCGGAGAAACTTGTCCTCCCCACGCACCCGAGCCGAGGCGATTTTGTAGCACGGTGGGTCAAACTGCTCGAGGAAGTCCACCGACGGTTCGTCCCACGGAGAAGCGAACCACATGATGCCGAGCTCACGACAGTAGGAGTCGATTTCTTCAAACTCCACTTGCCCGAACTCAAGACCACGCTTCTGGTCGCCGTTCGTCTTGCCCCACGGACTCTCTCTTGGAGCTGCAAGCTCCTCAGGAGTGTAGCAGAGCTCGAGCGTGCGCTTTTGGAACTTCACAGCATCACAACCGGCCTCATGGGCCATCTTGATCAGCTGCTTGGCGATACCGATATCACCGTTGTGATTGATGCCGATTTCGGCAACCACAAAGCATGGATGCCCGTCACCGACCTCTCGATTCCCGATTCTCACTGTCATAGAATGCCCTCCCAGTCTTGGGAGAGATTACAACAAGCAAAGTAATCTGTCAAACGATAAATTATCTGTAAAAGCCCAATTTCCTCCTTAATGTCTCCCATATAAGACGAGAGTTTTTGAATCTTTTATTATAAAAAAGGATGTTAAATTCTCGGTCTCCAGAAACCTCTAACGCTGTAACTGAGGCAGACTCCATCCAATCAGACTCTCCCTTTCGAATATTAAATAATCTTGAGAGCAAACCCTCTGTAACTACCCTATGGGTTACTATGCACACATTACCATTTTTGTTTTTTGCCAAATCCCTTATAGCTTCTTCTAATCTATCTATAGAGGAATTCAAAGACTCGCCTGATGGCATAAGTTTGTTTGGATTAAGTCGAGACTCTTCTTTTAAACTCTTTTGCCTTAATCCATCTCTAGTTTCAAAATCAAGAAAAAATTCCCTCAAACGGTTATCCAGCTCGAGATTCACACCAATTTGATCACTTACAATCTCGGTAGTCTCAACAGCTCGAATTATGGGGCTAGAATAAATGAATTTAATATTCAAATTTTTCAAACCTTCCCCCAAGGCTCTAGCTTGCAATTGACCAAAGTAAGACAAACCAGCAAGAGTCTTTTCTCTATCATTTAAACCCTTTGGTGCAACAGAATCAGCGTGCCTTACTAGATAAATAATCATTTTTCCAACTTACTAAAAAGAAATTCATAGAAATCCCAGTCTTCTTGAGTGTTGATTCCAGAATACGCCCTATCTACAGGCACGGCAAGTATACTGTCACCACTCATGCTTCTCTTGTCGACAATAGTCTTCGTCCAAATGACATCTGCTGTACCTATGTGTCTATAAACTTTTGGCAATTGTTGATCTCCAATATTTATCTTACTCATATCCCCCATTAACGGCTCCAGAATTCCAAAATCAGTTATCTTATACATCTTGTAGGGACTCGACTGGGGTTCAATAACTGCGCGGGCAGAATCGACCTCCGGGTGTGCCATAAGTAGTTCTATAGCTCGATCAACATCCTCAACTTTTCTTAACGGAGAAGTGGGACGAAGTTGGACGAGGACATCCGGTACATACGCTTCTTTTTTCTTAAGCCAATTGAGAATATGTTCAAACACCTCAAAGTCAGTTGAGTTATCACCAGATATTTCTTTCGGTCTCAAGAAAGGAGCCTCAGCTCCGTGTGCAACAGCCACATCTGCGATTTCTTGACTATCAGTGGAAACGATAATCCGATTTATAAATTTTGAATTCTTTGCTTGTTCGATAGAATGAGCTATAAGCGGTTTTCCGCCAAGCTTTTTAATATTCTTACCAGGAACCCTTTTGGAACCTCCGCGAGCTGGAATAATAGCTAATATCTTCATACTAATTACTTTCTAGCAACAATACCATAACCCTTAGGATACCGCCTATCTTCAACAGATTCAAAAAAACTAAACATTAGACTTGTCATAATAAGCTGGATTTTCCTAAATACTTTTAATAACAATTTTGATAATGCTGTTTTTTGATGATTAATTGATGCATTCAGGAAGTCGCTCTGTGTTGATTGATAAATCTCAAAAAAGTTAGAGAGTGGTTTTATTTTTATTTCTGAGAATCCTGATTTCTTAAGCAGGTATTCTAATTGATACTCAGTAAATCTAAGGAAATCAAAAGGCTCCTGATGAAGGGGAATTAAAAATGGCACAGTAATAATAATTGAACCGCCTGACTTTAAAATCCTGTGGCACTCATTCAAAAAACCATCAGTATCGGGAAGATGTTCCAAAGTGTTTGAAGCAATCACAATATCCATAGAATCAGATTTTATAGGCAAATTTTCAGTTAAATTACATACCAAGTTCACCCCTTCATAGTCAGTGAAATCAACTTTAAAAAGATTATCAAATCTTTCCAGAATATCTCCAAAAGGAGACTCGCCACATCCAAGATCAATGACAATTGACTCATTTGTAAAATTTACCAACCGTTCCTTCAAAAATTCATAATTGCTTTGACGCCATTTACTCCAATTCTTTCTCGCTGATTGACGAGCATATTTTGATCCGACAGATGGAGTAGGCTCTGTCGCGTAAACTACACCACTCTTAAGTCTATAAACTTTTCCACAGGATGCGCATTGTATTTCTTTGTCATTACAATACAAGTTTGATTCTTGGCATGTTTTACATATTAAATATTTTTTGAGTGCCGACATAAAAGCTTCAGTTATTACTCATGATAACATCTGCTATTCTAAATTTAGCCTTACCATCTAACCTCCAGCATTGTTTTTCAACTATTTTTTCACGCCCAGACTTATCTTTTTCAGGATACTTAAGATATGTATTAATCTGCTCAATCAGTTCTTTTTCATTTTTAACAATTGGAGTACCACCAATAGCCAGAAGCTTCGCCATATTTTCGTCTGAATGATAGCGCTTCACAGAGCTACCAAAAGGCACCCTGCTCTCCCAACCTTCAAAACCAATTGTAATAACAGGTTTATCCAGGACGGCTGCATCTATCACAAGCGACGATACGACATTAATGACAAGCTCAGAATGATGCAAAGTGTCAAGAAGGTGATGCAAGGATTCTTTATCTAACTCGTTCTTTTTATCTCCCATGTTTGCAAAAGATATACCAGGCTTCTCGATAATGAAATTCTCATTAGTCTTAAATTTATCTAAATTTACAGGGTTAGTGGGATGTATACGAATTATAATTATAATATCTTGAGGCAATTCTCCTTTTTCTATAGCGTGCCTTAAAATTTCACAAATCTGCCAATCAGTTGATATAAACTTATCACCGGCAGGAGAAAATAGAACAAGCTTCTTTTTTGGAGGTATGCCTCCAAGTTTTTTGAAAAAATCTTCCCTAGGAATCGGTTTGTACCCTTTATAATAGTCGTAATGAGCAATACCAGACACTCTTATAATACTTTCTGGAACAGTTTGGATTTTTACTGATTCTTCCTTGATTATCTCATTTTGAACAACAAGCACATCTGGCATCAAGCGCATTAAGCCCTTAGTCGTATTATTATCCCAAGAGGCTACCATGCCAACAGTGCGTACGCCGTGCTTTTTGGCAGATTTGAGTATAAATATATCTCCTGCACCGAAAACATCTGGTGAAAAAACTACATGAGGGGAATATTTCTCAAAATATTTAACAAAAGCATCGGGATTATTAAAGTTAAAATCAAACCAGCGAAAAACTCTTTTTACTAATTTGATATTACCGAAAACTGCAGTAATAGACCTTTGATACAAATACTTAATCGTTCCACCACCAGTTTGTTTCATTTTGATTTTGCGAAACCTCATCGCATTCGTAGAGACAAGAAGTAAAGATAGCGATTTAAATAATTGCTCTCTTTTACCTTTTCCAGAATCCGCATCAAAAGTCTCAATAAAAATATTTTTTCTGTTGTACACACTTTTATAAAAGTCCTTCTTAGCTGGTGGAACAAAAAGTACAACTTTAGCGCCTCTAACCAATAACTCATCCAATATTCCAGTGTTTAAAATATTTCTAGATACAAAAGATTGAAAAACTGGAATGAAAAGCGTCTTGCTCATTTTTAAGATATGAATGCGTTAAAAATCCTCGGAGATGAAAACAATAGATCATGAAGATAATCTAAGTTTCCCTCTGAAAGTTTTCCATTTTCATTATAACTTTCTCCCATTTTATTGTTTAGCCATTTTATCAATCTTATTAAAGGAGGTTTGGGATTATCAGTTATTACTGCTTTGGTATATTTATTATCTCGTAAAAGCTGACATATTTTCTCTTTCTGTTCTTCAGTTAAAATCATAGGGTGGAACTCAATTTGCAGGTGCGGCCTAAAGGAGAGAGTGTTTTTCATTCCTTCTAAGATATTAGATTCGTAGCCCTCTACATCCATTCTTACAAAATTAGGATGGCTACTCATTTCTTTTTTAACAAACGAATCTACTGTCATCATAGGAACCTCTTCTACAGAAACAACTTCACCATAATCTGAAGATAGGGTGGTGAGAGAAGACAGATTACCTTTTGATCTCATATAGATCTTTATTTTTTCCCTGTCTGCATCTCCTATAGCTAAATTATATGTCTTTATATTATCTATATAATTAAGCCCAATGTTCTTCCTTAGAAGACTCAGGTTATTCCTGATTGGTTCAACAGCATGAACTATACCAGTCTTACCCGTCATTTTTGATTCCAAAAGAGCGTAATAACCAATATTCGCTCCTATATCTAGAACTGTATCACCCTCTTTCAATATTTTAGAATTCACAAGATAATCTACAGTCACAGGTTCCCTTTTTCCGTAAATCATAAGAAATTTTGAGATACCATCGTCATTTTTTAAGTCTAACCACATCCTAATTCCATTGATTTCTCTTATGGCATAACCAAAAAGATACTTTCTATAAAGATACCTTGGATGGAAGTAGAACCTTGAAATCACCATATGGAGCCCTCTATAAAGAGATTGAGTTAACCCATATTTTTTTATCTTTTGGAAAATCATAAATTTTTTATCATGCTAATTTACCTGCTCGTATATCTCTATATATCTTGATACTATAACATCCCAATTATGATTCTTGGCCCACTGAATTCCATTGTAAGACATTTGTTTAGCAAGATCCTCGTTTCTAATAATCTCTAAAATAGCTCCCGTCAAATATTTTAAATCACCTTGTGGTACTAAAATTCCTGTTTCCCTGTTCCTTATAGCATCCTCGGCACCATTTTCCAAGCTCCCGACTACTGGCAAACCAGTCATCCCAGCTTCTAAATAAACAAGTCCAAAACCTTCAAAGTGGCCATCGTGGTTAATTGAATTTAACACAAAAATATCAGAATTCTTATACCATGCAGACAATTCTGAATCCGATACTGAACCCGTAATCAATATATTATTCTCAAGATTATTTTCTTTTACGAAAGAAAGAAAATCATTCTTGTATTCAATATCAGAATCATCACCAACTATTACATAAAGGATGTTTGGGTAATCTTTTGTCAATTCATGAACCGCTTTTAATGTATGGAGCTGACCTTTTCTCCTTTTCAATGCTCCCACCGTCAAAATTATTGGATATTTATCACTTATTTTACTCATAACAGAATTGGCCACCTCAATACTTGGCTCAGGCAATTGACTGACACCTAAGTGCACCACAACAGAATCAACCCAAGGAATAATTGATTTAAGAATACCATCTGTATACCTGCTGATAGAAAAAACTTTTGAGGCTTTTAAGTAAGCCAGTTTCATCAAAAGTCCCTTAATTGAGAATAAATTCTTAGGAGGAATAGAATATGTTCCAATGGCATTTATAAATAGCTTTTTTGATGTTCCCCAAACAGCAACATAACCATAAACTGCATAGGGCCATCCATCTAAAACATGTACAATTTCCACCTTTCTCGCCATTTTTCTCGCCAAAAAAATATTTTTAACAAAAGAACCAAAAGAATCTTTTTTAAAAAGTCTACTCTCACCTTTCCCTTCTTCTAATACAATGACTTCTGTTTTTTTACTAAGATTTTTGATTATTTCAAAACTATACCGACCCCAGCCAGAATTTATATTAGTAGTTTGAGTTAAAATTAAAATTTTATTCATTTTATAAATTCTAAAATTTTAATAGTCCGGTTTCGCCAAGTGTAAACTTTTACCTTCTCTAAAGATTTTTGAGTCTTAGTTATGGCTAACTTAAAATTTAATAAAACATCCTTAATAACTACAGCAAGTGATTCTGCATTATCTGGCTCAAAGAAAGTAGCTGTCGATTCATCAACCACTTCTCTCATAGATGGAAGATCGGACACCACTATTGGAACTCCGCTAGTCATATGTGCAAAAAGTTTAATTGGGGATGTAAAGTGACTAGATATTCTCTCTTTTGAAGAATTAGGAACCAAAAGAATGTCAGCAGATATCTGATTAATTGGTAATTCCTTATAAGGTCTGTAACCAACAAATGTTACATTCGGATACATAACTTTAAACTCTTCTAAATTTCCACCTTCTCCTATCATCGCAAAATGAATATTATCATCCAAAATTAAGGTTGAGGCCTCTAATATCGTTTTATACCCTTTCCAATCCTCAAAGAGGCCTATATACATTACAATTTTCTTATCCAGAGGTAGATTAAGTCTCTTCCTTGATTCCTCTTTTGTTGTAACTACCTGAAATTGTTTTAAGTCAACCCCGTCAGGGGCCACTAGAATACGATTTTCGGCAACCCCAAGATTTACATAAAATTCTTTCAATCCATTACTTATAGAAACAATAGGTACTTTCAAAAAAACAATCATCTTCACGAACATATTTATATTACCCCTATGAGATTCCCAGAAAACTTTCTTACCTAGAAGAGAAAGTGCAACTGCCACAGATTCTTCCCTTGTATAGAAAATCCCGCTCTTAAAAAAAGATTTAATAAAACAAGAAAAAAGAAAAGAGATCATCTCGATTCTGTACCCCACCTTTCCCCAATGTACAACATCAAAACACTTTAGTTTTTTTATTTCAAAACTCTCATCTATTCCATAAAAATTAGAAGGATTTTCATTTATCTTAGTCCACCTATTAGGCACCCAGAGTTCAACATTGTTACCAATGTTAGAAAAAGCTTCACACATTTTAACAACTTGTATTCCGTGTGCTTTTTCTGTAGGCATTCGTATATTAGCTATGTAAAAAATATTCTTCATAATTCTATTTTGAACTTCTTGGCCCAAATTTGAAAAGTGATTATGGCCCAAAGAATTGTAAGGTTATACTCTCTCTTATCTATATGCTTTTCAAGCATCTCTTGTATCTCAGGCCAGTTGAAAAGTTTATTTGTATTTGAGTAATACCCTTCTGAAAGGATTCTTCTTGCCAAATCAGCAAACTCTGGTTCTCTAAACCATTTAGCAGCCGGAGAAAACCAACCCCTCTTAGGTTGGTCAAAAAGATACTGAGGTAACTCATCTTTGAATGCATCCTTAAGAATCTTCTTGGTATTTCTCATATCAACCTTATACTTCCTCGGAAGAGAGCGGGCGAATTCAACAATTTCTTTATCAGCCAAAGGTATGCGCTCTTCTAGAGCACTTGCCATAGACATTTTGTCAGATAGCATGAAAAAGTGCTCAGGTAACCAACTTTGTCTGTCGGCATTAGTCAGAGAATCAGCTGCATCTCTTCCGATGAGATACTTTTCATAATACTTTTTTATCTTGAGCTCACTCTGAAGGAAGTTTTGGTCAACCACTCGAGCAAGCAAAGCATCCTTTTGAAACATAAATTTAGCAAAAAGATCCGGCGGTGTCATAAAAAATCTGGCCAAAAGAATGGTTTTATATCTGTCATAACCACCAAAGAGTTCATCCCCAGCATTTCCGGTTAAAGCAACGGTTACTTTCTTCTTGGCAAACCTTGCTAGAAGAAACATAGCAATCGAAGTGGGGTTTGATATGGGATCACTATTGTGTGTGGCGACTTCTTCAAATGTATTCACTACATCCTTAGACGAAATGATGACTTCATTATGATTAGAACCGAAATGACTCGCTGTTTTGCGAGCAAGCAACAAGTCCTGATTGAATTTGTTTTCTTCTGGATTATTATTAAGACTAAAACCAATTGAAAAAGTTTCTATATTATTTTTAAACTTCGACATAGAAGCAAGCATAATACTTGAATCTATCCCACCAGACAGATAGAGCCCTATGGGCACATCAGAAATCAAATGTCTTTCTACAGAATTAAGAATCTTTTCTTTTAAAATTAGAGTAGCTTCATTATATGAAAGCTTATTTTGCTTAATTTCTTCACCATAAGGCTCAATCGACAACTTTCCGTTCTGAAGAGTGAGAGTATGCGCTGGAGGCAATTTATAGATATTTTCTATTAGTGTCATTGGCTCAGGAGTGTAGAGAATTCTAAAATAATGATTAAGAGCACCAATGTTTAATTTTCTAGGAATATCATGCACCAAAATGCTTGGAACTTCTGAAGCAAATACCAGTCTTTCGCCATCCCAAAAATAATAAAAGGGCTTCATGCCCATATGGTCGCGGGCACAAAAAAGAATATTTTCCTTTTTGTTCCATATTGCAAAAGCGAACATACCATTCAGCTTTTTTACCACACCTCTTCCCCATTTCTTATAACCAGCCAGAATAACTTCTGTATCACTATTTGTCTTAAAATCATACCCATTTTCCAACTCCCTTTTTAGTTCCTTGAAATTATATATCTCACCATTAAACATTATGATTAATTCACCAGCATTATCGGACATCGGCTGATTTGCATTCGCCGACAGGTCGATAATACTCAACCTGTTGTGGCCAAGAGAGACCTTTTCATCAATAAAAAGACCTTCAGCGTCAGGACCGCGATACGACAAAATTCCTACCATCTCGGATATTTTCTGCTTATCTTTCCAATTGAATCCTGATATGCCACACATGTTAGTTTTTAATAAAATCTATTATCTTCTTTGCCCTTGCATTCCAGGTGTAAAGACTTCTTACTATTCCCGAGTTGAGATTAGCTTTTTTTTCCTCAAATTCAAAATTTTTCCTAACTGCTATTATGGATTCCGCCAAAGAATCTGGATTCTCCGGAATAAAACTAGCCCCCCTATCCCGCAACACCTCATCTATGATCTCCAAATTTGAATAAATTATTGGGGTACCAGAGCATAGATACTCCCAAATCTTAAAGGGAAAAGCGTAATCAGTATAATAGGTGCTGCTCGCTGGGTTTGGTATGACGATCACATCCAAAGCTAGCTCATATTCCACTAGTTTTTCGAAAGGCTGTTTCTCCACAAAAATACACCTATCTTCAACCTGACATTCCTTGGCCAGATGTGCATATTCTTCAATCTCCTCCCGGGTGCCACCCACAAAAACCATGATTATGCTTTTATCGACCTTTGGTAATGACTTGATCATAGTGCCAATACCCTTTTCCAAGTAATGCATTGCCTTAAAAGCACCGGCATATCCAACAATAAACCTATCCAGAGGTAATCCAAGTATTTTTTTATAATCTTCTTTAGACTTCTCCTGCTTTTTGTCAAAAATAGAAATATCGACCCCGCCATAGGGCACGGCGATTTTATCAGGAGAAACCTGGCAAGTAGAAACAAGTAATTTTTTCAGCTTTTCGGAAGTGGAGATAATGCGATCGCTATTCAACAAAACATACTTGTCTGTCCAATTTTCAAACAACTGATGACACTCTGTACATATTAAATATTTGAAAGAAAACATTTTTCTCCAAAAAATCAAAGCGGCCAAAATATACGGGTCAGAAGAAAAAAATACCACATCGTCTCTACTCCAATTATTCCTAAATATAAATATCGGCAGCAACAAAAAATAAGATATGGATTTCAGACGATTTGGAACTTTTGCAGACAAAACATTGAGACGTGCAAATTCTTGGGGAATGCTGCCTCTTATGAACAAAGTAAAATCATTACCTAAATGCTCAAAAAAAGCATTGGCGAGAGACTTTATCATAAAAGGTTCAACCTTAGATGAGGGGAAGGTTTTTGATGTCAGATATACTAATCTCATTTCTTTAGAAAATTTTCTAAAAATTCTTTTTTTAGACTTGAGCCATAATTACAAGCGCCCATCTGAAAATCTATTTCCTTAGGAAATTTATCTTTATACAGCTCAGGCTTTTTAGAAGCGATAGCAAAGCAGTATATCGGAGCGAATGGTTGATCATTGCATTTTATTACTAATGGCTCTAAACCATTTTCTTTAAACATTTTGGCAATTGTCATGGTTGTGGGACGCCAATAATCTCCAAAGTCCTCTGTATGGTGGATTTGTTGCATCACCGGGACAACAACAATGACTAAATCTCTACTTAAATCACACAAATTTCTAAAAGCACCTTTAAAATCATAAATATGTTCAAGAGTGGTATGGTTAAAAACTACATCAAAAGTTTCTTTAAACTCTTTAGGAATTTCTTTGAGTAAATCGATTTCCACTTCTTTGTACTCTGTGCCAGCTGAACCAAAACCCTTTCCTTGATTACCCACATTCGACACAGTATAACCAGAAGCTTTTTTGAAATAATCAATATAATGTCCACCCTCCCCATCCTCGTCTCTCCATCCAGACACATTAATTATCTCTCCAGCAAAATACCCTACATACCTGCGCAACATAGCATTGGAAAAATTCCTTGGCCTTATGCGTTCAACATCCAAAACTCTATTGGCCACACCTTTTACCAAACGATGACAAGCGATCATTAATTGGAACAATAAGTTTTTCATTTTATTTCTACCATAAATTTATCTAGGAGAGATTTGAGACCGTGATCTTCATTAGAAAGTTTTTCGTAATCCGAATTTTTGACCTCCACTTTCGCACCACAAGCTTTTGCTTCAAAAATGGTCTTGTCTAGGCTACCTACTGGGGTGAAATTGACATAAGTCTCGTGGGTTTGATAAAGCCTCCGAGCTTCGATTTGGTTTACTGAACCAACAAATTTTACTTGATCACTTAACTCTAATTCGACTACCCTATCCTTAACCTTCTTTTCGTAGTCAAGGTCCTTCGCCAAGGCACTACCAGCAATAGTACACGAATCAAAATCTTGTGTCTTAAGCCATTCTACAAACTCCAAGACCTTTTTGACAGGAGCAATACGACCAAGGAAAAGGATCGAGTTCGACTCCCTCACAACACTAGGGTCCGGTTTGAAAAAATTTGTATCAATACCGACCGGCATTCTGACTGACTTTCTAAACTTGACGGTAAAAGATTGTGGTGAGGTGTAAAACACTTTGTGGGCAATCCACACAGCCATCATGGTCAAAATATCGCCCTTGGCATGGTTTCTCCACATATACACTTTCTTACCCATAAGTCGCCACATATCACCAGCCAGAAGAACATACTCTTGATTCATATGCACGAAAACTTTGTCGTAATTTTTTCTCTCTTCCCAGATGTATTTATAAAATCTCCA
>JBBDID010000052.1:0-82503 GCA_040880585.1 Crocinitomicaceae bacterium | reverse complement strand
GCACAGCCATCAGAACATTACCACCTGCAAAGCAGGTGGATTTTTAATGTAAATTCAAATAAACTTGGCCGAGTAATACACACAAAAATCGGAAATATTTCAATTAAATACAGAAACTTTAACAACAATTGAGTTGATGCTTCATTTTAGCGTGAGTATTTAAAATTTACCTGTCCCTCCGCTGTGGGGGTAAATAGTCTGGGGAAGCAGTATCTATAAAGAGAGTAGGGGAAAGAGTTTTGTGTTGTCCCCTTGCCACACGAAAGGATTAACTGCGTTGAACTCGTAAGTTTCTTCAGTGTAGGGGCAGGGGTGTATTTTGAAATGAACCTATAATGACCGGAGAAAAACTTATCTTAGCCATATAAACTACTTATTAAGATGAAGAAATTACTGGCCTTAATTGTGTGCGTGACGTTAAATTTAACTGGCTTTTCAGCTGTTTTTACTGTTCAAAATACAAATGATGCAGGAATAGGCTCTTTAAGACAAGCGGTTATAGACGCTGCAAATGACGATTCCATAACGTTTAATCCTACTTTAATAACTGGAGGAAATAATACTATTGTTCTCACATCAGGAGAAATAGCTTTTAGCAAGGACTTGACATTTATTGGTTTAATGACTGCTTCTGATACTCTTTTTGTTAGTGGAAACAACAGTTCACGCATTTTCAACATAAACGGCGCCACTGTGGTGCTGGACAGAATGGCCATAATTAACGGCTTTGATACTTCGCAAGGAGGAGGAATCAATGCCTATATACTGACTGTTAATAATTCGGTTATTAGAGACAATATTGTTTCCGGATCTGCAAACGTAGTAGGAGGGGGGATCTATGCTTATAACTTAACAATCAATAATTCAGTCATTTCTGAAAATACGGCTATTTCTTCAGGCTCAAGCGCTAACGGTGGAGGAATGTTCTCTAATTATTTAACCATTGTGAATTCTAGTATTACGGGAAATGTAGCTAACTCAGTTCCTTCTACTGATGTGGCTAATGGTGGAGGTTTTAAAGCTTCAAACGTAACAATTGATAACGCCATAATAACTGGAAATCTAGCGAGCGGTAATCTTTCATACGGAGGCGGGTGTTATGTCTCAGGCAATTTGAATATGATCAATTCAACGGTTACCGATAATACAGTTTCTTCAGGTACTTCCGGTGCCAATGGAGGGGGGATTTATGCCTATGCTTCTTCTGGGTCTACAACTTTAATTATTAATAATTCAACTTTTACAGGAAACACGGCTACATCTTCTGATTTTACCGCATACGGTGGTGCTATTTATGCGAGATCAAATTCTACCGGTAGTAGCGCTTATTCTACAATGCAAATCTCTTATTCTACTATTAAAGCAAATACAATTTCAAATACTGCAACCAATTCAAACGTTGCTGCCGGAGCTGGCATCTACGCGGATGACATTTATCTTACTCTTGATAATACAGTTGTTTTAGAAAATATAGCATCATCTCCTTTATCTGCCATAGGTGGTGGTATTTATGCAACAACTTCTAATTCGCCATCACCTTCTTTTTCAGGGTTATTGCTAAAAAACTCAGTTTTAAATGGAAATTCAACGACATCACCAACAACATGCAGCGGAGGAGGGATTTATGTAATTTCTAAATCAATTTCAAATACTTCATCCCTCTCCACATTTGATTTTACTATAGATAATTCAAAGGTGAGTGATAATTCAGCATCATCAACTTCAGGAACAGCCTATGGTGGTGGTATTTATGCTAACTCTACAGCTTCACAATCATCTTATAACTCAAAGATTAATGCAGTCATTAATAATTCAACCATCAGTAATAATATAGCTACATCACCAACTTCTACGTGCTTAGGAGGAGGGATTTGTGCCCGAAGTAATTCTAATTCTTCTTCGTCTTATTTTACTTTCAACAATTCAACCATAAGCAATAACTCGGTTTCATCTTCTGATGGTGGTGCAGTGGGCGGAGGTATCTATACCTTAGCCGGTAGTAGTAATTCTATTTTTAATTTAAGTTTTAATCAGTCTACCGTTTATGGAAACACAGCTTCCACAACCTCTTTAAATTCTACTACCAATGGCTCTGGCGGAGGAATATTCTGTGCGAGTTCAGCCAATAGTGCTTTAACTATCAATAATTCAACAATTACCTCAAATACTGCTAGTTCTAATAATGCTACTAGTAGTGGGGGAATACATATATCTACTTCCACCGTCTTTACAATTGGCAGCAGTATTGTAGCAGAAAACATAGGTGATTACAACATTTCCGGCACCATATCTACAAGTAATGGTTATAATATTTTTGATGATGCCCCGGCGGGAACTGTAGGGACAGATCAAATTAATGTTAGCAGTGGCGCCTTAAATCTAGGGGGCTTACAAAACAACGGAGGAACTACTTTTACCGCCGCTCCCGGGATGGGAAGTGTTGCAATAGATATGGGCAATTCTTCGGATGTTTCTGATGCGCAAAATGGCCCTGTAAACGGAGTAAGAGATGTAGGAGCAGCAGAATTTGATATCCTTGCCTGCCCGATATTGTATGATTCTATTAGCCTGTCTATTTGCAATGGAGATTCCTATAGTTTTGGAGGCAATGTTTTGACGAATACCGGGATTTATAAAGACACCTTAACAAGTGTAAATGGATGCGACAGTGTGGTCACTTTAAACTTATTGATAAATAATCCTTTAACGGGGGTCGATACACAGACAGCATGTGAAAGTTTCACTTGGACAAATGGCAATACTTATACAGCAAACACAACATTAGCAACGGATACTTTGACAAGTGTAAACGGATGCGACAGTGTCGTGACATTATATTTGATCGTCAACTATGCAGATGCTACCACAGACACCCAAACCGCTTGTGGCAGTTATACCTGGACAGATGGAAATACCTATACAACCAGTAATACGACGGCAACACAAACGCTTACCAATTTAGCAGGCTGTGACAGTATAGTTACTTTGAATTTAACAATTACAAATTCAGCATCAGTTACTGATTCGGTTATAGCTTGTGATTCCTACACCTGGATAGATGGCAATACGTACACAGCTAGTAATTCAACAGCAACGCATACATATACTGACACTAATGGTTGCGCGATTACTGCTACGTTAAATTTGACACTGAACAATTCAGTAAGTGCAACTGACACGCAAATAGCTTGTAGCAGTTACACCTGGATAGATGGAAATACGTATACAGCAGATAATAACACAGCGACACATACCTTGGTAAGCAGCACTGGCTGTGACAGTTTGGTAACGCTCGATTTGACAATTAACGATATAGATGTTTCTACTACACTAAACACAAACATTATCTCTGCTAATGAGTCTGGCGCTACTTACCAATGGCTGGATTGTAACGACAATTATGCTGTAATTATTGGAGAAACTGACCAAAGCTATACTGCGTTATCTAATGGTGATTATGCTGTGGTGGTAACAAATATAAATTGCACAGATACTTCTGCATGCGTTAATATAAGCGGACTTGGAATTGATGGAAATGATTCAAAAACGGGAGTAGCAGTTTATCCAAATCCTACCTCAAGTTCAATTGAAATATTTTTGAGTGAACATTTTATTGGTAAAACGTTTTGGCTGTTTGACGGGGCTGGAAAAATCGTCATGAAGGGGGCGTGCAATAACAAATCAATGATTTTGGATTTAAGCCATTTAGAGTCAGGAATTTATTATTTAAAAGTAGAACAATCTTTTATTAAGATTAGTAAGCTATAATAATAAGTTTCCGGATCTTCAACAAGATAATTTTGTGTGCGCTGAGTGCTCAGAAAATTGGCTCAGGTATAAACTGTCTAAAAGAGAGAGATTAAGGAGAATTTGGAAAAAGATTGTAATATGACCAAGCTTATGCGCTATCCTGAGCGAAATGAAATGAAGTCGAAGGATTAAATTGCCGATTGACAGAATACCCATATAAAAGGTTAGATCAGGTGGGCAGGAGAAGAAGCTCCATTTCAAAATTACGGAAACTACTTTTTTCATTCAATCGAGACCTTTTGTTTTATCTTTATCTGAATAAATTGAGATTACTCTATGAAAAAACGCTTTTTATTTTATCTGCTTTTATGGTTTCTTGGGGCTTCATTTCTTCCGGTACATGCACAATCTGATAATCATTCTATCGATTCATTGTGGAAAATTGTTAAGAACAGCAAACAAGACACTACGGTGTTGAAATCGGCCGAATCGTTATTGTCAACCTATTACAGATCTGGGGATACATTAAAATTTCAAGAAGTGATTAGTAGCTGTAAACCTTTGTTAGATCGGCGTAACGCTTATGTGGCTAAAATCAAGAATTATCAAGGTTATTTTTCCTTTAATTTTAGAAAAAACCCGATTGAAGGTGAAGCATACCTTCTTGACGCTGCCGATATATTTCAACAACTCAATGACACCAGCGCTCTAGCAACTTCTTATATAGGTCTGGGAATTCTATTTAAAAGAAGTGCAATTTATGGGAAGGCACTTGATTACTACTATAAATCAATAGAACATTTTGAACAGCTAAACGACCTAAAGGGTCTCGGCAATGCTTATAACAATATCGCCAATGTATTTTCTTTTATAAATGATTATGACGGTGCTTTAAAATATCACCGCCTGGCTTTAAAATACCGCATGGAAGAAGGCACACCTGAATCAATCAACATAACATATCTGGGGATCGGGCTTGAATATCAGCACATGAATGAATTTGATAGTGCAGTTTATTATTTATCAAAGACTATTGAAGAAACGGATAAGATTAACCAACAGGAGATCAAGGCTGTTGCCGTTAGCTCCTTGGGAATTTTATATGCTGATTCAGGAAACTTTGAAAAAGCCTTGCCCTTCTATCTGGAAGCACTAGCGATCAGAGATTCCATTGGGGACGAGTACGGTGTCCATAATTCAAAAAAGAATATAGGGGAACTCTATCTACAGCATGATTTCAATCCTATCATTGAAAAATACTGCCGGGATGCCTATGAATTCGCCAAGTATAATAATGAACTCATGCTTCAAAGCCAGTCGTGCCGTTGTTTGTCAGATTATTATAAGCGTTCAGGAAATATAAACAAGGCTTTTCGATACTTATCTGAACACACTGAGTTAAAGGACAGTTTGGCAGCAAACGAGGAAAAATCAGCATTAATATCAGCAGGTATTGTACACCGCTATGAAAAAGAAGCAGCAGCAGATAGTGTGGCTTTCGCAAAACAAAAAGAAATTGATGAAACTAAAATTGCTGTAAGGGATAGCCAACTGGTAGCTAAAAAACAGCAACAGTGGTACCTGGGTATCGGTATATTACTATTCTTTGTCGTGGCTTTAATCATGTACAATCGTTTCAGGCTAATTAAGAAACAGAATAAAATCATAGAAGTACAACGGGAGCTTTCTGAAAGCCAGAGAGAACTTTTGCTTGAGAAAAATAATGAGATTGCTGACTCAATTTATTATGCACGTGGTATTCAGGAAGCTGTGTTACCATCCCGGTCAAGCCTCCGGGAGAATTTAAAAGATGGGTTCATTCTGTTTAAACCAAAAGATGTTGTCTCGGGTGATTTTTATTGGTTAGAAAGAGTAGGGGATCATATTTTCTTTGCTGTAGCTGATTGCACAGGGCATGGAGTACCTGGAGCCATGGTTAGCGTCGTTTGTAGTTACGCATTATCAAAAGCTCTCTTAGAGGAACAAGTGTTTGATCCGGGTAAACTACTTGATAGAACAAGAGAAATCGTCATCCAACAGTTCACTAAAAGTGGAAAAATAATGAATGACGGGATGGATATATCTTTAGTCGCCTTTCACGATACGAACATAACCGGTGATAAAAAACAAATCAAATGGGCCGGAGCCAATAATCCAATGTGGATTTTCCGTGCTGCTTATAAAGAGATAGAGGTTGTTGATGCAAATAAGCAACCGGTAGGTAATTATCCAAAATCACAGCCATTTACCACACATAGTATCGATCTGAATAAAGGGGATATCATTTACTTGTTTTCAGATGGCTTTCAGGATCAGTTCGGAGGAGAGAAGGGAAAAAAATTTAAAGTAAAAAGATTGAAGGAATTGCTTTTAGAAATACATCATTTAAGTTCAGATCAGCAAAGAGATGTACTGGATAAAAAATTTGAAGAATGGAAAGGTGATTTGGAACAAATTGATGATGTCTGCATGATTGGCGTAAAACTGTGAATCAGAAGATAAAATCTTACGTTATAGAAGGGCTGGTATCTCATCTTATAATATGGCCAAGCTTATGCGTTGCCCTGAGCGAAATGAAATGAAGCTAAATAGCTTGGGTAAGGTTTTATGAGCGGGTAGGGGAGAAAAAGTTTTATGTTGCTCTGACCGCGTGTCGCTGAAGCTTTAGCGGAGGCACAACGGAACACTTTTTTGGTTGAAGCATGAAACCTAACGGCAGCTCAAGGATGCGAAGCAAAAACAGCGAAGCGGCAGGCAAGGTTGACCGGAGGAAAACCCTTGCCTGCCGGCTGAGCTGATTGCTTTGTGACTTGACTAAAGCGGATAGCCGGATCAGCTACAAATTTTTGTCAGGATAAGGAATGTAGGTATCATCATTCGGCACTTTGGGGAATTTTTTATTTTTCCAGCGTACTCGCTGCCAAGAGAAAAAAGCATTTAATTTTGTGCCATAGAGGTAGGGTAGTGGAAGCGCTGGCAAAACAACCCAACTAGAACATTCCGGTTGAGCATTTGTAAAAGATGGCAAAAACCCGGGTGTTAATAACGGTTAAAACGTATCCTACCATTTCAAAGAAGTTATTCATTAGAATAATTTTTAAAAAGCAAAATAAGATTTATCTTTGGGTAATATGGATAATCGGTCAAAACATGAGATAATAGAAAGAGCGATAGCAGCGGGTATAGTTGGTGCTGCATTGGGGGCTTTACTTACAGGCAAAAGCAAGGGTGCACTTGCGGCTGGAATTGTAGGTGCCGCTATCGGTGCATCAATTAAAGCTCAAAAAGAAGCTAAACAATTTGAATTATCTTATTTGTATGAAGAAAATGGAAAAATATATCGAGCTTTTCCGGATGGAAGTAGAGAGTTCGTAAAACGTATTTCGAGAAGTGGCCGTGAGCTAAATATTCCTTCTACATTTACACTTGAGTAATTCAAAAACTAAACGATTGAGAGTCTTTGCCGGTCCAAATGGATCAGGTAATCAACATTAGCTGCAAGTTTCAAGAAAAGCATTGAATTTAATGTATGATGCTGTTAGGGTAAGTTCAAGGGCATATCTTTTTGATAATTCAGGTAAATACAATGAATTAGTAGCACAGATCAACTACGGTCGACAAGTAGAGATACTTGATTATGACAAGCAAATTCCTAACTGGTTCATAGATTATTTCTATAATAAGTATCTAGATCGAATTTAAAATCTTTGATCAATAAATGACGGAACTTACGGCCTGATTTAAAATTCATCATTTTATGCGTCGTATCTATGGCGCGCATGAATTCCGCTTTTAACTCCATTTGACTTATAATATGACCAAGCTTATGTTAAATAGCTTGGATTTATAAATTTATTCTTTCAGAAGGGGGGGGTCCCAATATAATTGAGGGTAGGCTAGTGAAAGCTTTTTTTGCAGGTTTTGCGTTAGCATTGGATTGTGTGACCTGCAAATGTGCTTCGACTATGAGATAAGGTATATCAGACCTCTTAAATCGTTGCGAAAACATCTGCTTGTACCTACTTATAAACCTCAAAACTTATTGTTTTACAATTATTTAATGTTTTATTTCAATAGTATGGTTATATTGTACTTCTTGATTTCTCAATATTTAGTATTGACTGAATATGAGCTTGTACACTATACCACTAAAATCTGTTTTATGAAAAAAATGTTGATTTTTCTTATGTTCATTATGTTAGGCATGTCTTCTTATAGCCAAAATCTAGGTCATGTTTGGTCTGGAAAGTTTGGAAATGAGATATACCTCGAAAGCGCATCCATAGTTGATCAAAGTGGAAACTCATTTGTATTAAGTTTTTTTAGCGGAACCTATGACTTTGACCCTGGTCCAGGAATTTTTAATATGACGAGTCAAACTCCGTCTCCAGGTTCTGATATTGCAATTTGTAAGATTGACGTGAATGGAGATCTAATTTGGGCAAAACAAATTACCGGTAATAGCCCGATTGGACAAGCTCCTTATACAATAGACGTTGATAGTAGTGGAGATTTATTTATTAGTGGTTATTTCAATGGTAATGTAGATTTTGATCCAAGTCCGGGGATGAATATTTTAACATCTATCTTTGACGCATGTTTTTTGATAAAAATGGACGCCAATGGAAATTTAATTTGGGCCAACAAAATAACAGAAAGTAACGGCACGTCTGCTGAATTCGGACTGAGTGTTAAAATTGATAACAATAATAACGTTGTCTTAGGTGGTACATTTCAAGGGTCAAACGACTTTGACCCTGGAGTGGGAACTTCTATCTTAACTACCTTTGAAAATAATGATGAATCATTTATTGCTAAATACGATAATAACGGAAATTTTATTTGGGCGAAGGCCTTTGTAAATACTCAAACATCTTCTCAAAATCGAGTAACTTCTTTTTCTGTTGATAATATTGGGAATATCTATTGTTTGGGTTATTTTCATGGTGGAGTGGATTTTGACCCCGGTGCCGGTTTAAATAATTTGATTAGCACTAATAGCCAACGTGACATTTATTTTGTTAAACTAGATCAAAACGGCGCATGGGTTTGGTCTCAAGCCATAGGTTCAGTTGGAGAGGACGTTGCCATGTCCGTTAAAATGAATAGCCTGGGTGAATTGTGCGTAGTTGGTCGATTTCAAAACACCGTAGACTTTAACCCTCTGGGTGCTGGCAACAGCTTATCGTCAAATGGAAATTATGATATTTTTATTGCTAATTATAATAGCAGCGGAATATTACAATGGGCGTTAAATGTTGGTGGAAGTTTAGATGATGTAGCAAACGATCTTGATATAGATCCTTTTGACAATATTTATGTCACAGGTCATTTCCAGAATGTTGTGGATTTTGATCCAGGATTGGGAAATGAAATACTGTCTTCACCAAATTTCGGTTCCATTTATGTGCTAAAAATTGATCCTACAGGAAACTTTTTATTTGCGGAGTCATTTGATGCAACAAGCACAACTGGCATCTTAAGTGCCCGAACCATTAATTTACACAATGGTTATCTCCACATTTGTGGGCTATTTAACGGCTCACTGGAGTTGGAATCTGGAAACTGTATTACCGAACTTTCGTCAAGTGTAAACAGCCTATTTATTGCAAAATATTGCGAAACAAGTATTTCCGACCCAATCATTTCAGTTACAACACCATTAACTTGTGACCAAAATGCCGTTTTAGAATCTAGTAGCCCAAGTAATAATCTCTGGAGTACGGGCAGCACGAATACGTCCATATCAGTGATTAATGGAGATTACCAGCTAACAGTTGAGGATGGCTTTGGGTGTAAATTAACAGATTGTATTACAATAGACCCTTATGATTTAAATGTATCTGTAAGTGTCGATCAACCATGCACTTGGGATGAAGGAGCTATTTATACTACCGTTTCAGGTGGTTCCCCTCCCTATACTTATCAATGGAATTATCCAGGTCAAACTTCACCCAATTTGGAAGGTGTTCCACCTGGGGATTATTCAGTGACTGTAACGGATGCAATTGGATGTTCTGTTACAGCTAATGCAACCTTAACGCCTCAGTTAACGGATTCTGACTTCGATTATCCTTATGGTTATACTGTGACAAATTCGAACCCAAATCAGTTTAATGATGGCGGTAATGGGATAATATCAATACGAGGTACTCTGATAATACAGGAAGGTGTTAATATTGATCTCAATGGCCTTACATTTGAATTTGCACGTGATTTGGAATATGACATACCTGACTTAGGTATGACTCACAGCGGAATAATTATAGAACCTGGAGCTAAACTAAAAGCCACAAATTGTATTTTCAAGGGGGTGAATCAATGTGATGCAATGTGGCAAGGCATACAGATTTGGGGAGATCAACCGAATTTGCTACAACATTCAAAGAGGGGTAAACCTCCTGTTGTAATAGCTAGCCTTGTTGATAATGGAGAGGCAGAATTAAGTAATTGTGTTGTGCGTGATGCTGAAATCGGAGTAGCATGTCATAGGGTAAATTATCCATTAACTAACACTCCTATTGATTATGGTAGGGGTTTATTAAAAGCTCGAGGCACTGATTTTATAAATAATCGCGTTGGAGTTAGTTTCAGGGGTTTGACGATAATTCCAAACAACAGTACAGTGTATGACTGTAACTTTATTTGTAATGCACCGCTAATTCATCCTTATAAATATGATGGAGAGGGTACTGATGTATTTGTTAGACTTACTCGTGTAAAAAATCCTTTAATAACAGCAAACAACTTTACTGGAAATACAGCTTTTTCAATTACCAAAAGAGGTACCGGTATTTTAAGTTTTGATGCCAGTTATATTGTAGAATCAGCTCAAACAGGCTTTGTAACTCCGTTTACGCCTAAAACGCCTAATATATTTACGGATATGTCCAAAGGAATTGACATTTACGCTAAAGGTGGTGCGCAAAGTGTAGTTACAATAACTGATAATAGGTTTAATAACGTTTATCAAGGTATAACTGGTGGAGGGAATAATTTTGATGAAATTTCTTACAACAGATTTAATACCCCCGCAGGAGATCCTTTGTTTAATTCTTGGGCTATGTTTTTACAAACTTCCTCAGGTTTCCTTGTATCACAAAATACAATGAATACAGTCGGAACCAATGCTTATACTTTTGGCGTAATCGGTAGTGATGTGACATTGACTATGGGTGAAATTTATAAAAACAATTTTAATGGAAGTTATCAGTCAGGTACTCAGGCAGAGGGTGACGTGAATGATCAGTTACAGATAGATTGTAATACTTATAACGGAACAAATACTTATGATTGGACAGTACTGACGCCTACTCTTGCTGATCAAGGAGTCTGTGGCACTAATGGTGAAGAAGCTGTTACTAACCAGTTTGGGACATGTGTCACAGCAGATGAAAGTCAAATTTTTAGTATTTCATCATTCTTTTACAATACCACGAATTTTGCAAACCCGGTATGTTATTCTACACCTGAAGTCAACTTGATATCATGTGGTTTCAGTCCTTCGAATTTATCTCAAGTATGTCCTCAACACCCTGATATTTCTTGTCCAAATTGTATAGGTAATTCCAGTATGATTGTGAACACACCTCCTGGCCTAAAAAGAGACAGATTGAAAGGTCAATATGTTAGGGCTTTGGCGCAGGCCGGTGATTTTGAAACCCTTCATACCTTTCTTCAAGATGAAGGTGAAAATGATGATCGGAGAATAATGATCTCAACCTATGTACAGGAAGGAAAATTTACTGAAGCACGAATAGAACTCAACAATTTTAATCCGTCAGGGCAGTCGGAGAATGATTTTTATGACCTATTTGACGTGTTAGTGGGTATTGGTGAGTCAGGAAGAATTCTTGATCAAGTTTCTCCTATTGAAAAACAAGTAATAGCAGATATTGCGAATGGAACTACAGAAGTTAGAATTGTAGCCCAGGCAGTACTTTCTGAAATTGATGAAATCCAGGTTGTTAGATTTCCACAGCAAGTCCCACAGAATCATGCACCTGTTTGGATGAACAATGATGATACTACAACACCGATTGAAGGAAATTCTCAGCCATCTTTCAATTTATACCCGAATCCAACAATGGGTCAAGTTAATCTGGAAATTGATTCAGCCCAACCAGTCTTTGTACAACTTTATGATGAAACTGGTCGTTTAATTACTAACAGCAATGTGAATTCTGGTACAAACACCCTTGACTATTCATGGGTAGAAAGAGGTGTCTACTTTGTAGTAATAAATTTTTCAGAAACCAGTATTGAAACTGTTCGTCTAATCATAGAATGATCAAACTAAAACTAATAGGACTAATTATGGGTATAGCTGTTTCATTTCAGTCATACTCACAATCCTATTTCAATGAATATGATAGTCTTTCAATTTATCTCAGTGATATTCATCCAACTGATTCTGGTTATGTTGCTCTAGGATTCGGATATAATACATCCGGTACAGGAACGATAATTTTTAAAAAATATGATCATTTTGGTTTACCAATTGAAGCGGATACTTTTTCATCAGATGGTGTAATTACTGGCAGCGGACATATTACTCCTACTTATGCAAATAAGTTTTATATGTTCTATACAATAGAGGATCAGCTGCCGTACAATGGAAATTCCCGAGATTTGATGTTCACTAAATTAGATTATTCATTTGACACCTTATTTACTACTCGTTTCGGTGGTAATTCGGAAGAACTATCTATAGATATGATAGAATCCGGAAACCATTTTTTCTTGCTTGGAACAACATTCAGTCAGGGGAATGGAGGTGGTGATTTTTACCTTGTAAAAATGGACACAACAGGTGTCATTTTATGGGAAAAAACTTATGGTACATCAAATGATGAAGCAGCAATCTCTATTGACAAAACTCTGGACGGTAAATTTATTCTTTCTGGGATTAGTTACAACAGTACGAGTCTGTGGGATAATTATATAATAAAAATTGATACAAACGGAAATGTTATTTGGGATAAAACTTTTGGCACACCTGACAACGATTATGCAGGTATTATGACCGTCCTGAATGATCATTCTTTTTTAGTTGGGTCAAATAAAGGTGACTACCCTCCAAATAAAGTAGCTCAACTTTACAAATTGAGTGGGGATGGTGAAATAATGTGGACGAAGTCCTTTCCGTACAATGATTACTCCGCTTTTTATTTTGCAGAACCTGTTCAGTTGACGGATGCCACACTTCTGATTACAAATAATGTTAAAAATACTCAAGGTTATATTGTCAATAGGACACTAAAATTAGACCCAATGGGTGATATAATTTGGTCAAAACTTTATTATACAAGGGATGATTTTCCCAACTACATTTATGATGTAAAAAATCTACCTGGCGAGGGATATTTAATGTGTGGTAGCGGTTTCCCTCCAGATACAAGTATTCAAAATTCTTGGATTGTAAAAATGAACTGCAATGGAGAAGAAGATTTAATGTATCCTGTGTCAACGCCTTGTGATCCATATGATTGTTCACAGTTTCCTATAGATGCTTCATTCACGGCCAGTGAAACCACGGTTGATCTGGCAATGGGCGGAACAGTGACATTTACCAATAACTCGGCCAATACCACTTCACGGGTTTGGGCCTTCGGAGACAGCACTATGGATTATACGGATGCAGTAATGCCTCATACGTTCACTGATACCGGTTGGTTCAATGTAAGTTTGATAGTATTTCATGGTATGTGTTCAGACACAATGTCGATTCCAATTCATGTTATAAATACCCTTGGCATACCGGAAAAAGAGGATGACAATAACCCGATTCTCATATATCCGAACCCATCTTCAGGAGAATTTACAATTAAATTCAATAAACCGATTTCCGGTAAATGCGTTATTATTAATGTTCTTGGTGAAATAACTCAAGAATTTTATTTACAGAAAAATCAACTTGTTTATCCAACTTTAGTTCTAAAAAAAGGTGTTTATTTAGTTAGAGTTCAAGATGAATTTGGAAGTTTATGGACAGAAAAATTAATCGTTAATTAAATGAAAAATATCCACAGACATTTACAAATTATTATTTTATTTTTCACGACATCTTATTGTTTCGGGCAATCTGATTTGCGCATTGAATGTTATCCAACGTATGAACTTGCCAATGGATTCTATCTAAACAATACATTAATTGAGTACGGTTGTTGTGGCAATACTCCATCTATCTATTTAGGAGTTGCAGATGATACCTGTGCATTTTGGAATAATGAGACTGACCTTGGAAATCACAACGCTCCTTGGGATTCATGGGTTTGTAAACCACGACTTGAATGGTATTTCGTCTACCGTCAAAATGATTACAATCAACTTAACGCTTTGGATTCTGTCATTAATCAGGTAATTCCGGATAATCATGTATTTTTCATGTACACTCCTGGGGGGTACGACCATACTTCGCTGCAGTCAGTTTGCCCTGATTTGGCACAAACATTTGTTGATCAATGGGGCAGTGGAGTTGAAACAGCAGATATGATTATATTATTTGGCATTAAAGGATTTCCACAATCTTATGAATTAATGGTTGGGTCTCCAGGAGATACATTAATATTCAATCATACGATATGTCCTGATTGCAGTGCGCAAACGCCAACAGCAGATTTTGTTGCGAGTGAAACTGTTATTGACCTCCAAAGTTCGGGAGATGTTTTATTCACCAACAACTCATTAAATGCAGATAGTTCAGTGTTGTATTTTGGAGATGGAAATTCATCAAATTTCATGGATTCTATTTTGTATAACTACTCAAATGTTGGGACCTACGAAACTGAATTAATTGTGTATAACGGTTCCTGTTCGGATACAATGATGATAACGATCACGGTTATTAACTCTGTCAATATTGACACGAACTCGAAACTCGAATACGGTTTGCAAATTTTTCCGAATCCCTCAAATGCAATGATTAAACTAACCTTTAAAAATCCACCTTACGGATCATGCTTTGTTTATGATTCCAGTGGTAGAAATGTAGAACAAATAAAGCTAGATGGGGCAACCAGCTATAGCGCATCAAGCTTGGAATCAGGAATGTATTCAGTTGTTGTTCGGTATTCTACTGGTGAGACTGAGTTGTTTAAGATTCTTGTTGAATAGCTAATTCGATAAATGAATGAAACAGTATCAGAATCCAATGGCTAGTTTTATAACAAACTGAAGGGATTTGGCTCTTTTGTAAAACATGAATTCTAGGTGGCTTATGCGGTTTTGCAAATGTGCCAATGTGGGCTGGCTATAAACCATTAAATGTGCGGTGGGGAAAGAATAAATTTTTAAAAGCGCCGGGTGGCTTTGCCTGCTTGCGCTGAAGCTTCAGCAGAGAAGCCGCGCAAAATATTTTGTTATCCAAACAAAATGATTTTGAAACAAATGACCGGCGAGCGGCTATTTACCCAAAGGGCTGAACGCAGTGAAGACATAAGGTGTATTATAAGCCTGACCACAAACGCCAAACAATCTTCAATTGAAACTCAGAATTTCCTTGTTAGCTATTTAGCGGAGCCAAACTAATTTTGCGCGGACAAAGTGCGCAGGAAAATTAGTGCAGACATAATACTATATTATAACTGCCTAAAAGAGATAGATTTAAAGGTTTACCGGAAAAGCCTCTTTTGGCTTATAATATGACCAAGCTTATGTTAAATAGCTTGGCAAAAGGTTTTATTGAGAGAGTAGGGGAGTTTTATTCTTTTTCTTTTCACTAAATATCATTAAGAGTTAAGGCGAGAACACTTTTTTGTGGAGCGTAGCGGAGCAAATGGGTGTGGGAATTTCCGTCTAGATTTCAAACATACAATTCTGTAAAAATATCTCAAACTTCAAGATGTTTTTTCTATTTTTACTCACTTAGATAATTGATGTACAATGAATCGTATTAAAGAAGTGCTGGAAGAAAAGGGAATTAAACAAACGTGGCTGACTGAAAAATTAGGAAAAAGTTATAATATGGTCAATTCTTATGTGCAAAACAGAAGCCAGCCCAGTTTGGAAATATTGTTCAGAATAGCAGAAATTCTGGAAGTGGATGTGAAGGACTTGATTGATTCAAGAGCAAAACAGAGAACAAGCTGCTAAATTTACAAGAAGTATAAAATAACTCAAATCATGAGCGAACTCAGTAAAAGTTTTGTAGAAGAAATAAAGGGCATTTTAAGCCGGGCAAGGCAAAATGCAGTTACTGCAGTTAATTCAGCCATGGTTTACGCTTATTGGGAAATAGGTAAGCGAATTGTGGAAGAAGAGCAAAACGGTAAAGAAAGAGCTTCTTATGGAAAATATATATTGGATGGGTTGGCTGAGAGCTTAAGTGATGATTTTGGAAAAAGTTTTGACGCACGTGAATTACGCAGAATACGACAGTTTTATTTGTGTTTTCCAATTCGGGACACAGTGCGCCCCGAATTGAGTTGGTCACATTATCGTTTGCTAATTCGTGTTGAAAATGAAGACATTAGGTTATTTTATATCAACGAATCTATTGAACAACATTGGAGTACCCGAAAATTGGATCGAAACATTAGTAGCCAATATTACCAGCGAATTTTAGCCAATCAAAGCAGTAGAGGAATAACTACCAAAAATCAATCTTCAGATAATTTAGATTTTATTAAAAATCCCTACGTCTTAGAATTTTTAGACTTACCAGCCAACCTTACACATAAAGAAAAAGACATTGAAAAAGCAATTATCCAACATTTACAGAGTTTCTTGTTGGAACTTGGTAAAGGATTTGCTTTTGTAGCTCAGCAAAAACTAATACGTACCGAAACTTCTGACTTTTTTATTGATTTGGTGTTTTACAATTACCATCTCAAATGTTTTATAGTAATTGATATTAAAGCAGGTAAATTAAGCCATCAGGATATCGGACAACTGGATATGTACGTTCGGATGTTTGATGAAATAGAAAAATCAAAAACTGATAACCCAACCATTGGCATTTTACTTTGTGCTGATACAGACAATGTAGTTGCGAAATATTCAGTACTGAATGATAAAAACAACCTTTTTGCCTCAAAATACCAACTGTATTTGCCAAGCGAAGAAGAACTACAACAAGTAATTGGAAAAGACTTATAAATAAGTCATGAAAAATTAAGATTAATTCAAAAAACAAAAAAACGTAAATGCCATTCTTTCAAAATTCCGTTCTTAACAAACAGCTGAAAACACAGGATGAAAAAGCTGTGCTGCTCGCCTACGAACAATTTACGGCGTATTTTCACAACCCTGCCATTCAACAAAACATCCGGGATTCAAAAGAAGAACAGTTTCAGGAAGGATTTTTACGGGAGTTGTTTGTGAATATTCTGGGATATACGCTGAATCCGCAACCGGATTACAATTTAACAACCGAACTAAAAAACGAAAAAGGGGCAAAGAAAGTAGACGGAGCGATTTTTAACAAGGGGATGAATCCCCTTGGCAAGAATAGCGTACTTGCTGTAATAGAACTAAAGGGAACAGACACGAAAGACCTTGATAAAATCAATACCCAGGCTTTCAATTACAAAAACAACCACACGGCCTGTGTGTATGTGATCACATCCAACTTTGAAAAGTTGCGGTTCTTCATTCACA
The DNA here is from genome assembly GCA_040880585.1 of Crocinitomicaceae bacterium. GTDB lineage: Bacteria > Bacteroidota > Bacteroidia > Flavobacteriales_D > Crocinitomicaceae > Paracrocinitomix. The sequence continues at coordinate 65,154 of JBBDID010000052.1, read as the reverse complement.
ATGCTGTTGAGCACCTTGAATTCAATTTGTTTACACTTACCCAAAATGAGTTCAAAGTATTGTGGTTATGTCTGAAAGCAGAGCATCTTTTGAGTGGCCTTCCGCTAAAAGTAAAAGAAGAAAGTTTACTGGCTGAGGAGAACATCACAAAACAACTTTACAAGGATTATTCTGCCTTTAGAACAGATTTGTGGCGAAACATGGCCGGCAATCATCCAAATGATGATCAGTTGATGCTGTTCAAGAAAACACAGAAATTACTAGACCGTTTTTTATTCATCTTTTTTGCAGAGGACAGTGGCTTGTTGCCGCCCAACTCCATTACAAAGATCATTGAAAAGTGGCAAAAGGATAAAGACTGGGGAGAAAGCCGGAAGTTGTATGACATTTACAGGCAATATTTCGGTTTTATCAACTCCGGCAGGCCGGCAGGCGGAGAGCGTGCTGAAATTTTTGGTTATAACGGAGGCCTGTTTCAGGATGATTTGATTCTCGACAACATCAACATTGATGATGAAGTATTGCTCAAACACACCCAAAAACTCACGGCCTATGATTTTCAAAGTGAAGTGGATGTAAATATCCTGGGGCACATCTTTGAAAACTCCCTCAATGAAATTGAGAGCATTACGGCAGAACTGGAAGGTCAGGAGATAGATAAGAGTAAAAGCAAGCGTAAAAAAGACGGTGTTTTTTATACCCCAAAGTATATCACCAAATACATTGTTGACAATACCATTGGCAAATTATGCGAAGAAAAGAAAGCCGAACTGGACATTACAGATGAACGCTTTGGACAGGCCAGCAAACGATCTAAAAAAGGCATAGCAGATTTAAAAGCCTACAGAGATTGGTTGTTAGATTTAAAAATTTGTGATCCGGCTTGTGGTTCCGGTGCTTTTTTGAACCAGGCACTGGAATTTTTAATGGAAGAACATCAATACCTGGATGAGTTAACCGCTCAGTATCACAAAGTGCCGCTGGTGTTAAGTGACATTGAAACCCAAATTTTAGAGCAAAACATTTACGGCGTTGACATCAATGAAGAAAGTGTTGAAATAGCCAAGCTTGCCTTGTGGTTGCGCACCGCTCAAAGAGGGCGTAAACTGACCTCACTCAACAATAACATCAAATGTGGTAATTCATTGATTGATGACCCCAAAATTGCAGGAGAGAAGGCGTTTAACTGGCAAAAAGAGTTTCCGGCTGTTTTTGAAGAAAAAAACAAAAAGGCATTTCACATTACCACAGCCACACATGATAGCCGAACCTCACAGCGAATGATCGACCATAAAGTACGTCTAAAACGTGATAATGGACAACGACCTAAAGCACAACCTATATGGTTAGAGACAGAAGATGAAATACTAATAACCAACACCATTGCCCAAATAGTAAAAGAAGATGATCTAAATGTAATGGCATACAACATCTGCGGCGACCACCTACACCTGCTACTGGTATGTGATGAAGAAGAAGTAACGAAAATCGTAGGAAAGATAAAAGGTATAACAGCTAAAGAATACAATACTGCTATAGGTATTACAACAAGGGGACACGTCCCCTTGACAAAAGAAGAAAAGAAAAACTATAACTCGCTATGGACACAAAAATTTGGCAATAAACCTATAAAAGATGATAAGCAACTATGGAATACCGTAGAGTACATACAAAAAAACCGGGATAAACACGGCTTACCCAACAACAAAAAATTGAACTCAACGATAGAAAATTTTGTCTGCACCTACGACCACGCCCTCCGTACCGAATATAAAGGTGGTTTTGATGTGGTGATTGGGAATCCGCCTTATGTTAGTAGCAAAGGAGACAATTTCACGCAACCAGTTAAAGAATTTCTTAATAAGAAATACAAAACAGCAGTTTACCAAATTGATCTGTACATTTTATTCATGGAACGAATGCTTGAAATTAATGCCAAAAATGGTTTAGTCTCGATCATTATCCCTAATGCTTGGTTGAATAATCTATTTTTGAAGGAAGTTAGAAAATTTTTATTATCAAGTGCACATTTGAAAGAAATTGTAACTATGCCTACAGAAACATTCGCAGATGCAAATGTTGATACTGTCATTGTTACTTATTCCGACTTACAACAGGAGACTGAAACAAAATTAAAAGTGTGTCATAATCAAGAATTTAATGATATTGGGACTGAAAATCAATTAGAATGGCAAAATAATGATGGTTATTCAATTAACGTATCTGCCTCAAAAGAGATCAAGTCAATTCTATCTAAATTCAAAAAGAACGTAGTGCCACTGTCTAGTTTCACTGAAATTGGCAGAGGTGTGGGTGTTTATCACAAACGCGTAGGACATACCAAAGAGTTTATATCCAAAGATCCTTATCAATCTGAAACAAAAGTTGATGAGACATTTGTTCCTTACTTGAGAGGAAAGAATGTAAATCGTTGGAAAATAACATGGAATAACGATAGCTATATTAGTTATGGAAAGTGGTTAGCAGAACCTAGAGAGCCAAAATTCTTTGAAGGAAAAAGACTAATACTAAGACAGATTCCATCTAAACGACTAATAGCTACATATATTGAAGATCAATTTATAATCGACCAATCTGTTTTTATAGCACGATTTTTAGATGTTGAAAAATTTAATCCTCTTGAAACTCTGGCAATTCTAAATTCTGGCGCAATGTCATTTTATTTTAGATATAAATATTCTGAGTTTGATGATTTGTTTCCAAAAGTAAAGCTTCAACACTTTAAAGATTTCCCTATTTCTTTAAAAATTAAAAATGGCTCAAATTTAGAGAAGATATCAGCTAAAAGACTAGAACTTGAAAGGTTCAGTTTCAGTTTAGAAAAAAAGTTTTGTAATTATCTAAAACACTATTTTAAAATCCACTCCCTTGGTAAAAAGTTAGAAGGTTGGTCCTCTATTGATTTTGGAGTTTTTATCAAAGAATTAAATAAAGCTATCAAAAAAGCAGATGGAGAGAAATTATCCAAAACAGATGAAATGGAATGGATGGAGCTGTTTGAGGCCAAAAAGACAGAGGCTTTGAAATTGAAAGCTGAGATTGATAAAACTGATAAAGAGATTGATAAAATGGTGTATGAGTTGTATGGCTTGACGGAGGAGGAGATTGGGATTGTGGAGGGGTTATAGGCTCTGACTATTTTTTAGTCATTAATTGTTTATATTTTAATCATATTGTGCATAGCTACCTAGTTTACAATTACCATTTGTTGTTGCTGTTTTTGTAATTTTGTTGAGTTAATATTAAATTTTAGAAAAAAATCTCTCTCATTGGAAGAACATATTCAAAATAGCTATGCTCAAGATAAGGATGGCAAACCTCTTTACATAGAAGATGTTGAGAGTGGAGCTAAAGGGTATTACTGTATGGGATGTAAAAAACCCATGCAGGCAGTCAAGAGAAAGGTATACAGATCTTACTTCAGACATGATGTTAAAGACGTTAAGCGCAAGAATAGATGTACATACCGGGATCAAGATCACAGACATAGATTAGCACAAGAGCATTTATTAATCGAAAAACGTATAAAGGTTCCGACGGTCATTAAGTTTTCATTAGCTGATAATGATCCTCCAATGCTAATTTCTAATTCCCAATGGTATGAATCTAATGTGGTCAAACGAGAATTGGTTGTATTTGAAGATGAAAATGGGGATGTGAAGTGGGGAAGTGGGCACAAAGTTGAAGAAAAAAATCTCTTGATAAGAGCAGACGTAGCATTCTTTTTAGATGGCAAGCCTGATTTGCTTATTGAGTTAGTAGCTAGTCACAAATTATCAGAAGAAAAAAAAGCAAAACTCCGAAGGCTAGGGATCAATACTATACAAATAAAGGTACCTAAAGATTCACCTGAAAACATAATATATGCTTTAAATACAACAACAAATACTAAATGGATTTATAATAGAGATGAAGCAACAACAGAATACATACGTCCTTCCAGAAGAAATTCTGAGCAATCGATTGAAATTGATGAACAGCAAAGAAGATTTTTTGAGGAAACTTACGCCTGCAGGGCGGCGGAAATTGGAAATCTTATACGAGGAATTAGAAGATGTTATGAATCAAAACAATACCGAGAAATTGAATCTCGAATTGGAGGAGACTTACGAAGAACTAAGGGAAATGCAGAAAGAACTGGAATCGAACTGCAAAAATTACAAGCACAAATTGAGGACGATATCAAATACGAATTTGGAAAGGAGCAAGAAAGATTTGACTCAGAAAGAAAAATCGTTGAAGGAAAGTACGCAGAGTTGGAAGAAAGATATTTTAGCAAGAAGGAAGAACTTGGAATTGAAGAAGAATCTCTTGACATCCAAATCCAAGAAGATTATCAGCTTGAAGGAAAAAGTGAATTCGATTTTGAAACCAGAGCTTCAGAAATTAGAGAGGAATCAGAAAGACTGGACGGAAATATCAGAAGAGCTGAACAAGAGTTATCAATTGTTAGATCAGAACAAGAAGGACTTGAATCAAATATTCGAAAAGAATTTCAAGAAAGAGTTAGACGGATTGAGGAAAGCATTGAAGGAGAAGAAGGAAATATCAAAAAGTTTGGAGAAAGAATTGATCAACTTAGGCAATACATATCTGGAAAAGTTAATAGAGAAGGAGATACTGAAATACAAAAATATACCAATAGAATTCAAAGATTTTATGATAACCGAGGATTACTGGCAATTTACTCAGAAAATAGATATGTATACGAGAGAATCAGGGATTGCAGAGAGGCTATTAGATCAGGAACTTACAAAACTTGGTATTGACAAAAGAAAGTTCTTTGAAAAATTTGATCATATTAATTTGTAAAACGAAGTGACCCAAATGGACGTTAATTCTTCTTTTTAGAATGCCTTTCAATAGCATCACTCAATATTTTCTTGTGTTTTCGCAGTTGATTTTTAATTGCAGGCTCATTCATGATTTTAGAAGCTCTTTCAACGTAGCTAAAGTAATTCGTTTTAAAGGCTGTGTCTTTGGATTTAACTTTTATTCGAAATTCTCCTGTATCTATTTGATAGAAAGTCTTCCATTTTTGTTTTTTTCTATGAGGTTTGTCAAGATCTATATTACTGTATAATTTGTCTAATTGTCTTCTAAAAATTATCCTTCTTTCGGAAAGCGTTTTTTCTTGGACTTTCTCTGCTCTTTTTATCTTTCCTTTCGTAGAATAGATCATTCTACGATAAAACTTAGAAAGATTAGCAGATTTAATAAGAGTTTTATTTCCATAATGTTCAAAGCCCAAATATGTGAATGGAACATTGTTTTTTAAATTTCCATTTTCTTCAATTTTGTAAACAGATACTTCATGTACATTGGATAAGCTTTTTTTAAATAGATGTTTTTCTGTTTTGCTCTCGTTTATTTTGACCTTATTAGTTTTCATCTCGTTAGTCACAAATGAACAAATTTGTTCAATTTGTAAATGATCTCCAATAACAACTATATCGTCCGAATATCTGCGATAAAAACAACCTAAATCATTAATGAGATATGATAGTGCTTTTCTATCAAAATCAATTAGGTACAAATTTGCTAAAGTGGCACTTATGGGCAAGCCTTGAGGGATACCTATCGATACTTTTTCTTTATTTTTAAATGGGTTCGGGTATATACGTAAATTTTTATTTTTAATCTGCTTCCGAAATTCTTTATCAGATTCAAAAAAAGCTTGAAACCCCATCTTATTTCGAATTTGGGCTAATTTTTTCTCATCAAACCCTGCCCGTCTGCCATTTTTAACTTTATGAGTTCTTAAATCATCTTTATAGATAAATGAAAAGTTTGTCGTAGCCCTAAAAACATTGTAGTGATCAGATGGAAGCCTGCAAATGTCATTTTCTACCTTGCCGTAATTTAATAAGGCACACCACTTTTGTTTTAAAATATTATGATCCATTGAAGAAAAGAAACTTTTTATATCAAAAGCTATGGCAACTGCATTTCCCTTTTCTTGAACTCTTCTATTAATCTCCTGAAAAACTTCGTGTGCAAAATGAATAGTTGATTTACCTTTTTTCTCTCCCGGAATAATTTCAATTTTCCGATATGCGGTTATCAAATCATCAAGACCCTTTTCTGTCTCTAAAACTTCATTATACCTTTTCTGCAATTCACTAGCGTAATAAGCGAAAATCAACGTGTCCAAATGATTTGCATAATGAATAGGCCTTACTTTGGTGTTTTTTCTTTTTACACCATGCTTATCTACGTAATTATGCCCTTTATGGTCTCCTTTTGGTGATCTTTTGTATCTCCTATTTTTAATATTAACGTGAAGAAGGGGGTAAAAAGCATGTGATTTTATATACTCTTTGTTTGTGACGATACCATAGACTTTTTTCCAATTTTCCCTGGTGTTTACCTGCTGAGAAAAATGCAAATATCCTTTTGTTTTTAGCCAATCAGGTTTTTCATCTTTTTCGTCTTTTTTATTCATAAAAAAAGCCTCACCAACACCTGTTTAGGATTTTACATAGCACATACATCCAAAACGGATTGAACCGGTACCCAAATACTTGAGTCACATATATTTCAATATGATTAAATACATAAATAATATGATACTTCTCTTTATTGCTAAAGAAATAATATATATCTTTATAATATCAATCTTCAGATGGTCACCCATTGGAGACAGCCTCATTAGAGGTCTTTGTCAGCCAATGATGATTGACAATCTTTTACCTTCAAAATCAGCCGAAACTATTTCAAAGTACACGATCAAACTATTTAATTTGATCGTAAATGGTTCTAACCAAACGTCACTATTCCAATGTTGGTGAAACAGGATAAATTTAGCGATTTTGTTACATAATTCCTATATTGTTCAACGTTAATTTCCAAAACTATTTAATGGCTATTAAAAAAAACAATTTTCAAGATTATATTGGTCGAATTGTGTGTTTAAAATCTCACTATTCAAACTCAATTAGTGACATTATTGATATTAATTTTGTTGGTGATCCAAATTATAATTCTCCTTTAATGGTTATTAGTGAATTAATTGTATTAGAAACAGTTGAGCCTGATAAATCAGATCTCGGATCGAAGTCACTTCCATTAGAACAAACGAAATGTAAATGTATATGGTTTTCAACCAAACAAATGCAATTTGTTGATACTTGGATTTATGGAAAACACTTGAATTTATTTAAAGATGAGGAAAAAGCAAACGAATTACCTAAGGTTAATGAATTACAAGTCAATTCAAAGGTAATTTTTAAAACATCACCAGTTGAACTTTTTAAAAGAAAGACGTACATGCAGTTTTCGGAAGGTAAGAAAGATCGAAAAGCAGTATCTTTTTTAGATTTCACCTCACCTTTGTTAATTGCGATTGATATTGTTGATTATAAAATGAAAAATAATCATCAAGAAAAAGAGTTGTGGCATTCAGCCAAGCAGGTTAAGTGTAAGTACTACAAAAACAATTCAGATAAGTTTTCAGAAGTACATCTGCCTATTGAGAGTTTGATTCTTGTTCCAGAAGTTAAACAAAGCAGAATGAAAAGGCTTAAACGATTAATGAATAACTCCAAGGAAATAATTATCTCTTCAGATAAAAATAAAGAGTTGATGTGTGGAAACGTTCTAAATTTAAATACGGCTGGAGGTTCTGTTTATATAGATTTTTTTAATCAAATTTCTCAAGAAACACATGTTATAGATATGAGCAGGATCAATAAAATTTCAAGTTTAAAAAGACGAGAACAAAATTCTTTGTATCCTGAATATTCAATTGGTTCAGATAAAACTCTCAAGATCAAAACAGCCGAAGATTATTTGGATTCTGGGTTTAAAAATGAAGATGAAGTAGTTCTAAAAATCATATACAAGAATATGTATGATCAGCTTACTACTAGATTCATTTATCCGATAAGTGTTCAGAGAATTAAGTTGGATAAGAAAAAAGGGGGTAAGAAGAAGGAATCTGAACTTTATTTGGAAGCATTTTGCTTTTTACGTGAAGAGAAACGATTTTTTAAAGCAGAAAGAATACAAAATTTAGAAGTTTATAACAATAAGAAATTAATAACCTACTTAAAAAAACTGAAATAACATTGAAAAAATGATCAAAACAAGGCATTTATTAGTTGAAGATTCAGTAAAAACAAAACATGTCCAGGTGGACATAATACCTGAAAACGAAGAGGACTGCACATTCATAGATGATCCGCTTAACAAATCGAAAATTGACAATCATATAATGTCGTACTTACAGAAGCAATTTCCTGATTATTCTGTCAATAAAACCATTGAAGCAAATGATTTTCCTAGGAGAACCGTAATTGAGATTGTCAAGCCCAATTCTATTTAATATAACGTTTCCTTGTGGCATTAACCTGCTCAGGATATTTTGAATCCAAAGAGCCCTTTTCCTCAACACCAAATTGTTAACCATCAATTTCGGCAGCTAAATTTTCTAAAAAAAGACTTCGTATCTTTATCAACATGTACTACCGCAGAAAAATATTGCTTTCGCTATTGGAGAATTTTGGTGGGGAACTGAATAAAACAAGCCTTCAAAAGCTGCTGTTTATTTATACCCGCTGGCAAGAGAAAAAAGCATTTGATTTTGTGCCTTACAAATATGGCTGCTATTCGTTTCAGGCCAACCAGGATTTAAAAACACTCGGTAAATACGGTTTAGTACAAGAAAGTACAAATGCCAACTCGCCGCAATGGGTTAAAAGTACATCTGAAGAATTTACGCCAACGCTGAAAAAAGCAGATCAGTCTTTTATGATAAAGCTTAAAAGTGCTTATGGTGAAACCTCTCGTGAAGAATTGATCAAATATACCTATCGCAATTATCCTTTTTATGCCATCAACAGTGAAATAGCCGCTCGTGTTTTATCGGCTGCTGAATTAGAAAATGTGCACAAACAAAAAAGGCAATTTTCTGAAACCAAATTGTTTTCTATTGGATATGAAGGAAAGTCATTAGAAGCCTACTTAAATCAGTTAATTATTAATGATGTCAAGTTACTTTGTGATGTCCGGAAAAACCCTTTGAGCATGAAATTTGGGTTTTCCAAAAACCAATTGAAACACGCCTGTGAAAATGTGGGGATTGACTATGTACACATACCTCAGCTAGGCATTGTTTCAGAAAAAAGAAAGGAGTTGAATTCTTTAAATGATTACAAAATACTTTTTAAGGAATACGAAAAAACTGTTCTGGTAGAAAACGAAGAATATTTATTGAGCATAAACGATTTGCTGGAACAATATAATCGCATTGCCCTTACCTGCTTTGAAGCAACAGAATGTATGTGCCACAGAGGTAGGGTAGTGGAAGCACTGGCAAAACAACCCAACTGGAATATTCCGGTCAAGCATTTGTGAAAGATGGCAAAAACCCGGGTCTTAATAACGGTTAAAACGTATCCTACCATTTCAAAAAAGTATGATGAGTTGGTTTGTTCCGCAGGGTTTACAGAAGCTGGAGACTGGATAAGATTATACCCGATTCCTTTCAGAACATTAGATTATGTAAATCAATACAAAAAGTATGACTGGGTTGAAGTTGACTTGACTAAAAACACCAGTGATTTTAGGCCTGAAAGTCATAGGCCGGTTAACATTGAGGTAGAAAACCCAATAAAAGTTGTAGGCCATATTAAGACCACACATAATTGGCAAGAAAGAAAAGAGATTGTTCTTAAGAAGGTCTACACAGATATGGAATTGTTGATCCGGGAAGCAAAAGACAGATCCATCTGTACATCACTAGCTGTTTTTAAGCCCACAATTATCCATGATTTTGTTTGGGAAGAAGTTGACAGAGAATGGAGTAAATCCAAAACTGAGCAACTTAAACAGATGAATATGTTTGAAGATAAAAGTGAGTTTGAGGTTGTGAAAAAATTACCTTATAAATTCAGTTTTATATTTGAAGGATCTGATAGAGCAAAACGAAAAATGATGATTGAAGATTGGGAGGTGGGCGCATTGTACTGGAAGCAATTCAATAAATACAATGATGAAATGAAAGCCTGTGAAGATGTCAGGAAAAAGTATTTTGACGATTTTGCCAAAACAAAAGATCTCTATTTTTATTTAGGAACAACTAAGCTGCGGCAATTTACAAGTCATAATCCGTTCATGATAATTGGAACTTTTCATCCAAAAATTGAATTACAGACGAAGCTTGATTTGTAAATAACCCATAAATGTGAGCTGGAAAAACATGTGTAATGTAAACTGACTGGAGCGTAGCGTAAAGAATTTACAATTACTCATGTGCGTGATGGCAAAAGAGAAAGAATAAAATGTTTCGGCAAGCTCAACACGGCGCGGTGTGTGGGAAGAATAAAACCTGCGGGCTGGCATGTGGTGGCTTTGCGTACAAAATATTTTGCTATCCAAGCAAAATGATTTTGAAGCAAATGACATGGAGAGCGGCTATTTACCTGAAAGGCGAAACGCAGTGAATACATAAGGTGTATTATAAGCCTGACCACAAACGCCAAACAATCTTCAATTGAAACTCAGAATTTCCTTGTTAGCTATTTAGCGGAGCCAAACTAATTTTGCGCGGACAAAGTGCGCAGGAAAATTAGTGCAGACATAATACTATATTATAACTGCCTAAAAGAGATAGATTTAAAGGTTTACCGGAAAAGCCTCTTTTGGCTTATAATATATATTATGTTAAATAGATATAATTAAGCTAAACCTGCTTTTTCCATTCGCTGGCACTACTTCATAAAGTTAATGATTTAATTATTTCAGATTGAAGCTTAGCTAATTATTCATAACACTCTTTTCTATGCTTGATGCATATCACGTGAATTTCTTTTTCATCCTCCTTTAAATCAAATAAGATTCGATAACTACCAACTCTGATTTTTCTGTCGGGAAGATTCGGGTCTTTTACCTTGTCAGACTTAGATTTAGGATTATCCAAGCAGTTTGTGATTGCTTTTTTGCATTCTTCTAAGATATCGCGCGGGATTTTCTTAATTGATTTCTTAAACGAACTAGGAAAAATTGGTTTATATGGAGAAGGCTTTGTCAATATCAGAAATAGTTTTTCCCTCTTCTATTTCCTTCTTCAATTTATTAACTTCGTTATATGTTTCAGCTAAAGCGATTACAGATTCTATTCTGTCGCCGACAATTTTAAATTTTGTTGACATCTCAACAGTAATGTCATCTTTGTCATCAACTATATCAACGAGCGACGCTAGATTTGAAAGCAATTTCAACAGAAATTTTCCCTCTTCAATTAATTCAAGAGATTTTTTATCATTGTATTTATAATGATTTTCTTTCATTTCAACAATGCTCTCATCTAGCTGATTAATGCATTTGTCCAGCTTTTTAATATTCGATTTACTAATGTTTTTAGTGAAGGTATCTAAAAGACTCGAGCGTTTCTTTTGAGTCTTTTTTGTAAAAAAAGGTGCAATTAATTCACCAAATGAATCGAAGGGATTGTGATTATTTATCGTAAGTGTTGACATTTATATTAAATATAACTTTTGTTTTAGACGTAAGTTATGCAAAAAACTTGCAGATATAATCTAACGATAATACGTCAAATATAATACCATATTACGTAAAAGATACGAAAATTGTATTAATGTATCAAAAGGTATTGTTTTTTCTCAATTACTTGACTTCCGTATTTTATATTAAAATATCCCCTCACCACCCACAATGCAACTGCTTTACCTCTGCCCTTGCTTTCAGATATCTTTTATTTACTCGCTTATAGGCCTTCGGATTGTTTGCTTTAAGATTTGCCAGACGCTCATCTATCTGAGTACTTGCTTCTTCAAAAGCTTCTAAATATGGATCACACGGCCCCTCAATCAAATCAACTGAGCACTTACAGACTTTGACACATGATCGTTTCCACTTGCCAACAGTCATGCTACACGCAGTGATCGACAGAAGTGTTAAAGCAACTATAAATATTCGCATACTGTGAATTACGTAATAATAACGGATATCACAAAACTATTCAATTTGTTGGTTTTTTCGTTATTATTGATTTTCATTTGATTCCAACCCTTTTTTTCAAAGACGATATCCTACCTTTACTTTATAATCACCAACGGAAAATCCTGTCCAAAACTATAAGAAGTAGGATATTGAGGTGAACCCCGGTGTTCTTGACTCAATTCAGGAACCCTATCTTCAACATACGATTTCATTTCACTGACTGTGATTTTTTTATCGCCGTTATCCCCTACTGTTTGTTCCAAAACTTCAAGCAATGCGTAAGTAAACAGACCGTGCTTGAGATTTCCAACTTCATTGGCATACTGTGCATCCTGAGAAGCCGTCAAAAAGAAAGTGCCGGTACTACGTGCCAATTGCGCCATGGCTTTCTCTCTGCTCCCCCCTCCCCTTGTTGAAAAGCTATTTAAGGCACCGCCCGAATGACAGGCATCCAGAATAAAAAGTTGCTTTTCAGCAGAAATCCCTGCTGAATACTGCATAAGTTCTGCCGCAGACAGTGCCTTTTCTTTAAGCACCGCTAATTCAGTGTACAAATTCACTACATCATGCGTGACAATAAAAAATTCAGCCTCTTCCCCTTCACTGGCAAAGCTCATCACTCCGTGGCCGGCGTAGTAAAAAAGAAACACATCTTCCGGTCCAATTGCTTTTTTAATCTCTTCCAGTTTAGCAGCAATTATTGGTTTGGTAGCCTCATCATTTTCAACCGAAAAGACATGAATTTGATTGAATAAAGTATCTCCCCCTTTTTTAATGGCTTTTGCAAAAGATTTGGCATCATTTACCGCATAATCCAGGTCATAATCCGGATTCTTGTACTTATTAATTCCTATAGACAGTATAAAAAGATCGGTTTTTGCAGCTTCCCCGTCAAATTCAACTACTATTTTAGTAGGACTTGATTCTGTACGCTCTTTATTGATAACTAGTGCTTTGATTTCATTTATTCCATCATTCAGAGGAACCATAATCGTTCTCTTATCTTTATCACCGCCCCTAAACACCAATTCTTTATTCAGACTTTCTGCCATGATCAGTTTTCCATTATTATAGACCCGAATTTCATCTACCGCTTTATCTTTAGAGTCAATCTCTAAATCCAGCGAAATCTCAGCTCTTTTCCAGTTGTACACTGAATCTTCCCGCACCTTAACTGATCTTTTACCGGATTCGCTTAGATGAATAGCCACCAAGGGGGTGTTCCCAATCACTTCATTGAATCGCTCTCCTGTATCATTAAAGCTTTCCCCGGCATTAATTCTTTGGATCAGTTTGGGAGTAAAATACTTGTCAAACAATGAGTTTACGGGAATCACTTCCATTCCGGAGACATAATTCACTAAATCTAACGCTTTAGGTGATCCATCAAAATACCCTGTTTTTGTAGTAGTTAACCATTCTGATCTTGAAATTTGGATACGTGAATAGATTTCGGTAAAATGCTGTAAATCCCAAACTTTAATCATTCCTTCTTCACTACAGGAGATCAACTGTGTCCCCATTTGGTTGATTTCTATATGGGTAACGGCAGTGTTGTGTCCTTGCAGTTGTCGAATCAGCTTGCCATTAGCAGCATCAAAAAGATAAATGTTGTGATCAGCTCCGGCAGATGCGATAAAGCGATTTTTAGGATCCCAAAAAACGGAAAAGGCAGCTCCGGAATGTCCGTTGAATCGGGCAGTTTGCATACCGGTCAGCACGTCCCACACCTTAACTTTCCCATCCCATGAGGCAGTGGCTACCTTTGAGCCGTCCGGGCTAAAATCAAAAGAAGAAACGATATCGGTATTTCCCACCAGGTTTCGAAAACGCAATAAAGCATCTTCTTCCCAGAACTCAAATTGATCCTTTGTATTGGAAGATACGATATAAAGATCATTTGGCGTAAAACCTACTCTATAAGGCGATAAACCGCCCAAATCCACCGATTTATACCTGTCTTTTTTCAAATCCCATAAGATCATGCTACCATCCCAGGAACCTGAAATCAACTTAGAACCGTCTGAATTAAAAGCAATATCGAAAATCATCCCCCTATGCCCTTTCAGCGTTTTAATCAACTGACCAGATGCTACGTCCCAAAACTGTATCAGGCGATCACCTCCAGCTGTGGCCAGGAGTTTACCGTCCGGAGAAAAAGCAGTGGTCAACACCGCCTTTGAATGCCCTTTTAGGGTATGGACCACACTTCCACTACTCAGGTCTACTAACAAGGCTACTGAATCAATATTCCCAAATGCTATTCTGCTGCCATCCGGACTCAATGAAAATCCCCTTGAACGACTGACAAACTTCAGGATTCCTTTATCATACCAATTATCGTATTCAAAGCCCATCCCATCAAACTTCTTCTGGTTTAAAAAACCTTCAAGCACTTTTGTTCTCTTCCCTCTACGAATATCCCATACCACAGCCGTTTGCTCATCTCCCGGCAAGGTGATGTAACGACTGTCTCTACTAAGATGGATGTTATAGTAATCCACATATTCACTTTTCATTCGCAAGACATTTTTTCCACTTTTGGTTTCATACACCAACACCTCTTCATTTAAACTAATAATTACGTACTCATCATCTTTACTAAATCGCAATACCGTAGGACGTTCCCGAATATCGCAATACGAGCGGATTTTCTTTCCCTTTGAAACATCCCACAACAAGGCGTCAGATTTATTGGACATAGTCAGCAGATATTTACTGTTATTGCTCCAGGCCATGTGCAAATTACAGCCATCACATTCTGACTCCAGATCGGGGTCTTTTAAATGAGCGATTTCTTTGCCGCTTTCTGCATCCATTATTTTTGCGAATTGCTTGCTTGAACTCAAGGCTATGTATTTCCCGTCCGGACTGAATCCCATGCCAAACACCTTGTCGAAAGGAATAGAAAGAAGCGTATCACCGGTACGTAAATCAAAAACTTCTGCCCCTTTATAGCCAGAAGTATGCAATACTTTTGTTCCTTCGGGATGGATAACGTTCTCAAGCCTTGAAACGGAATAGCTTTTCTCAAATTCACCAACTAAGTCAGCACTTTCAGCATCATACACAAAAAATTGATTAGAATTACTCAACAGGATGATATGCTCGCCATTTAAGCTGTAAAATGCTTCTCTTACATCTAATTCGGGAATGGTAATTTCATGCAATTGCTCACCACTGATCAAATCAAAAACACGCGCCGTATTATCGGCTGAAGCAGTGAGCAATTCAGTTCCCTCTTTGTTAAATTCAACCGCCCAAACTGCAGAAGTATGCCTGTTGAATTGCCGGATGACTTTACCATTTTCCAGATTCCAGAGAAAAACAGCATTGTCATACCCTCCGGTTGCCACATATTTTCCTGAAGGGTGAAAATCAGCTGCGGTCACATATTTTGAGTGCCCTTTTTGTAAAATAGTTTCAAGAGGATATTCTTGCTGACTAAACGTCAAGACGGAAAGATTCAGATTTAAAATAAAAATAATAAAACGTGCCATAAGGTTCAGATTCAGTGGTAAAGTAAAGATAATCTATCCGATTGAATAATATCAAGGAGAAAGGAGAATAAAATGAACCTTCATCCAAAACAGTGGTATAAGGGTGTATGAAACATTTCATCCCTATTGTATTATGTCTCTTCTACTCCTGTCAATATTCAACTCAAGCCACAGAAAAGAATATTCTTTCTGAGCAGGTACGCACAAATGATAAAATGGTATGCCCCCAACAGCATACAGATAGCATAGTCCCTATTGTTTACGGATTTCCTTCTGAAGAAATGTTTGAAAAAGAAGACTCGGGATTGGTAGTGCTGGGAGGTTGTGAGGTGGAAGATTATTGTTGTTTCTGTATGAAGCACAATATTCGGTTTTGAAAAAAGGTGATTTTAATCTGCGAATCGATTCAAGCAGGATTTACTTCAATAAAAAAACCAGAACTTTAAGTCCTGGTTTTCAAAACACTTTTACAGTTTTTTACAATTTAGGAGACCAGTCACAGCCTGCATTTTCGCAATCATTTTTAGTTTCCTTATAATCGTCCCTGTCCATATCATTGTAATCAGTTGAAACTTCTGATCCAAACACTTGACAGGTACATGTTCCACTTTTACATGAACTTAAAACGATCATAAAAGTACAAGCGGTAATAAATACTATTTTTTTCATTTTTATATAGATTAGATTCACTACAAAAATAGGCAATTTTTCATGATAGCTCATATTTAATATTATAAGGTTAAACTATATGATTTCTAATATCATATAACAAAGAATTTCCTGATTCTTTTTTTAGCAAAAAATCAGAAAAGCTCCTTTTATCCTAACATAGGAACTTCCAACAACAACAAGCGGGCTTCTTCTTCTATTTCAAATGTTACCTGATCAGTATCCCATACTCCAAAGCCGTCTCTTCTGTTAATCTCATGATCTCCCACCTTTACAATTCCCTCAATCAAAAATAAAAAAAGGCCGTTGGTATCTTTGTGTAATTGATAGTCAACTGTTTGTCCTTTATCAAAAACACCATGATTGAACCATGCGTCAGCATGAATCCATGAACCGGCATCATTGGGGTCAGGAGAAACAATTTGCTGTAGCACATTTTTATCCATGGAGAATTGAAGCTGGTCATATCTGGGTTCTACCCCGTTTTTACCCGGCATTACCCAAATTTGACAAATATTAGCTTCTTCTGAAGTTGAGCCGTTGAATTCGGAATGAAAAACTCCGGTTCCTGCCGACATCACCTGCACTTCGCCACTGCTAATCACGCCACTATTCCCC
This sequence comes from Crocinitomicaceae bacterium, assembly GCA_040880585.1. Taxonomy (GTDB): domain Bacteria; phylum Bacteroidota; class Bacteroidia; order Flavobacteriales_D; family Crocinitomicaceae; genus Paracrocinitomix. The sequence goes on along the minus strand of JBBDID010000052.1, from coordinate 48,382 downwards.
ATATTGTCTACATGCTTTAGCGAACCACTCAAAGGAACGGTAACAATTTCCATATTGGCATGTGGATGTTCAGGAAAGCCGGTTCCGCCCTGAATGATGTCATCATTGAGTACGCGCAATGTTCCAAAACTCATTTGTTCAGGATTGTAATAGTTGGCGAAACTAAACATGAAGCGAGCTTTTAGCCATCCATGATCCGCTTGTCCTCTTTCTTCTGATTTAATATGCAGTGTTTTCATTTCAATTCCTCCTCTAGTTTTTTAACCCCGGCTTTCAGTTCTTCGTTCAATTTTTTATCTGTGATTTTACCATTTTCTGCCGTGTGGTTAAATGAAGCCAATTCAAATTCAGCGATCACTTTTGCATTACACACCTCTAAAATATATTTTACTTTTTCCCTGGCATCTGCTGCTCCTCCCCTTCCCGGAGAGGTTGACATCAACAGAACCGGCATATCTTCAAGCGCTTTTCTACCTTCATCTTTTAAAAATGTAAACTGCACCCGTGTCAACCAATCCAAAATATTCTTAAAAAAAGCCTGGGGTCCGTGATTGTGCTCAGAAGCACTAATAATCAAGCCATCTGCTTCATTCAATTTGTCATACAGCCGCTTTACCGATTCATGTGATCCGTATTCTTTCTCATGATCGATACTGTACACCGGCGGTTCATAATCCTCTAATGAAATAATTTCAGTCTCTGCATTTTCTACTAAAGATGCCGCATATTGAATAAGTTGTTTATTGATGGATGTTGAACTATTACTTCCGGCAAATGCAATTATTTTCTTCATTTTTCTGTCTATTGTTGTTTAAACATATTATAAAGTTAATCATTTAAGCCTGCAAGTTTTCATTGTTTTTTTTGATCGCTACATTGATATTGTTTATGAGTAACAAAATCCATACAGTTAGAGAATGCATAATGCACACCGTGATTTAACTTATTTACTTCAATTTTCTCTGCGAACTCTGTGTAATGCTCCGCGAGCTCTGTGGTTTCAAATATTTGATTTTTATGTATGTCTATTTTTAGGCTGCCTAAACAAACTACAGCTCATAGTTGTACTTCAATTTGGTATTTCGCACGGCCAATAAGCAGCTTCTTTCAGTCGCTCTTATTGATCCGGCTCAATTCATCCCAAATTTTCAGCACAAGCTAACCGCCTCCGTTTGGGCAGGACACTAACAGTTAACAACCCCGCTTCTCTACCAACCCACCCTTCTTTCAACTCACTTCAACCCTAACCTTTAATTTCATATAATTTATTACCTTCGATACTGATGGAAGATTTAACCCAAATAAAACTATACCAACTAGAACACCGCGGTAAACAACAAATCAAACTTGACTTTGAGTACAATCAGAAATTAATTGAAACAGCTAAAATCAGCGGTTGTAAGTGGAGTGCCACACACAAATGCTGGTATATAGAAAACACTAAGGAGAACCACGTCCGTCTTCGCAATTCATTTGAAGGTATAGCCATATTGAATTACAGTTCCTTCACAAAAAACAAAAAGGAATTTAAAAAATCTCACCATCAAAAAACATCTTTAAAAGAGAGATTTCAAGGACTTTCTGCTGAGTATAAACAGATCATATACAACTATACTCAATTTTTAAAAGGAAGAAGATACAGTCCCAGTACAATTACTACTTACGGAACATTGGTAACTGAATTTTTAATATTCTATTTTCCCGGCAAAATAGCTGATTTATCAAATAAAGACGTTGAGCGTTTTAATCAGCAATTCATTGTGAAGCACAAATACAGTATTAGTACACAACGGCAATTTATTGGAGCCGTTAAATTATTGGCACACTGTCTTGAGGCAAACCTTAATACCGAAAACTTAGTGCGTCCTAAAAAAGAAAAGAAGCTGCCGGTGGTTTTATCAAAAGAAGAAATAATTGATTTGATCAGGCATACCAAGAATATAAAACACAGGGCGGCTTTAGCAATAATTTATGCAGCGGGGCTAAGAATTGGAGAGCTATTGGCACTAAAACTGTCAGATATTGATATAGATCGTAAGCAAATCACCATAAGAAGTGCAAAAGGCAGAAAAGACAGGTATGTTGTTTTATCGCAAAGCTATTTACCTCTGCTGGCCAATTACCTTTCAACCTACCGTCCTTCTGAATTTTTTATTGAAGGCCAAAATGGAGGAAAATACAGTGCAGAAAGCATCAGAGCAGTTTTAAGAAGAAGTTGTAAAGCCGCCAACATAACCAAGCATGTTACGCCACATACATTGCGTCATAGTTTTGCAACACATTTATTAGAAAACGGAACAGATCTGAGATACATTCAAGAGTTATTGGGTCATTCAAAACCTGAAACAACCATGATCTATACCCAAGTCACCAAAAAGGATTTATTAAATATAAACAGCCCCCTTGATACCATTATCCGTCAACTATCCAAAACGGATAAAAGCAACCAAAACATACTCTTATCCCGGAATATTAAATGAGATATGAGTATATTTGTTACGGATATAACGAGTTGGGCACTATAGGCTGCCTTGTCTCCGTGGAAAATGGAGTGGTTAGTTGGTGAAATTAATCCTCCGTAAAACGAAAAGGGGATTCGTTTTCAGTAGCATGCAAGCACATTCAAAAGCCGCACTATCTAACACACAATCCAAAGCTTTTAAAAGAGCTTGCCGGATTTTCTATAAAAGACAACTTTAGTGATGATGAGGTGTGATCTTTTTTTGTTGTGTTTATTTTATCATTTCTTCGATATGTCTACCAATCATATCATACATTTTATTTTTCTTCTCAATATAATTTTGAAATTCAATATCTGCCTGATCTAGCTTATTTTTAACAGACTTTATTATATAATTCTCCTCTTCATGATTCCTTGGCATCGGAATCATTAATTCTTGCATTCCAGTCTTAGAAAGACGCATTCTAGAACAGCCGGTTAACATATATTCCATTTGCTTTGTGCAGAGTATACTTCTTAAAAGAATAAATATATACTCTAAAGATGTGTTGCAATTTTTTTTAAGTTTAAAGGGTACCAATTCCCCTGAACCAACACATCCGTCAAAACTTTCGTCAATTAAAATTATATTTCCTTTTTCTCCTCCTAGCTTTGATATTAAAATATTACCTTTCTTAAACATCGTTTTAGTGGACTTTAAAATATCAACTTCTTTGAAAGACCTAATTTTACTGGATTTGGCGTCAATATTGTCGAGGTCAATTAATTTGTAAAAATTATTGAATTCGAATTCAGTTTTTGCATTATCTAAAAGATCGTGTAATTTTTTATTTGGTGCATTTTTAATATTATTTTTCAATTTTTTTAAAAAAGGGGAATTATAAATTGCATCTAATCGGTTATTGACACATGACTCGTTAATAAATATTCTTTTATCTTCATTAGGTATTCTTATATTTAATAATTCAGCGGGTAGTAGTTTGCTTTCTTCGGCTAAATGTATGTAATTTTGATAATGTTTTATTGCTTTTTTCCTTTCCTTTTTGACAGCCTTAATTATTTCTTTTTGCTTTACTTCATCGGGTAATATAATATATATGGAAGTTATTTCATTTAAAGATAAACCACTCTGTCCAGCTCTATAACCACCAATATGATTAAATTGTTCCAATCCGAAAGAACTGTTCAAGAATATATGAATATATTCTGGTATGATTGCAATATCTTTATATTTTGCCTTAAATCTAATTATTCCTAATGCCTGATTTAAATTTGCTTGATATTTATCATTAAATAACGCAATTCTACCAAGGGTTCCAGTTTTTGCAATGATTAAATCACCTTTCTTAACAATAGACTTGTTTAAATCTAAATTTTTCTCAGGAGATATATATTTATCATTTTTTTTATCTACAATTTTCCCGAACTCATCAATGTTTGAAATTTGAAGTAATTTAACTCGTTCCGGATAATTTTCAGGCACATAATCATATGTGTGTAAATGAAAACCCATTGGCCCTGAAATAATCTTCTCCTTTAATAAGTCTAATTTAATTCCATTAGCCTTCAATTTATTAATTAAAATTAAAGTGCTAGGATCATAGGAATGGCAACTTAATTTATCTAAATCTGAGACATTATTTAATATGAAAGATTTATTTCCCATTTTCAAATTTTTTAAACTCGTCCAAAATAGCCAATAAATCACATTTCTCCGGTTCAGGTTTTCCGCTATCACTGTGTCCAACATTTTGAGAAATAGCCATAAAAATAGGTGGTTGTTTTTCTGATGGAGTACTTTTTTTTCTTAAATAAAGAATAGAGGTTTTTGTGTTTGTATCTGCATTAATAAAAGAATTTCTTGGCAAAGAAATAACTGCTTTTATAATAAATTTATCAAGGATAAATTTTCTGTAATCTGATTCTTTTTCAGCATTTAAAACACTTTCATCAATTACTGTCAACAATTTCCCCTTATCCGCTAATAGATCATAGTACCTTTCAATGAAGAGAACATTTGATTTTAGTGAAGAAACTCTTTCATTCTTTGTTTTATCTAGATTTTTATAACTAATATCATAATCTTCTATGATTGCCTTCTCATCCTTTTTACTCCATTCATACTTAGTTGAGAAAGGTGGGTTTGTTAAAACAATCTCAAAGCGCAAACTATTTTTCTCATCTTGAACTCTTTTCTTAAATTCTTCGATCTCTTTTTTTCTCTCATTTGATAAACCTGGATCATATCTAAATTGCTTATCTAATGTGTCTAAACAAAACACATTACTTGAGCCATCACCATGAAACCAAAGATTCATTCTTGAGACTCTCGAGTTTTTTAAACTTTTTTCAACACCATAGATATTGTTAGAATATATATTGTCTTTGATATCATTTTTTTCTTTATTAGATAAACTTTTGTTGTTTTCAATTTTCTCAACCATGTCAGCCATTGCATCTATTAAAAAGCCACCCGATCCAGCACATCCATCAAAAATTCTATCAACATTATTTTTATTCGCCTCAATGTCAGCCATCTTCACCATGAATTTTACAATTGATCTAGGTGTGAAAAATTGCCCTAAATCTTTCCCTCTCACAGTGGCTGATAAAAAAGTCTCAAACATTCTACCGTTTAAGTCTTCATCAATATTATAAAAATCAATATGTTGTAATAGTTTTACGACCTCTTTAATTGTTGCTGATTGTAATTCTATTACTTCGTTATCCTCAAATATTCTTTTTTTATTTTTTTTCTCCCTCTCGTCTTTTAAAAATGGTAAAAGACGTTGTTTAAATAAGATATCATTTATAGGGTTATTAGCATCTTGTTTCTCAATCCATTTATCAGAAAATTTAAATTCGTTAATAGGTACATCTTTCCCTTTTTCAATAAAATTATTATGAATATCTTTGTCTTGCTTTAGTTTAATGAAAAAGAGCTTTGAAAATTCATAAAAAGCATCTGTTGGGCTTATTGTTTCTTTTTTCCAAATCAAATTATGACAGGCTCTAAAAATACCTTCAACTGCATTTTTCTCAATTCTCTTGAACGTAAAACCATCAACACTACTGATTATATTATTTATTTTATTAACCGATATTAGCTCAATAAGTTTTTTGTATTTCGGGTTGTTTTCGCTAAAATCTTCAAAATTCAACTCTAAAATCGGTTCTTTCTCATCCCAATTATATAACTTAGTAATTAGTCCGTTTGTTAAGGCGAAATATTTAATTGGATTATCACCTTTGTAATCTTGATTTAATGCCAATGAATATCCTGAAGCTTGATATATAAATTCATCTACATTCTTTTCTGTGTGTTTAGCATCAATTACTATAACCGGCATATTAGCCTTGTAAAGAACATAATCAGGTTTATAATTTTCTTTTTTACTTCCCTTGCCAATAATTAAATCTTTTATTGCGGTTTTAGTTTTTATATTCTTATTCTTATAATTTAAACTGGCAATTAACTTGTCTAGAAAGAATTTTTCAACACTATCCTCATGTGTTAGATCCTCTACGTTGCAAAACAAATTTTTCATATCATTATTTTTAAAAAAAATATATATACAACAAACATACCATGGATATATAAGAAGTTAAACCCACTTACTTGTCAGAAGCAAATGTAAACAAAAAATCCTCCCGTGATTTAATTAATATAATGCTAAGTACTTAAAAGTATGTTTAAGATATTCTTATGATTTTTGCCCATTGCCATCCACGCACATCCCATCAGGCAATAAGCAAAAGCCATCGCACAATTACGTCTATATGGGGAAAATATTGTAAACGGATAATTTAGAAAAGAGAAAGGTTTTTTATAGAAAATTACCGCAGACGAGAAAGTAAAGGCAGCCTACAGATGCCCAACACAGGTCAAGCGCAATGGCGGGTGATGTAGTAGCCGAAAGTTCATTGGTTTTATTTATCTTTGGAGTGGCTTCGCAGTGAAGTGGTCTTAAACCCGCCACTGGCGCCTGGCCTGGGAACGTTGGGCAAAATAAAAACTAAAACAAAACGACATGAAAAATCTAATCGCCTTATCAATTATTGGACTCCTTCTGACAAGTTGTGGAGGAAGTAGCGACAATTCTCAAACGAAAAACACAACGCCAAAATCAACAGTTGAAAAATGGTATGAAGGAGGAACGTTACACAAAGCAAAAATTGCTGAATGGAAAACCGCCACAGAAAAGAATAAATTGGCTACTTGTGGTGACTTTATGGCTGCCGTTGACAACTCAGTCTCAATGGACGTGCTCAAAAAAAGAGCACAAGACTTACAAATTTGTATAGATGAAGCGACAAGAGATTTGGAAAATACAAATAATGAGGCGGTTTCGACTATTGCCGCTTTGTGCATTAAACAAATGGGATACTAAAATCAAAAGAAAATGAAGAAAATAATTATCACCGTATTCGTTGCGACAAGTATTTTATCTTGTCAGAACAACACACAGGAAACTAAAGAAACCGAGACCGTTAAGGTTGAAGAAGTTGACAACACCGAAAAAATTGAGAAAATTTTTGGACAGTTCAAGTCACTATACAATGAGCTAATCGAATTTAAAGGGAAAGAATACTTTAAAAAATATGGATTTGGTGAAGGTGGACCATACAATAAATGGTTAAAAGAAGTTGAAAAACTTGAAAACAACCCAGACTCCAAACTACTTCTCCAAAAAGGCGTTGTTGCCGGAGAACTTAAATCTTTGGGAATGGAGTATGTTAGTTCGAAAGGACAAGAAACAGAAGTAACGAAAAGTTTCAATAAAATATTTTCGGATGCAATAAATGCTAAGCCAGTTGAGGAAGTTGAAACTGCCTCAGGAAATAGCAATTATGAACAAATCAAGAAGGACTATGAATTATTTGGCAAATGGCGCATTACTAATAAGCCAGCCAAAATGGAATATCCGTATGAGATATACAAAAAGGGGACAGAGTATATCGGAGTAATCCCCGAAAAGGACTACAAGACAGAAATACTTGAAAAGAAGGGAGACAAATATTACGTGAAAGGCAATAAATACGGTGAGTATTATCGAATTGACGCTAATAAAAACATGACACTTTATGATAAGGACGGAGACTTGTCAAGCATGGGATATAAGGCGACTAAAGAATAATTACTTTGCCCAACAGCATCTAAGAAAACATGGGGTGGACAGTGGTTACAGCAAGGTTCGTTCTTCGTGGCTATCTTTGTCACGAGCGGACAGGAAAGTGCTCCAAAAAGCCCCACGTTTCTTAGCTGCGGAACGTTACCAGCAAGCAAAAGAAACGACAGTGCAACGATTAACATGTGGATTTGACGCAAAATAAGCGACAATTAATTTTGATTTGCAACGAATAAGCGTTATTTTCGTTGCAAATAATGCATCAAATGAACGCTTTTATACATCAAAAAGACAATTGGTCTGAATTTACTTGGAATAGTAATGATTTCTTGGACTTGCTGAGTGAGGCAAGAAATTTACAGGGCAGACTTATCGGAAAAATGGAAACATTAGGTTTCGATTTAAGAAATGAGGCTTTGCTTGATACGTTGACTCTTGATGTATTAAAATCATCTGAAATTGAAGGGGAATTTCTTAATCCTGACCAGGTACGTTCTTCAATTGCCCGCAGATTAGGAATGGAAATAGCAGGAGCAGTTGAATCTGACAGGAATGTAGAAGGAGTAGTTGAAATGATGCTTGATGCAACTCAAAATTGCTTTGCCCCATTGACAGCTGAGAGACTTTTTGATTGGCATGCTGCATTATTTCCAACAGGTAGGAGTGGAATGTATAAGATAACTGTTGCAGACTGGAGAAAAGATACTACGGGACCTATGCAGGTTGTTTCTGGAGCAATGGGAAAAGAAAAAGTACATTTCCAGGCGCCTGATTCTGATGTAGTGGAAAAAGAAATGACCCGATTTATTGATTGGTTCAATAACAGTAAAATTGACTTTGTAATTAAAGCTGCAATTGCACACTTATGGTTTGTGACTATTCATCCTTTTGAAGATGGAAACGGTAGGATAACAAGAGCGTTGACAGATATGCTTCTTGCTCAGTCTGATAAAAGTAACCAACGCTTTTACAGCATGTCCGCTCAGATTAGAATAGAAAGAAAGCAATACTATGAGATATTGGAAAAAACTCAAAAAGGGAATTTAGATATAACTGATTGGATTGTTTGGTTTTTAAACTGCTTGATTAATGCTTTGAAAGCTACAGATTCAATACTAACAAGAGTTCTATTTAAAGCCGATTTTTGGCAAAAACATATAGATACAGCGATAAATGACCGTCAAAGAAAAATATTGAATAAATTAATGGATGACTTTGACGGAAAATTAACATCTTCAAAATGGGCGAAAATTGCAAAATGTTCTAAAGATTCGGCAGTTAGAGATATTAACGACTTGATTGAGAAAGGAATATTGCAAAAAGAACCTGCAGGAGGAAGAAGTACAAATTACGAACTGATAGGAATGCCAGCTGGTAATCGAGTAGACGGCCGTGAGCAATAATGCCCACGGTGCGCCTCTCACACCACCGTACGTATGCTTATGCCGAAGCTTCAGCATAGGCACTACGGTTCTCGTATACGGCGGTTCGTTGGGCATACAGTAAAAGCTCTTTTCACCTTTTTCGGCTTTGTTGTAGTTTAGGATAAGGCTATACGAAGTATTCCTTATCGAATTTTTAACTACCCAACGTTCAGTCCTTCCCTTGCTTGTGAGACCTCGGATTTATTCATCCGCTCGTTACTACAAGGTACTATGACCTGCGCCACCGCTGAAGCTTTAGGCGGCACGCGGTCTGCTGACTTCTTGGCACATAGAAACCGAATCTATTCCAAGACCTCCCCCGGTAAGAGCATTTTCCTTCATCCAATCCCTGCGGCATCTACTATAAAACGACTTTTGTATTCTTTGGACGTTGCAAAGGTGTGCTTGCTCATCCTCGTTTTATAGCCTCTTATGCCGTTTCTGTTCGTCAGTACCGGACTTTGCAGTCTTGCTTCCTTCAGTCCTAACCTCACGGTTAGCAACCTTGCAACTTGCTAAATTTTCGGGGCGTTACTCCCGCAATTAAGGGACTTACACCCTCTGGAAAATCACACGCTTGCTTTTCTCATTTTTAATTTGCAATTTCAAATATTTATTAGAGCTTCACTAAGCGTGTTGCTCTGCTCATGCAGGGCACACACACGGCATATAAAAAAGTGGGCGGTTCGGTGCAGTTTGACAGGTCATTACTTTCTACTACCTTTGGTAGCGGTGGACAGGAACCGTGCTATAAATGCCCCCCTTTCTATATGCCGAAACCGTTATGGGTCACCCTAAAAAGACAGCAAGACCAGCACGAATGACATTTGACAGAGGAAATTTAGTAGTCAAAGACTTTAGTTTTAAACGCAAAATATCGAACCTTACAAAATTCTCTAAAATTCCTAAAAGACATTATTATTAATAAGTTTTAGGAATTTTGTTTACCTTTGCTCAATGCAAATAATAGCACGTAAGCGATACATAGATACACTTAGTGTTCTCAAAGATAAAAATCTAATTAAGGTTGCCACAGGCGTTAGGCGTTGTGGGAAATCAACTCTGATGGCACAGTTTCAAGATTTGTTGCGTAAAGAAAACAGCAAGGTTTCCATCTTGGCAATCAATATGGATATGCCCGAATTTCGGTTTTTAGCAGAAAAAAATTGGAAAGAGATTTACGATTACATCATTAAGAACCTCAAAAGAAATGTAACGAATTACGTATTTATTGACGAAGTGCAAAACGTTCCGGAATTTGAAAAACTGTTGGAAGGCTTGTATGTTCACCCAAACATAGATTTATACGTTACAGGTTCAAACGCATTCTTATTATCAAGCGAATTGGCAACTTTGCTGACAGGTAGAGCTTTTGAAATAAATGTATTGCCTTTTTCTTTTGCCGAATATTTAGTCTTCACAGGCAAGACCACAAACCCCGACCGTGCTTTTGTAGAATATATCCGTACAGGTGGTTTTCCCGAAGCCGTAAGACTTTCAGCAGAAGGAAATAATTTTGCAAATGAATATTTGCAAATGGTTTTCAAAAACATCTACGAAAACGATATTTCTCAACGCTACACTATTTATGCTGAAGAATCCTATCAGGAAGTTGTAAACTTCTTAATAGATTCGATTGGTTTAAGTGTTTCGGCAGGAAACATTGCCAAAATTTTAACGGCAAACAAAAAGAAAATTGACAACAAAACGGTATCAAAGTACATTGACACTTTGGTTGAAGCCTACTTGTTTTACAAAGTAAACCGCTACGACATCAAAGGGAAACAACATCTGGCAACACAAGAAAAATACTATTTAGTGGATTTGGGTTTTCGCAACGCATTACTTGGGAAAGAATTGGCAAACGATACAGGACATTTACTTGAAAATTTAATTTATCTTGAACTAAAACGCAGAAACAACCAAGTATGGATAGGGAAAACAAATAATTTAGAAATTGATTTTGTTGTTCGCAACAACGAAGGTTTTACACAATACATACAAGTTTCGCAAACAGTACAAAACACAGCGACTTTAGAACGTGAGTTAGCTCCTTTTGACAGTATAAGAGACCATCACGAAAAACTTTTAATCACAATGGATTATGAAACAGGAACATATAACGGAATAAAAAAAATAAACGCAATAGATTGGCTAATAAATACCTAAAAATAAGGGCGAACCGATAATCGAGACGGCTCCGCCCAAAATTGAGCGGAGTGCGCCTACTGACGTTTAAAGTCAGTATCCAGAATCTCACAGCTCTGCTGAGCTTTCCGAAGTACCACCCGTGCGTATGCTTATGCCGAAGCTTCAGCATAGGCACTACGGATCACGTACACGGCGGTTCGTACCTTGAAGGGTTAAGCGACAAATGTAGTTCCAACATAGCGACATATCCTCGTTTTTTCAACCTTGAAATAGTGATTGTAGTCCTTAAAATAGGACTTTGAGCAACAGCCCATCCCTGTTAGCGCAGATTTGCAATCCGTGCGGCTCAAAAATATGCGTCACGGATTGCAAATCCGCGACAACTGGATTGCAAATCCACGACAACTGGAGTAAAAAAAGGATGAACTAAAGCTCAAAAAAAAGAGGGCTCCATCAAAAAGATGGAAGCCCCCTAACCCTACTTGATTAATGTTTTATTTCGTTATACCAGCAAATTGTAAACAATCATGATTATATCTACCAGTATTGCAAAAAGTGATACCCAAATTAAGGGGCGCATAGGTGCAACTGCTAATATCATCACCAAAGATGCCATAGTAGGAATCACCAAGAGGGAAATTTGCAGCGAACTGCTCATTGCTCCAACTCCCACTGCTATACCCGCCATACAACCAACTACGAGTAACAAGACGGCGTAAATACCATATCGGTTGAATTCATAATCTTCAAAAATATTGTCTAGCCATTTTATCCCTGAAAAAGCCTCTTTCTTCTTTTTTGACTCTGTCAAGGTAATGCCTGAAGCGCCTAAGGTTTGCTCATTTGTGTCTGAAATACTTTTTGAATGTGCCATAATATTTGTTTTTATCTATTCCAAATTTAGGGCGAATGGAAAGCTTGAAGAATGACACCGAGCAATCTGACAACTGATTTTTGTCAGTTTTTGGAACGGCTTATTGAATCTTATAGGAATAAACAGCAAATCGCCCGTCTTTGCCTGAAAAATACAGTTTACCCTTATAAACTTTAACAGTATAAAATTTATCATCAAGCAATTTTTTCCAGCGCTTACCTTTATTAAGCGAGTAATAAGTTCCGGTTCTGCCGGTCGCTATAAGGAAGTTCCCGTTTTCAGTTCCGTGCACACAGGAACAGTATCCACCTAAGCCTTTATTCGCTTGTTTCCACGAGAGTCCTGCGTCGTTTGTACGATAGCAAATACTGTCATTATCCCCAGGGTATAAATAACTGCCTCCTACTACGATTCCTTCGTTCTCTGTCCAAAAATAAGTACTGTAAATTCCATAACTGTCTCCTGATTTCATTGGTGTATTCACAACATCCCATGATTTGCCCCGGTCAAAGGTTCGATAAAGCCTGGCAGTATCAGAAATACCTGAAGCGATATAAGCTGCGCTGTCTCCAACCGTCACAATTCCGGTTCCACTTGCAGCAAAACCGGCCTCTTTACTCAAAATCTCAGGAATTTTATCTTTCTGAACCTTTTTCCAGCTTTCACCGCCATTTTCAGTAAGAAGGATAAAAAACTTGTCATTTACAGGATCACCGTACGCAATACCATTGTGACCATCCCAAAATGATAAACCGTCCAGAAAGACGTTATCCTGATGAAAAACCTTTTCAATAATGTCCTCTGCGGCTTTATACTTCCAAATAATTCCCTTTTCTCCTGAGTTGAGGAATAAAATATCACCATTTGCTAAGATTTCCACATCTCTAATATCTTCAGCAGGCAGAAGCGAATCCTGCAGAATAATTTCAAGTGTAACGGTATTGTATAGGGTAAACTTCCCGGCAGAACCTGCAACTACGGTAAGTGAATCAGAGACATCCAATGCTCTTGAATGCGTTTTATCAAAATGTACTGTCTCAACGTCTTTTTTGAGTGTGATACTACAAGCAACAAGTGAAAATGAAGCCAATAAGAGAAAAACAATTTTAAAAAAGTTTTCCCTGACTATCGTCATCCTCAGCTTTTTTTTTCTTTTTTCCACCCTTTTTCTCGGCATCAATGTCCCACTCTACTTCTATGGACGTATCACCATCACTGTCCGGAGATGAGTCATCATCATCATCATCATCATCATCCTGATCATCATCATCATCATCATCCGGAGACGGATCATCTTCACTATTATTCTCAGCGTCATTTCCATCCTCATCTGCATCATCATCTGCATCATCATCTGCATCATCATCTGCATCATCATCTTCAGTATCATGATCCTCTTCATTTTCTTCGTTGATGTGATCATCTTCTTCTTCGTCCTCTTCGTCCGGCCAGGGTTCTTCTCCTTCAATCGATCCAATTAACTCAATCTCTTTCACTTTTAGTTTGGTCAGCTGATTTCCCTGACTTTTCATGCCCTTCACATCAATAAACTCTTCCAGATCTAATTCGGTATCCGGCAAGTTTTTGGTTTCTTTCAGGCGTTTGTTATAGCTGATTTTTATTTTAGCTTGATAAGCTGTAGACACCACATCCAGTTCAGAACCCTCTGCTTCTGAAATAAAGGATGTTTTTTTATCCGATTTGACTTCAACCAAGAAGCGTTTGACAAAGTGCAGATCTTTTTCTGCGTCATAATACACCGCAGATAGAGGTCTTTGCGGATGCCATTTTTCAATATGGATCAGATTATCGGCAAATCGATTACTTAAATCAAAGTTGGTGAGTCGCAACTCTCCTGAATCGTAAATGGTGAGTATTTTATCATCTCCTTTAAAGCGCCCCAGTAACTTACCTCTTCCTTCAACATTTAAGCGCTTTACAGTATCGTCCCACCAAATTTTTCTAGCACCAAGTGTAGACTCTCCTACTTCTTTTTGAACCACTTTTGAAACGATCTCTTTGGTCACTAAATTTCCTTTAGACGCCCTACCCTTGATCAATTGTTCACCAAAATCAATATCGATTTTTAGTTTTTTCAAATGTGGTCGGGGGCGCAACTGAACCTGCACAATCTCTCTTTCGCCATTGGGATGATAAGAGAAATAATACACCATGGTTCCTTTGGTTCCTTTGGTTAAATCGTACTCCTTATCCCGGGTAATGCTCTTTACCGGAAAACGTTTCATGAAGGCAGGCTTTCCTTCTGCACCATCCCGGTAGATCAGGTGGTAAATGGTTCGGGTATCTCCCTTTTTCCAGATAGCGGCGTGCATAATTCCTTTACCCACAAATTTCTTATCAACCACCCGCGTCACCATCATCTTTCCGGATTTAAAGAAAATGATTACATCATCCAGATCACTACAATCCTGCACATAATCTGCTTTCTTTAATGAGTATCCGATAAATCCCTCTTTTTTATCTACATAGAGTTTTTTATTCCGTACCACCACTTTTTTAGCCGTGATGTTTTCAAAAGCTCTGATTTCGGTTTTACGTTCTCTTCCTTCGCCAAATCTCTTTTTAAGATCTTTGAAATAATCAATTGAAAAATCAATGATATTTTCCAGATGGTGAATGATCTCTTTGAGCTCTTCTTCCAGCGATTCCATAAAGGTATCCGCTTTATCTGAATCGTGTTTGGTGATCCGACGCATTTTGATTTCCAACAAGCGCTTCACATCCTCATCTGTCACTTCTCTTTTCAGGTGCTTGATGTGAGGTTTGAGAAGTTTATGGGTTACTTCTATCGCCTCTTCATACGTTTTTCCATCAAATTGAATATAGATTTTTTGTTCGATAAATATTTTCTCCAGAGAGGCAAAATGCCATTGTTCTTCCAGTTCATCTTTTCTGATCTCCAACTCCTTTTTGAGCAACTTCACAGTTTGATCAGTACTGATTCTAAGTATTTCATTCACACTTAAAAACAGGGGTCGATTATCAATAATCACGGATGTATTGGGAGAAATAGACATCTCGCAATTGGTAAAAGCGTAAAGTGCATCAATGGTTTTATCAGGTGACACTCCCGGAGCCAATAAAATCATGATCTCAACTTCAGCAGCTGTATTGTCTTCTACCTTTTTGATCTTTATTTTATTCTTCTCATTTGCTTTTAAGATAGAATCGATCAATGTGCTGGTAGTAGCGCCAAAAGGAACCTCTGTGATTTTTAAAGTTTTATTGTCAACTTTTTCGATTTTTGCCCGTACCCGAACTCTTCCTCCTCTTTGTCCTTCGTTGTAGTTAGAGAAGTCAGCCATGCCTCCCTGCGGGAAATCAGGCATCAGATCAATTTTTTTATCCCGCAGTACATCAATAGAAGCGTCAATCAATTCATTGAAGTTGTGAGGCAAAACTTTACAAGCCATACCCACGGCAATCCCTTCAGCTCCTTGCGCAAGTAATAAGGGGAACTTGACCGGTAACAATACCGGCTCTTTATTTCTTCCGTCATAAGACGGGATCCACTCTGTTGTTTTGGCATTAAACACAACATGTGAAGCAAATTTTGAAAGGCGTGCTTCAATGTATCTGGGAGCTGCAGCCGAATCCCCCGTAAGGATATTTCCCCAGTTTCCCTGTGTGTCTATCAGGAGTTCTTTTTGTCCAATTTGCACCATGGCATCCCCAATGGAGGCATCTCCGTGTGGGTGAAACTTCATGGTATTACCAATTACGTTGGCGACCTTGTTATAACGCCCATCATCCATTTCCTTTAATGAATGCATGATCCTTCTCTGAACCGGTTTTAATCCATCCAGTAAAGCAGGTACGGCACGTTCTAAAATTACGTAAGAAGCATAATCGAGGAACCAATCCTTATACATCCCAGATAAAGGGATAATTGCCCCTTCATCCTCCGGTTGGTTGGGATCATCAAATTCTTCTTCCTGGTATGAATCGTTCTCTTCAGACATAATAAATCAACCCCCAAAAATAGTAAGTAGTTTGTCAGGATAATCGTGAAACTAAAAGGAGTTATTAACAGAATGCTATTAGCTATTCACTTATTTATTTGATTTAAAAACAAATCCACTAAACAATACAACCACTATAACGATAAGTAGAATAAGTGTTAAGTTAACCCAGGGTTTCAGGTAATTATCAGTAGTGGTTTCAACTACTTCGGTTTCATTTAAAACTGAAGCCGCTTTTGGTGCAGGAATGTCTACCATCAAAGAATCCATCAACTGCTGATACTGTTTTTGATATTTTTGTGCAGATTTCTCATCCCCTCCCTGTCTGTATATTTTTGTCAATATTCTTAAATTATCCGCTTCTTCTTTGTTAAGCCCGTAATCCCGAGCAATAGACAAACCACTTAAAGCATGTTTCTCTGCACGACCAAACCTACCTTCTTGCAAGTATACATTTGCCATTTCAGCATGCGTATAGGCTACCCACCTATAATCCATCAACCGCTCAAACCGAACCAGAGCTTTTCGATACAGATCAAGGCTTTGATCAATTTCTCCGATTAAGAAATAATAATGTGCTACCGTAGTAAGGGCAACTCTTGAAGATCCAATAAAATTATTTGCCTGTTCTATCGTCAATACCTCTTTGTATTTCTCCAGAGCTTTTATCGTGTCTCCCTGTTCTTCATAGATGCTTCCTCCATAAGCATGAAGGTCTGAAAGCAACTGATCATTAGCTTGGTCACCCGCCTCAATAATCGCTTTTTTATTGAATTCAGTAGCTAAATCATATTCCTTCACGCTAGCATAAAGAGAACTATATCCTCTGTAAATTTCAATTAACCGATCTTCAAACCCATGTTCTGTTGCCAGAATAAATGCTCTGTCATAATAAGATAATGCTCGTTTATAATCCAAATAGTAGGCTAAGTATATGTGCGCATTTAACAAAGCAGCATCTAACTCTACAGCTTTGTTGTTCATTTCAGTAGAAAGATCGTAAGCCAGATTGGCATAGGTGAGCGCTATGGAATAATCCATTACCTCCATGTACTCATTCGCCAATAACATATAGGTGTTAACGGTCTCTGCATCTCTCTTTTCAAGAGTTAAGGTATAGATTAGTGAGTCTAGTTTCAAGGAATCAATGCTTTGTGACCTCCCGCTAAAAGTAAAAAGCAAAAGAAATAAAACTAAAAATTTGGTATTGAGATATTTCAGCATGTACACATTTGATTACAGGCGTCTAATTTACAGATTATTAAATTCCTATGGATCAAATTTGCTTTAAATTCGACTTACCGCTGCTTGTTATAGATAAACTGTGCTTATACTCTAATAAAAAACTTCCCTGCAGCAGATACTACAGAGAAGTTTACCATTTGATGCGATCATTCATCAAAAACCGTTTAACAGATAAGTTAACGTACCTGATAATGAAATAATCGTACCGGTAAAGAGTATCTTGAGTAATCTGAATGAATAAATGAGTAGTAGGTAAGCCTGTTGGTTTAATCTGTTTATTTGACCAATTGTACCCAGTTTTTAATGGGTTCTTTATTTTCTCGTTCTACCACAATGAAATAAGTTCCTGCGGGCAATGGCACTCCTCGATAAGTCCCATCCCAAAAGACGTCCACATTGTTATAATTTTCCAGTTCTACCAGCTTATCTCCCCAACGGTTAAAAATGCTTACTACATTAGATTCATTTCCCAAAAAATTGAGCACCAAAATGTCATTGACTCCGTCGGAATTAGGTGAAAATGCGAAATTCGCTGTGATAGGAACCAAGGTGTCTATGGGTTCTTCATCCTCTATACATGTTGAATCTAAGAAAACCATTACTATTTCATACAGATGGCAGAACTCTTGCTGGATTTCAACTTCATAAGAAGTAGAAGTCGTTGGCGTCACTTCTTGTAATGAGTCTGTTGGGTTGGTGAAACTAGTACCCCAGTAATAAGTTTCTCCGCCGGAAGCGTAGATTTCAAGTGTGTCTCCAGAACAAAAATATTGATCTTGAGATACTTCATACGGCTTAGGTGCAACCACTTCAATCGAAAAAAACAGGCTGTTATTCCCTTGAAAATAGGGCTCAGTTGAGAAAATAGTAATACTTACAGTTCCTGCTGTATTTAAAACCGTATTTGGAATAATATAGTCAACAGAATCCCCCGAATTTAAAGTACCTAACCATGTGACCAGATTCCCGTAAAGACTATTACCATTAGCTAATATTTGAAATTCAGCGTTAAAGGAGGGACCCTGGCCAATATTTTTAAAATAGAAAGAAAAATCAAAGGGCTGACCTAAACAGATGGTATCCGGCCCTGTGTAAAAGAGCGGTGTTATATCCTCAGTACTGCCTGGGGATCGGAAAATTTTCCCATCACTTCCACAGATAAAGGCAATGATATCATTACCAACATGTACATCATAAAAATTAGCCGTAGCTACCGAGGTTGGTGTTAGCGTCCAATTTAACAGCCCCCCGTTTGTTGTTTCTAATACTATATTATCATGGCCTACGATCAATCCATTCAAATTATCAGCAAAATCAATTCTTTCTAGCGTGCCGCTAGCAGGAGCTGTTATTGGTGTCCAGTTAATTCCTCCATCAGTAGAAACCAAAATAATTCCAAAATCACCTACGGCAATTACTTCACCGGTAGTTTTTACAAAGAGATCATTTATATCATAAGAAGTAACTCCGGTTGACAAAAATGTCCACGTCAACCCACCGTCAAGCGTTTTTGCTATTTGACCTAACTCCCCACAGAGGTACCCCACTGTTGAACTTTCAAATGAAAAGTTATTAATGTTACCAGTAACAGGAACTGTCGTTGAATCCCAATTTGTGCCACTATCATCTGTATATAAAATATCACCCACCCTCCCAATAAATAATCGGTTTCCATTTTTTTCCATTGAATGAGAAGGTGCCAAAATGTTTCCGTAAATTTTTGTCCAGCTAATTCCACCGTCCGTTGTTTTGTATACATTAGACAAAGTATCCAGTATATAACCGTTATTTACGTCGTCAAAATGCATTCCTACAATACTAAAGATGGTGGGAGAGGAAATGCTTGTCCAATCAGCACCGGCATTCAACGTTTTGAGGATGACTCCGTATTCACCGGCAGCATATCCTTCAAAATTATTTAAAAAATGTAGTTCGTATAAATCATTACCTGTCCCGGAAGTTTGCTCCAGCCACGTATATTGCGTTTGCGCTCCACTTATAGAGAGTAAAAAAATCAGGTTCAACGATAAGAAAATTTTCTTCACGGGATTTCTATATTTTCAGGTTCATTAAAGTGATTTACATTCTTCAAAAGAGTTGATCGTTAGACCTTCTTGTGTAAAGACGCCAATTTCCATACAATAGTTTGCTGCACCATTATAATTAATGATTACAGAACCACTATAATCACCGGAAGTATTAATGTCAGCAGAAGCATAAATTGTGTCAGTTTCACTATTTACCAATACTGCAAGGTTTATTTTTGGAGAGTTTAATCCAGGCGCTTTTTCTTCAGAAACACTATACTCTAATGCAACTTTTTGATTGTTGTTGCCATCCGTAAACACATTTACATTTTCGTATACCCACCATTGTTCCCCAACATAATCCGGATCATAAATATTGGTATTGGCATTGTCTACCTCTTCTATTTTTTTCAAGCAAGAAGAAAACAGTAGTAAAATTGATATGGCACCTAAAAAGCATTTCATCCCCAGATAAATTTTAGACTAAACCCCGTAGGGGCAATTTGTAAAGAGAAACGGTCTTTAAAAGGACTTTCACTATTCAGTTGTGGCTCTCTGTTATTCTTTTTAAAACGCAAATAGGTATAAATAGTGGTACCGAGCAGTGCTCCGGATATGCCCAATGTGGTATAAAAAGCAATCCGCTGTCGGTTATATTTTTCATTATAGGAATGTATCCGATCCTTATAAAAAACAACATCTTTATAAGTAGCAGCCAGATGGTAAGAATTGATATCACTCAGTATCTTTTTTTTCTTGTCATAAGCCTTCATTATTAAATAAGTTGAAGTTAAAGAAGTGGCCAAGGTAAAACTTGCAGGAATCGTCAATGATTTATGAAACTTCATCCGATAATCTTTATAATCAGATTCATATTGAATCCGCTCGTTTGAAATTGCCATTTTTACGTGTTTTCTGGTTACTTGATCTTTCTCTATTTCAAAAGAAACCACAGATGTGACGTAACCGGGTGACCATACCTTTGCTTTGTGCTTTCCAACCGGCAGTTGAGTCTTATACTTTTTTAAGTATAAAGTGTCGTCAATCACTATCTCAAAATAGCCATTGTCAACTTCTACCAAAAACTGTACTTCTCCTTTATCCTGAGCAATTGAAATATGACACAGCACAAAAAAAAGAAACCCTATGAATAGCTTACCTTTCATCTGTTCAACGATAAAGTTATGAAATCTATCGAAACCCTATGTGTTTTTTATATTGCTTTTTCCAAAACCTCCTCTACCCTCAAATTATCAATGATAAAATCCTGACGATCCGGAGTGTTTTTTCCCATATAAAATTCCAAAACATCTTCAATTTTAGCGTCCTTCCCAATGATCACGGGATCTAATCGAATTTCATCACCAATAAAATTTTTGAACTCATCCGGAGAAATTTCTCCCAAGCCTTTAAATCTTGTAATTTCAGGATTTTTTCCTAATTCATTAATGGCTGCTAATCGCTCTTCTTCCGTATAGCAATAACGGGTCTCTTTTTTGTTTCGAACCCTAAACAAAGGTGTTTGAAGGATATAGACATGCCCTTCCCGAACCAATTCCGGAAAAAATTGTAGAAAAAAAGTGAGTAATAATAGTCGAATATGCATTCCATCTACATCTGCATCTGTTGCGATTACTACATTGTTGTAGCGCAAACCTTCCAGACCATCTTCTATATTTAAAGCAGCTTGCAATAAGTTAAATTCCTCATTCTCATAAACTACCTTCTTCGTTAATCCGTAAGAATTTAAGGGTTTTCCTCTTAGGCTAAAGACGGCTTGGGAGTTTACATTTCTGGATTTAGTAATGGATCCACTTGCTGAGTCTCCCTCAGTGATAAAAATGGTAGATTCTTTTCTTCGGTCATTCTTAGTATCATCATAATGAACCCGGCAATCTCTTAGCTTTTTATTGTGTAAACTTGCTTTCTTAGCCCGATCACGCGCCAGTTTTCGAATACCCGAAAGTTCTTTTCTTTCCTTTTCTGATTGTCTGATCTTTTTTTCAAGTATCTCTGCTGTTTGTGGATTTTTATGCAGATAATTATCCAATTTAATTTTTAAAAAATCATTGATAAAAGCCCGCATAGATTTTCCATCCGGTTCAATTTCTTGAGAACCTAATTTGGTTTTTGTTTGAGATTCAAATACCGGTTCAATTACTTTAACTGAAACAGCTGAAACAATTGATTGTCTTATATCTACCGCATCATAATTTTTACCATAAAAATCTTTTATCACCCTTGCTACAGCGGCTCTGAATTCGGTTAAATGCGTTCCTCCCTGAGTAGTATGCTGACCATTTACAAAAGAATAATAATTCTCTCCGTAACTTCTTACATGAGTAAGGGCTACTTCTATATCATCTCCTTCCAGATGAATAATCGGATAAAGTGGCTCACTCTCCATGTTATCTTCCAGCAAATCCAAAAGGCCGTTTTCTGAAATAAACTTTTCTCCGTTTAAATAAATCGACAAGCCTCTATTGAGGTAGCAATAGTTCCAAAACAATTTTTCAAGATAGGTCGTTCGGAATTTATAGTTCTTGAAAATCCCGGTATCCGGAATAAATTCAATGAACGTTCCATTTTTTTCATCTGTTTTTTCAATAGGAGCATCTTCAATGAGTTCTCCTTTTTCAAAAATCGCCCGTTTTTTTTCGCCATCCCTAATGGATTCAACCAAAAACCGATCAGATAAAGCATTGACCGCTTTGGTTCCCACTCCATTTAATCCTACTGATTTTTTAAAAGCTTTAGAATCATATTTACCGCCGGTATTGATCTTAGAAACACAGTCAATCACTTTTCCCAGTGGGATTCCTCTACCAAAGTCCCGCACTTGCACCACACCGTCTTTCACTTTCACATTTATTCGCTTCCCGTTCCCCATCACAAATTCATCAATGGAATTATCTACGACTTCTTTCACCAACACATAAATCCCGTCATCAGCTGCTGCGCCATCTCCTAGCTTACCGATATACATACCGGGGCGCAATCGGATGTGTTCTTTCCAATCCAAAGACCTAATATTCTCTTCTGTATAATTTGATTCTTGCTTTGCCATCTTCTCTTACTACTATTATTAGATGATTCATATCATGCTAACTTGCAAAGTTAATACACCTATTGCCTCTTTTTCTTCTACCGGCAAAGAGGATATTAACAATTTATCCTGTATAATAATGGCGATTGCGAAATAAAGAGCATTAGAAACCGTTTTGGGTTAAGACTGAATGCTTACTTTTGGAGCAAATTTGAGAATACTACTCTTCATATCACTGTTTTTGATTTCTACGCTAAGCTTCTCTCAAACTGTAATTTTGAGTGGAGAAATAGTGGATGAAAGCGGCAATGGAATCAAAGATGTCTCCGTCCGAATTGACCATTTGGAGAGCGGCTTGGCCTACACCAATGAAAATGGGCTTTTTAAAATTCAACTTCCGGCAAACAAGGTGTACACACTTCGGATTACTTACTCAGGAAAAGAACCCTTATTAGAAACCATTGACGTCAAAGGAGAGAATGTTTTTATTGGCACTCTCAGCATGAAGCAAAATCAATTTCAGCCGATAGAAATTGAGTACATCCGCCCCGGAGATATGATAGATCGTTTGCCTCCGGTAGAAATGGATCGTTTGCCTAGCGCTTCGGGAAATTTTGAAGATCTATTAAAGCTGGTAGGATTAGGGGTGAGTTCCAACAATGAATTAACCGCCAGTTATAATGTGCGTGGGGGAAATTATGATGAAAATTTAATTTACGTTAATGGAATTCAAATTTATCGCCCATTCCTCGTAAGATCCGGTCAACAAGAAGGTTTAAGTTTCATCAATTCGTCATTTGTGAAAAATATCTCTTTTTCAGCAGGTGGATTTGATGCTTATTACGGAGATAAATTGTCTTCTGTGCTGGATATTCAATACCGGGAGCCTCAGAATTTTGGTGGATCTGCTCAGGCTAGTTTTATGGGGGGACAGGCACACCTGGAAGGGGTTTTCGGTAAGAAAAGAGGAAATTATATTACAGGGGCTCGGTATCGTGCCAACTCCTATTTATTGAATAGTTTGCCCACACAAGGTGATTATAACCCTACCTTTTTTGACTATCAATTACTGGCCAATTATTACCTGAATTTTGACAATGAAAACCGCTATTCAAAACTATTTGTGTTGGGACATTACTCTACCAATAATTACCGGTTTGTTCCGGCTACCCGAAACACCACCTGGGGAACAGTGAATGAAGCCTATCAATTAAAAGTGTTTTTTGAGGGACAGGAAGAAACCAAATTCAAGACATTTACTGCTGCTACCGGCTGGAAATGGAGAAAGAGCAAGCAGTTTGATATGCAAGTTGTCGGATCTGTTTTTCATTCTATTGAAAGTGAACATTTTGATATTTTGGGAGAATATTGGATCAACCAACTTGAAACAGATCCTTCCAAAGAAGAATTTGGTGACTCTACCAGCAATGTGGGAGTTGGGGGGTTTCTTGATCACGCCAGAAATGACCTGAACGTCTGGATAACGAACCTTTACACTACTGCTAAATATGATTTTAAAAGCAGTTCAAAAGAGAAAGAAGATGGTTCTAAGGTAACTACCTTTTCAGAGTTAAGATGGGGAGCTAAGGCACAATATGAAATTTTTCAAGACAAGCTGAGTGAATGGCATTTAATTGACTCAGCCGGATATTCTATCCCACAGGGTTCCGGTGATCAAGTTGAATTACAGGAAGTGATCAAACAAAACAATGTAGTGGAGAGTTACCGTTTTACCGCTCATGCCCAGTATAGTCAAAACTGGATCAAGCGAAAAAACATTGAAGTAGATTTAAAGAAAAAGATAAAAACAGACAGCACAAAACACATTTACCGTACGACAAAAAAAATAGTAGGAAGTCCTGCCAAATTTTCTTTAAACATAGGAGCAAGAGCCGGGTATCGCACCTACAACAAGGAGCCCTGGTTGACCCCACGCATGAGTGTCACCTACACGCCAAGAGCATATTTGCTCAGAGAGGATTCTACGGTTATGCGAAGAAATGTCAAGTTGAGATTTGCCTCCGGCTTGTATTATCAACCGCCATTATACAGAACCATGCGTGGGATTTTGGGCACGGTAAATCCAGATGTGGTTTCCCAAAAATCATGGCATAATGTAATTGGAGCAGATGTGTATTTCAGTATGTGGGATCGTCCTTTTAAGTTTGTTACTGAAGCCTATTACAAATACATGTGGGATGTGGTTCCTTATGAAATTGACAATGTACGTATCCGCTACTATGCTGAAAACAGTGCGGTTGCTTACGCTTACGGAATTGACGCTAAGTTACACGGAGAATTCATAAAGGGTGTGGAATCATTTTTTAGAATTGGTTTTTTACGGACGCAAGAAGACATCCTCAATGATCAGTATTATCTCTATTTAAATTCAGATGGGGACACCATTCAACCGGGATACACCTTTAACAACATTGCTACGGATTCAATACTACAGGTACCGGGGTATATTCCACGCCCCACTGATCAAATGCTTACTTTTTCATTGTTCTTTCAGGACAGGATGCCGCGGTTTGAAGACTTCAAGGTATCTGCAAATGTATTGGTGGGTACTCCCCTTCCATACGGACCACCGACTTATGAACGGTATAAAGATGTATTGCGCACCAAGCCATATATTCGTGTAGATTTGGGATTTATGTACGATTTTATCAATCCGCAGAACAAAGAAAAATTCAAAGAAAAGAAATTCTTCAAGCATTTGGATCAATTGACTTTGAGTTTAGATGCTTTTAATCTATTGGGAATTAAAAATGTCATTTCCTATCAGTGGTTGCAGGATATTCAGGGACGTTATTACGCTATCCCTAATCACTTGACCGGCCGTCGTGTCAATTTGCGATTGATTGTCAAGTTTTAACTTTTGATTTAATCCGGTTTTTGCGGGATTTATACAAATCATATAAATTCCTTATACCCAAAACAGATGAACTTTCCTAATTTTTATATGTCATCAATGAGTGGCATCCGGATGAGCACCTCTGTTCCTTTTATCTCTCCTTCAGGTTCAATTAAATCATTCACGATTACATCAAATTCTTCTCCCTCTAATTGGTTCAATATATTTAAACGGGTAGCTGTTAAACTCATAACCATAGGTTGGTGAATCGCTCCACTTCTAAGGCTTCTCAATTCCATTGCTTTTTGTCTCCCTACCCCATCATCTGTAATAGAGCAAATCAATTGTTTTTCATCTTGAATATAAAACCGAATCCTTAACTTTCCTTTTTCGCTTTTATTTCCGATACCGTGTATGATCGCATTCTCTATATGTGGCTGTATAAACATAGGTGGAACACAAACTGAATCAGGGTCTATATTTTCATCCAGTTCTATTTTGTAATCAAACTTTTCGAGAAACCTATTGTTTTCAAGCTCTACATAGTTTCTTAAAAATTGTAGTTCTTCAGAGAGTGATAAAAAATCCAAATTGGAGTTATTTAAAGTTTGACGCATTAAGCCTGAAAAAGCAGACAAATAATGCAATGTGAGCTCTTGATTATTTTCAAGAATATAGTATTGAATAGAATTTAGGGCATTGAAAATAAAATGAGGGTTCAATTGAGAACTTAACAATCTGGATTGATATTTCAGGGCGTCTTGATGTGCCCGATTCAGATTACTATAAGCGTCTTCCAATTCAGTAATGTCCTGTGCGCTGAGAATGAATCCTTTTATAAAATCATTATTCAACATGTTTGTCGCATTCACACGCATACAACGTTGGGCACCTTTGTCTGTATAGAAATGAAATATTTTAAACCCGGAGGATTCCCCCTCTTCCACTTTAGATAAAATCGTCTGAAAATCCTTTCGCTCATCCTTACTTATATAACCTTCAACACTGGTTCCAACCACATCAACAACCCAATAACCCAAAATACGTTCAAAAGCAGGTGAGACATACTTCACCAGACAATCCTTATCGACAATCAAAGTAGCTTCAGCAGTATTTTTTAAAATGGCACTCAGACGAGTTCTACTATGCTCTGTTGCCTGTTCTGCTTTTTTTTGTTCGGTAATATCTTGCACTGCTCCCAATACGTTGACCAATCTCTTTTGATCATCCAATTGTGGGCGTACAGTTTCTTTAATGTGTCGGGTTTCAGTATCACCAGATTTACAAGCGTAAATTTGCTCATACGGTAAAAAATTTTCTGAATAAGAAACGAGATCTGTCAGGCTTTTTCTATTCAAAGGATTTATTAATCTCTTCTTGAATTCCTCATGAGAAGGGATTCCTTCTCCCGGATCAAATTCAAAGATGTTGTACATTTGATCGGACCAGTACTCCATTTTTTTCTTTGCTACGTTGAATCGGTATGAGCCAATATTTGCGATTTTTTGTGCTTGAATTAAGTTCTCTTGTGCCTCTTTAATCTCTTGCAGTACGCTTTGTTTTTCTGTGATATTCCTGATCACACCATAAAAACCTAGGTTTTTCCCTTCTTGATCAGCCCGTAATGAAGCACTGATTGAAAGGTATATAATTTCCTTATTTTTCTTCCGTCCAATAAGTTCTATATCCCGCACTTCAGTGTGGTTGATTGTTTCTTTTTGAATATGATTAAAAGCACCTTCCTTTTTGAAAAAAATATCAATGCTCTGACCTATAAGTTCCTCTGTTCGATAACCAAAAGTACGAAAACAAGAAGGGCTGATTCTTTCAATTTTATAATCAAGGTCTAACTGATAATACACATCAATAAAAGAGTTAAAAATCTTCTTGTATTTTCTTTCACTATCCTGAAGCGCTAAAATAGATTGCTCTGTTTTTCTTTTTTGTCTGGCTTCTTCAACGGCACGTCGTATAGCAAACGGTAACTTCTCAAGGTGCTTTTTGAGCACATAATCTGTTGCCCCCTCCTGAAGTGCTTTCACTGCCAACTCTTCACCTAAAGCCCTTGTCACATAAATAACAGGTGTATATGGTGCTATTTCTTTAAACAATTTTAATGATTCCATTTCCTGAACCCCGGAAATAGTATAAGCTGTTAAAATCACATCAAAAACCTGTTCAGACAACCACTCCCTGCATTCTTCTATTTTGTTTGTTACCTTGATTTCATATTGATCAAAATGCTTTTTAATCTCCAGAGCGATTAACTCAATATCAGCAGGATTGTCTTCAAAGTGAAGTATGTGTAAAGATTCATTCAAATTCATTTGTTTTTAATACAGGAGCAGATAGTACATCCAAAAACCTATATTGTGTTTCATAAAAAAGGGAAGCACAAGTTACAAATTAGCAAATAAAATGAACAGCTTTAACCCAATATTTCTTGCAGAATTGTTTCATTGCAATAAAAAGACCCGATCTCTCCTAAGAAGAAATCGGGTATTATTATGTTTGTTATTCAATTTAATGGCTTACAATTAATTTTTTGGTTCCAACCGTTCCTGAAGTGCTGATCAACTTCACCAAATACACTCCTGTAGATAAATTGCTGATGATTATTGAATTTCCAAACGGGTTTTCCGATATTAGCAATTGTCCTGACTCAGCATACAATTCAATCGTTTGCATCTCTTTTTCCCAGCTTATTGTAATTGCATCACCATTTGATGGATTTGGATAAAGAGAGACACCTTCTGATTCATGCTGTATTAAACCAGCTGTTGACTCATCAGAGATAATAAATTTTTCATTAATAAGACAGCCGTTGGCATCTATCAAGTCAAGTGTATATTCTCCAACCGATAAGTGACTTAAATCTTCAGTTTGATCACCTGTAGACCATTGATAAATGTACGGGTAAATTCCTCCCTTTACTTCAGTATCAATATACCCTGATCCATCATGCATTTCATCTGCTCCAATTTCAGCTAGCACTTCCAATTTGTCAGGATCTTCAATCACAGCCAATTGTTCTCTTTCACAGCCCAATGAATCCATTAGCGATACAAGGTAGTCACCTGCTAATAAATTGGTAACTATATTGGATGCTAAGACATTTCCGTCTAAACTCATCAAATAAGGTGCTGCTCCCCCTGCTGGATAAATATGTATTTCACCCGTCGCTTCTTCAGCACATAAAGGATGAAAAAGATCTACGTTAAGTGTTAACGGTTCAGGCACCACAACAGTTGTCGTTGCAAAAGCAGGGCAACCGTTGGCATCTGTTAGGGATACCTTGTATGAACCCGATTGACCCGTTGTTATTTCAGAGGTATTCTCGCCTGTATTCCAAAGGGTGGAACTTATTATTGTTGGGTGATTAGGAGCTACTGCAAGCAGTGAAAAGGTTTCGGAATTACAGTCAAATACCGTTTCAATTTCTGCCGGAAATGTTGAGTAGTTAGCGGTTGCCGCTAAGGCTGCACCGGCATCTAATCTACCTGCTCCTAACAAGCCTGCATAATTAGGGTTAATCGTATCTACATTATAAGCGGTAGAATATAAGATAGCCTCTACCTCTTCAAAAGTTAAACAAGGATTTATCGATAACATTAAGCCTATTGTACCACTTACATAAGGCGCTGCAAAAGAAGTTCCGTTTCCGGTTAAGTACCAACCTTCAGCAACCGTTAATGCAACATCATAACCCGGAGCAACAATATCAACCGAATCATTGTGTTGATGAGTAGTTGAAGGATCGCCAATACTTCTTTCATGGTTATTTGAAGGGCCTATACTAGACACAGAGATGACATGATTGTTTGCCGCCGGATATACCAAGGCCGTTGGGTCATTACAAGTTGAACCGTTTCCTGCCGCTGCCACAATAATAGAGCCGTTTTCGTATACTTCATCAATAATATCCTGAACATAAGAACTGTAAGAACAAGAACCCCAACTTGCATTAATGACCCTTGCTCCTGCATAAGTAGCGGTAAGTAATCGATTGTAAGTCATATTGTACAATTGTAATTGACAGTTGCTCCCTATTGAGCTCTTCCCAACTGCATTGTCTGTATTTCCGGCAGCTGTTATTGCTACAGCAGTTCCATGATAATATGAGGTTTGATAAAAAGGCGTATCAATTACTGAAACTGTTCCTAAAAGTTCTTGATGGGTCAAGTCATAATTTGTATCTGTGATGGCAATATCAACCGCCGTATCTCCCATAGAATATTCCCAGGCTTGTTTTGCGTTGATAAGTTCCAGAGCGTAATCGTTAGCGAACACCAACGAAAAGTCATCAGGTGTATAGAAAGGGGTTAATTCAGGCATTACTTCTGCCCTGCTTATTGTACTTATTTGATTCAGTTCACGACTAAGTACTTCAGGCTCACAATTACAATTGAATTGGTATACTTTCAGCAAATCTTCTTTTTTAGATGATGGAAAAGCCTGCACAACAGAAGTGATTTGATACGTGTCAATCAATTGTTGTAATTCCATGTGTTGACTTTTTAAATTACTTTCATGACCCGTGGGTAAAATCCCGGTATCATCTACAGTAGCCCAAACCGCAGTTTGAGACAATTCATTCAGGTTTTGTGCGACACCGCTCACTGATATGGTAGCGGTAATTAAGAAGGTTAGAAGTTTTTTCATGGTGTTCATATTTTTTAAATGTTGAATTTTAATGTTGACCAAAACTACCTTGCTTATTCGCCATTAGAAAGGCATAATTACCTTTCGAGAGTATTCTCTTTCCCAGTGATTTTTCGGTTTCCATACGTCAAAAATGACTTTTGGAAAGGGGTTTGTCACGGAGGGAAGTTCATTTACAACTTTATTATTAAATACCACGATTTTCACAAAAAACAATCTCTCTATACAATGGAAGATGCATATCAATACAGTTACTGCTTCAATTTAAAAGAGGATTATCAACTGAGCACTATTTTGAAAAAACAGACAATAGAGAACAAAATCAATCTTTCTTTTTCTAAAGAAGAAACAAGAGAACATAAAATTTTAAGTCTGATTCATGAAATTGCAGAACTGGATCAAGACAAGCAAAAAAACAATCCACCTATGGATGATAAAATTCATTTATTGAAGTCGATATTGTCAGATGATTTTGAAACTTCTAGTTTTAAAAAAGCTTTTGAGAAATCAGCTATAGGAATTATGCTCATTGCATTTGATTCAGGAAGAATACTTCGTGCCAATGAAAAGATGACGGAGCTATTGGGTTATTCCCCGGCAGAATTTAAACTGATAAATATATATGACACCATTCCTCAACAACTACATTCTGAAACCCAGGTTTTATTTGATCTTCTTACGGCTCAGGGACAGCTCAATTTTGAAACCACACGAATCAGCAAAACCGGTAAAACGGTAGATGTAGAAATTACTCTGAGCTCTATCCTTTGTGAACAATATGGACGTGTCATTTTATGTAATATGACAAACATTTCAAAAAGGAAAGAGCAGCAATTAGCCCAGCAAATTGCCTATCGGATTGCACGGCATTCTAATACAGGGTGTAAAAATTTAAAAGAATTGGGACGATATATACAAAATGAAATCTCTCAACTCATGTGCACTGAGAACTTTTTTATCGCGCTAAAGAGTGGACGGGATAGTGTACGGTTTGAATACATTGCAGATGCCGGAAATAAAGAAAGTTCAACTTTTAGCAAGAAGCATGAAAAGGGACTTACTGAACATCTATTGAAACACAATAAAGTGTTGCGGTTAACCGGAAAATATACTTCTGCTTTTGTAAAAGAAAACGGTATAGAACATTATGGATTTCCACCAAAAAGCTGGTTGGGAGCTCCCATATTGGCAGATGGTGAAGCTATTGGAGTGATCGCCTGTCAATCCTATACCGATTCGTTTGCTTATAATGAAGCACATGAGCAGATATTGTCCTGGTTGGGAAGTGAAATTGGAAACTTCATACAGCGAATAAAATCTACACAAGAACGGGATCGAATTCTCAACCTATCTCAAGATTTGATCTGTGTGGCGAAAATGAATGGTAAGTTGAATTATATTAATCCTTCATTCAGCAGAATATTGGGGTTTTCAGATTCTTATTTTTACCAACATTCTTTATTTGACCTGATTCATCCTGACGATTATGAAGCTACAAAAAAACAAATCTCTGCTTCCATTCAAAATCACGAATCTGTTAACATCAGTAATCGCATTAAAAATAAGCAGGGAGATTATCAAGATGTCTCCTGGTCGATTACACCCATTGCTGAAGAAGACGCCTTTTATTGTATGGGGACAGATGTTACCCTGAAAAACAAAACAATTAATGAACTTATCAACAGTGAAGATAAGTATCGCGGATTGTTTACAAAAATGAGAGAAGGATTATTGTTAATCCTCCTAGGCGGAACCATTAAAACTGCGAATCCTAGTATTTGTAAAATGCTGGGGTATACCAAAAAGGAATTAGAAGGTAAGGCAAGTTATGAGCTATTCTTAAAAAAAGAAGATGCCCATCTCATCCTAAGTAACTTTGAAGGTAATAAAGAAGATTTACCCGACCATTACGAAACCCAGTTGTACACGAAAACCGGAGATCCAATTTGGGTACAAATAAGCTCTTCTCCTTACTACTCTTCTAAAGGTGAATTTTTCGGGAGCACCAGCATCATTTCAGACATTTCATCCCGAAAAGAAACAGAAACCCAAAAAGCTATCGCCTACGCCTTATTAAAAAAGAGTGAGGTGATTCTCAGGAGAGAACAAAATGAACTCTTGCGTCATCAATACATGCTATTGAGTACACAACTGAATCCACACTTCATTTTTAACGCACTAAATTCTATTCAGTTTCATATTATGGAACGAGATCCGGAACCTGCCTTACAGTTTCTTTCACACTTTGCCACATTGATGCGAAGTGTTTTGAAAAACTCAACCATTAAGTACATTTCTCTGGAAGATGAAATCGCTTTTTTAAACACCTATTTGTTGCTGGAAAAAAACAGACACCGAGAAAAATTTGATTTTACGATCATTTGTGATGAATCCCTACAAAATGAAGAGTATTTTTTACCTCCCATGCTGATACAGCCTTACGTAGAGAATTGTATCATTCATGGGGTGAGCCACCTGGCTTGCAATGGGTTTATAAAAGTGGAGTTTCTAAAAGAAAAAGAAAGCCTTCAGTGTAAAATTTATGACAATGGCGTTGGAAGATCAGAGGCAAAAAAACACGCCATTTTAAAAAAAGGTGAAAAAAAGTCCTACAGTTCATTCATTAACCAAAGAAGAATTGATATATTGAACGAGTTAGACGGGAAAGGTTATGGTGTGACCATAGAAGATCTCGATAAAGAAACTAAAACCGGAGTAATTGTTACAATTACTACCCCATTGATCGAATCTGATTTATAATTATAAAATATGATTACTTGTGTTATTGTAGATGATGAAGAACATGTAAGAAGTTCTTTGACTAAAATGTTGGATATGTTTTGTCCCAATGTTCGGATTCTCGGTACTGCCGAAAACATTTCCCGTGCCAAAGAATTAATAGAAGAGCGGCAGCCTAATTTAGTTTTTTTAGACGTTGAAATGCCGGGAGGTAGCGGGTTTGAGCTTTTAGAATCGCTCGATAACATCAATTTTCAGGTAGTGTTCACCACCGCACATGCTGCTTATGCTATCAAAGCTATTCGCTATGCTGCCATGGATTATCTTTTAAAACCGATTAACGTAGATGAACTAAAAGAGGCAGTAAATAAATGTGCCAATTCCAAAACCAATCCACAAGCGCTCAACCAACAAGTTGAAGTACTGAAGACAAATCGTAGAAATGAAAATTTTGTTTTCTCAAAAATAGCATTACCTACAGCAGAAGGAATGGAATTTTTTAACTTAAAAGACGTTATCAGGTGTGAAGCCGATCGGGCCTACTGTAAATTTCATTTGACCGACAAAAAGAAAATTCACATCTCTAAACCCATGTCTGAATATCAGGAAATTCTTACTCAGGGAAACTTTATAAAGGTTCACAAATCAAATATTGTGAATTTATCGCATGTAGAAAAATACATCAAAGGCAAGGGTGGTCAATTGGTATTAACAGACGGCTCTCTCGTTAATGTGGCTGTTCGAAGAAAAGAAGCGGTTGTAAATGCCTTAAAAATCAGCTAAAAACTACGTTAATTCATCAATATTCAACGATCGTTGGCTGAAAGGCTCTGTGGGAAAGAATATCTTTTTAAACAATGAATAATCCCCTAGCTTTGTTCTTACTATGCAATCATCATCTACTTTTCAAAAAAAGGAGCATCCGCAAGGAGTAGCCGAAAATGTTATTGATTTTTCCATATTGATAGTGGATGATTCAACTGAAACCCTCTGCTCTATGGAATTTGTGTTGAATAATTTTGACTATTCTGTACATACTGCTCAAAGTGGCCAGGAAGCATTGGAGCTTATCGAAAAAAACAACTATCACTTGATTTTTTTGGATGTACGTTTACCTGATATAGATGGATTTGCAGTTGCAGAAAGCATTCGTTCAAAAATTGCAGCTGAAGAAATAGCGGTAATATTTATGACTTTTCAAGCTGAAAATAGAGAAGCCATTATTAAAAAAGGACTTCAATATGGAGCCACTGACTTTATGTTCAAGCCCCTTGACATTGACATCTTACAGTTACGAACGAAAATCCAGTATCAACGAGTGCGTCAAATTCAACAATTAAAAGACTCTCATCATAAATTAATGGAATTATCCGGGCATTTAAAAAATAAAAGTAAGCGTTTATCTGATAGCATTAATTATGCAAAATTGATTCAACAAAAGATCTTGCCTACTCCTGTTGAAATTGAAAGTCGAATCAAAGATTGTTTTGTTTTCTATCAGCCGAAACATGCCATTGGTGGTGACTTTTTTATGGTTGAAAAAATGAATAGCAGGCAAATTACGATCTGCGCTGACTGCACAGGACACGGTGTTCCGGGGGCTCTTCTTTCTATGTTGGGACACACTATTATAAACGACTTACTTCACAGCAATCGAATTTTCGATCCGGGAAATATCCTCACAGAATTGAACCAAAAGCTGTTAGCTGTTTTTCAAGAAGATGATGCAGTAAAAGGACACGGTATGGATTTATCGGTTGTTGTTTATCGACTGGATACCCATGAATTAACATACGCATCTGCAAAAAGACCTATCCTTATTCAGCAAGACAACGAAGTGCATCAACTAAAAGGAGATCCTTACTCAATTGGAGATCCGGAGTACGCAAATAAATCGTTTCAAACCATGTCTTTTGAATTGAAGAAAGCAGCGTGGATCTACCAATATTCAGACGGAATCACAGACCAATTTGGAGGTTCAGAAAATAAAAAATATGGAAGTCGAAAATTTCGAGATTTTATTACTCATTTAGAAGGGTCTCCGCTTGAAAAAAAGGAAAAAATTACGAAAGAGTTAAAAAGCTGGGTGGGTAGTTGTGATCAGACAGATGATCAGACGTTACTTGTAAATTACCTCTCAAAATAAGAGTTAGATGAATCGTTTCATGTATTTTAGCAAAATAAAACGAGCAAAAAAACAGATTGACAAATGAAGAAAGATGTTACTTGTATCATTGTAGATGACGAATTACAAAATCAGGTTGTACTGGAAAAAATGATTGATCAATTTTGCCCGACGGTAGAAGTATTGGGCTCAGCCAATTCTGTTAAAGAAGCAATCGTACTTATCAAGAAAACAAATCCTGACATTGTTTTTCTGGACATTGAAATGCCGGAAGAAAATGGCTTTCAGCTTCTTGAGCAAATCGAAAACCCTGATTTTGATGTTATTTTTACTACTGCTCACGCTGAGTATGCTTTAAAAGCGATAAAGTATGCCGCAATAGATTACATCCTTAAACCCATCAATCTGACTGAACTCAAAATGGGAATAGAAAAGGTAATCGCTAAGATACGTTCTGATGGCGGAGTAAAAAACGACATCCGTACCAAAGTAAGCGTATTGAATAAAAACAGAAAAGAGAACATGTTGGATTTTGAAAAAATCGCTTTACCTGCTGACGGAGGCATACAAATGCATGACCTGGATGAAATTATATGGTGCCAGGCTCAAAAGACCCAAACTATATTCCACCTCAAAGACGGTCAAAAAATTACCGTATCTAATGTCCTGAAAGAGTACGAATCTTTACTTCCTTCTTCACAGTTCTTTCGCGCTCATAAATCTCATTTAGTAAACCTGAAAGAGGTTGAGAAATACATAGGTGGCCAGGGAGGAATCCTGATTATGAGTAATGGGGATGAACTGGAAGTTGCCGTAAGGCGTAAAAAAGAATTGATCGATATTCTAAAGACGAAAAAATAATCGTAAAGCAAAAGAGAATCTTCAAAAATCATCACACTAGTGTCGAAGTCAGAAAAGATCGTCTAATGCCGGTTTTGCGCACGCTCTTCTCAAATTTAAAATAATAAAACGTGCATATCTCCTAAAAAAGATGTATATTGAGCAGGCAAGGCATTAATATTTAAAGAGACTTTATAATTCAGGGAAACCTATTAAAGATCTCTAGAAAAAATTACGCTGCCAGAATTTCCCAATTGAATAAAATATATGATTCAAAAACAAACTCAATCTCAAG
The DNA here is from genome assembly GCA_040880585.1 of Crocinitomicaceae bacterium. Lineage (GTDB taxonomy): Bacteria > Bacteroidota > Bacteroidia > Flavobacteriales_D > Crocinitomicaceae > Paracrocinitomix. Next base: position 12,524 of record JBBDID010000052.1, on the reverse strand, counting down.
ATCTTCTTGAGAGGAGAAAAAATGTAGTAGCTAATGGTGTAGGTGTGTTTAACACCGCTACCGTAAAAGAAGCAAAAGGCGCAATCATCACTGATGTTGACGGCCGGGAGCTTATAGATTTTGCCGGAGGAATTGGAGTAGTTAACGCAGGACACTGTCCCGAACCCGTAGTTGAGGCCATAAGAGAACAGGCAGGCAAGTATTTACATACCAGCTTTAACGTTGTAACCTATGAACCTTACATCAAACTTTGTGAAGAACTTGTAGAGATTTTACCGCATGGTGAAAAAACCAAGGTCATGCTCATAAGCACCGGTGCCGAGGCCGTAGAAAATGCAATCAAGATTGCCAGGCAAGCGACAAAAAGATCGGCGATCCTTTGTTTTACTGAGGCGTATCACGGTCGTACTCTGATGGCAATGAGCCTTACCAGTAAGGTTAATTATAAATTCTCTTCCGGTCCCTTTGCCCCTGAAGTGTACCGAATCCCATTCCCCAACTTTTACAAGTATCACGGAACTCAGGATATGGACGAATTTGTAGAAACCGAACTTCATAGACTTCGTGATAGTACCCATAGTGTGGTTGATATCAACAGTGTTGCAGCCATCATTATAGAACCTATTCAGGGAGAAGGTGGTTTCAATCCGGTACCTCAAAAATACCTTGAAGGACTTCGGGAATTTTGCGACGAGCACGGTGTTTTACTTATAATGGATGAGATACAAAGTGGCTTTTGCCGAACAGGACATTGGGCCAGTTGGCAGCATTATGGCGTACAGCCGGATTTGAGCACCTATGCAAAATCACTTGGATCAGGTCTTCCAATAGCAGCAGTAGTGGGTCGCGCAGAAATCATGGATGCTGCGGTATCCGGAACTATAGGCGGTACCTACATTGGAAGTCCGGTTTGTTGTGCAGCAGCACTGGCAACTATTCAATACATGAAAGATATCGACCTTAATGGGCGCGCGGTTCATATTGGTAAGATCATTACAGATCGTATGAATAAACTCCAAACCGAATTCGCAGATATTGGTGATGTACGTGGTGTAGGCGCTATGATTGGAATTGAATTCGTAGCGAACAATGACCCGACAAAACCTCGCACTGAGCTCTGTGATAAAATTGTAAAAGGATGTGCAGAAGATGGCTTAATTCTACTCAGTGCAGGTACATTTAAAAACGTCATTAGAATACTCTCGCCACTTGTCATTACAGATGAACAGCTGAATCAAGGACTTGATATCCTTGAAAAACAGATCCGCCAGCATATTTAATAGCGATCAAAATAGAAAGCGCTTTGAACCAGCAAGAAGAATTGGTTTAACGGTCTTTGCAGTGCAGTAAATAATAACTTATTAACAACAAAAAAACAAAAAAATAAATGAAACCCTTTGCAATAGCAGGAATACAAATGAAAGTTTCGGCAGTCGCCTCCAATGTAGAGATGATGCGACTCAAACTTGATATAACAATGAGTCTTTACCCCTGGGTAGAAATGGTAGTTTTTAGTGAATTGTGTGGCTACGGGCCTCTGATTCATACTGCTCAAGAGATACCAGGGAATTTCGAGCAGGAAATGCAGGCCATGGCCAAAAAGCATAATATCTGGTTGTTACCGGGTTCCATATTTGAAAAACACGAAGACAATATTTATAACACCGCAACGGTGATTAATCCCGAAGGAGAAGTCGTTACACGTTACCGCAAGATGTTCCCGTTCTATCCTTACGAAGTGGGTGTAACCCCGGGATCAGACTTTTGCGTTTTTGACGTGCCCGGCGTGGCTAAGTTCGGACTTTCTATCTGTTACGATATGTGGTTTCCCGAAACCATCCGTACCCTGACGGTAATGGGTGCCGAAGTTATTTTGCACCCTACAATGACCGGAACAATAGACCGTGATATAGAGCTCTCAATCGTGCGTGCAATGGCAGCAGTAAATCAGTGCTATCTATTTGATGTGAATGGACTTGAATCAGGCGGAAACGGTAAGTCTATCGTATGTGGCCCGGACGGAAGAGTTATATATCAGGCAGAGGGTAACGAAGAAATATTTCCACTGGAACTCAATATCGAACGGGTTCGCAGAAGTCGCGAGCTTGGAGTACTGCGCCTTGGTCAACCGCTAAAAAGTTTTAGAGATCATATAGGGCAGTTCAGCATCTATCAGCCCGGAGAGAGCCTTCCTTACCTTAATTCGCTCGGGCCGCTTATTAAACCCACTAAAATGGAGGCTTTGGCAAAATTAAAGCTAAAGGAAAGTGAATACGAGCCTCCAGTGTCCCCTACTGGCTATAAGGGATTCGGAGAATTATAATTAAAACTAAAAATCATGGATGGAATATCATCAAAAAAAGAGAAAAAAGAAAAAGAATTACAGAATTACGTAAGCTGGTTCGAGATTCCGGCAGTTAATTTTCAACAGGCTGTGGATTTTTATAATCATATCTACGGGATAAAAATGGAACAGAGCTTCAACGGCAATTACGCCATGGCGTTTTTTCCGACTAAAAATGGTATCGGAGGTGCGATAGTCGCCGGCCCTGCTTCTACACCCGGTGACTCTGGTCCACTTATTTATCTAAATGCAGGAAATGATCTTAACCCTATTCTTCAGAAAGTAGAAGAAGCAGGTGGTAGAATAGTGATGAGTAAAACGCTGATCAATGAAGACTCAGGCTATTTCGCAGTATTCATTGATTCTGAAGGAAATAAACTGGCCCTACATTCAAAGAATTAATTTATGACAGATAAAAAAAATATTAGTTCACATTACTACAATATAGGTCAGTTGCGCATTGACCAATGGAATAATCTGAAACGGGAGACTGAAAAACTCGCAGTCGTTCACCGGAATACTGACGAAGAAAAGAAACGGCGAATGGCGGTTGTGCAATTACTTGAAAAATGTGCGGCTATAGAAAGTTATTTTGCCTTTCCCGGCTCTTCAAAGATAGCCGACTTGCAAGAAAAGCTGGATCGACAGGAGTATACCGCGCTTTCACACCAGGTTATAGAAATCACAAGACTATTGGTAAGCGATCGCTACCGAAGCAGTCCTGATTTTTTGGAGGATGAAGAAATTGCACCCCAATCAAAAGAAAACGGGGAACTTCAACAAGGAGTGCACAAAAATTATTTTGAAGTGCTTTTTGTAGAAGATATTTCGACCCAAGAAGAAGCAAAGCTAAGACATGACTTAAAAGATCTGCGTGGTTCTAACGAACAATTCACATACGGCATAGTTGTTCAGCGCTCTTTTGAAGACGCCATGATCGCCTTGCTCTTTAACTACAACATTCAAGCCGTTGTTGTGCGCTATGCGCCGCCTTATCGATCAAAAAATATCACTTCACTGATAAAACCGTTTATACAGAGTGTGCTCAAACTGGATCTATCAGCACTTCCAGAGTCAGAACTTGGTCCTATCCTGGGCAAGCTTACCAAGAAATTCCGCCCTGAGGTCGATAATTATTATGTTACCGATACAGCCCTCAACAATTTAAAAGACAGCACACTCAAAAGCTTTCGGCGTATTTTTTACCGAACGGAAGACTTACAGGAACTGCACCTGACCATTTTGAGAGGAATTAGTGAGCGTTACGAAACACCTTTCTTTTCGGCATTAAAAGATTATAGCAAAAAGCCAACAGGTATCTTTCATGCCATGCCCATTTCCAGAGGTAATTCGATCTTTAAATCCAGATGGATCAATGATTTTGGGAATTTTTACGGGCGGAACATGTTCCTTGCTGAAACCTCATCAACTACCGGCGGACTGGATTCGTTACTGCAACCTACAGGTTCATTAAAAAAGGCTCAGGAAATGGCAGCGGACGCGTATGGATCAATGAAGACTTTCTTTGTTACCAACGGTACTTCTACAGCAAACAAGATTGTAGTCCAAGCCATGATTAAACCCGGAGATGTGGTACTGATCGACAGAGATTGTCACAAATCGCACCATTATGGGCTTGTTTTAGCAGGCGCCTATCCTGTTTATCTGGATTCTTACCCAATAGAGAAGTATTCCATGTATGGAGCCGTGCCTTTAGAACAGATCAAGGAAAAACTCCTCAAACTCAAAAAGGCGGGAAGACTCGATCTGGCCAAAATGCTTTTGTTGACCAATTGCACTTTTGATGGTCACGTCTATAACGTAGAAAAAGTGATGCAAGAGATACTGGCGATCAAGCCGGATATAATCTTCCTTTGGGATGAAGCCTGGTTTGCCTTTGCAGGATTCACGTATAATTACAAACAGCGCACAGGGATGTTCGTTGCTAAAAAACTCCACAGGAAATACAGCAAGGACAGTTATCGAGAAGAATACAAAGCCCACATTAAAAGCCTGAAAAAAGATGAGTTACCATCCCTTCCTGATCCGGATAAGGTTAGGATCAGAGTGTATTCTACACAGAGTACGCACAAAACACTGAGCAGCTTTAGGCAAGGCTCTATGATCCATGTTTGGGATGAGGACTTTCGCAGAAAAAGTGAGAGCACCTTTTTGGAAGCCTATATGACACATACCTCCACATCACCCAATTACCAGATGTTGGCATCTCTAGATGCCGGTAGAAGGCAGGTGCAGTTTGAAGGCTACGAAATGGTTGAAAAAAGTATAGAAATGGCAATGGTCTTGCGTGCCAAAATCAACAGCCATCCGCAGTTGAATAAATACTTTGACGTGCTAACCGTAAGTGATTTTATTCCCAAAGAATACAGAAAATCGGGCCTTTCTGAATATTACAGCCAAAAAGACGGCTGGAACCGTATGGAAAATGCCTGGGAAAAAGACGAATTTGTACTTGATCCCACCAAAATCACTTTGCATATAGGTCGCACAGGCGTGGACGGAGATACTTTCAAAAATAAATATCTGATGGATAAATTCAATATCCAGATCAATAAAACATCCCGGAACACGGTGCTCTTTATGACGAATATAGGAACCACCCGTGGAAGTGTTACTTACCTAATAAATGCACTTCTTAAGATTGCAGACGAACTCGATAAAGAATTTGCTGCTTTAAGCAAGGAAGAAAAAAGCATACGTGAAGGTAAAATTCACTCCCTGACTAAGGATTTTCCGCCCTTGCCGGATTTCAGTTATTTTCATCATTCCTTTCAGGCGGTGCCGGGCGTACCCGGAGGAAATATCCGAGAAGCCTTTTTTCTGGCCTATAACGAAGATAATTATGAATTCATACCGCTTTCAGAATGCCTGCCTTCAATGAAAGAGGGGCATGTACTGGTAGCATCATCTTTCATTATCCCCTACCCTCCCGGCTTTCCGGTGCTGGTTCCGGGTCAGGTAGTAAGCGAAGAGATTATCAGCTTTCTACTTGCGCTTGATGTTTCAGAAATTCATGGCTACCGTGCAGATCTGGGGCTACGCATCTTTAAAGAAAGTGTGTTGAACCGACAGAAGACAATTACTTCTATGGGCTCAAAAAGTACTACAACTAAAAAACTAATTTCAAATTAAGAACTAAATTATGACTAATAAAAATACAAATGCTCCAAAAAAGGAGACAACATTAGAAAAAAAGAAAACCACCACCGCCTCTAGGGCGAAAAGGAACGTATCCGCCGGAAGTAAAGCAAAAAAAACAAAGACTCCGACTTCAGCAAAAAAAAGACGAACTAAAGAGCCCAAGCTTAATGGTGTTTCGGACATCCGTAGATCCTTCCATAAAAATGAGGAACCGATTTACTTTATAAGCGCTACGAACTTTAACCTATTGGGAGCTGATGAATGGATCAAAGGATTTAAGTTCATTTGTCATATCGAATGTTTTGACGGATTGCACCCAAATGTGTTTTCGCCTAAAAGTGAGATCCCGCATGACGATTTTGAAGGGATAGAGGACATTAATAATTACCTGCTTTCTCACCCGGAAGTGCAGAATTATATCAAAGCAAGGTCTGTAGACGGAAGAGCTGGTAAAGTCATGTTTTTGATGTTTGATGAAAAAACAGAAGAACTCGCTGAAAAACTGGGGCTGGAAATCATGTTTCCAACAGCAGAAATGAGAACTTTTCTCGATAACAAGGTGAACACGAACAGAATCGCAGAAAAAGCGGGGGTGGCTTGTGTGCCTTACGTACTCTCAAAAGTGAAAGATTATCAAAATCTTACTAAAATATCGAAACATCTGGGAAGCGAACTGGTGATACAAACTCCTTTTGGCGATTCCGGTCACACTACTTTCTTCATCTCTAACGAAGAAGAATTCAGCAAACACGAAGAAGAGATCATTAAAGAAGATGAAGTAAAGATCATGAAACGCATCCGTTGTAAAGGCTCTGCAGTTGAGGCTTGTGTTACCCGACACGGTACCATAGTCGCGCCTTTAATGACTGAATTGGTAGGTTTTGAACAACTTACCCCTTACCAGGGCGGATGGTGTGGTAATGAGATTTATCCGGATGCTTTCACACCTGAATTGAGAAGAAAAGCAGTAGAATACACCCAGCTATTTGGTAACCAACTTAGAAAAGAAGGATATAAAGGCTATTTTGAACTTGATTTTTTGATTGATCAGGATAATGGAGAGATTTATCTGGGAGAACTCAACCCACGCGTAACAGGAGCGAGTTCCATCACCAACCATGCTGTTTTTGCACTTGCTGATGCCCCACTCTTTGTTTTTCACATTTTGGAATGGATGAATATCGATTATGATCTGGATGTTGAAGCGATCAATAAGCGTTGGGCTAAACAAGAAAACATAGATAGCTGGAGCCAGCTGATCATTAAACATACAGACGATACGGTTGAATATGTCACTGAAGCTCCAAGGTCGGGGATTTACAGTATGTACGACACCGGCCATATACAATTTGACCGTATGGATACACACCGTAGAGCTGTGGAAAATGAAAACGAAGCGTTCTTCTTGAGAATCTCTAAAAAAGGAGACTATCTTTATGAAGGAGCAGATATGGGGATACTGGTTACACGTGGTCGTATGATGACGGATGATTTTCAGTTAAACCACCGTGCCAAGCACTGGATCAACGCCATCAGAAAACAGTACAAAGCAGAGATGGTTGAGGATAAAAAGAAACCTCAATTGAGCGGAAGCTTAACCAAATAAACTTTTTATTGATAAGGCAGTCTCGATTTTGCGAGCGCTGCCTTATTATTTTACCGAAACCCAGTGTTTAAAAATTAACCTGTACAGTTACATGCAACTTCATTTTAAAGCGATTTCTGAACCCGGTAAACCGGGCGTGAAATGGCAAAGATTATTTAATATCCACTGGCCGGCCTATAGAAAATGGCTTATCTCTGAAAAAAGATCTGAAACACCTACCTTAGAGGCTTCAAAAGAAGCCCTTAAAAAGTACATGCCAGAGATGATTCCAACTTACAATCGGCTCTGTAAACTTATAAAAGCGGATCCCGAAGCTGCCCAATTTCTTACCGGTTTTCAGCCTCCGTCCTATCTTAACGGATGTGCCCAGGTGGTACTGAAGGGTAAGGAGCCCAGGCTGATTCGTAATTACGATTATCATCCGGCGCTTACAGAAGGAACTCAGTTACTCAGCTGCTGGAACGGTAAGCAGGTAATTGCTACAAGTGATTGCTTAATTGGTGTCCTGGATGGTATAAACGAAGACGGTCTGGCTGTTTCTCTATCATTTGGGGGACGCCCTGAAGTGGGGATCGGTTTTGGTATCCCTTTTATCTTGCGATATATATTAGAATTTTGCAGCACCCATGAAGAAGCCGTCGCTGCTTTATGTCGAATTCCTACACACATGGCGTATAACGTCACTGTCGTTGATAAAAGTGGTGGCCACAAAACAGTGAGACTCGCGCCCGGAAGAAAGCCTGAAGTTACGGAGGATAATTATGTGACTAACCATCAAGGAACTGTGAACTGGCCTGAAAATGCAGCTTTTAATCAGACCGTAGAACGATCGGCTTCTCTTGAGCAAACACTGCTTCTTTCTAAGATGGATGCAGAACTGGTTTTAAACGCCTTTCTTGCTCCACCTCTTTACAATATCCGTTATGCAGAAGGTTTTGGCACCCTATATACCGCAGAATATCTGCCCAAAAAAGGAAAAGTAAACATCTACTGGCCGGGAGAAAAACTTTCACAAAGTTTTAAAAACTTCACAGAAACCTACAAGCGTATCGATTTCGATAAAATCGTTTCAGACCTTAGGATTCACTCAGAAAATGTTTTGGATCAGGATGCTGAAACATCAGATCCAACATCAACAGGCTGGCAAGAAACTGTAACAGAAAGTATCGTAAATGCTATGGCTAATAAAAATCCCACAGCTAGCAGACAACAGCTTGAAAAGCTACGTCAGGAAATTAGAAAAAGAGGAGTTATATCCTGGAAAGCAGTGATGAACTACTGGAATAAATTGGGAAAATCTACCTCAGAAATTAAATATATTAACCGTCAATCTATAAAAAAATGAAATTTCAAAGCATAAATCCATATACCGGAGAAAAGATAGTAGAATATACTGCACATACATCAGAAGAATTGGACACTATTCTTGATCGTTCAGCAACAGTTTTTGAAAGCTGGAGCCGCAAACCCTTATCACAACGTACTGAACTGATCCGAAAAGCGGGGCAAGTGCTAAGGGATAATCTGGAAGAGTACGCCACCTTAATCACTGTAGAGATGGGCAAGCCCATTTCAGAATCACGGGCTGAAGTGAACAAATGTGCCTGGGTATGCGATTACTATGCAGATAATGCGGCAGATTTTTTAAAACATCAAACCGTAGAGACTGACGCCAGCAAGAGTTTTGTACGTCATGACCCTATGGGTACTATTTTTGCCATTATGCCCTGGAATTTTCCTTTTTGGCAGGTTTTTCGATTTGCAGCCCCTACCCTCACATCAGGAAATACAGGCTTATTAAAGCACGCGCCTAATGTCTTTGGATGCGCACAAAAGATAGAAGAAGTGTTCACGAAAGCCGGTTATCCCGAAGGAGTCTTTCAAAATCTTATCGTGCACCATGACGAAAGCGAAAAGATTATTGCGCATGATGCGGTTAAAGCCGTAAGTCTTACAGGAAGTGAAATGGCAGGTTCTGCGGTGGCACAGCTGGCAGGAAAACACCTAAAGAAAAGTCTGCTGGAACTGGGAGGAAGCAATGCGTTTATGGTTCTGGAAGATGCGGATATAGATCAGGCGGTAAAAACGGGAGTTTCTGCCAGGATGCTCAATAGCGGACAAAGCTGTATTGCAGCCAAACGCTTTATCATTCTGGAAGGCGTTTACGACGAATTTGTCTCTAAATTTGTGAAAGCTGTGGAAGAATTAAAGGCCGGAGACCCTATGAATGAGGATACTGATTTTGGCACACTTGCCCGTCAGGACCTTGCTGAACAGCTGAATAATCAGGTAAATCGTTCTGTGGAAAAAGGAGCTAAACTCCTGTCTGGTGGTAAACAAAAAAACTGTTTCCATGAGCCCACAGTTTTGGGTGATGTCAAGCCGGGAATGCCTGCCTTTGATGAAGAAACCTTCGGCCCACTGGCAGCTTTAATAAAAGCCAAAGATGTAGATGAAGCATTCAAGTTGTCTGAAAAATCCAAATACGGGCTTGGAGTTACGATATGCACCAAAGACACCGATAAAGCAATCACCTATGCCGATCGGGTGAGCGACGGCGCCTATTTCATAAACGAGCTCGTAAAATCTGATCCACGCCTGCCTTTTGGCGGAACCAAACGCTCCGGTTACGGAAGAGAATTAGCCAAAGACGGTATGATGGAGTTTGTCAACCGAAAAGTGGTGTATTTGAAGTAGTGAGTTAAATCTGCGACAACTGCTGATTGAGGCGTTTGGGTGAAATTGATAAATGGAACGCGATACCCCGAAGCTTCGGGACTAATCGCGCAACAGGCTGGGTGGTGTGTCTAAACGGCTTGAAAATTGAATAAAATAGCACAACAACGGGGTGGAAATGTTAAAATTTAGCAAGTTGAGCTTTTCCGCTCCGCAGTAGCTGTGCTGCTGCGGATAATCGCATCTTTATGATTTCTTCTGGTAAAAACATCAATCCAACCAACGACAGTTAGAGTCAAATAATATGAACTGTTTTTCTTAATAGTATGTTTTACACCTTGTTTGATCCTCGTGAGATAATTATAAATTGGTGTATAATTAAATTATATATACTCGCCCTTTTTTTTATAGCTCCAGGATTAAAGTATGAAAAGCATTACTACTAGTTGAACTTCCGCAGCAGCGCAGCTACTGCGGAGCTTGGGTCAGTCAGAACATTCTACCCTTTTTACCAGCGACATATCGATAATATTAGAATCAATATATTTTGATACATTCGATTTTAAATTAATAAGTATAAATTTATTATGTAATGTTTTAAACAAAACATTCTCTGAATCGACAAGTTGAACAGGAATATAACTTTGAGACACCTCAGTATCCCAATTTATCAACTTTGTATCTGTTCTATTGTCTTTAACAATTTTAAACTTTAATTTAAAATTGTTAGAAAATATACTATCTGACGAAGACTTTCTTATTGGTTCACTTAATAAAAACTTCAATTCATCACTGTTACTATTAACCAATCTCGCAACTTTATTAGTTCCTAATAAATCCAAATAGATACTAATAGAATCACTACAGTAATTAAACTTCAATATTCTTCCAAAGTAATCAATAAAATACAATGAACTCTTATCCAAATCAATCCAAAAACCAATTTGATAGTCTTTTGATTCAAAAAAATCAAATAATTGTTCATATAAATATCTCTGCTTTATTTTATGTTTTTTCCCATTCAATATAAAGATAAGTTCGTTCTCCAGTATTTTAATATTAGCAATTTTTTGAAGAGCCAGCTTTCTATTTGTTGAATTTTCAATTAAAAATAAAACCCATTGCTTGATATTACCATTTTTTTGACCTAAAATCCAATTCTTACATTTAAAGGTATTCAACTTCAAATGATCGTACTCTGTCAATGTCACCGAATCAATCAACTTTTGATCTATAAATAACTTCTTCGAAGAGTCAATTGAAACTTTAACGTACTCTTCTCTATTTATTCCGTAGCAACTATAAATACATATAAAAATGATGAACTTTGATAAAAAAAATTTATTCATAATATAAAATTACCAACTAGACGTTGACCCCTCCGCTACCGCACGAATCCTTTCGTGTGGTAAAGGGTAAATTCTTACAATGGTTTTAAAGGTAAAATCAGTATCTTCAAACCTGTGAGTCGTAATTACAAATTCCATAAGCCAGATGCTCCCTATTTTGTCAGCTTCGCAGTTGTTGAATGGCTGGACGTTTTTACCAGAAACGAATATAAAGATATTTTACTTGATAGTTTGAGGTTTTGTCAAAAAGAAAAGGGAATGGAAGTATATGCCTGGTGCATTATGACCAATCACGTACATTTGGTATTCAGGAGTGTTGGAGGTCATCCTCCTCAACTTTTGCTCGGCGATTTTAAACGATTTACAAGTAATCAAATTGTAAAAAACATTATAGAAAATCCCCGAGAAAGCAGAAAAGAGTTTTTACTGGAACGCTTTAAATCTGCGGCAGAAAAAAGTTCAAACGTAAAGCATTACCAGTTCTGGAGGCATGATAATAAGCCAACAGAACTTTGGAGCAATAAGGTAATATCAGAAAAAATACGTTACATACATAATAATCCGGTTGAAGAAGGATATGTTTTCAGACCGGAAGATTATCGATACAGCAGCGCCGTTGACTATGCTGGAGAAAAAGGTTTGTTGGATGATGTAGTTCTTGCTAGTATTTGATTAGCATTTGACCCCTCACCACACGAAAGGATTCGTGCGGTAGCGGGGGGCCATACTAACTAAATTTCCTTTTCTAAATAAATACATGATTTACAACCCTTATCAATTCCCTCTTGAGCGACATTTAAAAGCCAGTTTTGAGTTGATTCATCAATGTCTTTAAAATCTAAACCATAATACTTATACATATCTATATAACCTAAAAAAACATACCTATGAGCCTCAGGATAATTATACTGATTCATCATAATCAAACTTTCAAGAAATATTTCACGTTCTCCAATTTCAAATGCCCAATTACATAGTTGTTTATAGCTATTTGTATCACCTTGTGTGATAATTTCCTCTCTCAAACTATCAACATTATATTTGATGGGTGGAAATAATGGCTGAAATTTTTCTGAATTGTAAGCTTCATTATTAGTATTCTCATTTGAACCATTACAAGATGAACACAATACAAGTACAATAAGATAAAGCAATCCGAATTTTTTTAGTAAAGTCATAGTTTGAATTATTTAACAGTCTTTTCAACCCCACTCTTATGTACCCAACCTTTTCGTCCATCTTCCGTTTCAACTTCAATGGAATTTCCCTCAATATTTCCAGTGCCTTTTAATTTAGCTCCATTTTCCAATATTTCTCCATTTTGATCGGAATCCCCGCTACCGCACGAATCCTTCCTCAAATCCGCAAGTTATTATAGAAAAAAACT
>JBBDID010000051.1:0-15847 GCA_040880585.1 Crocinitomicaceae bacterium | reverse complement strand
ATTTCTTTCCTCACTTCTGCTCCGCAGTAGCTGTGCTGCTGCGGCTAGTTTAATTTCTTTCCTCACTTCACTGTTCGTAGTCTAGGTGTTAAGCAATAAACTTCTTCCAAAATACCGTGATCATCTAAATAATTTGAAGCAGAAGAATATTTCCAATTCGCAGGATCACTTACAAAATTTTCCTCTACTGGATTGTTATGAATGTAATTGATTTTATCCCAAACAAACTTTTCAGTGTATAATTCAATCGCGTGATTACCAGTTTGCCAAAATTTCAAATTTTCATTTTGTGAGCTTCTTTCTCCTGCTTCTTTAAATAGCCTCATCAACCATTCACGCCTGGATTCAGCTTCGTTTTGTATTTGAAAAAATGGTTGTTTAGCTGTGTGTCGTTTAAAGTCTCTGATAGTATCTTTAAGTTTATAGGGGTCATCACAATTCACTATTAGATGTAAATGATTTGTCATTAAACAATATGCATAGATATTTAAGCCTTTGTTCTCAATACAATATCTTAGTGATTCAATAATAGTGTCTTTATGATTCTTTCTTGTAAAAACGTCTATCCAGTTTACTACAGTTAATGTCAAGTAATATGAACTGTTCTTCTTAATTGTATGTTTTACACCTTGTTTGATGCCCTTAAGATAAATATAATTTGGCGCATAATTAAATTAATAAGTACGAACTTCCGCAGCAGCACAGCTACTGCGGAGCGGAGCATAATTAAATTAATAAGTACTTGGGCTCTTTTTTCAATGCTTCAGTACTAAAAAATGAAAAGTAGTTACTCTTAGTTGAACTTCCGCAGCAGCACAGCTACTGCGGAGCGGAGGGAGTGAAATGGCTTGGCTTTAGTATTATCAAGCGATCCGCCAGTTGGCGGAAAGGGGAAAAGGATCGCCGGGGATGGTTATTATTTCTAGCTTTTTAAATTTTCACCGGACAATAATGCAAAAATTTATGAATTGTCATCTTAAGTAAAACTAAAATTCCTTATATTTGCGAGTAAGATGGGTAAAAAAGACATACTTAAACGGTTATTTTTAGGAGGATTATTCCTCTTGATGAATTTTGTGAGTTTTGCTCAACCGGTTACTGCAGCGGAAGGAAGTGATGGTGGTGATGACCCTTGCTTTGAAACGGAATGTATCCCCATTGACAGTGGTATAGTTTTCTTATTGTTGGCGGGTTCTTTGTTAGCCATACGGTTGATGTACACTTTTCACAAAAGCAGGGCTTAATCTTTCTGCTTTTTCATGCGCGCGCTTTTACAAAATAAAATTGTTCGTTTTCTTCTTTTAGCTGCCGGTTTATACCTGTTTTGGCTGCTGCTCTATTACTTTGTTATCAAAACTTATACAGATTGGGATTTTTGGCTCAATTACCTGATCGTTGAAAACGCGCAAAGTTTACTTGCTTTATTCAAGGTGAGCGCTTTTATTGAAATTGACAGTGACCAGGTGATTCTTGTACTGAGCGATTCTATGTATCATGCCATTCGTGTAGGAGACGAATGTAACGGCTTCAAGTTATTTTCCATTTTTAGTATTTTTATAATCGCTTTTCCCGGTTCGTGGAAAAAAAAGGCGTGGTTTATTCCCATGGGGCTGGTCATTGTTCATCTGGCCAATGTCATCCGGGTGGCGCTTTTACTCTTGATCAATAATTATTATCATGAGTATATGGATTTTAACCACCTGTATACTTTTACTGTATTCGTGTACGCCATTATCTTTTTATTGTGGTATTGGTACGCCAAAAAGCACTCGGCCTATGCAAGCAAAAGTTAAAGTCGGACTACTGGCTACCATTACTGTATTGCTTGGTTTTTTAAGGGGCTACCTGTTTTATAACATCAACTGGATCTACAAAACCCTCACTGAAAATCGACGCAATTCAGCAAGGGAGGAATTTTATTTTTTACTGGAATGGAGCCCCACAGAAATTTTGGTGTTAAAATGGGTACTCACTTTCTTCTTTTTCTTTTCCTTTATGTTCCTCACCTACTGGGTGATCAAAGCAGCTTTCCAACAAGCTGTTTATAGCAAAATTGTGATTTTTGTCTATGGGGGGATTTTTCTTTTATCCGGATTTTTGTTTGTGTTGGGTTATTTTTTTGGTCTTTCCTCTGAACTGTACGGTATTATTCGTACGGTAATGGGGCTGGCACAATCATTTATGCCTCTGATGATTTTGTTCATTTTGTTCAAATTCTTCCCCCAATCAGAGAAAGAGTAAAATCGAATATTAAATTTGCAACAAAATCTATGTCATGGAGAAAGACACCACCATTTTTGCTTTAATCGAACAAGAGAGAAAACGCCAAACTGAAGGGATCGAATTGATCGCTTCTGAAAACTTCGTCAGTGATCAGGTGATGGAGGCCATGGGTTCCATCCTGACCAATAAATATGCTGAGGGCTTACCGAAGAAGCGATATTACGGAGGCTGTGAAATTGTCGATATGGTAGAAGAGCTTGCTTTAGACCGCTTGAAAGAGTTGTACCAATTAAGCTGGGCCAATGTTCAGCCTCATTCCGGCTCGCAAGCCAATGCCGCAGTAATGTTGGCGTGTTTGCGTTCGGGAGATAAAATTTTAGGTTTTGACCTTTCTCACGGCGGCCACCTTACCCACGGTTCACCGGTCAATTTCTCAGGAAAACATTACCGTAATTTCTTTTATGGTGTTAAAAAGGAATCCGGTCAGGTAGATTACGAACAAATGGAGCAGATCGCCAAACTGGAAAAGCCGGCCATGATCATTATTGGCGCCTCAGCTTATGCCAGAGATTGGGATTATAAAAGGGCAAGGGAAATTGCAGATGAAGTAGGCGCTTTGATTTTAGCAGACATTTCACATCCGGCGGGTTTGATTGCAAAGGGCTTGTTGAATGATCCTTTTGAGCATTGCCATATCGTAACCACCACCACGCATAAAACATTAAGAGGTCCCAGAGGAGGAGTCATCATGATGCGGCACGATTTTGAAAATCCTTTTGGTTTAAAAACAAAAAAAGGCGACTTAAAAATGATGAGTGCTTTATTGGACTCTGCCGTTTTTCCGGGTTCTCAGGGCGGTCCCTTAGAACATGTGATTGCTGCCAAAGCGGTGGCTTTTTATGAGGCCCTTTCGGATAACTTTACTGTTTACGGTAAACAAGTGATCGCCAATGCGCAATTGATGGCAAAAGAATTTATCGACCGGGGATACCATATCATTTCGGGGGGAACAGACAACCATTCTATGCTCATTGACCTGAGATCTAAAAACATCACGGGAAAAGATGCAGAAAATGCACTGGTTAGGGCAGAGATCACCGTCAATAAAAACATGGTGCCTTTTGATGACAAATCTCCTTTTGTCACTTCCGGTATAAGGGTAGGAACAGCGGCGATCACAACACGGGGGATTACTGAAAAAGAAATTCCGAAAATTGTAGATTTAATGGATAAAGCCATTCAGCATCCGGATCAAATCAATACCCTGGATGAAGTAAAAATAGAAGTAAAAAAGATGATGAGCGATTTGCCTTTGTTTGTCTGGTAGTTCACTTTTAAAATGCAGCCAGCAACAATTCAATATTTTTATAGGGCAAATCAAAAACTTTCCCTAGAATTTCACTGGTTAATTTCCCTTGATACACATACACACCGCTTCTGAATCCATAATTTTTCCGGATCATCTCTTTACATCCACCTACTTCTCCCATCTCTAACAATAAAGGTGAAAAGATATTACTCAGTGCAATAGAAGCCGTTCTGGAAACTCTGGAGGCGATATTTGGAACACAATAATGGATCACATCATGCTTGACAAAAAAAGGATCTTCGTGATTGGTCAGCCGCGAAGTTTCAAAACATCCTCCCTGATCAATACTGACATCTACAATCACCGAACCCGGTTTCATACTTTTTACCATTTGTTCAGAAACAATACAAGGTGTTCTTCCTAAACCGGCTCTCACTGCCCCGATCACAACATCAGAGCGCATCACTGCTTTTTCCAGCAATTTGGGTTGAATCACGGAGGTATACACCCGCATACCAATATCGTTGTGCATTCTTCGCAACTTAGAAATAGAATTATCAAACACTTTGACAGATGCTCCTAAACCCAAAGCAGCCCGGGTGGCATATTCGCCCACGGTTCCTGCCCCTAAAATAACGACTTCTGTAGGGCGTACTCCGGCTACTCCTCCCATCATTACGCCTTTTCCGCTTTTATAATTGGATAACAATTCAGCAGCGATCAAGACAGAGGTGTTCCCGGCTATCTCACCCATAGCCCGCACTACTGTGAAAATACCGTGCTCATCCTGAATGTAATCCCAGGCAACGGCGGTAATTTTCTTTTTCATCAAAGCCTCCAGTGACTTTTTAGGGTGTAAGGTCAGTTGCAGTGCCGATATCAGGGTTTGGTTCCCCGGCATCATTTCCAATTCTTCTTCTGAAGGCGGTGCTACCTTTAAAATAATATTGGCCTTAAAAACTTCTTCTTTATTATGCGCGATCTGTGCTCCTGCTTCAGAATAATGAACGTCTTCATAGTTGGCCCTTTTCCCGGCAGCAGTTTCTACCAATACCTGATGGCCATTATTGGACAACAACTGAACGGCCTCCGGGTTCAGCGCAACACGGTGCTCTTGATAGGTAGTTTCACGGGGAATACCAATCACTAATTTTCCTTTCTTTCTTCCTATCGCCAACATTTCTTCCTGTGGCAATAGGCGACCTTCTTTCATTAAGGACTTTAACGTCTCCGAATCTGTCATAAATCTGTCACTTCAATGGTTCTGACCTGGTTCTCTTCAGTCATGTTCAAGCATACGATTGATGGGGGTAAAAGGTTTTTAATCCGCTCAGGCCACTCAATAAAAACGTATGCATCTTTTTCAAAAATTTCTTCAATTCCAATATCAAATGCTTCTGTTTCATCTTCTATCCGATAAAAATCGAAATGATAAATGGTTCCATAATTTACAGAAAAATATTCATTTATAATAGAAAAAGTTGGAGAGGATCCTGAACCTTCTATTCCCATCTGCTGAACCATCTCATTGATCAGGGTCGTTTTTCCTACTCCCATCTCTCCTTTAAAAATCACAAATTTCTGATTGGTTTTCACTAAATGATCCAATACCTGTGTGGCTACGCCGGCTAATTCATCCAGTGATGTTATGCTCATTTTCATGCCTGAAAATTATTTCGGACTTAACTCCACCCATGGGATGATTACCTCTTCTAATGAGACTCCTCCATGCTGAAAAGTATCCTTATAGTATTTTACGTAATAATTGTAATTGTTCGGATAAGCAAAGAAATCGTTTTCTTTTGAAAAAATAAACTGCGAACTCACATTCTCTTTGGGTAACTGAATGTCTTCAGGATTTCCGGACACAATGACGTCATTTTCATCATAATTTAGATTTCTCCCTACTTTATAGCGTAAATTGGTGCTGGTATTTTTATCGCCAACTACTTTCACGGCATTATCAACGCGAATAGTTCCGTGGTCAGTAGTGATAATGGTTTTAATCCCCTTTTCTGCAATTTGCCGAAGCATTTCTTTAAGTGGTGAGTGATTGAACCATGATTTAGTCAAAGAGCGATACGCCGCTTCGTCATCTGCTAACTCTTTCAAAACCTCCATTTCGGTTCTCGCATGGGATAACATATCCACAAAATTGTATACGATCACATTGAGGTCGTTTTGATACAAATCACTCAATCGATCCAGCAGTCGTTTGGCAAAATCTAATTTCACCACTTTGTGATAAGACGTGCTGACATTTTTATGATGGCGTTTAAGGTTGGCTTTCAACAACTCCTCTTCGTGCATGTTTTTTCCTCCCTCATCATTTTCATTCAACCACAGACCGGGATGCTGTTTCTCAATTTCAGCGGGCATAAGTCCGGCAAACAAAGCATTTCTTGCATAATGGGTAGCGGTGGGTAATATCGAATAAAAAAGTTCCTCTTTATCGACATTGAAAAACTCATTCACCAAAGGGCGTAACACCAGCCATTGATCGTATCGCAAGTTATCAATCACAAATAAAAATACCGGTTCTTTTCCCAATCCATCCATCAGTTTTTTAGAAAGCAGCTGATGCGACATCACCGGCGCATCCTCATCTCCCGCTATCCAGGAGCGATAATTGCGATCTATGTATTTGCAGAATTGGGTATTCGCATCTTTTTTCTGCATGGCAAAAATTTCCTGCATACTGGGATCATCCGATTTTTCTAATTTCAGTTCCCACTTGACCAGTTTATCGTATACTTCTGCCCACTCCTCTGCATCTAATCGGTCATTTAACTGCATCCCGATTTGGCGAAATTCCATTTGGTATTCTGAAGTCGTTTTTTGGCTGACCAGCAACTTGGAGTCGAGATTTTTTTTGAGTGAGAGTAAAATTTGATTGGGATTTACCGGTTTTATTAAGTAATCGGATATCTGTCCCCCTATGGCTTCTTCCATAATATGTTCCTCTTCACTTTTTGTGATCATAATAACAGGAACAGCCGGATCCGTTTTTTTAATTTTCGATAAAGTTTCCAGACCACTTAAGCCGGGCATATTTTCATCCAAAAAAATGATGTCATACCGCTTCTCCCCTGCCATTTCCACTGCATCCGACCCATTATTAACCGTGTCAATTTCAAACCCCTTTTCTTCTAAAAAAAGAATGTGTGGTTTCAATAAATCGATCTCATCATCTGCCCAAAGTATCCTGACTTCCATAAAATATTTAATTTAGCTGTTAAATTAATCAATTGAATTTGCAATACACTACTTCCAATAAAAGAAAAATTATAAACGATCCTGTCCACGGTTTTATTACAATTCCGCACGATCTGATTTACGATTTAATTCAACACCCTTACGTTCAACGACTAAGAAGAATAAAGCAATTGGGGATGTCACATTTGGTCTACCCCGGCGCCAACCATACACGGTTTCATCATGCTTTAGGAGCCATGCACCTGATGACGCAAGCCATTACCGTACTCAAAAAAAAGGGCGTAGAGATCACGGATGATGAAAAACTGGCCGTGCGCATTGCCATTTTACTTCACGATATAGGGCATGGTCCCTTTTCTCATACCCTGGAACATTCATTGTTGAAATCTGTACACCATGAAGAAATGTCCCTGGTTTTTATGCAAGCACTCAATCAGGAATTTGAAGGGAAGTTGTCATTAGCGATTGAAATTTTTACCGGTAAATACCACAAAAATTACTTACACGAACTCGTTTCTTCGCAGTTAGATATGGACCGTCTGGACTATCTTCAAAGAGACAGTTTTTTTACCGGCGTTTCAGAAGGAATCATTGGATCAGAACGGATTATCACCATGCTCAACGTAGTAGACGACCGCCTGGTAGTAGAAGAGAAAGGGATTTATTCCATTGAAAATTTCATCTCTGCCCGACGCATCATGTACTGGCAGGTATATATGCATAAAACAGTGGTCTCATCAGAATATATGCTGATTAAAATTTTGAAACGTGCCAAGTATTTATTTCATCAGGGAGAAGATCTTTTTGCCAGTCCGTTTTTAAAACCTTTTTTAAAAAATGACTACACGGTTGCTGATTTTAAAAGCAATGCCGATTTACTGAATCAATTTGCCATGATGGACGATAGTGATGTTATATCGGCCATAAAGACCTGGCAATATTCTGAAGATAAGGTACTCTCTATGCTTTGTCAAAACATTGTGTCCAGAGATCTTTTCAGAACTGAGATCACCAAAAAACCGGCAGATAAAGAGCGGATTCAATTTATTCGCAAAGAGTTAATCAACCGCTTACAATTGAAAGAAGATGAAGTCAGCTATTTTATGGATACAGAAGTGTTGGTCAACAATGCTTATGATGAAAAATCCAAACAAATCCTCATTTTGTCAAAAACCGGAGAACTTCAGGATATCGCCATTGCTTCAGACAACTTAAATATTTCAGCATTATCCAAACCGGTGAAGAAGTTTTGTCTATGTTATTACAACGTTAAGTGAATGCTTCAGCCGTTTGGTCTTTTTTTTTCAACCGATTTGTTGAAAACTTCGTCTCTTGGTATATTAAGCCCCATTTTTAATTACTATTTTTGACACAATGGAATTTTCTGCCCAACAAATTGCAGACTTACTTAAGGGTAAAATAGTCGGAAATGCTGAAGTTTCAGTGAACGGATTGTCTAAGATCGAAGAAGGCAAAACCGGTACACTATCTTTTTTAGCAAACCCTAAATATGAAGAATATATCTATTCTACGGATTCCTCTATTGTTATTGTCAACGAAGATTTTCAGCCCCACAAAAAATTACCTGAAGGATGCACACTCATTAAGGTTCCTGAGGCATATTCAGCATTTTCCAAATTACTGGAGATGTATGATCAATCTTTAATGAAAGCACCTAAAGTTGAAGATATGGCTTATGTTTCTCCCTCTGCTAAGATTGGGAAAAACGTATATATTGGTGCCTTTGCCTACATTTCAGATCATGCGGTGGTGGGTGATGATACGCAAATTTACCCCCACACCTACATTGGTGATCACGTAACTGTTGGAGCCCAAACTATCATTTACAGTGGTGTTCATGTCTATAGAAATTGTGAGATTGGCAACCATTGTACTATCCATTCAGGAGCTGTCATTGGGGCAGATGGATTTGGTTTCACCCCTAATTCTGAAAATAATTATCAAAAGGTACCCCAAATCGGGAACACCATACTGAAAGACCATGTAAGTATTGGAGCAAATACCACAGTAGACCGAGCCACCTTAGGTTCAACCCTGGTTGAAAAAGGAGTAAAATTAGATAATCTGGTTCAAATCGGTCACAATGTAGTGATCGGAGAAAACACAGTAATGGCTGCTCAGGTAGGGATTGCAGGATCTACCAAATTAGGAAAAAACATGATGATCGGCGGGCAAGCCGGCATAGTCGGGCATATTGAGATTGCAGATGGAACAAAGATCGGTGCTCAATCCGGAGTTGGAAGAGGAGTTAAAAAAGAGGGTGCTATGATTTTAGGTTCGCCTGCATTTGAAGCAGAAGAGTATAAAAAATCATATATGGGCTTCAGACGGCTTCCATTTATTTTGAATAAATTGCGGGAATTGGAAAACGAACTGAATCAATTAAAGGAAAATAATAAAACCAATGGCTGAAAAGCAAAGAACACTCAAAAGCTCTGTTGAGCTGTCTGGAATTGGCCTTCATACCGGAGAGAAAGTCACACTCAAAATACAACCGGCTGCCGACAATCACGGCTACCAATTTCAGCGTACAGATTTGGAAGGTCAACCTGTTATCAAAGCAGATCCGGACAATGTCGTTTCCACCGCTCGCGGCACTACATTAGAGCAAAATGGAGCAAAAATTTATACCATTGAGCATATTTTGGCAGCTTTATATGCCTTGCAGGTTGACAATGCCCTAATTCAGGTGGATGGCCCTGAAATTCCAATTATGGATGGCAGTTCCAAACCTTTTGTTGAAGGTATCCTTGCAGCCGGAACAGTAGATCAGGATGCAGAGCGGAATTACTTTGTGCTGACTGAAAATGTGAAATGGGAAGATCCCGA
The DNA here is from genome assembly GCA_040880585.1 of Crocinitomicaceae bacterium. Lineage (GTDB taxonomy): Bacteria > Bacteroidota > Bacteroidia > Flavobacteriales_D > Crocinitomicaceae > Paracrocinitomix. Next base: position 6,249 of record JBBDID010000051.1, on the reverse strand, counting down.
AAAAGGAACTGAGTTTTTAGCGATTCCGGACGAGAATTACAGGGTAACTGTAATGGTAGATTATAATTCGCCGGTGCTGGGAACACAACATGCCAGCATGCTTAAAATAGAAGATTTTACTAAAGAAATTGCGCCTTGCCGTACGTTCTGTTTTATGCGTGAATTGGAATACCTGGCCAAAAATGACCTGATTAAAGGAGGCGATTTGGATAATGCCATTGTTTTGGTTGAACGCAGTGATATTCCACAAGAAGAATTAAATCGCCTGGCTAAATTATTAGGCAAAGAAAATCTTTCTGTCAGTTATGATGGAATCGGCACATTGAACCATACGGCATTGGCTTTTGAAAATGAACCTGCCCGTCACAAATTATTAGATATTGTTGGTGATCTGGCTTTACTGGGTCGTCCGATAAAAGCGCACATCCTGGCAGCTCGACCGGGACATAGTGGAAATGTACAGTTTGCGCGTATTTTAAAAGAACACATTAAGCAGCAAGAGAATAAAGATCGCGAATTTGACCTGACGAAAGAGCCTTTATACAATACTGTCCAAATTGAAAAGATGCTGCCCCACCGCTATCCCTTCTTGTTGGTAGATAAAGTGATGGAAATTACTGAAGACAGTATCATTGGTGTGAAAAATGTGACCATGAATGAGCCCCAGTTTACGGGGCATTTTCCGGGAAACCCTATTTTTCCGGGAGTTCTTCAAATAGAAGCCATGGCACAATGCGGAGGCGTTTTTGCATTGAGCAAAGTAGAAGATCCTCACCTCTATTCTACCTATTTTATGAAAATAGATAAGGTAAAGTTCAAAAATATGGTGCGTCCTGGGGATACGTTGGTTTTTGAATTAAAATTATTATCCCCAATCAGAAGAGGTTTAGTGAACATGGGGGGAGCTGCTTATGTCAATGGCAAGGTCGTCATGCAAGCTGATATGTTAGCACAAGTGGTAAAAGACAAAACAGAATGATTAGCAAATTAGCGCAAATAGATCCTAAAGCAGAAATTGGTAAAAATGTAACCATTGAACCGTTTACTACTATTTATGAAGATGTTATCATTGGAGAGGGATCCCATATCGGTCCTAATGTAACGATTTATCCGGGAGCCAGAATTGGAAAAAACTGCAAAATCTTTCCGGGATCTGTCATTTCGGCGGTACCTCAGGATCTAAAGTTTAAAGGGGAGTATACCACAGCAGAAATTGGCGACAATACAGTCATTCGTGAATGTGTTACTATTCACCGTGGAACAGAAGATAAAATGAAAACCACAATTGGTACCAATTGCCTCCTTATGGGCTACGTTCATGTAGCACATGACTGTATAATCGGTGATCATTGTATTCTTGCTAACTACACCGGCTTATCCGGACATAATATACTGGAAGATTATGTGATACTGGAAGGAAAAGTAGGTACACAACAGTTTATTAGAATTGGTGCCCACGCTTTTGTTGCCGGAGGATCTTTGGTGCGAAAAAATGTACCACCGTATGTGAGAGCCGCAAGAGAACCGCTCACTTATGCCGGGGTCAATGGTATTGGTTTGAGAAGGCGTGGATTTGATGACAAAAGCATCCAGATCGTAGAAAATGCCTACCGTCAATTATTTGTACTCAACAATACAATTTCTGCCGGTATTACTGCTATTGAATCAGAAGTTGAAGACGGGGAGATCAAAGAGAAAATATTAAACTTTATTAAAGAATCGGATCGTGGAATCATCAAAGGTCCTATTTAGCATGAATTATGGCAAATACTTCAGATATTAAAAACGGTTTGTGTCTTAACCTGGACGGTAAACTTTGTACAGTAATCGATTTTCAACATGTTAAACCCGGAAAAGGCCCTGCCTTTGTACGTACAAAGGTACGTTATATTGAATCCGGAAAAGTAATCGATCACACCTTTTCTGCCGGGCATAAAATAGAAGTGGTTCGCATTGAAACCCGTCAGTATCAATACCTTTATCCCGAAGGGCAAGGCTACCATTTCATGAACACAGAAAATTTTGAACAAGTTTTTATTCAGGAAAGTATGGTCGAAAATCCTGAATACCTTAAAGAGGGAATTATCTGTACCATACAGTTTCATGCTGAGGAAGAAATGCCGTTAACGGTTGAGCTTCCCGCTTTTATTGAAGCAGAAGTAACTTATACAGAACCCGGGGTGAAAGGAGATACTGCGACAAATACCTTAAAACCTGCTACAATTGATAGCGGAGCAGAAATTCGCGTTCCGCTTTTCATCAATACGGGAGATAAAATTAAGGTAGATACAAGAAAAGGAGAATATTCGGAGAGGATTAAATCGTAATCTTTTTTTTCAAAACACTCACAGGGGCTATCTCAAAAATCAAAACTTTCATTTTTCAAGAATTCTTTCCCCTAACCCCTAAAGGGTAAATTCTTGAAAAATCAATTATCCGCCTGAGGCAGAACGAGGAAAAATTGATTTTCGAAATGAACCGTTTTCATCCACTTTGAGACAACCCCGTTTTTCGTCTATGAAACTAAACACCAAATGGATCGCTCATCAATCTGCTAAAGAAACCATCATCTTTTTACATGAAGGCTTGGGTTGTATTGAGATGTGGAAAGGGTACCCGGAGGAATTATGCGACAAATTAGGTGTAAATGGATTGATTTACGACCGCGCCGGTTACGGTAAATCACCGGGATCACTTCAGGATAGAACATCTGATTATTTACACCTTGCTGCAGAAGAGTTAAAAGATGTGATTGATTACTTTGGAATTCAATCCCCCATTTTATATGGTCATTCAGACGGTGGATCCATTGCTTTGATTTTTGCTGCTTTATACCCGGATATCCCAAAAATGGTCATCACAGAAGCCGCCCATGTATTCAACGAAAAAGAAACGATTGCAGGAGTGAGTGCGGCACGCCCTTTGATGGAGTTGGGAAAAATGGAAGGATTAAAAAAATATCACGGTAACCGCTATCAAGAAGTTTTCTATGCCTGGAATGACATCTGGCTAGATGACTCATTTAAAAATTGGGACATTACCAACCTTCTACCAAATATAAATTGTCCACAGTTAATTATACAGGGAAAAGATGATCCATACGGCACCTTAAAACAGATAAAAGCAATTGCTGAACTCACTGCCGGTAATAGTCATCTCCTTGCCCCGGAGAGCTGTGGCCATGCTCCACACAAAGAACAAACAGAACAGCTGTTAAAAGAAGTTTTAAATTTTATTCATGAATATAGCTGAAGGACATATCACATTTCAAAAAAAAGGCCGCTATTTCACTTATGGCTCTGCCGAAGATGGAAAAGACCTTTTAATTGTTCTTCACGGATACGGTTATCTGGCCAAATACTTTATCAAAAAATTTGAAGCTGTAAATACCGACCGGTTTTTTGTGATTTGCCCGGAAGGGCTTCACCGTTTTTACCACTCAGGTACAAATGGAAGAGTTGGGGCATCCTGGATGACAAAAGAAGATCGTCTGAATGATATAGAAGATTATGTCTGTTTTTTGAACGAATTACTCCGTGATTTTAAAAGCCGTTATCAATTCAATACCGTCACCCTCTTGGGGTTTTCTCAAGGTGGTGCTACCGCCTGCAGATGGTTGGCGTACGGAAATCATTCATTTGATAAATTTATCCTTTGGGCTACTGTTTTTCCTCCTGATATGGAAAAAGAATACAATGAAAAATTCAAACATTCTTCCAATTTTTTCGTATTTGGAACTGAGGATGAATATTATTCAGAAGATATGATTAACTCACATTTTGAAGAATTGAAGTCCAAAGAGATACCATTTAAAATGATTAAATTTGAAGGAAAACATACGATTGATTCAAAAACCTTGTTAACGATTTTACATGACTAAGTCTTTTCTCTTTTGCATATTGATCTTTTTCGCCTTTCCCTCTTTCGGTCAATATGACCTGGAAGATGCAAAAGAAAAAGAAGAAAAAGATGAGGATGAAAAACTGAACTTCTTTGAACTCAAAAAACGCATTTATGTGGGTGCTGACTTGTCTCTGAGGTTTGGAAATTCTACCTACCTCTATATTGGCCCTATGGTGGGATACGATATTTGGAAAGGAGTTTCAGCAGGTGTAACCAGCATGTACCAATTTTCCAGATTTTCCTTTACCGGTGGATCTGCCATTTCGTATCATTCGTATGGTGCCGGACTTTTTGCCCGTTACCGTCCTTTAAGGCTCCCTAACTTGTTGCTACAGGCAGAGTTTGATGTATACAACACAGATGATTTCACCACTGCTTACGGAGGAGACCGGACATTTGTCCCTGCCGTTATGCCCGGTTTGGGGTATGCGGGCGGAACCGATCGCTTTTATTACCAACTTATGTTGTTTTACGATTTAGTGAATGATCCCAACAATCCGCTTCCACGCTTGTTTTCAGATTTTCCCTTATACATCCGCTACGGTATAGTTTTCTATTTGGGGTGATTGTAAAATCCGGCGATCATACAACGCACGCTTCCCCCTCCTATATTCTCGATTGTAGGAATTTCAACCGGAAGTAAAAGGAGTTCCTTTTCAATACATCTTTTTTGCTCTTCACTTAACTTATTAACAGCTGTTTTACTCATCAATTGGATGCGATCTCCATTTTTATTGAGTAATTCAATGGTATTGGCAGCAAAAGCGTTCATCTGCTGATAAGAGAGATCAATAATTCTTTTCCCCCCGGATGAAAGCGATTCTTCCAACATTTTTCGCTCTATGGGATTCGTTATAGATTCCAGACAAACAAAAAACAATTGACTTCCTATCGACATCATGACGTTGGTGTGATAAATTTGTTTTCCCTGTAGATCCACACTCTCAAAACTGACCGTTGAATATCCAATTTCATTGCACAATTCACTCAAAAGGGTCAAATCTGTTCGTGGCGACAGGCAACTATATGCTGTTTTAGAATCGTGATCAAACACAATAGAACCCGTCCCCTCCAAATAGCGCTTCTCTTGATGTTTTTCCGATAGATCGATCAATCGGTTAATCGATAGCTTATCGCTCAATTCTTGAATAATATCCGGACGGATCTCTGCTTGTCGATTAGCGGCCATCATGGGATAGATCACCAGTGTATTATCCGGAAAATGAGAAATCCAGTTATTGGGAAAAACAGCATCCGGTAAAACAACATCTACATCTTCAAAACAATGCAGATGAATGTGTTGAGATTCCATCTGAGCAAGCATGGTATCAAACTCTTGCTGTGTTTTTTTATGAATATCGGTATAGATTTTTTTTTGCTGAAATCGATTAGATGCTGCCGTTTGATAATTATACCCAAAATGAGAAGGCTTTAGCATGACGGCTAAATTCGGTATATTTGATCTTAGAATTGACGACATGAAAACAATATACGTATTACTAATTACACTATTTCTTGTGGGTTGCAAAAGTGAGCAAAAAAATCTGAACGAAAATCATTCCACCCAAATTACTGAGGTAACTGACTCATTAATTACAGACACTGTTGAAGTAGTTGAAGAATATATTATCGACACCCTGGAGCAGCGAATACTTGATGCCGGTTTGGTAGATATCCAATCAATCAACCCTAGCATTCTGGTAGATCTCAAATACTCAGGTACAGATAATTTTATGGAAAAAGATGTTTACGGACATCTGAATCGTGCTTATTTGCAACCTTCTGTTGCAGAAGATCTGGCTAGCTGCCAGGCTTATTTAAAAGCCCGCGATTCATCTTTAACCTTATTGGTATATGATGCCGTTCGACCTCGTTCTGTACAACAATATATGTGGGATGTCTTGGATATGCCTATCCATGAAAAAGTGAAGTTTGTTTCCAATCCAAAAAACGGTTCTATTCATAACTATGGTTGTGCAATCGACCTCACTATTGCTGATTTAGATGGAAATCCCCTCGATATGGGAGCCGGATATGATGACAGCCGAAAGATTGCCTATCCGCGCCATGAACAGGCCTATTTAGATTCAGGATTAATCACACAAGAGCACATCAACAACAGAGAATTACTGCGTGAAACAATGCGTGCCGGCGGTTTTTGGAATATTCAAACCGAATGGTGGCATTTTAATCGTTACAGCAGAAGTAAAGCGAAAACACTTTATACCATCATAGAATAGAAAAATCTCTTTTCTAAATGGAAAAGAGATTTTTACTTTATTAAGATTTGTCTATTTCAACACCGTCACATGGCCACGTTTGGTATGTCTTTTATCAGACATATTT
>JBBDID010000050.1:0-2572 GCA_040880585.1 Crocinitomicaceae bacterium | reverse complement strand
TTGACCCTAAAACTTTAGAGAAAGTCTCTGAAATGATGCAGCCGGGGTCTGGGTTACGAAATAAGTTTCCAAATACCTGGGAGCAAGAATTAACAGATATTTTAAACGCTAACAAAGATTTACGTTGCGCAACTTGTGGAACTAGTGGAATTACAAGAGTGCCTCAAATGGACGAAATGTTGGAGAATATAGAACATATAATGCAATATGGTAACAAACCAGGTTTTAATACCATAATGACCAACTTAAAAAGTAACGTAAACAATCGTGATGGTATTCACCACATGATTACCTATATGAAGAATAACCAGCAGGATTTTGTGAACGCAATCGAGCTAGAATTTGAATTTCGTTATGCGGATGATATCCTAAATAAAGCAGATGTCATAGTTGACGAAATAAAATACGAGTTTAAAAGTTGGACTCCAGACATACCAAATCCATGGAATTCATTCTTCAGTGGCTCTGGGAGTTCCTATACACAAATGATTCGTTACTTTGAAAACTCGACTAATTTGAATCAGGTCAAATATGTCTTTAATGGTTCAAAGGTTACAGAAACTCAAGTAAAGAATGCGTTTAGGGATTTGTTTGTTAGTAAAGTGGATGAAATATTTGAAGCAAATCCAGACATATTCAAGCAGTTTCAAAAAGTAGGGGGTGGAAACATTGAAAACCTTGATGATTTTGAAACGCTTCTAAATCATGAATCATTTAATATTGATCATCCATTGTTTAACTTTATTATATGTCAGTAATCAATGTATAAAATTAAGAATCATACAAATAACATCAAATCATACGTTTCCGAGTCAGGCTTTGCAATTAAAGAGGGTATGATTTTCAACTTAAATCAAAACTCTACGGTATTAAACGAGATAGTCAAACAAACTGAAATTCATTCTTTTGGTGAAAATTATATCATTTCGAATGATATTCGGGGAAATTCGAAAATAATCAACATTTGTGATTTTGCGTTAGATGAAAGGTTTAAAATAAATGTGATAGAATATCCTTATTTCGAATTCTATACTCAACAAACACCCAGAATCTATGGGGTTTACGATTATGAGAATGATCGAGCATTCTATGAAACTACTGATTGGATTGGAAGAGATATAGTTGGAACTAATATTTTCTCAAAAGACAAAGGATTAATAACGTGTCGAACTATATTCTCACCAGAAATACTTTGGCACTTTAATTTAAGCGACTTGGGGGGGGACAAAAATCTCTCAAATACGGAATACTCTTATGAAGTCAAACATTTTATAGGGATTACAGATAACAAGCTCATTGTACAACTTTCAAATGCTACATTTTTATTTTTGGATATTAATTCAGGTAATCTTACCCATAAAGTAAATTTGATTGACTCTTTCCCAACACCCCCCGTACTATATAAGGATGATATTAAATCTCACTTAGTAGGGAATCAATTATATTGGCTTAATAATCAGAGATTGTTGAGGATAGATTTATCAAGTTTTCATGTAACAATCATTAAAGATTACTTTGAAGAACCAAGAGAAAGTCAGTTCCGCTTTATGAGTAGTACATACTATGATGAAAAGATTTATTTTGTGGCGGATTTTGGTTGGCAATATGTAACGCCTTCTTATATCGGTGTGATGGATGCAAATACAGGAGATCTTCTATGGCATGATCAATTGGAGAATACTGGTGGTTTACCAGAAGCACCACAAGTAACAGAAGATAAATTGTATATCAGGACGAATAAAGGAGTTTTGCACATCTTCGAAAAAGAATAACCTCCATGCAATAACCCCTACAAAGAATAGCAGCGACAGCCTGCACGCACCAATGAACGAACAAAACCAAATTGAAGCGAAGCGGAAATCCCGCCACTGCGGGAATAGCAAAAGCAAAGTGATAACGACGCTCTTTGCTATGTTGTGTTTTGTGTTTATTGGCAGTGCAGCTATAGCGGATAGCCTGACCCTGACCGATCCTGACCGAGCGACCGCAGGGAGTGAGTGTCAGGAGAGCGTCAGGGATGCAGCCAAAATAGCATTAATTTATCCTGAAAAAGAATACGCCTGCGGATCTAACGCCTTGCCGGGATCATCTCAGAACATGGTTCCATTGAAATCATTAATGCCGGGAGATTTTGTGCAAGTGGGACAATTTGAAATGCAGGTAACCGGAGCAGATGCGCAACCCACCGCCGGGCGTTTTACGGGTTATGGCAAGATCAAAATTCCGTTCATGTTTGGATTAAGCATGAATGTGAGTTTCACGAACATTTACGTGGATGAAAACATGCTGGTGCGGGACGGAAGAGTAGAAGCCATTTCAGAAGGCGTGGACCAGTGGGCATTGGATCAGCAAGCTGTTTTTGTAAACGGAACAATTTCAGATGTACAGTTCAGTGAAGAAGATTCTATCGTTACGGTTTATTTGGAAAACGGCGAGTCGTTGACCTTTGACTGGCCAACCAACGGTCCGCTTATTTTGGAAGATGAAAACGGCAGAAAGTTCATCATTAACCCGGATGATCAAGAATATTATGCCAGTGTAATTGCAGATGCGGCCGCAATAGCCCTTAGCG
>JBBDID010000049.1:0-16587 GCA_040880585.1 Crocinitomicaceae bacterium | reverse complement strand
AGTTTTTTTCTATAATAACTTGCGGATTTGAGGAAGGATTCGTGCGGTAGCGGGGGAAGGTGACCACGAAGAAGAGTTTGTACAGGATGCTATAGACGAAGGCTGGAAAGTATGTAATAAATCGGAGTGGGATGAGCTGGATTGTGATGAAGAAGATACCGATTGGGCAGAGCATAATCAGTAGATTTTTATTAAACGAAAAAGCCCAAGCTGAACAGCCTGGGCTTTGAAAATTCTATAAATGTACTTGTTAAGTTATTTGCTCTGCCGCCTCATGTGCAAGCTGGCGCATTAATTGCATGACTAAAGGCCCGGTGGTTTTTGCTCTGTATTTTATGGGAAGACGTTGCGTTGTTATCGTTTTTGTTTCTATCAATTCATATTTAAGTGTGGTAAATACAAACACATAATAACTGCCCTCCGGTAAATCAGGATGTGTATAGTAAACCTGTAAAAAACTTGTGCTCTGATGATACGTTTTGAGTTTACCGTTATTAATGATCTTTGGTATTTGGGATAATGGTATCATTGTGTTTGACGAAGCAGCAAAGCTGCTTCGAAGCTGGTGAATGTGCTGAGCTAAAAAAAGGGACAAACTCCACTATCTTCAAAACTGCTTTGGAGACTAATCAAATTATTAGACCAGCTAATAAAAATTGTTACTTTCTGTTCTAGTTTTTTTACGTCATGAGAAGTATAAAAGTTTTTCGTAAAAGTTTGGACACATAAAAAATTCTCCGAATCATCATTTTGAACTGTTGTTTCCATTAAATCATACCCGATTGAACTGCATGAATTTAGATCATTGTTTGTCTCGGAATAAATTTCCTCTCTACTAATAAAAATTTCTTCTGAGCATTTGCCATTTGAAACATGCATAGTAAGTGATTCTTGACGTTTAATCAAATACCCGTTTCTAGACATGATAATTTTGTTCAGTTCACCGCTATATATTACAGGATAACTAAAATAAAATATTTGCACAGTCTCGCCAAACCAAACCGAATTCAAATCGCAAGTTACCCCATTGACTTCACTCTGGACATTCGAATATTTAGAAGAATTCTCAGAGGTGCAAGAAACAGTAAACAATATCAAAATAAACAAATATTTTATTTTAGTCATCTTTTTCGGGTAGTACTGCTTTAATAGCTTTGTCAACCTTATCAGCAGAACTGCCGGGTTTGAAGTTTTCTTGGGGTGAACGAGATTGTGCATCCACACCCTTACCAATCACTCCTTTATATTCAGGTGTATTCTTATCTGATTCATCCAGACCAAAATATTCCAAATGGTCTGACATTCCCGGAGGGTCATTTGTTCCTTTCTCCTCATGTGCAGTTTCAGGGTCATCTAAGATATCAATATAATGAGCTATCATTTCATGTAAAAAAGTTTGTGCAACTCTCGCAATACCTTTTTTTATCAGTTTTTTATTAACGGCTATCACACTAATATTTGAAGCCTCACTCAACAAACCTAAATCAAAATCTGGCAGCAACTTTTTTAGCGCTTTTTCTGCATCAAGAGCATCTTGTTTTGCCTTCAAATCTGTAGCAGGAGCCTTTTTCCCGTTCAGATAGGTCATGGCTAAACTCGTTATATCTACAGTAAAACCATGCCTTTCATCAGTATGACTCAATGGATAAACTATTAACAAGTGTGTACCTGCTTCCACTTCTTTATTTTCTCTATTCAAAATTATTTCGGATAGCCACTCATCTCCTTTAATAATCTCCATTATTGTATTTTGAGTTTCTTCTGAAAAGTAATCGTCCACAACAACCATTTCGAGCCCCTCTAACTCCAATGCGTCAACAACTCTATTCTCACTGAACGCATAAGGCGAATTATGAGGGTATCTGGGTGCAAGTGGATCAACTGCAAAGAACCTCCCAATTCTAGGATCGTGCATACGATACTTGTAATTCACTGAGTTTCCTTCTCCTTTTATTTCGGGGTCAACTTCTTGATTTTGAAAGCCATATCTGTAATTTGATGATCCTCCGTTACGCCCGGGTAGCATCATACCAAATGTGAAGTAATCCCTACAACTGTCCGTCTGAGTGGTATTTACCATTTTTCCAGACTTCAATTTTTAGGAGAATACCGTCTGAATCATATTTGTACAGCTTTCCATCCCACAGTTTGCCACTTTTGAATTGGCCATCCATCCAGATCTCATCATTTTCATTGTACAATTTATTGTATCCGTCACGGTTGAATTTTTTACCGTCTTTAATGATTCCTTTATCGCCTGAAGGTCCTCCTGCTCCTGCTGTGTCATCTGCACCTTTTTCAGGATTCACACGGTCTTTCTCTACATTATTGGTGACTTCACCATCCGGTCCGTAACTGACAATTTTCTTCACATCTCCATTTGGATAATACGTCACCGCATCTCCCTGAATTTCTCCGTCTTTCTTGTCCATCTCCATCTGAACAGAGCCATCATCATAATAATAGATGACTTTTCCATCTTCCTTACCGTCGGGGTTGAATGTTTTTTCTTGTGTGAGAATGCCCTTTTCATTGTAAATCTTGAATTCACCGGTCATTTTTCGCTGGGAATAATTACCTGATTCCCGCACTACACCTTTATCATCAATTTTTTCATACGGTCCGTTAGGACGCCCATTTTTATAAGTCCCTTTTAATCGCGGAGTTTTTCCATCTGAATGGTACTTGATCCAAACCCCATCTTTTCGATTGTCTTTGTAATATCCTTCTTCAATTTTTCCTTCCGGGGGATACCCCTTATCCGGTTGATCTTTGCCATAAACGATCCAATAGCCTTGTTTCATGCCGTCAATCGTTTGATTTAAAGTATCTTGCCCATAAGATGATGACATTATGGGGGGTAAGAACAGTAGTAAAAAAATGGACAAAATTCTCATAGCGTTTGAATTTACAAAAAAAAAAGTTCAGCAACAAGAAGTCTGGATGAGTTTACATTTATTTTTTTTTTAATTTCTTCTACAATTCCCTCTCAATCACCTATAAATCAACTATCCACTTCTGTCATTTAATAATAAAGCCAATTTTTATGCCAAATAAATTTTTATCTGCATAATTTTGAAATTGAAATGATCGATAAAAACGTCAATCTTAAACCCTATAACACTTTTGGACTTTCAGCTTTTGCTGAGTCTTTTGGTACATTTCAGAACCTGGATCAACTCCGTGAAATGATCCATCTCTATAAAGATCAATCGCTTTTAATTTTAGGAGGTGGAAGCAACTTACTGCTCACGCAAGATGTAAAAGGTCTGGTGCTCAAAAATGAACTAAAGGGCATTGAAATCATTTCAGAAGATACTACGTCTGTTTGGATCAAAGCTCAGGCGGGTGAGGTATGGCATGATTTGGTGGTATGGGCCATTCAGCAAGGCTACGGCGGAATTGAAAATTTATCCCTCATTCCCGGCAGTGTAGGGGCTGCGCCCATGCAAAACATTGGTGCCTATGGGGTAGAGATCAAAGATGTTTTTGAAGAATTGGAAGCTTTTCACATTCAAACCGAAAAAATTAAAGTTTTTAACCATGCCTCCTGTGATTTTGGTTACCGCGAGAGTGTTTTTAAACGGGCATTGAAGGGGAAATACATCATTACTTCTATAACCCTAAAACTCAGTAAAAATCCGGTGCTCAACACTTCTTACGGTGCCATTGAACAACGGCTTACAGAAATGGGCATACAAACACCGGGCATCAAAGAGGTCAGTGATGCGGTGATCTACATTCGTCAATCAAAACTGCCAGATCCCGCTAAAATTGGTAACTCCGGCAGCTTTTTTAAGAATCCAGTCATTGGTCGTGCTCAGTTTGAAGCTTTGCAAAAAAAGTTTCCCGATATCGCCCATTATCCCTTGGATGAGCAGCAGGTGAAAATTGCGGCAGGCTGGCTAATTGATCAAGCCGGTTGGAAAGGAAAAACTTTGGGAAATTATGGCGTACATAAAAACCAGGCACTTGTTCTGGTGAATTACGGAGCAGCAAAAGGAGCAGATATTTATCAACTTTCAGAGGATATCATGGCTTCTGTCAAAACCATTTACGGCATTCAGTTAGAGCGGGAAGTGAATGTTATTTGATGGGGTAAATTTAAAGGGGTCAAGTCCAAAATTATGGGGAGTGATTTTCGTGTGGCAACTGATTTTATAATTTGATTCTTTTTTTGTACTTACTTTTTTGGCTTGCACTTCGACTCCGCTCAGTGCACAACACAAAAAAGCAACAAAAAAACTCAAGCGCCAAAGCTCGTTACAACTGAAGCTTTTCCCTGTTTCTCACTTCATTGCCTTTGTAAAATATGTCATTAAGGGTTGGTTAGCGGTATACACCTTCATCACCTGATCGATAAAATCTGCTTTCAGCGCATTTTGAGGTGACATTTCTGCATACCAGTAAAATTGTTTGTTGTAGAGGAGGTCTTCTTTTTTTCCGATTTCTTTGAATTCTTTGGGAATCAATTTGTTCTTCTCTCCTTTTATGCTTCCAAAAGTAGAAACAAAGGAGGGATCGCTCATGAGTTTTTTGAGTGAATCCGGATTTTTAGTAATGGTTTCCCGAATGGTGTAGAGTTGCTCTTTATCCGGTTGATAAACGCCTCCGTATATTCGGATGTGCTCCGGCCCCACCTCTATGTACAAGCCGGGGTGAGCTTTATCTTTTTTTCCGCCCGGTGAAATGATGGCAGAACGATTGAGTTTATAAGGTGTCTTATCCGCAGAAAATCGAATGTCACGATTAATTCTGAAAATGGCATCTTTCGGTGCTATATCAACGTTTGGATCTATTTTTTGAATGGATTGAATCAAATCCCCGATAAATTTTTCAAAGGGCTCTTTCACCACGGTATGATACCGTTTTCTATTCTCATCAAACCAATCCTTATGATTATTGGCTGCCAATTCCTTAAAAAATTTAAAATAATCTTTTGTAAAATACACCATAAAAACAACTGTTTAGTTCAAGACAGTCAAACACTTTAATTCGTACATTTGCCATCTTGCGTTTCTTAAAAGTAGTAAAATTCATGAAACAAATCAGTGTAGAAAATATTGAAAAGGCTTTAAAAAAAGTAGATAGTTTACAGGAAGAGGAACTGGATCAATTGATAGAGGGCCTTACTTTGCAGCAGCAACCATTGGTTGATTATCTATTACAGGCAGGCGTAGAATTTGAAAATGAAGAATTGAACGTCTATTCCATTTATTATTTTGCGGTGGTGGTTCAGGCGATTCAATTGCAGGGATTTCAACTCAAACCGATTAAAGAAGAGGACATAGATGCTTTTCATGACCCCTTTTTACTGGCGTTGGATGCCATTCACTCTAATGAAGATTACGAACCCCTGCAGGATCTTATCCAGCAACCGAATTTAGAGCAGTTTATTTTGGATGAAATCGAATCTCCCGATAGTGACGGAGTCATCTTAGAAGAAGAAATTCAAACTCAATTATTTATTGTCACCATTTCCATGATTGGCCTATTAAATGAGGCCATTGATACTTCAGCTTGAGTTTATGCATGTTGGTCGAAAAAGTGAGTGGTTTCAGGTAATAATTTGATCTCAGTGTAACCTTATTGTGTAATTTAGTGTAAAACCGATACAAATTAATCGTCTACACTACATGTCAATTAATATTGAAGCATCAGTAAAAACTCCGTCCATTTATATGGATGAACAATTGGGAAAAATCTCAATTAAGGGAATCAGTATTCCTGAAGATCCTCACGAATTCTATCATCCCCTGATAAAAGCAATAGAAAGCTACAGAGTTTCACCGGCCGAGCGGACGGCACTGAACCTTCACCTGGAATATTTCAACACCAGTTCTACGTTGATTTTAAGAAACCTCATTAAGGATTTGAGAATGATCAAAGAAAAAACAGATTTGGTGGTGAATTGGTTCTTTGATGGTGATGATGAGGACATGAAAGAAGCGGGAGAAGAATTTAAAATGCTTTTTTCCGATATCAAATTTAACATTACCCCGGTAAAAAGTTAGACATGGCACTTTTGCCTGAACAGATTATTGATAAGATGATGGCGGCTGATAAAATGAGTCAGTGGCTGGGGATTACAATTCTGGATGCTACACCGGGTGCCGTAGAACTTCAAATGACAGTACGAGATGAAATGACAAACGGTTTTGGCGTCACGCATGGCGGTATTACTTACTGTTTAGCCGATAGCGCCCTTGCTTTTTCAGCCAATTCTCAGGGAATTCAATCCATGTCTATAGAAACGTCCATTTCACATTTGAAAAAAGTAATGTCCGGGGATGTGTTGCGGGTAAAGAGTAAAGAAATTTCTCTCAGTAAAAAAATTGGCGTGTACGAAATGGATGTCTATAATCAGTACCATGAGCGGGTAGCTCACTTTAAAGGCACGGTCTATCGTTCCGGTAAAACCTGGGAATAAAGAAGCTATTGATTCAGGATTTCTTGCACCTTCGACACAGTGACACCCTGAATTAAGAATCAAATGTTTTTTGAAGATCCCTTTTTTCTTTTGCGCTTACTTTTTTGTCTTGGATTTCGGCTTGATTTTCGGCTTCAGTCTCGACTACAATCTCGACTACGCTCGATTTTCGGCTCGACTTCCGACTCGATTTTCAGCTCAATTTCTGGTTCGATTTCCGGCTCGATTTTCAGCTCGATTTTTGGCTCGATTTTCGGCTGAGTTTGCAACACAAAAACTCAAGCGCCAATAATCATAATGCAACTTTTTTCAAAAGCTCTGAGCACCGGATTAGCACCCAAAGGCAAATGCGTTTCACACAATGTGCAAGTTCGTATTTCTTTCAGTAATTGATCCAACATTCAAGATGCTGCTATGCCTCTTGCTTCACCATGATCCATTCTCCTGATTGAATCAGAGGTTCGGCTTGTTTGAACTTTAGGTTTTTGGTTTCTCCGCTCTGTAAATTACGGATTTCTACTTTTTCGTTTCTTCCGATCTTCGGCGCCACTGTAATGGGTTTTCTTTTCGGCCGTTGCTGGCGATTTCCTGAATTAGCCATGGCTTCTTCATAACCTTCACTTCCTGAAAACTGCTCGGGTTGCTGTTTATTTACAGATGCATTTCCGTAAGCATTTCCGCCAAACTCTCCTTCATTTTGTGCTTTCACCTGATTTTTTCCCTGATTCGGCAGGTTGGCTTTACTCAAAAACCCAACGACTTCCTTGCTCATTTTTCCCAACATCCCTTTAAACAAGTCATAAGACTCTTTTTTATAGATAACCAAAGGATCTTTTTGCTCAATAGAAGCGTGCTGAACTGCGGTTCTCAAATCATCCATTTTTCGGAGGTGATCTTTCCATTCATTATCGATAAAACCAAGGGTAATGATTTTCTCAACTTGTTTTTTCAGGTTTGTACCTGCAGATTTATGAGCTTCTTCCAGGTTAACCACACAGTTGACCGCTTTTTCGCCATCCGTAATAGGAAAAGCCATGTTTTTATAATTATCGCGCTCATTGGCGTACACCTGCTCAATTACCGGTTTTGCCGTCTCTGCCAGTTTTTGTGACTTCTTCTCATAAGTGGTCATGGCCAGGTCAAACAAACGGTCAATCAAGTCAGCAGGGTTGATGTTTTCAAATTCTGCTCTTGAAATCGGTGATTGAATTTGCAGATAACGAACCAAATCAATTTCAAAAGAATCAAAATCTTTCGCCGGATAATGATCATTGACAATTTCTTCTGCCACATCATAAAACATATTGGAAATATCCAATTCCAGACGATCGCCAAATAAAGCATTTTTTCTTTTTCTGTAGATGGCATTACGCTGTGCGTTCATGACATCATCATACTCTAATAATTTTTTACGTACGCCAAAGGCGTTCTCTTCCACTTTTCGCTGTGCCCGTTCAATTGACTTTGTAATCATGGAATGCTGGATCACTTCACCTTCTTTATAGCCCATTCTATCCATGATCTTGGCAATACGATCAGAGCCGAATTTACGCATCAGGCTATCTTCAAGCGAAACAAAAAACTGAGAAGATCCCGGATCTCCCTGACGTCCTGCCCTACCTCTCAACTGTCGATCTACCCGTCTGGAATCATGCCGTTCAGTACCGATAATGGCGAGTCCTCCCGCCTGAACCACTTCTTTGGTCAATTTAATATCCGTACCCCTACCGGCCATATTGGTAGCAATGGTTACTTTTCCGGCTTTTCCGGCTTCTGCCACAATTTCAGATTCTCTTTGGTGATGTTTTGCGTTCAATACATTGTGCTGAACCCCTTTCATACTAAGCATTTTACTCAATAATTCTGAAATTTCAACCGTTGTTGTACCAACCAGTACAGGTCTTCCTTCTTTGACCAATCGATCAATCTCATCAATCACCGCATGAAATTTTTCCCGTTGTGTGCGGTAAACAAGATCCTGGTGATCATCTCTGGCTACCGGTTTATTGGTTGGGATGACCACTACATCTAATTTATAGATGTCCCACATCTCCTGTGCTTCTGTCTCGGCTGTACCCGTCATCCCGGATAACTTATGATACATTCTGAAAAAGTTCTGTAAAGTTACCGTAGCATAGGTTTGTGTAGCCGCTTCTACTTTTACATTTTCTTTTGCTTCAATCGCCTGATGCAAACCGTCAGAATATCTTCTACCGTCCATGATACGTCCGGTTTGTTCATCTACGATCTTTACCTTCCCGTCCATGAGTACGTATTCATTTTCCTTTTCAAAAAGTGTATACGCCTTCAGCAATTGATTCATGGAGTGAATCCGTTCTGATTTTACTTTAAACTCAGAGATCAACACATCCTTCTTTTTCAACATTTCCTGACGGTCCAAATCGGAATTTTCAATTTCGGTCATCTCTGTTGCCACATCCGGCATGATATAATAATCCGGATTTTCACCTTCAGCCAATAAATCAATCCCTTTTTCAGTCAGGTCAATTTGGTTGTGCTTTTCAGTAATTACAAAATAAAGTTCTTTATCGATCTTGGGCATCTCCCGTTCACGATCCTGCAAGTAAAAATTTTCTGTTTTCTGCAACTGGGCTTTTATTCCCGGCTCAGACAAGAATTTGATCAGGGCTTTGTTTTTTGGCAATCCGCGATAACATCTTAAAAGAGCATCACTTCCTTCCTGAAGGGTTTCTTTATCGATCTTCCCCTCTTCCAATCCTTTTAAGTTTTTCTTTGCTTTTACAATCAGG
Source organism: Crocinitomicaceae bacterium (assembly GCA_040880585.1). GTDB lineage: Bacteria > Bacteroidota > Bacteroidia > Flavobacteriales_D > Crocinitomicaceae > Paracrocinitomix. The sequence goes on along the minus strand of JBBDID010000049.1, from coordinate 7,386 downwards.
TCATTGACCAGTTTTCGCTGTGCATTGACTACTTTTTCAATTTTCGGTTTTAATTCATTGAATTCATGTTTGTCCCCACCTGCTGTAGGACCCGAAATAATTAAAGGTGTTCTGGCATCATCAATTAAAACTGAATCGACCTCATCAATAATCGCAAAGTGGTGTTTTTGCTGAACAATTTCATCCGTATCAGATGACATATTATCCCTGAGATAATCAAAACCAAATTCATTATTGGTTCCAAAGGTAATATCGGCTCTATAGGCTGATTTTCTTTCTGCCGAATTGGGTTTATGTCTATCGATACAATCCACAGATAAGCCGTGGAACTGGTACAATGGCCCCATCCATTCAGCATCACGCTTTGCCAGGTAATCGTTTACGGTAACCAAATGCACCCCTTTTCCTGCTAAAGCGTTCAAATAGACCGGTAAGGTGGCTACCAATGTTTTTCCTTCACCGGTTTGCATTTCCGCAATATTTCCCTTGTGTAAGACGGCACCACCGTACAACTGTACGTCATAATGCACCATATCCCACTTCACCTCTGTTCCTGCCGCACTCCAGGCAGTATGCCAGATCGCTTTTTCACCGTCCACTTCTACAAAATCTTTCTTTGCTGCTGCCAATTCCTTGTCGTAATCAGAAGCTGTTACTTCTACTGTATCAGATGCAGCAAAGCGAGCAGCCGTTTCTTTTACCACAGCAAATGCTTCGGGTAGAATTTCTTCTAAGACCTCTTCAATCTTCTCGTCTACTTCTTCTTTTAATTTATCGACTTTGGTATAGATGGCATCTTTCTCCTGAAAATCCATTTCAGGATGATCATCTACTTTTTTGTTCAGACTTGCAATTTCATCTTCAAGCCCTTGAGTTACAGCTTTTATTTGCTTTTTAAATGCAGCAGTTTTTGCTCTTAGCTCATCATTACTTAAGGCTTTGATCGCCCCTTCAAAAGACTTTACCTTTTCAACATAAGGCTGGTATATTTTACTGTCCTTCTTCTCCTTGCTGCCTGCTAACTTCTTAAATATATTTAACATCTTACTCTTTTCTACTAAAAAATGGATTTGTAAAAGTAATAGCTTTCAATGACTATTACCGTACTTGTACGTATAAATTTGGCATAAATTATACCAGATCGTTATTTTCGGACAAGTTGTCTGAATTAAGACGAACGATCTGAAAAATGGGTGCTTTTCAGTCAATATTTTGTTCCCAAACTGACAGTTTGTATTAAAAATGAACCAACAAAAAAAATCCCATCAACTTATGACAGGATTTTAATATTTGGTTTCATTATTAAATTTTAATATTCATCTTCATTGAAGAAAAAATCTTCTTTGGTAGGATAATCCGGCCAAATTTCTTCTATACTCTCGTATATTTCTCCTTCATCTTCTATTTCCTGTAAATTTTCCACCACTTCTAATGGTGCTCCTGTTCGCATGGCAAAGTCGATCAACTCGTCTTTAGCAGCAGGCCAGGGAGCATCTTCAAGATATGAAGCCAATTCCAACGTCCAATACATAGTTTTATCTTTTTACTTTTCCGCAAAAGAAAATTTTTTTCTGATATAAAGCAAGCTTTTTCGTAAAAACTTTTCTTTTTATTTATTTATCTCTTTATTTATCAGCCTTCCAGGGTTTTTCCTCCACCTTCAGTTTTAGCGATAAATAACGACTATATACAAATAAATAGTCGCTCAGCCGATTTAAAAAAGCTAAGAGGGTTGGGTTTTGCGGATAATCCTCATGTAAACGCACTACCAACCGTTCTGCCCTTCTGCATACACAACGCGCAATATGACAAAAAGATACCGTCGGATGCCCACCGGGTAAAACAAAAAATTTCATAGGTGGTAACTCTTCTTCCATCTCATCAATGGAATGCTCCAGGCGCTCAATGTCTGCTTCTTTGAGCTCGGGCAGTTTCATCTTTGATTTCTCAGGGTCAGACGCTAACCACGATCCCATAGTAAATAAACGGTCTTGAATGAACAGAATTTCATTTTCGAATTTTTCAGAATTAGAAAAATCCCTCAATAAACCCATGTGCGCATTCAGTTCATCTACTGTACCGTAGGCATCAATACGAAGGTTAGATTTCTCTACTCTTGTTCCTCCAATTAATCCGGTTTTACCCAGATCTCCTTTTTTTGTGTACACTTTCATTTGAAGTCTGATTTACTATATAATATATACAAATATTAAAGAGCAAGCAATTAAATTAAACAATGATTCTCCGCAAAGATACCAGTAGTTGATCAAAAGTGGGTTTACAAAGCCTTTTTTTTGGCTGCCCCGCCCCTATCGCTAAAGCATTAGCTCAGTGGCTATATCCGTATACAGCTGCTAGCTGCCACTTCATTTGGTATTTCGCCAGGGCTGTACAGTAGCTTTCCCGCCATGCGTGAGCCGCTCTGTTCAGCCAGGCTCCATACACCAACTGTGCGTGGCAGGCTAATCCGCTTTCTACGGGGCAGAACAGGTGGTAATCACTACACTTAAAAATCATTAAAATATAGTTAGTGGTATGATTGCGGAGAATCATAAAACCAATTAAAATTTCAGTATAAAATGCTCTTTCTGCTGTTCTTTTCTTTTTATTACAATTCCCATTCTGTAAAGCTCCATACTTACATTGATTTCTTCAGCATGTACAATTTCCTGCCAGGCTTTTTGCATGCCCAAGCTCCAGTGAATATCGTCAAAAACCAAAAAAGTATCGTTGTGAGCGTGTGCCAAAAAAAAACGAAAATACTCTAACGTGGATGAATAGGTATGATTGCCGTCAATGTACACCAAATCAATTCGCGGAACCTCCTTCACCGCTTGTTTTATTCCTTCTGAAAACTCATCACAAATAAAATGCACTGTATCTACCCCTAAATCCCTTAAATTGCTTTTGGCTTTCTCCTGAACCGCTGCACTTCCCTCAATGGTAACCACTTTTTTTACCGAGTTGGATTGTGAGAGATAAGCAGTTCCCAGCCCTAAAGAAGTACCGAGCTCTACAATATACTCCAACTGATAATGATCTACCATCTTAGCCAGTAATCGACCATATTTTCTACTAACTGCAGCATGTTTAGCAATGGATGATACGGAACGTTCTTTCGCTTTATCTTTTTTTGATCCTGCCCCCAAATCTGTGATTGCTAATTTTGTCTGATCTTTTTTTAAACTTCTCCGCAACTCATGAATTTTTCGATCCTCCCATTTTCTTGATTTCACCAAAGCGTTTCTAAAAAAATCAAACACATAAGGGGAATGGATTCCATGTGCATTGCGAGCTTGTTTTCTATATTTTAAATATCCTTTGAGCATCTTGCTTTAAGATAGAGCCAATATTTCTGTTAATTTTGAAGTACAGCACGAAAATAAGTCATTTTGAAAGACCACATCAAAGAACAAGCCGAAAAACTGGCATCAGGAAATCCCACAATAGCATTAAAAGATTCATGTCGAATCGGCTACGGCATTCAGCGCATAGAGGAAAAAGAATTTGAAACAGCCGTTCAGCGATTTATTCAAGAGCGTGACAAAAGTGAGATTACCTTTTTTATTCCTGCCAGTGGTTCGGGATCCAGAATGTTCAGTAAAATTTATGAAAGCATTCGCCAAAACGAACCCAATGATTTTTTAAATGAAGTTATTGAAAACATCACAAAATTTGCCTTTTACCCAAATCTTTCTCCGGCCTGGAAAGCTCAGATACAAAGCGGAACTGTAGATAAAATTGCATTTGCGACTTATTTGCTTTCTCCTGAGGGCTTGAATTTAGGGCAATTACCAAAGGGTTTGATCCCTTTTCATTTTTACAAGGATCAGATTCGCATCCCCTTTCAGGAGCACCTGATTCAGGGCAGTCAATTGGCTACCAAAGATGCTCATTTTCACTTTACGGTAAATCCCTTGTTTAAAGAGGCGATTGATCAAGAATTAAAGCCTGTAGCTGCTGAACGCAAACTGACGTATACTTTTTCAGTGCAGGATCCCGCTAGTAATTCCATTGCCTTTGATGCCAAATTAAACCCTTTGAAGGATAAAAAAGGGGAAGTAGTTACACGTCCGGCGGGGCATGGCGCACTCATTAAAAATTTAGATCAGATAGATGCGGATCTGGTCTTTATCCGGAATATAGACAATGTTCAACATGAGCAAAAAGCCGGTACTTCTATTCAAAGCCGGCAGGCATTGGGAGGTTTGTTATTGCAGTTTCAAGAAGAGGCATTCAACGTCTTGTCCAAAATTGAACGGGGACACGCTTTTGAAAGTTCACTCAAAACACTGAATGAAAAATACGATTTACGCTTGAGTGAATTAGAGCTGGGTCGATCTCACCATGCATTTGAAGCGCTGAACCGACCTATACGATTATGCGGCATGGTTAAAAATGAAGGGGCTCCGGGAGGCGGCCCATTTTGGGTGGTCAATGAAAAGGGAAATCACCGGCGGCAGATTGCTGAAAAATCACAAATATCAGCAGATCCCGGGCAATTACTGTTACTGGAATCTGCCACGCACTTTAACCCCGTTGAACTGGTCTGTGGACTACGCAATTATGAGGGTAAAAAATTCAACCTTTTGGAATTTGTCAATCAAAAACAGTATTTTATCGTAGAAAAAACGCAAGAAGGTCAGCAGATTAAATACATTGAACAACCCGGCTTATGGAATGGTGCCATGGCGCATTGGCTGACGCTTTTTTATGAAATTGACAGTGCTTGTTTTAGTCCTGTTAAGACGATACTGGATTTATTGAAGGATCCGCATCAGGGGGATTATAGGGGGTGACAATCACAAGCCGAACCCGATTCTGTAGATGCACAGCCGTTAGAGCTTACTTTTTTAGAAAAATACTTTTTATAAATGCGATAAACCAGGTAAACAAAGGCTATCCCAAATAAAGCGTAAACGAGTATTTCTTGTGTATCCATTTATTTCAGTAATTGAAACGCTATTAAGGCTGCAATATAAGCGATTGCCAGCATGTAAAAAAACTGTATCGACGTCCATTTTAACGATCCGGTCTCTTTGTATGTGACGGCTACCGTGCTGAAACATTGCAAAGCAAAGGCATAAAATAGTAAAAGAGAAATACAGGTCGCAAATCCAAAGGACTTACTACCGTCCAATCGCTTTTCCTGTTTGAGCCGATCCCGTATCGTCATTTCTTCGTCTGAACTGATCGAATAAATCGTGGAAATGGTTCCGACAAAAACTTCTCTTGCCGCCAGTGATGAAATGATCGCGATTCCTATTTTCCAATCATACCCCAGTGGCTTTATGACCGGTTCTATCGTCCTTCCCATAACTCCCAGGTATGAATACTCCAACTTAACGGTTTCCACTTTCGCTTCTTGTTCATCTGCCGATAAGCTGGGATATTCCTGTGCTACAATCTCATCTGCATTAGAAAATCGTTCTCCTCCATTTGTGCCCAAAACAAAAAGTATGATAGAAGTCGCAAATATGATCCGCCCCGCATTCCATAAAAACGCCCGCACATTCACCCAAACATTGATCATCACACTCTTAAAATCCGGACGCAAATATTCGGGCATATCAATGATTAAATAACCCTTCACATCTGATTTTAGCACATATTTCAGCACATAAGCCACAATCAAGGTCATGAAAATTCCGAGAAAATACATTCCCATCATCAGTAATCCCTGCGCATTGAAAATCCCAACATATAGATCATCCGGAATAATTAGGGCAATTAAAATAATGTAGACCGGAATTCGAGCTGAACAGGTCATTAAAGGAGTGATCAAAATCGTAATTAACCGCTCTTTCTTACTCTCAATCGTTCGGGCAGCCATAATGGCCGGAACCGCGCAGGCCATCCCGGAAATCATAGGCACAATACTCTTACCGCTCATGCCGAATTTCTGCATGAATTTATCCATGAGGTACACAATGCGCTGCATATAGCCGGATTCTTCCAGCAAGGCAAAAAAGAAGAACAAAATGGCTATTTGTGGTATAAAAATCACCACGCCTCCTATCCCCGGAATCACACCATCTGCAATTAAATCTGTAAAGTAGCCTTCAGACATGGATTCAGAAGTCCAGGATGATAAATTACTCATCCCTGCATCAATCCAATCCATAGGATATGAAGCTACATAAAAAATCGCCTGAAAAATCAGCAACATGATCGTGGCAAAAATCACGTATCCCCAGACACGGTGAACTAAAACCCGATCCAAACGAGTGGTAATATCCACCGCATTTTTCTTATCCACCTTAACACATCTCTCAATGAGCTGCCGCAAATATTTGTACCGTAAAATCGGTTCATTAGAACGCCACTGCCTTATTTTAAACTCGTGTTTTTCAGCAAACTTCTCCTCTCCGCCATTTTCCTCATTCAACAACTGTAAAAAGGCCGCGTATGGATTTTCAATTTCGTGCACACGCATATACGCCTGCAATGCTTCATGATCATCCTCCTGAATAAAGTGAATGGGTCGCGGATCCGTTTCCAGGCCCATAGCCAGTTTCTCACGCAACTCACCCAGGCCGTCTCCCTTTTTCGCATTGATTTTCACAACTGGAATCCCTAATTCCGCAGCCAAACGTTCATCATCAATATGAATCCCTTTTTTCTCAGCTTGCGCTACCAGGTTTATCGCCAAAACAGTCGGGCGATTCAGGTCTCTGATCTGATCCAACAAATACAACCCACGTTTTAAATTCAGGGCAGAAACAACCACCACCAATTTATCCGGATAATCATCTGCACTGACATCCTTCAGATAATTCACCACCAATTCCTCATCCGCCGATTTTGGAAACATGCTATTGATTCCCGGCAGGTCGATCAATTCGTAATCTGCGTCATCAATTTTGAATTTTCCCCGTTTTTTATCAATTGTAACGCCGGGATAATTCCCCGTCTTTTGACGCAGGCCGCAAAGGGTATTAAAAAGTGTGGTCTTTCCCAAATTGGGGTTGCCAATCAGTGCAATACGATTGCCTATGGATTCAGATTCACTCAAGGATTTACTGTACTATAATGGATTCGGCATGAGCCGCCCGCAAAGCTATCAAATTATCTTCAACTTTGATGTAAATAGGTCCTTTAAACGGTGCTTTTGAGATGATCGTAAACTCAACCCCGGGCAGAATACCGGATTCAAATAACTGGTTGGAAAAGACATCCTCCAAAATTTGCTTCACCTTTCCCTTAGCATTGATATTTAAGTCAGATAACTTCATCTTCAACACAAATATAGCCATCCACCGGCGCAATTTGAACTTATTTAGATCAATTCTACGTAAAATACCATAAAAGTGGTATGTAATTTATTCCCATCCTAAATCCTTCCCTGAGGGAAGGACTTTGATGTGAAATAAATTGTAGTTGGGT
>JBBDID010000048.1:0-87842 GCA_040880585.1 Crocinitomicaceae bacterium | reverse complement strand
ATAAACATATTTAACTGAATAATAACTTGTTAAATGGTTTTTAAGGATCGACTATCTAAGGAAATGGGAAAGAAATTTTCTTTTTACTTCCCTGAAAGCACTGTGTTTTCCACAACTTCCCAGATTTTTTCGGCAGTGGTATCCCAGCTAAATGCTTTTACCCTTTCTCTGCCCCTCGTCAACTTTTTCCTATTGGATGATCTTCACTCTAAACTAATATAATTCTTTTAGTGATACTTGAACCAATACGTGACTTCTTAAAATGAACGAACTGCTCTAACCATTGGCACGGAACTACTTTTAAAGTAAGGCAATTGTTCACCAGTAGAAAAAAGTTGACGGTGGGCATTATCAGAATCTACGGAAGAAGAAGACCAATAGAGCGGAGGGGAAGAACTAAAATTTCCTTTGCCCATGAGGTAAACGTTTTCATAGATAAGGCTCAGTTCATCTCTTGAAGGTAAATACCAATCATCAAATCCTTGATATATATAATCCACACAAACTTTAGCCGCAATACCTGTTTCAATACAATTACTGACTATTGCTAGGGTATTAGACTCTCCTGTTCCTACGGACGTGTTACTTGTTGCTGGGATATCGAGGCCTTCACAGCCCCAAGGTATGCCTGATCCAACATCAGTCATAGAAACTTCCATACCACCTCCATTTCCATCTAGATAGAAGACAACTCCCTGTGCTGGACCTCTTCCTCCAATGGTATATTCTGTCTTGAAACTTATTTGATATTCACTGTAAGAGGTTCCTAATTTATTTGTGCCGTAGGCACGAGCGTAATATACAGTATCAGAAAGCAAATTTATCAGTTCACAGCTGAATTCATCATTGGCAAGGGGACTATTACTTTCGACATAATTATCATCTTTACTAGGAATAGAATTCAAACCAAAGCATATGCCTCTTGAAAGTAATTCCTTTTTCCCCGGATCAAAAACAAACCCTCTGATAATGGCGCTATTTGGGTTAATTTCATCTGGTTCAAATATATCAACTACTGGCAATCTGTCTTTTCCACAGGAAAAGCAGGATACAATTAAAATCAATATTATAACAATACGTTTAATAAGTTTTATTTTTACACTATTGGTAATAACAGAACATCATATAAAATATTGTACATTAATCAGGACAAACCCCTAAATTCTTTATAACGGCGTGATATAAACCTGATGTGTTACTTCAACATCTCCGCTCGTCCTTACTCCAAATGGGCCTTCCTGAAATTGCCGGTGATGTTTTATATGTTCCAGAGTGAGCAGCAGGGCAATGTACCCAAAATACAAAGAATTGTGCATTTTCCTCACACAGTAGGCTGATTAAAATCATACCTGGGAAAAGATGAGAAGTAATTTATCCCTACTTCCCTGAATGCACTGTGTTTTCCACAACTTCCCAGATTTTTTCGGCAGTGGTATCCCAGCTAAATGCTTTTGCTCTTTCTCTGCCTTTTTCAATCAGTTGTTTCCTCAAGGCTTCATCCTGATCGATTTTTTCTAATCCGGATGAAATATCAGTTACAGAATAAGGATTGATCAATATAGCTGCATCACCGGCAATTTCAGGAAGTGCGGTTAGGTTTCCGCAAAGAATCGGACAATCTGCTTTCATGGCCTCCACCAGCGGAATACCAAATCCTTCAAAATAAGATGGAAAAACAAGTGCTTTTGCGCCGCCAACCGCTTTTGCTAATCGCTCTAAAGGCAAGTGGCCCGTAAAGTGAACTTCGTTTTTAAACTGCATTTTTTCATAAGCTTCCTCAACAGATTGATCTTTCCACAATTTTTCTCCTACAATGACAAGATGCGTTTTGCTGTTACTTTCCTTTTTAAATTGATCAAAGGCCTCAAATAATCGGTTCACATTTTTACGTGGATGAAGGGCGCCTACAAACACAAAATATTCCTGTCCCCCGGCAAATTTTTCCCGTGCATTTTTTTTTGCAGCTTCAGAGAGCGGAACAAAAGCATCACTTGCGCCATTATAGGCCACCGTGATTTTATTCGGTGAGATACCATAAGTGTTCACAATATCTTTTTTTGAAAATTCGGATACCGTGATAATATGTTTTGCCTTTTCAGCAAATTTTGGAAAGTATGTTTTCAGGTAATTTCGCGCTGCTTTGGGAAGGTCTTCAGGATGATGTTCAAAGTTTAAATCATGGATAACTGCAATTTGGGGGGTAGAGGTGCGTAGCGACAGGTAACCATCCGGTGAGAGAAAAACATCCGGTTGGTGTTTGCGCAGAGCCCGTGTGATGGAATGGTTGAACCAGAGTTTAAATAAAAGCGGATGTCTGGCTTGAGGGGGAAATACAAATGCCTTTACATTCTCCCCAAAAATAAATTGATCATCATACTTTCGGTCAAAATAAAAATAAAACTCATGCTCGGGATGGGACTCTACCATTCGTTTGACGGTTTCATAAGTAAACCATCCAAAACCCTCCATTTTTGATTTCAGTAAAAACCGTGTGTTGATCGCAATACGCATTCCTTCAAAAGTAAAAACTAAATTCGGTCTTTTCTTCTTAATTTTACCCGTTTCATGAAAAAATTGATCAAATATCTATTACAAAAGTTACTGGGTTACCAGCAGTACCTGTATGTTTTTGCGAGTTATAAGATCAAATTTCTCAAAAAAGATAAGAAAGAACGGGATTTTTTCGCTTTTATTGAGGCGATCAATACATCCGGGAGTTTACTGGATGTAGGCGCCAATATTGGCATTATGACCTATCACATGAGTTGTGCTTTTCCGGATCGAAATATATTGGCCATTGAACCGATTCCGTCTAACATCTCTGTTTTATTGCGGATTATTGAAAAATATAATTTAGCCAATGTTGAATTAATACCACACGCTGTGGGAGATCGTCCAAAAGAAGAAATTAAAATGGTGTTACCACGAGATGGAAAGGTGAAAATGCAGGGATTGGCACATGTAGTACATGACACCATCACCGAATGGAATGAAGGAGATATTTATTCGGTTAAATCGGATACCATTGATCAAATAGTGGGAGGTGAAAAAATTGCCGGAATTAAGATGGACATTGAAAACTATGAGTTTTTTGGACTGAAGGGAGCGAAGAAAGTGTTAATGCGTGATCACCCTTTGGTTTATCTGGAATTGTGGGATAATGAAAATCGCAAAAAATGTTTTGAATTGTTAACTGATTTGGGATACAGGGCTTATGTCAATTCAAAAGAAGGATTAATTCCCTATGAAGCGGGTAAACACAATAAACAGAATTTTGTGTTTAAGGTAGATTGAGCTTTTGAAAACCATTCCTTTCCTGATCAGGTAGTTTAGGTGCGCTGTAGTGAATCTTATTCTTCACGTTTAAAACGGATCGATCGCAAAGCATTTAGACTGAATAAAGCGTATAAGATAGCAGCAAATAAAGCGATATCAGTAAACGTATAACCATTATCCAACATGAGTCCAAAAACCAGAGGACCCAAAGCCGTAGAGAACACCATTACTGTAGTAAATAAACTCCGCACAGATCCAATAATTTTTGTTCCGTACATCTCAGCTAAGGCAACATTTTTCACGGTTCCTCCAAAACCATTCGATAAACCAATTCCACCAACTAAAGCAATGTAAACCCATTCATGATCGTATATTGTTAAAGCGGTAAATCCCAAAATAGCCGGAAGCAAATACAGGGGGAACATTTTTCTACCTGAATAGCGATCAGCTAAAAATCCTGCAATTAGGTTGGCTGCTGCATTACCGACGGCATAAGCTGTAAATCCGACTGCTATAAAAGTAGGACTCCACCCATTGGCCAACCCAAGTTTTAACTTAAACAATAGAAAACCGGTACCAATGCTTGCAGAGAGCAAACTGCTAGGCATAATGATCCAAAATGCCTTGGATTGCATTACTTTCCATGGCTTTGACTCTCGTTCTTCTTCTTTTGTGAAAGGAGCGGGAATATATTTTCTCAACTGAGAAATAGAAGTGTTTTTACGCAATAAATACAAGGTATAGGGAATTGCCAAAATCACCAGAGAAAGCGTGATGATTAGAGTGTACCTCCACCCGACAAGATACATAATAGAAACAACAATGATCGGCAAAATTGCTTCCCCGAAAGGATGCCCTAAATTGGCTAAACTAATTGCTTTACCACGGTCTTCGTCAAAAAAGCGAGCCATACTTGTAATGGCTGTATGTGAGAGTAGTCCTTGCCCAAATAAGCGCAAACCGTACAAGCCAATGAATAAGATGGGTAAGTAATAAGCCTGTGATAAAATAGCCATTCCCACTACCAAACCGATCATTACAAAAATGACATAACGCAATAAACGGACTTTGTCAATGTATCGTCCTAACCAGGTAATGGTAAAGGCACTCAATAGGGTCGCTCCAGCGTACATAGAACTAAACCCTCCATCACTTAATTGAAAAGATTTTTGAATGTGAGGCAAATACAAAGAGATCAAAAAAGTTTGACCAAAAGAAGATAGAAAAGTCAATAAAAAGCCAAATCCTATGAGGTAGCGATTGTTTTTGAGATACGCGGTGAGTTGTCGCATAAGTTTGCAAAAATACGTAATCAACTTAAATGAATAGGGATAATTTTTGATTCTATCTTCCATTACGGGGCAAAAATTTTGATTGGTGCATTTCAAGATGGTATTTGAAAAATACCTGATTTTCTTCTGAACGTTTTTACGTAAGTTTGATCCATGAATTTTACAGATCATCTTAGACAATGATAAAAGAACTTCAACTGCGCATATCTCCGGAGTTTATTCATAATGAAGACTACATACATGAGCAAGTGTGTAGAACTTTGAATGTGCGCATTGATGCCATTCAACATCTTGAAATCCTGAAACGATCTATTGACGCCAGAAAAGCAGCTATCAAATACAATTTGAAAGTAGCGGTGTATATAGATGAACCTTTTATCGAACCCACTACTTTTTTTTATCCGCAACAGGTATCTGACAAACCAGAAGTGATGATTATAGGAGCAGGTCCTGCCGGGTTGTTTGCTGCACTTTATGCCCTTGAATCAGGTTTAAAACCCATTATTTTTGAAAGGGGTAAAGATGTGCGATCTCGCAGAAGAGATTTGAAATTGATCCATCAGGATCACCTGGTTAATCCGGAATCCAATTATTGTTTTGGAGAAGGAGGAGCCGGAACTTATTCGGACGGTAAACTCTATACAAGATCAAAGAAAAGGGGAAATGTAAAAAAAGCACTAGAGTGGTTCGTGCATTTCGGAGCAGATAAAGATATTCTGATTGATGCGCATCCACATATCGGAACCAATAAGTTGCCAAAAATCATCCAACAAATGCGGGAATGTATCCTGGAAAATGGAGGTGAGGTGCATTTTGAATCTAAACTCACCGACATTGAAATAAAAAACGATCAGTTAAGCAGTATTACCATAAACGAAAGTAAAAAATACGCAGCAGAACACCTGTTGCTAGCTACCGGGCATTCGGCAAGGGACATTTTTGAACTGCTGTATAAAAAAGGAATTGACTTACAAGCTAAACCATTTGCTTTGGGCGTGCGAGTTGAGCATCCTCAGGATTTAATTGATAGCATTCAGTATCACGGTCAGCTCAGCGGTGAGAACTTGCCTCCGGCTTCTTATTCACTGGTGACACAAGTGGATGGTAGAGGCGTATACAGCTTTTGTATGTGTCCCGGAGGAATTGTTGCTCCCTGTGCTACTCAAGATGGAGAAGTAGTGACCAATGGCTGGTCGCCGTCTAAACGGAATAACCCTTATGCAAATTCAGGTATCGTAGTTCAAATTTTGCCTGAAGACATAGATGCGGCATCTGCATCTCCTTTTGTCTGTTTAGATTTTCAGAGAAAAGTAGAAGGGGATTGTTGGGAAGCAGCCGGGAAAACACAAAAGGTTCCCGCTCAACGCATGATTGATTTTGTGAAAGGGAAGGTCTCTGAAAGTTTGCCGGAAACTTCTTATCAACCCGGCTTAACTTCAGTAGATCTCAATCAGATCTTACCTCCACTCATCACGTCCCGATTAAAAAAAGCCCTGCTTGAGTTTGGAACAAAAATGAAAGGATATTATACCAATGATGCCGTGTTACACGCACCTGAATCCCGAACATCATCCCCCATACAAATTCCAAGAGATGAAGAAACCCTAACACATACAAAGGTAAAAGGACTTTATCCCTGCGGTGAAGGAGCCGGCTATGCCGGAGGAATTATTTCTGCAGCTATAGACGGAATGAAGTGTATGGAGAAAATTTGCAATAAAATTGTAAAAGGTTAAAATATTCCCCATATTATATCGTCCCACAGTAGGGTTGGATGATTAAGCGATTAGCTTCAGTTGGTCAAACAAAAAAATAGCTGAAAACATAAAAAAATAATGAGTACAATGAAAACCATTTTAGTAACCGGAGGAACGGGATATATCGGATCCTGGGCAGTGAAAGAACTGTTGAAAAAAGGACATACAGTACGGCTGGCCTCCAGAAATACTTCAAATAAAGAAAAATTCAAACACCTGTATGAGATTGCAGAGAAAACGGACGGCAAACTGGAGATCTATGAAGCCAATTTGTTGGAAGAAGGTTCTTTTGATGAGGCAGCAAATGGAAGTGATGCCATTATACACATTGCTTCTCCTTTTAAAATTAATGTAAAAGATGCCCACAAAGAATTGATAGAACCTGCCAAACAAGGAACACAACACGTTTTGAGCGCTGCCACTAAATCAGGAAGCGTGAAAAAGGTCATACTTACTTCCAGTGCGGCTGCTATTTATGGTGATACCAAAGACATGAAAGAACAAGGTTTGGCAGTATACAATGAAACACATTGGAACCAAAGCAGTTCAGAAAAACATCAACCCTACAGTTATTCCAAGACGGTTGCTGAGAAAACTGCCTGGCAAATTGCAGGTTCACAAGATCAGTGGAGTTTGGTGGTCATTAACCCTACTTTTGTAATTGGTCCTTCATTGACCAACTTAAGTTCTTCAGAGAGTTTGAATTTTATGAAGGATTTGTTGTCCGGAAAATTTAAAATGGGTGCCCCTGAGTTGTACTTTGGATTTGTTGATGTCAGGGATGTTGCTCATGCCCATCTGCTTGCTTTAGAAAATCAAGAGGCTGAAGGAAGGCATATCATTTCCAACACCTCTTTGAGTTTTTTGAGTTTGGCAAAACTGGTAGAAAAACAATTCCCGGGGAAGTACAAGTTACCCAAAAGCGTAACGCCTAAATTTCTCATGTATTTAATGGGGTGGATGTTTGGAGTGAGCATAAAATTTATCAAAAATAATGTCGGTTATGAAGTTCGGTTTGATAACACAAAAGGGAAAAACAAACTGGGAATCAGTTATCGGGGTATAGATGAATCAGTTCATGATATGGTACATCAAATGGAGCAGGAAGGAGTTATATGATACTTCATTAGTAGAAATACAGGATTCATCTAAAAATGGGAAAAATTGTATTGAATTTGCTTTAAACGGTCTTATCTTTCGTAAGAATTAAAAAATTAAAATTTGAACCAATTATGAAATTATACAGAACATTATTTTTAGGAGTGCTTTTTTTTGCTTTTTCAGCGCAAAGCCAGGTTAATCCGCATGCCATAGGTTTGCGCTTTAACGGTGGTCATTATGGCGGCGGTCATTATGGTGCTGAGATTTCATACCAACATGGTTTTGGTGAATCCAACCGTTTAGAATTAGATTTGGGTTGGCGATCACACCGTTGGTGGTCACAGATGGCTATAACCGGTATTTACCATTGGGTATGGAATATTACAGGCGGTCTGAACTGGTACATTGGCCCTGGAGCTCAATTAGGTTTTTACAGAGACAGAGGATATTATAATGATGTTGATGACCATATTAGTTTGGCAATTGGCGGACAAATTGGAATTGAATATGATTTCAGCAAACATGATGTGCCGCTACAATTGAGCTTAGATGCAAGACCTATGTGGGATATTTTTTGGAGATATGATGATAACGGTGCCTTCGGATACGGAGCAGCTTTTTCACTCAGGTATATCTTTTAAACAAACAAAAGATCAAATAAAAAAGGACTCCGAGGAGTCCTTTTTTTATGTTCTTATTCTTCAGTTACTGCACCCACAGAGAAAACAGAATAGGCATTTTCTGTCATCATGACTTGAGCGTCATAATTGGGCATCAACATAGTATACATGCTGTCCAGGTCCCAAATATTGGGATTCTGAAACCATTCATTGATATTCATTTTTAGTTCGATAGTGGTGTTGTCAGAAAAGCTGAACGAATGCGGCAGATCGATATGTACATAATTGGGGTGAAAGGTGGTATCCGTTCCATTAATTTGTCGGATGCGGCTCAAATTGTGATATTGATAAGAAACTGTATCTCCCGAACCGGCAATATAACGTCCTTCTAATTTCATTTGATGGTATCCACCTCCCAACATTTCGGGAGATGACCAGCTTTCGGCATTCAAATCGGCATATTGCCCCGAAATATTATCTTCTTCATCAAAACCGTAATTGAAACCAATTCCTATAAAGGGATTTGTTGCTACTGCTTGGCTTAAGACATAATTGAATGAGTTGGTGTCTTGCAGGTCGATTAAATGGTATCCGTTAATGGTAAGGCTGTCCCCATTGGCTCGATAAAATCGAACATCAGATATCAGGTATTGTAATTTAGTAATACTCAAGATATTTCCATCTGCATTGGTGTATTTTAACTGATCGAAATCAGCAGCACTTACCGCTGTACCGTTAAAATTGTGGCTAAATTTTAAGGTTATAGTTGCTTGATCTTTATAGGTACAAGAACCATCATCTTTTTTTGCATCTGCCGCATAATTTTCAGCAGTAGGGTCTGTACAGCCCTTTTTCTTACAAGAACTAAAGCTTAACAGTAAGATTAATAAGGCAATAAATGGATGGAGTGTATATGTCTTCATATTGTAAATGTAATATTTTTGAATCATTGTTTCAATAGTAATCGATTCTTTACGATCTCAAATTTAAGTATAAGACGGATAGGGGAGTGAGTTTAGTTGCTTTTAATTCTTATTGGACGAAAAAAGCCCCACTTTAATTAAGTATTTATTGAAGACCATTATTGTCCGGTGAAAATTAGTTGACTTTTTTAGGGATCACCACACTAGAATAAAAACCATCTCCGGCGATCCTTTTCCCCTTTCCGTCTAAGACGGATGTAGGATCACGTGATAATACTAAGTTCAAGCCATTTCACTCCCTTTAGGGTGGGGAAATGAAATGGCGGAAATGGAAGTCAAACTTTATTTCCCCGGACATCAATGATTGAAGACGTTTTTTTTAAAATGTAATCGGAAAAATAGTTTTTTCGATCGCTTACTTTACCGGTGATAGTAAAATCGGTATCTGAAATCAATTGTTGTAGTAATTTCTCAGAATATTTTCTGGATATCTCTGTGTGAATCGTTTCTCCTTTATCAAAATGAAAGGTTTTATTCAGACTTTCTATATACACTTCCTGATCGACCTTGCTTTTTAAATGACTTCTGGCAATACCTTCTTCCTCTGTATAAGAGGGGATATGTTCAAATTGATCGATCTGGAAATTTGCCCCCAATTCACGATTGATACGCTCCAGTATATTCAAATTGAATGCTTTAGTAATACCTTGTGCATCATTATAGGCGGGCAGTACTATATCCCGGGGTTTGATCATATCTAATCCTAAGAGCAACCGATCACCTGAATTGAGGTTATGGCTGAGGTTAGAAATAAAGTTTGCCGCTTTATCATCTAGCATATTGCCCAATGTAGAGCCTAAAAAAAGCACGATTTTTAGAGAAGATGACATTTTAAATCCGGATAATACGGTAAAATAATCTCCTTGCTGTTTAACGACTTTCAGTTCCGGTAATTCACGTTTCAACATTTCTTCCAGACCATCCAGCGCATTTTGAGAAATATCAACCGGATGGTAATGGAAATCGAACTCTTTTTCTAAGAGGCGTCTCAATAGTTGGATGGTTTTTGTACCATCTCCGGCGCCCAACTCAATGATTTCAAAAGGAGTAGCAGGATCAAGTTTGAGTTCACGGATCAGTTCATCCGTTTTCTCTGTGAAAATCTCCATTTCCGCATCTGTCAGGTAATATTCGGGCATATTCATGATTTGAACAAAGAGCTCATCTCCCTTTTCATCATAAAAATACTTTGAAGACAAGCGTTTTTTCGCAGCACTTAGTCCTTCCAGTACATCTTGTTTAAATTTTTCTTTCATTATTTTGCCAATCTTATTCCGCTAAATTGCCATCTGTCTTGTGGATGAAAAAAATTGCGATAGGATGTTCTGCTGTGTCCTGCCGGTGTTGCTATAGAAGCTCCTTTCATCACCATTTGATTGATCATAAATTTACCATTGTACTCTCCCAGGGCACCTTCTTTTTTTGAAAATCCGGGATAGGGGAGGTAAGCGCTGTTGGTCCACTCCCACAATTGTCCCCAGTTAAAATGGTCGGCAGCAATCTCCCATTCGGCTTCGGTTGGTAAGCGTAATTCTTTCCACTCAGCAAAAGCATAGGCTTCGTAAATGGAAATGTGCATCACAGGTAAATCCGGATTTATTTTTTCAAGACCGTTGTAATGATACAACATCCATTCATTATCTTTTTTATGCCAGTGAAGCGGAGCTTTTATCTTATTTTCGTTGATGAAGTCCCAGCCGGGAGCGTGCCATAGATTGAAATCTTCATATCCGCCATTCTGAATAAACTCAAGGTATTCGCCATTTGTAATCAATTTATTGGATATCTCAAATGACTGAAGGTGAACTTTGTGTCGCTTTTCTTCGTTGTCGAATCGAAATCCTTTTCCTTCATATCCAATTTTTGCAATCCCGCTATCAAAAGAAAGCCACTCGTGCTTCCATTTTTCTTCGGTGAGGTGCATATCGGTTTCAAAAACCGGAAAAGTAGGTTGGTATCCTAAAATATATTTAATGTCGTAAGCCAATAATTCCTGGTGCTGTTCTTCGTGATTGATCCCCAATTCGATTATTTCACGCACTTTATCCGGTGGATCAGTCTGCAGGTAATCCGTCATGTTTTTGGTCACATGTTGCCGGTAGGCGTACACAGCCTCCACAGTTGGACGGGTAATCAACCCCCGGTTTGCCCTTAAAACCCGCTCACCGACATTATTGTAATAGCTGTTAAAAAGGTATGCGTAATCTTCATGAAAGAGGTTGTAACCTTTATGATGCGGGTGCAATACAAACTGTTCAAAAAACCAGGTAGAGTGAGCCAAATGCCACTTTGGGGGAGAGACGTCCTGAATGGGTTGTACAGAATAATCCTCTATTTCCAGCGGTTGACACAAACCCTCCGTGCGCTTTCGGGTTTCAGTAAAATGTTCGATCAGGGATAAAGACATTAATTTTTTTCTTCGGTTTCTATTACGGTTTTAGATTCCAATGTCTTGTGAACAGGACATTTATCAGCAATCTCAATTAATTTTTTTCGTTGTTCCTCCTCTAAATTACCAATAAGTTCTATTTTTCTCACGATATGATCAATTTTTCCTTTTGAATCAAGTCCTAATTCTTCTGAGTGTTTTTTATCGTAAGACAAAAAAACTTTGACTTCATCCAGCGGCCATTTTTTTCTTTCAGCATACATTTTCAAAGTCATAACGGTACAGGCACCCAGGGAACTGATCAGCAATTCGTAAGGAGATGGCCCGAGATTATTTCCGCCAAAATCTTCAGGTTCATCTGCTACTAGCTGATGATCATCTGTGTAAATATTGGTAGTGTATTGATTTTCTAAACACAAATGCACCACCACTTGTTCACCTTCAGTAGATAAATGATCTTTTTGATCTTCTCTCGGAAAATATTTTCGCAACCAACTGCTGATCATTTCAGCAGCATAAACGGCATCCTGTTTTTTACTTAAGAGGTGATCTGATCCATCCAATGAAATAAAGCTTTTTGGATGAAAAGCGGCTTGATAGAGTTGGGCGGCATTTTCGATTCCTACAATTTTATCTTGTGGGGAATGCAAGATGAGGTAAGGTTTTTTTAACTGATGAATGACTTTTTGTAGATCAGCTTCAAGCAGATCGTTGACAAATTGTTCTTTTAATTTAAAGGGACGACCACCAATGTTGACTTCTGCTTCTCCTTTTTCTTGAATTTCATCCAGATTCTCTTTGAATAGTTGTTGAACATGAGCAGGATCTGATGGGGCTGCGATTGTAACCAGTGCTTTGATCTCATCCAGTTGTGCGGCGGCCATAATGCTTGCTGCACCCCCTAAAGAATGACCGATTAAAATTTCAGCCACGCCGTAATTTTCTTTGAGAAAGTGGGCGGCTTTGATCAAATCCTGAACATTGGATGAAAAATTAGAGTTTGAAAAATCACCTTCACTTTCGCCTAATCCGGTAAAATCAAATCGCAATACAGCAATTCCGCTCAAAGCCAGTGTACGACTGATATTTCTTACAATGGCCAGGTCTTTACTACAGGTGAAACAGTGTGCAAAAATGGCGTAATGCTTAATTCTACCATCTCCGGGTACCTCAAGGTATGCACTCAATTCTCCGTTTTCTCCCGGAATTTTAATTGCTTTTCGATTCATTTTTTGTCTTTGACATCCACACCTTTCCAAAATGCAACATATCCTTTTATTGATTTTGCCAGCTCAGACACTTCAGGATAATACCAAGCGGCATCTTTATTTTTTTCTCCATCTACTACCACATTATAATAGTGTGCTGTTCCTTTCCAGGGACATTTTGTGGTCGTATCGCTCTTTTCAAAATAGGCTTCATTAATGGATTCAGGAGGGAAATAGGCATTGCCCTCAATGTTTACTGTTTGATCACTTTCGGCCAATACTTCACCGTTCCAAATTGCTTTTTTCATAAGACGAAATGTTTTTTGTTGTAGACGAATTAAAGGTACTGAGATTACAAAAAAAAGTGATTGAACTTCTAATTCTTTTCTACTGAAAGGCTTCAACAAAAAAAGTATATATATTTAGAAAAAACTTAAATAAGAAAAATGAAAAAATATACTACTTTACTTGTCTTTTGTGCGTTGTTTCTTAACGTTTGGTCATTTGAAAATGACCTCAGTTCAATTTGTGTTCATCCTACTTCAAAAGAAATTTATGTGGGAGGAGAGTTTAAAACTATTTTCGTGTTAGATGCAAAGAGCGGAACAACTATCCGGCAAATTAAATTGGAACACATTGTCAAAGATTTGCAATTTAGTCCGGACGGAAAACACTTAATAGCATATGACGGAAGAGTGGTTCATTTTTTGAATCCTAAAACAAATGAAGAGACCTATTCACATAAAGGTACAAATGTTCAATTGTTTGAAAATGCTCCGTATTACATTGAAGCCGACTGGATTTTTAGTAAATCGATAAAAGTATATTCAACGGCAGATGGTTCTCAGGTAATGTCTGTAAAACCTGACTTTGATTTATTGGATGCGAGTTTTGATCCTGAGTTTAAAGAATTAATCATTTTAGGAAGATCTATGGAGATTAAGGGAGAGAAAGGATTAATTACGACAGAAGTGGAGGAAATGGAAGGTTATAATGTGTACAATAAAGCTTATGTAGAGCAACAAAGTGATAAGAAAGGTTCCGGGTTTATGGTGGTTGATATTGCTTCAAAAGAAACTAAACTGGACGTTATTTTACCTTATGAAACCGGTAAGTCTTTCGGTTTGTCAATTTCTAAGTATAAAGAAGATTACTATTTGGCTTGTTGGGATTTGTTTTTGAAAGTAGATAAAGCGGGGAAAGCATATCCCATTTCTATAGAAGAAGCAACTTTTGCCTATGCTACCAATCATAGCTCAGATGGGAAACTCATTTTTGTTTCCTCCACCAAAGATGGATATGTGTTTAATTGTGAGACGCAAAATATCATCACATTTGATGCAAGAGAGAAAAATGAATTCAGTTATACTGTTGATTTCACACAGCATGGAGATGATTTTTATATGCTTAGTAAAGACTATACTGTTAATGTATTAAATGAAAAAGGAATGGTAATTAAACGCATGAAAATTGATAACTCTTCAGAAAACGGATTTGGTATATTTTACTACAATGGATTTTCTAAAAAAGAAGACCGAGATAAGGAAGCTGCCATTATCAATGAAGTGCGTAAAACCTATGGACTGGATCCTATTGACCTGGAGAATGGCATTGGAGATTCTGACTTTTTAATTGGAACTTTTGACACGACAGAAGCTGCCGAAAAATTTAAGAGTGAGATCAAGAAAAAAGGATTAAGTTATCTTACAAAGATTGTCCCAATGGAGTGAATTTTTTGAATAAAAATCACACATTTTATTGAATGGCTGACTTTTGTCATGTTGTAGAATCGACGGATTGAATATATTGCTTCAATTCAATTGCTGAGATGCCATTTAATAAAAAAGATCATTTTAATCCGGGTGAAATTAAACCTCGATTTAAATTGGTGACCCCTTTTTCTGAAGAAGAGGTGTATCAACGCCTTTTAGATCATGTCAATTCGGATGATAGTGTAGTGGGGAAAAGGGTCTACGACCAGTTTTACATAGATATTCCTTATCAAGAACGTCATTTCTGGTCTCCTGAATTGAGGATCATTGCCGAGAAAGATGAGTATGCAGATCATGAAGATACTATTATTAGGGTCACGGTAGGCCCTCAATATACAGTATGGGTGTTGTTCATTTTTATTTATTCCTTTTTAGGTGTGATCGCCTTGTTTGGTGGAATGTATGGGCTTTCGCAATTGGCTTTAGGAAATAAAACGATCTGGGTGTGGTGCCTGCCCGTTACCCTTTTGATGATAGTAGGGGTCTATGTGATTGCAAAATCAGGACAACGAAAAGGCAGAGATCAGACATTGCATTTGGTCAGTGTACTTTATCATGCTTTGGGACAGGGTAAAGTGGTGCGAATAGATTCTTTTTAAGGTGGAAGATCGGCGCCGGGTCAAACAAAATCGAGGAACATTTTATGCTTATTATGGCTGCTATGAAGAGTGGGGTTTTGAAGTGAAGAGTATGAATTTTAGTATCCCTTCATCTTTATATGCTGAATTTTTTCAGAGATAGATGAGTGTGAAGAAAAAAACAGAGTAGTGCGTCCGCTATCGCTCACACACTCACTCTGTTTTTTGGGTGGAAGATCGGTCTCGAACCGACGACCTCCTGAACCACAATCAGGCGCTCTAACCAACTGAGCTACAACCACCGTGTTTTGAGAGCGCAAATATAGTAAGTTTTTACGAACCAGAAATGAAATTAATATTCAGATTTTTTGAAATTTATTCGTTCGAATAATTTTTCAATGCCGTCCATGAGCTTTTTAAAAACGTCAAAGCGCAAGGTGATAATCAGAATTATGGTCATTAACCATATTACCGAAATATTTGCCCAATAGGTAGGTACATAAGTATCTAACATAGCAATTCTTTTTCTAGGCGCATAAAAATGAGCATTCCAAAAAGTTTTATCATAGGGATCTAAATAAATAGGGTCTGACTTTTGAATCAAATAACCGTCAGACTCAATTAACTTGGAAATATCTGTTTTATTGGTAGCAAATTGTTCCAGGGCTTCATTTGTATGGTCGTCGACTAACTCAATATATTTTTCTTTTCCGTATTTCTTAATAATTTCTTCATTCTTACGATCAATTCTTGCTCTATTTGTATCAACAATAGATTTATAATGATCTTTTAGAATACCCAAAAAGCTTTTGGTTTGATCATAGGCTTCGCTCAAGCCGTACTGCGGCTGATTCTTCCTTGTCAGGTATTCTTCTTTGTCTTTTGGAGAAGAAAAACCTAATTGATATAAATAGCGGGTTCCGTTATCTCGTTTTGCGCTTTTGATGGTATCCGGTGTAGATTTAATTGATAGATCCTCCTTATCGGTAATGTCTTTTTTAATTACCCGGGATTTTTCACCGTAGATCTCAGGGTAGATAGTTTCTAACTGAATGTCATCTATACACTCTTCACAGCTTAAATTATCCAAAAA
Source organism: Crocinitomicaceae bacterium (assembly GCA_040880585.1). GTDB lineage: Bacteria > Bacteroidota > Bacteroidia > Flavobacteriales_D > Crocinitomicaceae > Paracrocinitomix. Next base: position 71,773 of record JBBDID010000048.1, on the reverse strand, counting down.
AGCTTCTTCTCTTTCAATTTCATTTTTAAGGATGAGCAGTGCATTTTTGGTTTCTTTAATCTTTCCGATATCTCCAATATTCGTCTTTAGATAATCCAGATTGGCATTCATCTCTTGCAGCCAATAGTCTTTTTTCCAGGTAGCAAAGCTTTTTTTCTTCTCGTATTCAAAATAAATATCACCGTATTCATTTTCTTTGAACTGAACCACTGCCAGTGCTTCATATGCCCATCTTGAGGCCATTACGTTACCAATTAATGGCACAGCACTTTCATCTCCAAATAGTGGGTTTAATTTATCAAACTTGACAATGACACCGCTAAAAAGCAATTGCGGAATGATCAAAATAGGAATAAGAATGTAGATCACCTTGACCGAATTAAAACTGGCTGAAATATTGAGTCCCAACAGGTTCGCAAAACAAGAAAGCGAAAAAAGAATCAGCCAGTATTGCCACCACATTCCTTGAATTTCAAGGATATAGTTTCCAATGAGGACAAAAAACATCATTTGAATGGCAGAAATGATGAACATGATCGTAATCTTGGACGTGAGATAAGAGCCTTTGCTCAGGTTTAGAAAAGACTCCCGTTTTAATATCTTTTGATCCTTTATAATTTCTTCAGCTGCTACTGTTAATCCAATAAACAAGGCTACAATTACAGCAATAAACAAAAATTGCGGGATGTTTTGGTTGGACTTGAAAGAATAGTCAGAGCCATCTTGTATGTTGTAAAATTTAACAAAAAAGGCAAGAATAAATGCCAGTGCAGGAGCCTCCAAAAGGTTGATGGCCATATACTGTCTGTTGGTAAGCTTTGACAGTATGTCCCGGGTAAAATATACCTTGAGTTGTTTGATAAATCCAGGCTTTTTAAAAGTGCTTTCAGGAATGACATTTGCATCTTCTATGGCATTAGGGTTTGCCTCTAAACTCTTCAAGTAGCTTTTATTCCATTCCTTAGGGCTGATCTTTCGGTGTTGAGTTTGGTTTCCGTATTCGTCAACAACCTTTGATTCAATGATATTAAAAATTTGCTCAGGATTTACGTTACCGCAAGTAGGGCATTCACTCTCATCACTGTTGACATGATTGATACACTTTTTAAAATACATCACTCCATCCACAGGGTTACCGTTGTAGATCAAATATCCCCCAACATCCAGAATGAGTAGTTTATCAAACATTTTAAAAATATCAGAAGAAGGCTGGTGGATAACTACAAAAATTAATTTACCCTTTAGCGCCAACTCCTTCAGCAAGTCCATGATGTTTTCAGAATCTCTTGACGATAATCCAGAAGTGGGTTCATCCACAAACAAAACAGAGGGTTCACGGATAAGTTCCAATGCAATATTTAATCGTTTTCGCTGTCCTCCTGAAATGGTTTTATCCAAAGGACTTCCTACTTTGAGATCTTTTGTCTCGTAAAGTCCCAGAGAAGATAATGTTTTCAATACGCGTTTTGCGATCAGCTTATCATCCATCCCGCCAAAACATAGTTTGGCATTGTAGAAAAGATTTTGAAAAACAGTGAGTTCTTCAATGAGCAAATCATCTTGTGAAACGTAGCCAATTACACCTTCAATCTTATTCCTGTCCTCGTGGATATCAATCCCATTTATGGTAACGGATCCCTGAACAGGTTTGTAATTTCCGTTCAATACGTTTAAAAGGGTAGATTTACCCGCTCCTGATCCTCCCATAATTCCCAGGAGAGAACCGGATTCTTCTACAAAATTAAAATTGTGTAAACCAATCGTACCACTTTTGAATTTATAAACGACATCTACCGTTTTAAAAACAATTTTTGTAGCCGTTTTATCTGAAAGAAAAGCACCGATTATATCACTGTAGTAAATGGGTTGTACTTTTGAAGATCGGATAGAACTTCCCTGGTTTAGGATGACGTGACGTCCCTGTAATAAAGGCTGTCCGTTCAGGTTCAACTCAGATGATCCCAAATACTTGAAAAAGTGAAAGTTCACACTTGGAATTTTCAATACTCTTATTTGTCCATCAAGTCCTTCTGAGTAGATGTGTTTTGCTGTTTTAAAATTCTCCTCTTTGTTGGAGGTTACAAACAACATATCGGGATGATCTACAATGGTATCCAACGGAGCTTCAACAAATTCTCTGATTCGGTTGTATTCGTCCATGGAAACATTGAAGGTGTCTGCTACAGTTTGTGCAAATTCCAACTCCTGCTCATCTATACGTTCATTGGCACTAATAAATTCAAGAATACGCACCAACACAATGATTTTTTGTCTTTGTGCAAGTTCTTCATTGATTTGTGTACAGATGCGAAGTACCTTTACTGAGTGAACAGAAGTTTTTTTACGTTTTCCGTCTTTTTTCTTGGATCCTCCCTGAAAGGTGATAAGAAAATCATCAAAAATAGCTAAATATTCTTCAACAGCTGCAGAAGATAGTTCCTGACTTAAAAAGGCTTCTACTATCTTTCTTCCTTCTCCTGATGTGACAGGTTCCCGACTATCAACATTCTCGTCAACCCTTGCGATAATCGCAAAGAGTTGCATTAAGGCTTTTAATATTCTTTCACTCATTTAATTATGTAAAGGCAGTATAGCGGTTATTTATTAAATCCAATTAACAAAACAAGACATCCTGATACTTTTTTGTCAATATCTAAATACGCTTCTACGTAACAATCCAACGTATTATCAATTTTAAAATCCCAATAGGGTTGGTTATCATAATCCGCATTAGAGAAAAGTAAATTCCGATCTCTATCGTATACATTAAAGATGACGTAATTATCTTTTAATCCAGCTGTTGTCGCAATTCGGTAAAGAGAACCACCATAAAGCGTAACTTTAAATTCAGCAGACTGCTCTGCATCTACAAATGCTTGATAAACCTGACCATCTGAAATAAAAATTTTACCCGATTGAGCATCTACGGTAAGGTAATTGTAACAGACATTTACAAGTGAGTCACACTGCTGACTAAAGGTTCCAAACGAAATTAATGTGAGGGCTGTTAAAAATAAATTTTTCATAGTATTATCCGATTAATCCGTTTCTAATGTTTTTAATTTTTTCTATGATACTATCCAGAGTTCCAGCTTCAATATTTACAGAAGTTTTACTTTTAATTACTGTGGTGTGTTTTTTCGTATCATGTACAGGCTCTACAAACTGGTAATTATATTCAATCTGATTGAAGTCTGTTTCCAGACTCTTAAGATCTTCAATTAAACCACTGTATAACTCATCACTGTTGTAGTCAGTTAAAAGGTCAATGATAGTTCCCAGAGCTGTTTTCTGTTCACCAATCCGATCAGCAATTTCCTGACTTCGACTTTCTTCATAACTAACACCGGCAAAATACATAGCTTCAATCCAACCGCCTGCTAGAATTAATGTAGCCACATCATGTTCTTGGTTTTCCTTTAAGAAACGGTCACCTTCTCTGTAACCCTCTGACATAATCACCAGCATAGAATCTTGATTATTGCCGTTATCAATAAAACGTTCCAAAAGATCTTGATCAAATGCGCCTGCAATTCCTAGTTCATCTGACAATTTCTCAACAGATGAGAGGTAGGAGACAGCTTTTGTATTATTTTCATAGATCGTAGCATATCCAAGATCAGCACCATAAATCCCCATATTTATAGCACGCTTAAACTCGGTTGTATAAAGAGAAACGTTTTCAGGATTCGTTAATAACTCTTCATTAAAAACGGATACATTCTCCTTAATGACTATGGTCATTTGAATCGGTGAAGGAATACTAAACATTTTACCGCCAATTGCAGTATTCATAGCAGCAGCAGAATCTAACACATTACTATTGATCACTTGTAAATCATCTTCCGGATCATCAGAGTCAACATCAATTCCATCTCCCCCACAGGATACAAGCAAAAGTGGAAGCAGTAAGAACCAGTAAATTGATTTGAATGTACATTTCATATTCGTCAAGTTTGATTTCAAAGCTATAAAAATAATTGAATTATTTTGTGCTATTCAAAGGCGAATAATAATATTTTAAACAGAAAGCTTTTGAAGAGTTGCTAATAATTGTCCATTTTATAGGTGAAAAAGAGGATTATTGACTAGTTTTGTCGCTATAAGAAATGCTTAACAGACCAAGAAGAAATAGAAAAAGTCCGGTGATTCGTGAGATGATTGAAGAGACGGTTTTACGACCGTCTAATTTAATTTATCCGCTGTTTTTAGTAGATGCTAAGGAAGAAAAGCAAGAAATCCTCTCATTACCTGATGTGTACAGATTGAATCTTCAAGGAATATACCGTGAAATTGAAGCATCTGTTGAGTTGGGATTACGCACCTTTGTTTTGTTTCCCGTGATCCCTGAAAAACATAAGGATAAGACAGGAAGGTACAGTTTTTCTCAAGATAATTTTTATCTGGAAGGAATTCGAAAAATCAAGGATCAGTTTCCCGGGATTATTTTGATGAGTGATGTGGCACTTGATCCATACAGTTCAGATGGTCATGACGGGCTTGTAGAAAATGGGCTGATCTTAAATGACCCCACTTTGCCGATTTTAGCAAAAATGGCAGTTGCGCAGGCGCAGGCAGGAATCGATATAATTGGTCCTTCGGATATGATGGATGGAAGGGTAGGGGTGATTAGAGAAGCTTTAGACCAACATCACTTTGAAGAGGTGTCAATTATGGCCTATACCGCAAAATATGCCAGTGCTTTTTACGGTCCGTTTCGTGATGCGCTAGACTCTGCCCCTAAATCGGGAGACAAAAAGACCTATCAGATGAATCCGGCCAATAAAAAAGAAGCGCTTCGCGAAGCAAAATTAGACGAGGCAGAAGGAGCTGATTTTTTAATGGTGAAGCCGGCTTTGGCTTACCTAGATATCATTCATTTGTTAAAAGAAAATAGTATGCTGCCTATTGCTGCCTATAATGTTAGTGGAGAATACGCCATGTTGAAAGCGGCTTGCGCTAATGGTTGGTTAGATTACAATACGGCTATGCCTGAAATGCTTCTGAGTATGAAAAGAGCCGGAGCCGATAGCATTTTGACTTACTTCGCACACGATTTTGCTAAAATTTACCAATCACTTCGCTAAAGTATAAAGCACTGGATTTTTCCATCCCTTTATTTTCAACATCACCGGCTCACTATTTTTAAGAGCAAAAGCAGAAATATCAATACGTAACTTCTTTTCTAATAATTCCCTGCAATGGTCTCCATTATTATTGTGATAAAGTTGAATTTCTCTGGCTACGGGATTTGACCCTGAAGTATACTTTAGGCCTAAGAGGGAGAATTCATGATCTTCACAACCTCCGCTATAGCTAATCTGCATAATTAGTGTATTTTCATGCAAATCTAAGGTCTCCAAATTAACCGGAGCACTGTCCCTATATTTTTCAAAATCCTCAACTAAAACACCTGATTGGGTCACTTTATCAGAAGTGGTGGTGCCGGCATCCTTTTTGGGCTTACAGGCAATTAGTCCCGAGATTAACAAACAACTGCAAATAAGTAATAATATTCTATTCATACATTAACATTTAATCCGGAGAAAACAACTCATGTACCAAAATTACTTCTTTTTTGACCTTAATAACAGAAGTACTAAAAGAAACAAAATTAATATACCACCAATTGTGACCAATTGATAGGGGAATGGGAAAACAGGTTCTTCTTTCTCTCGCATGGTTGTAGGTTTTATATACTCAGTCGTATCTTCTCTTGCTGAAATCACTTTCTCTTTCAAAACTTTATATTCAAAACGCCAGTGTTCGGTTCTGGGAAAATAGCGCCTGAAGTTGGGGATCTTATGTTTTTTTTCGGCCAATTGACTTTTGATATCATTAAGCCGGTTGAGTATTCTTTTATCTCTTTTATTATAATGCCTTCCAATACTATAGGCAATATAAGCATGTGTAAGATTAAAGTATGTCTCTATGAGATAACCCATTTCTTTAAATGAATTGGCCAGTATCGGATCGTCCTTATGGACAAATGCAACCAATTTTTGAAGAACAAATTCTAGATTGCGCAAAGGTTGGGTTACAGATTTTTGAAATTGAGGATCATCACGATCCAACTTAAGGAGGCTACTATCTACTTTCCAATCAAAAATCTCATTTTTTTTGTGCCATTTATCATCTGCTTCCTGCTGAATTTTTGCTTTAAATATCTTTTTAAAAAAATAGATCCTTGAGAATTCGAGAACCATGGGGCTCTCTTTGTTGATGAAACGGATGGCTTGCTTGTATTCTTTGTTGAGGTAAAAAATAATTAACTGATCATACCAGTATGCTTCTTCGGTTTTTAAACTTACATTCAGGTGATCATAATAATATTCAGATAATGCCTCATTTCCGGTTTTTAGAGAAGTTTGAGCAAATTGCAAACTGTCTTGTCTGGACCACAAATTTTTGTGTTTTCCTTCCAGTATATTTAAAGTCGTTTTTAAAGAATCGTTAAAAAATCCCCTTTTAAATTGCCCCAGTTTAAAATGTGGGGTGTACTCAGCCCGATAGGGAGATTTGATATAACGAACGGTATCTCTTTGCGCCTGAGCGGGTGTCAAGGCGAAAATGAACAAAAAGAAAAGGCCACACTTAATGAGATGCTGTAAATGCATATTGTATAATGTTTGCTCCCATTTGTAATGCTTCTCGTCTTTTATCTTCACTATTTCCATGAACCTCCTGATCTTCCCAACCATCTCCTAAATCACATTCGTATGTGTACAGACATACCAATCTTCCTTTATGGACAATTCCAAATGCCTGCGGGCGTTTTTTATCATGTTCATGGATCTTAGGTAAACCATCATTAAAGTCATATTTTTGATGAAAAATAGGGTGGGAATAAGGTAATTCCACTAATTCGTCATTGGGAAACACTTTTAATAATTCGGTACGAATAAATTTATCCATTCCGTAATTATCATCAATGTGCAAAAAACCACCACCCAATAAGTAGTTTCTTAAGTTTTCAGCATCATCTTTTGAGAAAACAACATTGCCATGGCCAGTCATGTGCAGGAAAGGGTAATTGTAAATCGTAGGGTCACCAACTGCTACGGTTTCTACCGTTTCAGATATTTTGGTTCCCAAATTTTTATTGCAAAATTTGACCAGATTAGGCAAACTGCTTGGGTTTGCGTACCAATCTCCGCCACCGCTGTATTTTAAAACTGCCAGTTGATAAGAGGATTGCCCCAAGCTTATTAAAGTAGTTGTGCAAATCAGTATGATTGTAAGTAAACGGTGTGACATGCTAAAATTCCTGCTGTTTCTGTACGTAATCTAGCGTTTCCAAGGCTGACGCTTTTAAACCCATTTTCTTTAGCTAAGATAAGCTCTTCAGGTGTAAAATCACCTTCCGGCCCAATTAAAATTATATTTTTGTTTTTAGGATGGATACATTTTTTCAAGGGCTGCTTATCTAACGCAGGGTCGCAGTGGGCAATGAACTGGTAGGATGTTGAGTGATCATTTTTTATAAAATCCTCGAATTCAATCAAGGGATGAAGTTCAGGAAAAAACAAGTTTTGCGACTGTTTTAAAGCGGCAATCATTCCTTTTTTGAGTTTGTCAATCTTCAGATTTTTACGCTCAGAATTTTTTGTGAATATGGGAGTGACTTCTGCAATGCCCATTTCTGTTGCTTTTTCTAGAAAAAAAGTAAAACGGTCAATGTTCTTAGTTGGTGCAATGGCAATGTGTAAAGGTAAGGAGTTCGTTTCAGTATGAATATTTTCTAAAAATTCAAAACCCACTCCTCTTTTATCTGCAATAGTGATTTTGGCCAGAATCATCTGTCCCTTGCCATTTAGCAGGCGAATAAAGTCTCCCTCTCCAAGACGAAGCACACGAATTGCATGAATTGATTCCTCTTCATTCAGTACTCCAAAATTCAAATCAGGGCAAAAAAAGGTGTGTTTAGCCTTGGACATCTTTCAAAAATGTATTTTTGCGGTAATTAATTATTATGCCAAAGGTAAGAATAGCATTTTTATATACAGAGGTTGCGGGATACTTTCTAGCTTGTGCACAGGCTTTGTCAGAAAAGGCAGAGGTATTGATTTTTCGTTGGCCGGTGAATAAAGAGGCTCCTTTTGACCTGAAAGAATATGAAGGGCTTACGATTCTTGACAGGAGCAAATACAACCAAAAAGAACTGGAAAAAAACTTACATGAATTTGCGCCTGATATTTTGGTTTGTAGCGGATGGATGGACAAGGGGTATGTAAAAGCTTCGCGAACTTTTCGAAAATCCATACCGGTAGTCATTTCATTGGATAATCACTGGACAGGATCAGTGAAACAGAAAATTGCCGCATCTGCTTCTCCTTTTTATTTACAACGCATATTCACACATGCCTGGGTTCCCGGTGAACCACAAAAGATTTTTGCTGAAAAATTGGGATATAAAGGAGAGCAGCTTCTTATGAATTTTTATTGTGCAGATGTACCTTTATTTGAAAAGCAATATGTACGCACTTTTCCAAAGAAAAAGGACGGTTTCCCCAAACGTTTCTTATTTGTAGGCCGCTATGTTGAGCACAAGGGGATATTTGAGATGTGGAAGGCATTTATCGATTTGCAAAAAGAAGAGCCAAATGATTGGGAATTGTGGTGTTTGGGAACCGGAGATGAATGGGATAACAGGGTAGAATATGAGAAAATCAAGCATATCGGATTTGTTCAACCTACGGATATGGAGCAGTTTGTTGCAGCAACCGGCGTCTATATTTTGCCCAGTAAATTTGAGCCATGGGGAGTGACGGTACAAGAGTTTGCCGTTTCAGGATTCCCTATGATCCTCAGTAAAGAAATTGGTGCCAAATGGTCTTATTTGAAGGAGAATGGGTTTGAATTTGAAGCGGGAAGTGTTGAGGCGATCAAAACAGCCATGCGTCGAATCATGTATATGTCGGATAAAGAGCTGGTGGAAATGGGGCAAAAAAGCCATGCGATCGGAACCTCTTTCACCCCTGAAGATTGGGCAAATAATATACTGTCAATTAAAAAATAAGATGGAAAAATTAGCGTTAAAATTATGTATGGCAAGGGACATTGGGGTGCATGGCAATTTATTTGGAGGAATCATGTTATCTTGGCTGGACGAGACAGCAGCTACCTGGGCTTGCAGTTTATGTAAAAATCCCAATATGGTGACGGTGAAAATTGATGAAACCAACTTTGAACGACCGGTAAAGGTGGGGAATCAGGTGAATATTTACGGTGAAGTAAAGAAAGTAGGACGATCTTCTATGACCATTTATATTGAGGCCAGAAGCAATAATTTTTATACCGGAGAAGAGAAATTAGTCTGTTCTACCTTTTTTATCTTTGTAAGAATTGATGAGCAAGGCAATGCAATTCCCCTTGACGAGGCAATACGAAACAAATACGCACATTTATCCGAAAGTTGAAACACATACTCATCATACAAACAGCATATATCGGAGATGTGATATTGGCTACTTCATTGATAGAATCTTTGATTAGAAAGGATGCAAGCCTGAAAATTGATTTTCTTTTGAGAAAAGGAAATGAAGGACTCCTGGACGGACATCCGCACATTAATGAATTATTTGTGTGGGATAAAAACAACAGAAAGTATAAGAACTTGTTTCAAACGGTAAAAGCAATTCGTAAAAACAAATATGATGCCTTGTTAAATCTTCAGCGTTTTGCCTCATCCGGATATTTTAGCTGGCGGGCAAAGGCAGTAGTTAAAGTGGGATTCAAACAAAATCCTTTTTCGTTTTCTTATAAACATAAGGTCAGGCACAAGATGGAAAAAGGAGTGCATGAGATCGAGAGAAACCATGCATTGCTTAAAGAACTGGGGGATTTTGACCTGGAAAAGCCCGTATTGTATCCTTATAAAACAGATTTGGACAAAGCCCGTGAAATAGCAGGTGAAAAAAAATTGATTGTAATGGCACCCGCCTCTGTTTGGTTTACAAAACAATTACCTAAAGAAAAGTGGATAACAGTGATAAAACAATATTCGAATGCACATAGAATAGTTTTGATTGGCGGTAAAAATGATGAAATGTACCTGCAGGAGATACTTTTTTCTTGCCCGGATAACGATATTGTTAACCTGGCCGGGGAACTGTCTTTATTAGAATCTGTGGCTTTGATCAGTTTGGCTGAAATGACGCATGCAAATGATTCGGCTCCTTTACACATGGCATCAGCAGTCAATGCACCGATTACCGCCTATTTTTGTTCAACCATTCCTGATTTTGGTTTTGGTCCTTTATCTGATGAACAACAGATAAAAGAAACTACCGAAGAATTACCCTGTCGTCCATGCGGATTACATGGAAAAAAAGCTTGTCCGGAGGGTCACTTTAAATGCGCTCTTTCCGTTGATGTAACTATCTCTTAAAGAATTCGTTTAAACTAGATTACAAAATAAGCTTCAACTTATGTTTTAAATTCCGAGAGGTAAAAAAGTGATAAATAGAGTATTAATCATTATTATATTGTGTTGGTCATGCCGTGCAAAAGCACAGCAGGACTCGGTATTTTTTGAAAAAGTAAAAATGCTGGAAAGTCTGTTTGATCAAACGGCCTACTCTCCCATTGAGTTTAAGGATACTAGTTTGTACGTCATTGAAGCCATCTCAAAAATGGTGCGTCAGGATGGCAATGCCTCCCGCTCACTTTTTTTAGAGAAACAACTTGAATTGGTTAAAAGAGATTATGGAATTGCCGTAACCGGTGGATTTCTTGAAAATATCAATCCTACCATTGGAGATCTGGAAGATAATCTGGTGTACAATAGAAAGTTTAATCTGGGGGCAGAGTGGAATATTCTGAATAACGGTTACTTTGAAAATAAAGTAAAGGCGAGAATATACGAAGACAGAATTCTTCGTGAAGAAATGAATCAGGATGCCGCTACTGAAAGTTACAATTATCTCAAGCGGTTTGATCATACCATTTATACCTTTAATGTTGTAAAAATCAAATTACTCTATGAACGAAAAGCACGCTTAGAAAAACAATATACAACGGTTACTCAGTTAGTTCATCTGAAAAGATTGAAAAAAGAAGAGATTATTAAAATGGAAACGCGTTTAGCAGAAGTACAGAGTCTGATCAACGTTTACCAGAGTTACAATGAATATTTAAATCCGGATTCAGAAGAATTGGTTTTTCAGCAAGATAATCTACCCTTAATTGATTTGGATTATGATTTAATTTTTAAACGCCTGGGACAGCAGACAGACAGTATTTTATCCAGCCGGGTATATACGGATTACTACAGTTGGTATCACGAAATATCATTGAAAGCTTATGCGCGTTATAATTATTATGATTTGATTGGAGACAATAACCGCGCTTTTGGTTCGGCAGGCGTTACATTTAATATCCCCATTCCTTTTAATAATAAGTTAAAAAATGAAGTGGAAAATGAACGGTATAAATACGACAATCGCCGATTAATACAAGACCGGACTAATTTACATGAGGAGATACTCAGTACCGCTTATGAGTTCCGTTATAAGCTAAAACAATTTATTGGTTTTTACCAAAAACGCAAACTATTTATGGAGCGTTTACGCATTGAGAAGGTGAAGGTGAGATTGAAAGATGCAAATACAAACCCACTTCAGGGATTAGCCATTTATGATGATTTGTTGCAGATTGATATTGAATTGGTGGATCTCCTTCAAAACATGTACCTTAAAGCACTTAAAATTCATTCTAAAATTCCACATTCGTCAATTCGGGATGTAATAAAATACCAAACCACACAAGAAATCAATGAATACATAGATGATAAAAGCCGTAGTGTTTACGTTTGGTCAAAGACATTTAACCATTTTTCTTCGGATTTTCTCGTTGAATATGTGATTTATAATGAGTTTGATAAAGTAATTTTAGCAGTTTCGGCTAAAGATACATTGGTGCAGGAAAAAAATGACTTTATCGCCATGGTAAAAGAAACTTCAGAAATGGAGTATATGGTGGGGGACAATCAAATGATATACGAGCAGGATATTGTCACTTATCTGGATGAGATATTTAAAAAATACGACATAGACCAACCTTCAGGCATACATCTTGATGTGGAACCGCATACCTTTGATGAATGGCCTGCTGAAAAGCAAAGATTGATCAAACAATATCTTGAAATGTTAGGGAAAGCAAGTACATATTGTAAAGAACGAGATATTAAATTGACGGTATCCATACCGCTACATTATTCGGAAGATGTGATCGATCAGATTTTTCAACTGACAGACCACGTTTATTTTATGTGTTATGAAAATGTGGATGTGGCTTATATTCAGCGAAAAATATTGCCCTATATCGATAATGCTAAAGAAAAGATCGTGTTGGCATTCAGAACAGAAGACTTTAATAATCGCATGGAGATGGAAGAAAAGATAAATGAAGTAAAAGCGCAAACTTCTATCACCTCTTTTGCGTATCATGATTTAAATCGTTTGATCTCTTTTGACCGGGAGAATATTGAAAAGTAAATGAAGAGTATAAACTTTAAACGAAAAGAAGAAAGCTATTTGCGGTACTTTGAAGAACAGAGTAACCGTAAGAACAAGCGCCCATTTAATTGGGATCGTTTCGTTTATCTCGTCCTAATGGCGATTTTCTTATTCTTCACCGGTCGTTTTATCATTAACTCTTATTTTTACATTGAGGGCAACGGCCAGGTGTTGTTTGAGAGTGTAGATATTCGACACACAGATGATATTCGTATTTTGAAATTTAATGTAAAAGAAGGTGAGCAAGTCGCTGTTGGGGATACCTTATTCACCTATTTTCTGGATGAAGATTATTTTGGAAACGGGGGAGGAAATTCAATTAGTATTGCCGGTGGCGGAAAGAAAGACTCTTGGATTGAGCGGGAAATATACCAATTAAGTCGTGACCGGGATTTGAACCGGGTGCAGATCAGAGACAATGAATCTCTGCTTGAAGTGTATCAGCAGGATTTGGAGCGGGTTAGAAATGAGGTGATTTTAGATGCCGTTTCACATACTAATTTGGAAAATCTGGAGTATCAAATCTCAAAGTTGAGGGCTGAAATCAATTTGCTGAATGAAAGAAATCGGATTTACAGTAAACAAATTGGACACCTAAAAGACATTATGGAACAGGAGGTGGAGGCGAAACGAATTGAGATTGAACAGAAAATGGGAACTTTTGGAATGGATTCCCTGGGCAGGAGAAATGCTACCGGAGATTTAGTAATGCTGGCCGGAGTAGAAAATATTATGGGGTATAAAATATTTACTTCTCCCATTAATGGAAGCGTCACAAGAATCCATAAAATGCCGTATGAGGTGGCTTTAAAATCAGAAAATATACTGGCGATACATCAACCGAATAATGTACACATCAAAGGCTTTTTTAAACAAGAAGACCTCAAATATTTACAAGAAGGAGATTTGGTAAACATTGAATTTGCAGATGGCACAGAAAGTAAAGGAGTTGTCGATCGTTTTTATTCGGCGACTTATATTTTACCTGAAGAATTTCAGAAGAAATTTGAGCCTACCACAAGGACGCTTGCAGCAGATATTTTACCTATCGGTGAGAATGATTTGAATATGTGGAAGAAGTATTATAAACTTAGTGTGAAAATCACAAAAAGGACATTCTAATGGCAGCAGAGTTAGAAATAAACGAGCAGGAGTCTACGATCAAATACGCCGGGTTTACCTTCCTGAAAATTGATTACCTCGACAATCTGGATGTGGAAAAAGTGCAATACTATTCAGCTGTGATTATTGATGGAAATGATCCTGATTTTGTGCGGCAAATTGTGCGAAGAATTCGTGCCCACAATAGTCCCGATATTTACTTAAAGCCGGTATTTTTGCTGAAAGGAACCAATATCGTTGATCCGGTTATCAATAAACTGGTAGATGGTACGCTCTACAGTTTAGAGCAAATAGAATTAATCACCCCTGAAGTGGAGCGAATACTGACCAAAACGCAGGATTTACATTTTACCAACTCCCTTTCTTTTGAAGCGCAGATGATTGAAAAGATCATCTGCTTTATGTATACCTGTGAAATTCAAGATTTGGAGCCGATTCCATACATTTATTCAGCCAACAATTATTCTTATCCCATTTTATCCATCAATTTTAGTCAAAAAGACGAGCACCTGGCGCTGGATATTCTTGAAATTGCGGAAGAAGAAGGTATTTTTAGCTCTACTTATGTAGATCGTGTATACCTCTGTCCTTCCTGCCAAAGCGGACACATGACCTATCGTGAAGTCTGTCCCAAATGTAATAGTTCCAATTCCAGAACAGAGGATATTATTCACCACTTTCCATGCGCCTATGTGGGGCCCTTATCTGATTTCACCAACGAAATTGATGACCAATTGGATTGTCCCAAATGCAACAAAAGACTAAGACATATTGGGGTGGATTATGACAAACCTTCGGTTTTACATGAGTGTATCGCTTGTAGTCATAAATTTCAGGATTTTAATGTTAAAGCAAAATGCCTTTTTTGTGCCACAGATAGTTTTGTAGAGCAGTTAAAAGGTAGAGAAATCCGAAATTACAGCTTGACCAAAAAGGGGCAGCTGGCTGCCATTAAAGGGTTTATAAACACCTCAAAGGATATAGAAGAAATTATCGGAACTGTCAAATACGAGACCTTTGTCACCATGTTGAAGTATGAGATTGAGCGGCTGAGACAAACTGAAGGAGCTTCTAATATATGCGCCATTCATTTGTCCAACCCTTCTCAGATTTATTCAAAAATAGGTTCTGAAGTTCAAAAGTCCTTGCTGAAAGATTTGGTGAAAGTGATCCGATCTAATATTCGTACTTCTGACATTATCTCTTTTCAAAGTTCATCTACTATCCTTCTTTCCATGAACGAAATTCCACGAAAAATTTCTATTCGAATCCTGGAAGAAATCATCACCATGCTTCAACGCTTAATAAAAACAGCATTTAAAGACATTGAAGTAGAGTTTGAATATGAAGTCATTAAGTTGGATTATAAATTATCGCCACAATTACATATCCAGCAGTTAACAAAGTCTTTTAGCTGATGTTTGATGAACTGTTAGATAATTACCTCCGCTTTCTTGAAAGCCTTACTGTCGGACATTTTATCCGATTGTTTTGGTTCTATATCTTCTTTGAGTTCATCCGTTATTTTGTGTTGGAGTTCTTTGTCCTTAATTTATGGCGCTTAACTAAAGTTTTTGGGAAAAAAAAACACCTGAAAGCCAGAAAGGACTTTCTTTTTGAATACCCTTTGGTTTCTATCATCATACCGGGAAAAAATGAGGGCAAACACCTCTATAAACTGATCCGCTCATTGAATGAGCAAACGTATAAAAACATAGAGATTATTGTTGTTGATGATGGATCGGATGACGAAACACCCATTATTGGTCGCGATCTTGAAAAAGCCGGATTGATTGACCTCTTTTTACGGAATGAAGTGCGGGGAGGAAAAGCTTCAGGAGCAAACTTGGCACTGCGGTATGCCAAGGGAAAATTTATTGTGCATTTAGATGCTGATTGTTCGTATGATCGGGATGCCATGGAAAAAATCATCATTCCTTTTTATAAAGATCAGCATGTAGCAGGTGTGGGCGGTAATGTGATGGTGAGAAATTATGACGAAGGCCTGGCGACTACTTTACAAGCCATTGAATATTACGACACCATCAGTATTGGAAGGGTAGTGACGTCTTATTTGGGGATTTACAGGATTATCTCCGGAGCTTTTGGGGCTTTTAGAGCAGATGCCCTGGAACAGGTAAAAGGTTGGGACATTGGGCCGGGATTAGATGGCGATATTACCGTCAAACTGCGAAAATTGGGATATAAAATAAAGTTTGAACAAGAAGCGGTTTGCTTAACTTCTGCTCCTAACACCTTTAAAAAATTGACCAAACAACGATTGAGGTGGGATAAATCCCTGATACGGTTTAGAATTCGAAAACACAGAGATGTGTTAATTCCAAATCAATCGTTTAACTTTTTGAATTTCTTTGCCTTTATGGAAAACATCACCTATAATTTGGTGCTGAACTTTAAATGGTACATCTACCTGATCGATATGGTAGCGAATTACCCTTCTCAATTAATCAATATCCTGATCACTAATATTTTGCTTTATACCGTGACAAACTTCGTCAAATTTGTGATTTACAGCTTGTATAGAATCCGATCAAATACTTCCTATACCTATTTCCTGATCTATATCCCCTGTATGGTCTTTTATTTTGGTTATTACCTCAGGATAGTCAGAACCATAGCGTATTTTCAAGAGTTCTTTTTTAAGCGTTCTTATAAAGATCCCTGGAATCCACAAAAAACATCTGCTCACGCTAAGCGTATGAATTTGTAAGTTTGTGTTGCTCTCTTTGCGTACTGCTTCCGGCTCCGGTCTTGTCTCCAGTCTCGGCTCCAGTCTCGGCTACGCTCGACTTCCGACTCGATTAGCGGGCAAAGTGCACTACATACTGCTCTCGACTACGACTTCCGACTCGATTAGCACGGTCAAGTCGTGATGTTTCATGCTGCTCTCGGCTGCAGTCTCGGCTACGCTCGACTTCCGACTCGATTAGCGGGCAAAGTGCACTACAAGCTGCTCTCGGCTGCAGTCTCGGCTACGCTCGACTTCCGGCTCGATCAGCAAGGCAAGGTGTACCACAAGCTGCTCTCGGCTCCGCTCGATCAGCAAGGCAAGTAAAAACAATAGTCCCGGAGATCGAGCGTTATAAAAACTACTCTTTGACATAACTCTTCCAATGCGAATCATTCATGCACTCCGCTAATTCTTTCAATTTCTCAAAATTTCTGCTAGCTAGAGCCAGTTTTTTATCTTTTCCCCACCGCTGAATCTGTTTTTCTCTATAAAAAGCTTTGTCAATACGATCAAATTCCTTTACATAAATGAGTTTTGTTGGAGGATAACGTTTTGTGTGATTTGCACCTTGCCCTTTAAAATGATCTTCAACTCTCTCGTTTAAATGAATAGTACTCCCTGTATAAATTGTTCCGTTGGAACATTCAAGCATGTATACGTATCCTTTTGGCATGTAGTAAAGTAAGTGATTTTTTATGACACTGAATTACATTTTCATCATGTTTCATACTGCTCTCGGCTCCAGTCTCGGCTACGCTCGACTTCCGACTCGATTAGCGGGCAAAGTGCACTACATACTGCTCTCGACTACGACTTCCGACTCGATTAGCACGGTCAAGTCGTGATGTTTCATACTGCTCTCGGCTGCAGTCTCGGCTACGCTCGACTTCCGACTCGATTAGCAAGCACGACGCAAAACTAATAATCCCGGAGATCGAGCGTAGTCGAGATCGAACGTTAACAGTAGCAGAAACCCTCAAAAACTCTCAGAAACCCTCACACCCCAACAACCTCCCAAAACTCAGGATAACTCTTATTTACGGATTCAGCATTTTCAATTGTAATCTCCGTTTCCGTTAAAGCAGCAGCAATGGCTCCTGCCATAGCAATGCGGTGATCGTTGTTTGAATGGATCTCCCCGCCGTGTAAATTGCCCTGACCGTGAATACACATCTCATCACCTTCTATCTCAATCTGCAATCCTAACTTTTCAAACTCATTTTTTAAGACAAATGCCCGGTTACTTTCTTTATGAATGAGGCGTTTTACCCCCTTTATGCTGGATTTGCCATCTATTGCTGCAGCTAATACAGTCAACGCAGGAAATAAATCGGGACAATGGGTGGCATCAAATTCAAAGGGGATAAGCTGTTCCGATTTGTTGATTTTTAGTAGGTTATCCGTCCATTCAAAACTTCCGCCTGCTTTTTCAATCGCCCTTAAAACCTCCCGGTCGGCTTGTAAACTTGCCGAATTTAAATTGCGAATCTGCAAGTCATGGGCAATCGTACCATAAACCATCCAAAAAGCCGCTCCGCTCCAATCTCCTTCAACAGTGTATGCTGTAGCCTGATATTTCTGATTTCCCTTGATTCTGAACGTCTCGAAATTGTCATGTTCAATCTGAATTTCAAACTTTTGGAGCAATTCTAAGGTCATTTTAATGTACGGAATCGATTTCAGGTCTTTTACCTCAATAGTCGAATCCTTTTCTGCCAAAGGGAGCGCCATCAACAATCCCGATAAAAACTGGGAAGACAAGCTACCATCTAATTGTATTTTGCCACCTTGTATTTTGCCGTTCAATTGGATGGGAACCAAACCGTTATTTGTATTACACTCCACTCCAAGCAAAGGCAAAAAATCTTCAAACTGGTCGACCGGTCGATTTTTTAAACTACCCGCACCCGTAATTTCATATTTTCCACCAATTCCGGCTGCAATACTTGTTGTTAATCGAATTCCCAAACCCGATTCACCGCAGTTTAGTTCTGATCGAACGGCCTTTTGAAATCCGGTAATCTCTAAAATCGCACCTTTTACAACAATTTCTGCGCCCAGTTGAGAGCCGATAGCTATAATGTTCACGACATCATCTGAATGTCCCGGATAATGAATAACCGAAGTGCCTTTACTCAAACAAGCTGCCAAAATTGCCCGTTGCGCATAGCTTTTTGAGGCAGGAGCAATAACTTCCTGTACTACAAAATCGTGCGGCACTTCTTTTTTCATCCTTTATTCATCACAGCAGTTTGATGACGGATAGATTCCTGGTGAATGGCTTCCAGGTATTTGATAATAAACTTTTCAGAAAGTCCTTTAGCAGTACCTGAAGAAAGTTGCATTCGCTTAATCTCCTCCCATCTTTGAGGTTGCAAGATAGTAATGTTATGCTCTTTTTTAAATATTCCAATTTCCTCAGCAATTCCCATACGTCTGGCGATCAACTCAACAAGTTCCCGGTCAATCTGGTTAATGCTGCCTCTCAAATCCTCAAGCGAAGCAGAAAAGTTTTCATCATCCGTCGTTATTTCCCGGATAATCAGCTGCTCAAGCAATTCATTTAATTGAGACGGTGTAATTTGTTGTTGCGCATCACTCCAGGCTTCATCAGGCGTGATATGTGATTCGATCATCAGTCCATCAAATGCCAGGTCAATTGCTTTTTGTGAAACTTCTTTCAGTATATCCCTTCGTCCGCAAATATGGCTGGGATCGCAAATTAACTTGATGTCGGGAAATTCTGCCTTCAAAGCAATGGGAATTTCCCACATGGGTTCGTTACGGTATTTTTCGCCTTTAAAAGATGAAAATCCCCGGTGAATGGCGTGTACTTCTTTTAAGTCCGCATTTTTGAATCGCTCAATAGCTCCTATCCACAAGTTAATATCAGGATTAATCGGATTTTTAACCAATAATTCTACTTCGGTTCCCTGAAGGGCATCTGCAATTTCCTGGACGGTAAAAGGGTTTACAGTGGTTCTTGCCCCAATCCATAAGTTGGTATAACCCGCTTTCAATGCCAGTTCAACGTGTTGCGCATTGGCAACCTCGGTAATTACGGGTAGTCCTACTTCCTTACCCGCATCAATCAACCATTTTAATCCCACTTCACCAACCCCTTCAAAAGAATTGGGACGTGTTCTGGGTTTCCAGATTCCGGCGCGTAGAATATCAACTTTACCTGTTTCCTTCAATTCTTTTGCCGTTTGCATGAGCTGTTCTTCAGTCTCTGCACTGCAAGGACCACTGATGATGATGGGGCGTTTTATGTCTTTCAATTGTGGCATGAATAAGCGCTTAATTAAAGCCGAAGTTAAAGCTTTAATCTGCATTTTTTTAAATCTTTTTGATCCTTTTTAAGCTTTAGTTTTTACAGTGTCTTGAAATCAGTAATGACTGTTATGTGATTGACAAAAAATAAAACTATGAAAACAATGAGTGTCCTGTTCTTTGGTATTCATAATACAAGAAACCTTTGCTATCCCTTGTCGATTGAAAACGAATTAACACCTCAGTTAATACATTATACATCTTCATTTATCGGCATTTCAATAACAACCTCAGTTCCCGCTAGTTTTCCATTTTTATCTATGATGTCATTTACAGATGTATTATACTCACCTTTCTCTATTTCTTGTAACAATTTTAGTCGAGAACCGATTAATTCCATTCCGGCAGATTTATGTTTTTTATCAGTTGAAGCAGCATTTATTTCAGCTGATTTTTCTCGCCCCACCCCGTTATCTTTCACCCGGCAAAATAGTTTTGAATCTTCACGAGAAAATTTGACAGAAAGTTCTCCATTTTCTGTTCTGTTTGCTACACCATGCATTATAGCATTCTCTACATAAGGTTGGATAATCATTGGAGGAAGTAAAACATCTTCTTCATTTATTTCATCTGAGACTTCTATTACATACTTAAATTTATTTTCAAACCTGCTTGATTCCAATTCAATGTACCGGGTAAGAAATTTAACTTCATCTTCTATAGTAATGTAATCTAAACGGGAGTTATCAAGTGTCATCCTCATTAAACTTGCAAAAGAAGTAAGGTATTCAAGTCCCAATAACTGTTTGTTTTCCAGTATATAATATTGAATAGAATTTAAGACGTTAAAAATAAAATGTGGATTCAATTGACTGCTTAAAGATCGCGCATGATAAGTCAATACAAGTTTATGTTTTTCTTCTAGTTTGTTACGCACTTCAATATTTTCTATGGCTACTGCAGTAACGTTAGCCAGGGCTTGAAGCAAAGCAACTTCCCGTTCTGATGGCTGACGTTGTTTTGCCCAATAGTTTCCTATTGCACCTATTGGGTCGACCGTGCGAATGGGAACAGTAACCAAACTTTTTACGAAAGTTTTCTTGTATGCATCTAGTGGTATTCGATTGTCCTCATAAATATCTTTTATTACAGCTGGTTTTTTATTCAACATTGCCCAACCACTTATACAGCTTTCCATAGGGAAACGACTTCCTTTCCACAACGGCTTGATAGCATCTTCATCAGCATAATAACACAGATTATCGTCTCTCAGTACAAAAGTAGCACCATCAGCCCCTGTGAGTTCTCGGGCAACACTGCGCACAATACGCATCACTGTTTTTATGTCCCGGGCGAGAGAAAGTTTCTGAACAGTATCTACCAGGAGTTCAGTGCTGAGTAAATCTGAAAATGCAGGTTCCTTCATAGGTGTTTTGAATAGGTGTCATGTGATACTATCAAAGGTAATAAAGTTAACGCTCAATGTGTAAAGAATTGTTATTTGGCTGCCATATCCGCCTCCGGTTCCTAGTCACGAAAGCGCATAATAACAAAGCCTACAAGCACAAAGCGTTCTCTACGTTTCACATTTGTGATTGTGGCTTTGTAAAATTATACTGCTTTGTAAGCTATCCACCTGCGGCGGGGCAGAGCCTTTATAAATCCACGCTAAATGGAAGTGTAGCAAGATTGATTGGTTAATAGAAGCTTTGATTGATTATTAGTCGCCAATATCGCTAATAAAAAAAAACTGAACCTTTTTCAACCATAGTTTTACAGGGTCTTGAAATCAGTCGAAACGATATACAAATCGACCTAAAAAATTGAAACTATGAAAACGATAAATATTTTTTTCAGTACAACGCTGATGATTTTCTTCCTTTTGATCGGAAATTCATCTATAGCCCAAGCGAAAACCGGAACCATCAAAGGTGTCGTAATCGATCAAAACAACCAAAAACCTATTGAGAATGCGAAAGTTTACATTAAAGATCAACGCATGACAAAAACTTCAGTAAAAACTGATAAATCGGGGATATTTGCTTTTGAAAATGTGAATGCAGGCAGTTATTATCTCTATGCTGAATTAAAAGGCTATGAGAAATATACGCGATCAACTGTAAAGGTTGAAGCCGGAAAAACAGTAGAACTCGTCATAGAAATGCAGCCGGAGATCGTGAAACCGGAAATTGTGGAAGAAAAAGAAGAAACCTCTGGAGACCATGCGCCCGTCCGAACAAAAACAAAAAAGTTTTTTAATAGTTCTCACAGATCTAGCGCCCAAGGGAGTGTCAGTCAATATTATGGAGTAAAAGATTACAATCCCAATCACAATACTGAATCCTATAATGCGATTGAGGAAAATGGTTATAAAGCCGTAAAAGTGAGTCCGCTTTCAACTTTTTCTGTGGATGTGGATGCCGCTTCATATTCTAATGTCAGAAGATTTATTTTGTCGGGAAATAAGCCGGATAAAGGTGCGGTGAGAGTAGAGGAAATGATCAATTATTTTAATTATGATTATCCGGATCCCACTGATGAGCACCCCTTTTCAATTACTACTGAAGTAGGCGATTGCCCGTGGAATGACAATAAACTGGTGCATATCGGCTTGCAGGGGAAACGTATGGAAAAAGAGAATCTGCCAAATAGTAATTTAGTCTTTTTAGTGGATGTTTCGGGATCCATGAACAATTCTCAAAAATTACCCTTGTTGAAAAAGTCATTTAAACTTTTGGTCAATGAGTTAGGCGAGAATGACAAGGTTTCAATTGTGGTTTATGCCGGAGCGGCAGGTTTGGTATTAGAGCCAACTACTGCTGATAACAGTACAAAAATTATGGAAGCATTGGACAAATTGAATGCCGGTGGAAGTACAGCCGGTGGTGCCGGCATCAAGTTGGCTTACAAGGTCGCTAAAGATAATTTTATCAAAGGAGGCAACAACCGCGTGATTCTTGCTACAGATGGCGATTTTAATGTGGGAATGAGTTCAGATGCCGCTATGCAAGATTTGATTGTAGAACAACGAAAATCCGGAATCTTTTTGACTTGCTTAGGCTTTGGTACCGGTAATTATAAAGATTCTAAAATGGAAACATTGGCCGATAAAGGAAACGGTAACTATGCCTATATTGATAATCTGTTGGAAGCAAAAAAAGTGCTGGTAACAGAGATTGGTGCGACCTTAAATACAATCGCAAAAGATGTAAAAATTCAGGTAGAATTTAATCCGGCAATTGTTGAATCTTACAGATTAGTAGGATATGAAAACAGGTTGTTAAATGATGTAGATTTCAATGATGATACCAAAGATGCCGGTGAGATTGGAGCAGGTCATTCCGTTACTGCACTTTATGAAATCGTGCTAAAAGGAGAAGGAACAGGCGTTGAAACACCGGATGTAGATCCGTTGAAATATCAAACGGATAAAGAGGTCAACACCGAATTTGGTGATGAAATGCTGACCGTAAAGTTCCGCTACAAAAAACCGGATGGCGATAAGAGTATTCTTTTGTCACGGTCGTTAGAAAATAAAATTTCAAAAGAGAGCTCCTGGTCAAATGCGTATAAATTTTCTGCTGCGGTGGCTCAGTTTGGGATGTTGCTCAGAGATTCAGAGTACAAGGGCAGTGCAAGTTTTGAATCGGTAATGGAACTGGCATCAAAAGGTAAAGGAAAAGACAAAAATGGATACCGACATGAATTTATTCAGTTGGTTGATGCGGCGAAACTCATCTATAAATAAAATTTGTAAGCTACTCTTTATCCCGGGGGAAGTGACGCGCTAAAATATAGAGGTCTGCCTTATTGGTAAGCCGCCTGTACAGATAGATGTTTGTCATCACCCCCTGTTTAAAAGTAAATCTGATTCCCAGGTCGTGGTAAAGGTAATCCGTGTAACCAAAGCCACGATCGGGGAAGAAGTTTTTTCCCAATATTTTTTCAAATGCTGCAATAGAGTCGTGAAAATGTAATTCATTGCGTATCGTTAGTTGTTTTGTGAATTCTTCGCGTACATAACGGCTGGTTAAATTCATGTAAATGACCTGATCATTGAGTACATAAGCTTTCCATAAACAATACTTATTTTGATAATCGAAAAGATACACCTGGTCAAAACCAATTAAAAAAGCAATAGATTTACTAATGTCATAACCACCATCTACCCATACTTTTTTTTCCGATTCAAAAGACCTGACCTCTGTTGGTTGGCCCATTTCTGCCAATAACTTAGAAGTGGGCATGTTTACATAAAGATTGGGAAAACCATAGGGTGTTTCAATATTGGTCTGAGCAATTATTCCGTGAAAGGAAAAAATAAGAAGATAAGAAAAAAAGCGTTTCACCTCAGAAAGATAAGGAAGAATAATGAGATATCAAATGAACATTTTTTGAGAAAGGGAAGGTGAAAATAAGGGGTAAGATGATGACCGTAAAAAAATGAAGAAGAGAAAGTTTTTTCAACAGCAATCACCACACTAGACATTATTCTTCTCTTCTATGAAACACATAACTATTCGCCTGAGCCAGAGAAGTAACTACCATGTCATTAATGCAAAGGTGTTTCGGCAGGGTAGTGCTGTAATAAATCAGTTCGGCGATATCTTCTGCCCGCATAGGCTCATAGCCTTTATATGAAGCATTTGCTTTTTCTTTATCACCGTGAAAACGGACCGTTGAAAATTCAGTATCTGCTGCTCCGGGTGCAATTTGCGTGACTTTGATTCCGTGTGGCAGTAAATCCAGACGCATTCCTTTTGAAATGGCATCTACCGCGTGTTTTGAGGCACAATACACATTTCCATTCGGATACACTTCTTTTCCCGCAGTCGATCCTACATTAATAATATGTCCTTTTTTACGCTCAACCATTCCGGGAATAATCGCCTTTGAAACGTACAATAAGCCCTTTACATTGGTGTCAATCATCTTATTCCAGTCTTCCACATCACCTTCATGGATAGGGTCGAGGCCACTGGCCAGTCCTGCGTTATTAATTAAGATCTCAATATTTTTCCATGTTTCGGGGAGTTGATTGAGTGTTGAAAAAACCTCTTCTTCTTTTTG
Organism: Crocinitomicaceae bacterium; assembly: GCA_040880585.1. Classification (GTDB taxonomy): domain Bacteria; phylum Bacteroidota; class Bacteroidia; order Flavobacteriales_D; family Crocinitomicaceae; genus Paracrocinitomix. The sequence continues at coordinate 47,038 of JBBDID010000048.1, read as the reverse complement.
AACATCAAAACAAAGGGGAAGCACTTTTACTCTGAATTCTACTTCCAATCGCTTTTTTAACTTCAGTAGTCGTTCTTCTCTTCGTCCGGTAATGATGAGATCGTGTCCGTTTTGAGCAAAAACTTCAGCAGTTGCTTTACCAAATCCCGCTGTCGCTCCTGTAATCAATGTTGTTTTGTACATCTGATGCAGATTATGAAAATACTGTGCATAAATCTAACGAATAATCTAACGGCATTCCTCTCAGAATCCTTATTTTTAGCTCAAAAATTATCAAAATGAGTTCCATCCTATTCGAAATAAAAGATCAGGTAGCGATTATAAGGTTGAATCGTCCCAATGTATTTAACAGCTTTAATAAAGAGATGGCGAAGGCCCTGCAAAGCAGATTAGATGAGTGTGAAGACAATAATAATGTCCGGGCAATTTACATTACCGGTGAAGGAAAAGCATTTTGTGCCGGTCAGGATTTGCAGGAAGTGACCGATCCCAACGGACCTGAATTGACTTCAATTGTGAGAGACCATTACAATCCGATCATTGAGCGTATCCGAAACATTGAAAAACCTATTGTTGCTGCAGTAAATGGTGTAGCAGCCGGAGCCGGAGCAAATATCGCCCTGGCTTGTGACATCTGTGTCGCTTCTGAATCAGCAAGTTTTATTCAGGCTTTTAGTAAGATAGGATTGATTCCGGATTCAGGCGGAACCTACACCTTACCAAGATTAATAGGTCTGCAAAGGGCATCTGCATTGATGATGTTGGGCGATAAAGTGGGCGCCAAAGAGGCACAGCAAATGGGAATGATCTATCAATACTTTGCAGATGATGCATTTGAAGATGCCAGCATGAAAATAGCGATTCAATTGTCTAAAATGCCTACTAAAGGATTGGGTTTGACAAAAAGAGCATTGAATGTTTCTTTGGTTTCTGATTTAGGAACACAACTGAAGCGGGAAGAGGAATTACAAACATTGGCAGGGTCTACTTATGATTACAATGAAGGGGTTGCTGCCTTTTTAGAAAAACGAAAGCCGGAGTTTAAGGGGGAGTGATAGTGCAGAGTTAATTGGTTGGCCGTCACGCAGGCCAACTCACTTTTAATTAATTTGAAAAAGAAATATTGTGTTGGATTTTACTGATTTAGAAGTTTGGAAAGAGGCACGAGTTTTTCGCAATCAAATGCGAGTACTGATAGCGCGTTTTCCTGCTGATGAAAAATTCCGTCTGAAAGACCAACTGTTACGATCAAGCAGGTCGATTACCAATAATATTTCAGAGGGGCACGGGCGGTTTCATTTTCAAGAAAATATTCAGTTTTGCAGAACAGCCAGAGGATCCTTAACGGAATCAAAAGATCATTTAATTGTAGCGCTTGATTCGGAATTTATCTCCCAAAGTGAATTTGATGAATACATGATTCAATATGAAAAATGTATAAAAATGTTGAACGGATATATTAACTTTTTAAGAACGGAAAAAAGAAAAGAAATAAATAAAAAACAAAGAAAATAGCGCTGGCCTGCGTGACGGCCAACCTTAATCACAAACTAAATAAAAAATAGAGAGTTGGTCTGCGTGACGGCCAACCTTAACCACAAACTAAATAAAAAATAGAGAGTTGGTCTGCGCGACGGCCAACTAATCAACCATTAACTAATCAACTAAACATGAAGATATCAATACTAGGAGCCGGGTCAATGGGATCGGGAATCGCACAAATTGCATCACAATCGGGGCACAATGTCGTGATTTCGGATAGTAATCAACAGCAATTGGACAAATCAAGAGATCAACTGGCCAAAATTATGGATCGTCAGGTAGAGAAGCAACGACTGAGCAGAGAAGAAGCCAGCGCTATTCAAAACAGAATATTGTATTCAACAGATACTGCTGATTTTTCGGGATCTTCGATAGTTATTGAAGCAATTATTGAGAACCTTGACATTAAAAAGAAAGTGTTTTCAACGCTTGAAAATTGTGTGGATGAAGACTGTATTCTTGCCACCAATACTTCTTCTCTTTCAGTAGCCTCCATTGCTGCCGCTTGCAAAAAGCCGGATCGGGTGATTGGAATTCATTTCTTTAATCCGGCACCGCTTATGCCATTGGTAGAAATTATTCCGGCCGTACAAACTGCAGAAGCAACCACTAAAAAATCCAGAGAATTGATCGACTCATGGAAAAAAGTAACCGTATTAGCAAAAGATACTCCCGGTTTTATCGTCAATAGGGTAGCGCGTCCGTTTTACGGAGAAGCCTTAAGAATATATGAAGAAGGAATAGCAGATTTTGCGACCATTGATTGGGCCATGACCGCTCTGGGAGGATTTAAAATGGGGCCATTTACCTTGATGGATTATATTGGAAATGATGTGAATTACACCGTGACTGAATCTGTTTTTGCGGCTTTTTATTATGACCCCAGATATAAACCGTCTTTTACACAAAAAAGACATTCAGAAGCAGGATGGTATGGACGTAAATCAGGTCGTGGGTATTATGATTACGCAGAAGGGTCAACGAATCCTGAACCCAATAAAGATGAACAGCTGGGAAGCGCAATTTTGAACCGGATATTGGTGATGTTGATCAATGAAGCGGTGGATGCCGTATTCTTAAAAATAGCCTCTCCTAAAGACATTGATCTGGCCATGACAAAAGGCGTGAATTATCCCAAAGGCTTGTTGGAATGGGCAGATGAAATTGGGCTGGATAAAGTTTTAGGGGAGCTGGAACACTTACAATATGAATATGGAGAAGATCGTTATCGTCCTTCTGTTTTATTAAGAAGAATGGTAAAGGAAGGTAAAAGCTTTTTTTGAAAGAAAAACATCAACCATTGATCAAATACTCCAGAAAATCGCCTGCAAAATAAGCGACAAATGCGGCGGCAGCTCCCAATAACAAGGTTTCTGAAACGCCTCTAATCACGTTGGTTTTATTCACTTTACTTTTTAATATTCCAACAAGGAGAAAACCAAATCCTGTTAAGATGGATGCGATTAAAAAAGGGTTGCCATCAATGGGAGCGATAAAATCCCATACGTACGCACACAAGGGAACCAATCCAATGATGATAAAAGAGATAAATGTCATCCAACCAACAGTAAAGGCAGTCTTATCCTCTTTGATCATCTCCAGTTCATCCTTCATCATTACATCCACCCAACGGTCTTTATCTGCTGTGATAACGTCTACGATCTGTTCTAGTAATTCGCCCTCAAACCCCTTTTCCCGGTAAATGAGACGAACTTCTTCTCTTTCAGTTTCAGGCATATTTTCGATCTCCCAATACTCTACTTTTCGGTGCTTGCGATAATTGTCTTTACCAGATTTAGTAGATAAATAGGCACCGATTGACATGGAAAAGCCATCAGCCAGTAAATTGGCAAAACCCAATATAATAATAATAGAGCTATCCAATCCGGCACCAACAGAACCGGCAACAACGGCAAAGGTAGTGACACAACCGTCAATCCCTCCGTAAACAAATTCTCCCAGGTATTTTTCTACAAAGCCGGCTTTTCGCCCAAAAGCATGGTGTAAATTGTGACGATCCATTGAATAGTCCTTTTTTAATCTGTTGGATTTAAGACTAAATATAAGCCTTACTAAAACAAAATGAAGGATGATCTCGAAAGTTTATTCCAAGTACGCCATTTCAGGATCTCCAAAATCGACAATAATGCTATCTTTTAAGGTCGTTGAAATGTGTACGCCAACAAAATCGGCCTGTACCGGATACCTGCGGTGTGTACGGTTTACCAAAGTAGCTACTTTCAATTGTTTTAAGGGATTTGATAAAAGCGTTTTTACGGCGTAAATCATGGTGCGACCTGAATTGATCACATCATCTACCAATACCACAGAAGCATCTTTCAGTTCATTTTTTGGCAATGAATAGCTCACTTCTTCATCCAGTGGGTTTGATTTATTGACCTGAATTTTAAACAGCCTGATCTCCTGGGGAGAATATTTTTTTAATTGATCCACCAATTTTTCAGCGAACAAAAATCCATTGCCCTCTATCCCTGCAATATAAATTTTTGTTTCTTCAAATGTGTTTTCATACACTTCCAGAGCAATTCGCTCGGTTTTTTGCCTGATCTGTAACTGATTTAGAACGATTGATTGCTTATCCATATACCAAAGATAAAAAAATGTTTCGTGCGTAGATTTTCTCTACAAATTTAAGTCAACCATAAAAAACACCTGAGAAATTTGAGAAATTACTGTGAATAACATTCCAATAATGTTAACGGAGCTTTTAATATTTCTCAGTAAATTTGCGGGCAATTTAATTGCAATATAAATTCTTATGCCTAGAGACGAGAGCATCAAATCAATTTTAATTATCGGTAGTGGTCCCATTGTAATTGGTCAAGCTTGTGAGTTTGACTATGCAGGATCTCAAGCATCAAAATCATTGAGAGACGAAGGAATTGAGGTAACGTTGATCAATAGCAATCCGGCTACAATCATGACAGACCCGGTGGTAGCAGACAATGTTTATTTGCTTCCGCTAACAGTTGAATCCATTCAGAAAATCGTAAAAAAACACAAGATTGACGCAGTACTTCCAACAATGGGTGGACAAACGGCGTTGAATTTGGCGATTAAGTGTGATGAAATGGGCGTCTGGGAAGAGAATAATATCAAAATGATAGGGGTAGATATTGCTGCCATTGAAATTACTGAAAACCGCGAAGCATTCAGAAATTTAATGGAAACTATTGATATTGGAATGGCTCCGCAAAGCACAGCAAAATCATTTTTAGAAGGCAAAGAGATTGCGCAAAAATACGGATTCCCACTTTGTATTCGGGCTTCTTATACATTAGGTGGAGCAGGAGCGGCAATTGTATATAATGAAGCTGACTTTGATAAATTACTCACCAGAGGACTACATCAATCCCCCATACATGAAGTGATGATCGATAAAGCGGTCATGGGCTGGAAAGAATACGAATTAGAATTGTTGCGAGACAGCAATGATAATGTAGTGATAATTTGCTCGATTGAGAATTTTGATCCCATGGGGATTCACACCGGAGATTCCATTACAGTTGCCCCGGCTATGACCTTATCTGATACTACTTTTCAGAAAATGCGGGATATGGCTATCAAAATGATGCGATCTGTGGGGAATTTTGCAGGTGGATGTAATGTTCAGTTTGCGGTATCCAATGATGAAAAAGAAGATATTATTGCCGTTGAAATTAATCCAAGAGTATCTAGATCTTCAGCATTGGCATCAAAAGCTACGGGCTATCCCATTGCCAAAATTGCCGCTAAACTGGCGATTGGGTATAATCTGGATGAACTGAAAAACCAAATTACTAAAACTACTTCTGCTTTATTTGAACCAACATTGGATTACGTAATCGTAAAAATCCCCCGTTGGAATTTTTCAAAATTTCACGGTGCAGATACAAAATTAGGACTTCAAATGAAGTCAGTGGGTGAAGTAATGGGTATTGGAAGAAGTTTTCAGGAAGCACTTCAAAAAGCTTGTCAATCATTAGAGATTGGAAGAAATGGATTGGGAGCTGATGGTAAAGAAGTGAAAAATCAGGATGTTTTACTTCACAGTCTTGAATTTCCCTCAGCTGATCGCCTATTTCATATATATGACGCCATTAAGTTGGGAATTCCGTTTAAAACAATAAAGGAGAAGACAAAAATAGATGATTGGTTCCTCAGACAAATTGAAGAATTAATTGATCTGGAAGAGGAAATTGAAAAATTCAGGGTGGATGATATTCCAAAAGAATTGCTCTTTGAAGCCAAACAAAAAGGATATGCCGATAGACAAGTTGCTCATTTGTTGAGGTGTTTAGAGTCAGAAGTGTACAAAAAACGAAATGAGTTAGGTATAAAAAGGGTGTATAAGTTGGTTGACACCTGTGCTGCTGAGTTTGAGGCACAAACCCCTTATTATTATTCCACTTTTGAAGAAGAAAATGAGTCCGTTGTTACGGACAAAAAGAAAATTGTAGTGCTGGGTTCCGGTCCTAACCGTATCGGACAGGGAATTGAGTTTGATTATTCGTGTGTACACGGGGTGTTGGCGGCAAAGGAATGTGGCTATGAAACCATTATGATCAATTGTAATCCTGAAACGGTTTCTACTGATTTTGATACGGCGGATAAATTGTATTTTGAACCGGTTTTTTGGGAGCACATTTACGATATCATCCTACATGAAAACCCTGTGGGTGTCATTGTTCAGTTAGGCGGACAAACAGCATTGAAGCTGGCCGAGAAATTAGATCGATACGGCATAAAAATAATGGGTACCTCTTATGATGCACTGGATTTGGCAGAAGATAGAGGAAGGTTTTCTAAATTGTTAAAGAAATTAGAGATTCCATATCCCAAGTTTGGTGTGGTGGAAAGTGCAGAACAAGCGCTGGAACTTGCCAAAGATTTGGGATACCCGCTTTTGGTTCGTCCATCTTATGTATTGGGCGGGCAAAAAATGAAAATTGTTATCAATAATGATGATCTGGAGCATCATGTAGTGGATATTCTCAATGAAATGCCGGAAAATCAAATCTTATTAGACCATTTTCTTTCCGGTGCGATAGAGGCTGAGGCAGATGCAATATGTGATGGGAAAAATGTCTACATCATTGGTGTAATGCAACACATTGAACCGGCAGGCATCCATTCCGGTGATTCTTATGCGGTCTTACCACCATTTAATTTGGGCGATCTTATCCTTCATCAAATTGAAGACATCACAAAGAAAATTGCTGTTGCCTTGCAAACTGTTGGTTTAATGAATATTCAGTTCGCAATCAAAGATGATAAAGTATATGTCATTGAAGCTAATCCAAGAGCTTCCAGAACCGTACCTTTTATTGCAAAAGCATACCAGGAACCCTATGTGAATTACGCAACAAAAGTGATGTTGGGTGAGAAAAAAGTGACAGATTTTAAATTTAATCCTATTCAAAAAGGATACGCCATTAAAGTACCGGTTTTCTCATTTGATAAATTTCCGGATGTCAATAAAGAATTGGGGCCTGAAATGAAATCTACCGGAGAGGCCATTGAGTTTATCGATAATTTGAGAGATCCACTTTTCCAAAAAATTTATAGTGAGAGAAATTTATATTTGAGCAAGTAATGATTTTACTAAGCCTGGCAGGATTGTTTAGAACTGTTCTCATCATATTAGGTATCTTTTTTCTGTTGCAACTCATTGGAAAAATGGCACAGGCACGACGAAATGTTGCTGATCATCAAAAAACCGGACAAGAAGAAGAAGCGTCTCGGAAAAGGGCGGAGGAATCCAAAAAAAATTACGGGAGAACAACGATTTCAAAGATTGATAAAGATAGTATTCATGATTCTGATTATGCCGATTACGAGGAAGTAGAATGAAGTTATTGCGCAAAATACTTGTTAAAATACTCGGTCTGAAAGGCTATCTGAAATGGGTGAGTCGCACATATATCCGTATGATTAGGGCGGGGAAGATGAAAGAGAAATATGCTGAGCTCTATTTTGTTCAAAAAATCCTAAAACCGGGAGATGTAGCGGTAGATATTGGCGCAAATCTGGCTTATTATTCTTATTTCATGGCTAAAGCAATCGGACAGCAGGGAAAATTAATCGCAGTGGAACCCATTCCGCTTTTTGCTGAAATATGGAAAAAGAACATGAAAAAGTGGATGGGAGACCCTATTCAACTTCACAATTGTGCTCTGGGTGCTACACCTCAGGATCAGGTAAAAATGTCTATTCCTATAGTGGACGGAGTGGTACGGCATGGGCTCACTGCGGTAGATGACAACAGTAAAAATAACCATGAAGCAATGCTTTCATTTGAGGTTCCCATGAAGCGGGGTGACGACCTCATTCAAGCAGAAAAGCTAGATCATCTGGATTTTATTAAATGTGATGTAGAGGGATATGAGCAGTACGTTCTCCCTTCTTTGAATCAAACCATTGAACAATTCAAACCGCTGCTTCAGATTGAGTTGGGAGGAAATGAAAACCGTGAAAATGTGGTGGATTACCTCCTAAAAAAAAGGTACAACATCTTTATTTTAAAAGAGGAATTGCTGATTCCTATCCAAAAAAATGATATTTTTAGCGTCAATCAGGATTTCTACTTTATACACAGTGATAAAATGGCAGAAAATCAACATTTAATCCGCGAAAAATAACACCTATGAACCGATTAAAAGAGCGACTACTTCAAAAGAAAAATTTATGGCATGTAGGTGCCATAGCATTGTTTATTCTCATATCGAGCGTCTACTTTTATCCGGCTTACCAAGGGTATACTGTTGATCAGGGTGATGTCACGAATTATGTAGGAGCTTCACAGGAAATCAAAGATTATCGTGAAACTGACGATCAGGTAGGATGGACGAATTCTATGTTTTCAGGAATGCCGGCGACTCAAATTTCTATGAGTTATAAGGGAAGAGGGATTCCTATGTTTTTGAAACAGGTAATGACGCTGTGGCTGCCAAAAACAGTTAGTATTCTCTTTCTTTACTTTTTAGGGTTTTATATACTGGCTTTAAGTTTAAGAATTAAACCAGTAGTTGCCATTGTGATGGCGCTGGCATTTGGTTTTTCATCCTCTCAAATCATTATCATTGAAGCCGGACACATCACCAAAGCCTTTGCTATTGGGTTTGCGCCTATGGTGGTTGCAGGGATGATTATGGCTTATCGTTGGCGTAATTGGCTACTGGGGGTTGCCTTATCTGCGCTTTTTATGACGTTTGAATTGTTATCAAACCATCTGCAGATCACCTATTATACTGCTTTTATTTTAATAGGAGTAGGAGTTGTTGAGTTAATTCGTCACATTAAAAAAGAAGAGGGCGTTTCACGATTTATTAAAAAATCGATTGGTTTGATCGTTGCATACGGGTTGGCTATTTTGGTCAATTCAGGAAATATAATCGGCACTAATGAATACGTTAAGTATACTACCCGTGGGGGGACTGATCTAACCATTTCGGCAGATGGTCAGCAAAATGAAAAGCAAGTAACCAGTGGTTTAGATCGAGAATATATAACGGCATGGAGCTACGGAAAAGGGGAGACTTTTACTTTTCTCGTTCCCAATTTTAAAGGAGGGGAAACCATGAGAATTGCAGATAATGAAGCCAATGAAGAAATGCTGCGTAAACTTGAGCCACAGTATAAAGATTTCGTCAAAGGACAAAATCAATACTGGGGAGATCAACCTTTTACTTCTGGTCCTGTTTATTTGGGAATCATTGTATTCTTTCTGGCGATATTAGGACTAGTTTATTCCAAAGAACGTTTAAGGTGGGCTTTGTTGATAGTAACCATTGTGACCGTTTTATTGAGTTGGGGGAAAAACTTCATGGGCTTTACCGACTTTTTTTTAGAATACCTTCCGGGGTATAACAAATTCAGAGCGGTGACCATCATTTTGGCCGTAGCACAGTTGTGTGTCCCTTTGCTGGGGGTACTTTTCTTACACAGACTCGTAAAAGCCAGAAAGGAAATTTATGAGAATATACAACCCTTTTTCATTACGGCCGGAGCACTCGGCTTTATATTGCTGGCATTTTTAGCAGCCCCGGGATTGTTTCAGGATTTTTTGAGTGTTCAGGAAAAAGAAATGCTGGACGGAGTTAGTGATCCGCAGCAGTATGACCAATATGCTGCCGCTTTTGATGAGTTAAAGAATGCCCGGATCAGTATTTTCAGAAGAGACGTTTTGAGATCTTTTGCTTTATTGGTGATAGGCTTTATCGTTGTTTTACTCTTTATCCGTGATGCATTCAACAAATATGTTCTGGCCGGTGTTTTGGCGGTATTGATGTTGTTTGATTTGGGAATGGTTGGCAGAAGATATCTGGGAGTAGAAAAAAGCGGTAAAAACTTTGTTCAATGGGTAGAAGCCTGGAAACAAACATATCCCTATTCTTCCGGTGCGGCAGAAGAACAAATTCTTGCGCTTGAACTACAGAAAAATCCTGATTTGGGATATAAAATTGATTCTTCTTTAACAGTCTTAGATAAAGAGTTGAAAGATGAGGACATCTCTGCTACACAGAAAAAAAGAATGAAAGATTGGGTGAAGTTCAGGATATTAAACCGAAATACGAACTATAGAGTATTGGATGTATCAAACCCTTTTAATTCATCTTATGCTTCTTATTTTCACAAGTCTATCGGAGGATATCACGGGGCAAAGCTTGGGCGATATCAGGAGTTGATTGAATTTCATATAGGTAAGCAAAATCCTGCTGTTTTGGATATGTTGAATATGAGGTATCAAATTGCTTCACAGGCAGGGCTCGGCGGTCAGATGAACAGCCAATTTTTAATGGAGAATCCCTCTGCTATGGGAAATGCCTGGTTGACTAAAAAAGTCAAGGTGGTAGAAAGTGCTGATGAAGCTATTTTAGCATTGGAATCTTCAAATGCAGTGAGTTTGAATCCTTTCTCCAATAACTTTATGGTGCTCGTAAACGGCAAAGAAGTGCAGGAGAAGATGAATGTTAAATCCACAGATAAGGTTGCGCTTGTTGCTCCACAAATTCGACCCGATAGTTCTGTTTTTATGGATACTATGGAGATTGGATTGCCTTTTAAAGAGGTGCAGCAACTGGATTTTGCACTTATTCCGGGAGAGAAACCGGGCACTTTAAACTGGGCGTATAACGATATGTTAGACTCTTCTTACAACGATAAAAAAATTATCGTGGTGGCCAAGGAATCTCGAGAGGGATGGGATCCACAAAAAGAAACAATTGTTCACCGGGAATTTGCTGATCAGTTGTCTCAAAAAGAATATACAGCTAATGGTACTGTAAGTCTGAAATCGTACCATCCTGATAAGTTGGTGTATTCGTTCTCTTCTCCGGACAAACAGTTGGTAGTGTTTTCTGAAATTTACTACCCCATTGGTTGGCAGGCAAACATTGATGGAGAGGCAGCTGATATTCTTCGGGTAAATTACACATTGAGAGCTATTGAAGTCCCCGCAGGAGATCATGAGATAGTTGTGAAGTATGAATTGACTTCGAGAAAAAAATCGGCACTTTACGCTTACATAGGGTCTTTTTCGATTATCTTCTTATTGGCAGCAGCCATTTTCTTTCAAACAAAAATTGAAGAAACAGAAGGAATAGAAAAATCTCTGGAAAAAGAATCAGAGGATTAAACCGGTGATTACAGCAACGATCAGTACATATAACAGGGAGAAATACCTTCCTCAGGTTCTGGAGTCGTTGAAGAACCAAACAATTTCAAAAGAATTGTTTGAAATTGTATTGGTAGATAATAATTCACCGGGCAATACAAAAACAATTGCGCAACAATTTATAGCGGATAATCCGCAACTAAAAGTTTCCTATCACCTGGAAACAAATCAAGGCTTGTCGCATGGTCGTAATAGAGGGATAAAAGAAGCAAAGGGCAAGTATATCTCCTTTATTGATGATGATGCTTTTTTAGCGAACGATTATCTGGAAAAAATTTATAATTATTTCGAAGAATCGCCTAAAGTTGTTGCTATTGGTAGTAAGATTCTTTTACATTATGAAGAAACTATCCCGAATTGGGAAAATAAATATCTAAACTCTTTGTTGGGCTATTTTAATTTGGGAGATGAAGAAAAGTTTTTTTCGAAGGGAGATTACCCTCGCGGTTCAAATATGTCTTTTAGAATAGCAATTTTTGAAAAAGTAGGGGATTTCAATACAGACTTGGGAAGAAAAGGAGTTAATATGGCCGGAAGTGAAGAAAAAGATATTTTTCAACGCATTTATAAGCATCCTGAACTTAAAGTGTTGTATGTGCCTGATGCGATTGTTTATCATTGTGTGCCACTTGAAAGAACTACAGAAGCATTTATTAAAAAACAAGGAATTGGAACGGGAGAAGGGGAGCGATTACGAGTAAAAAAAGAAGGATTTTTATCTAAATTGAAAAGATATTTTGCTGAATTCATTAAGTGGGGAGGAAGTTTGGCTTTGTATGTCATCTATTTATTCAAAGGACAAACAGCAAAAGGCAAAATGATTGTTAAATTTAGATTGTGGGTTTCTAAAGGGTTATTTAATAGGAGTAAAAAGTGATAAAAACTGTCGAAAATATCAGATTAACATGTGAAGCCTTCTTAAAGGTAGTATTCATGTCACGTACATTGGGGATTCGGCATAATAAAGTAAAAAAAAACAAAGAAGAGGTCATCATTTTGGCCAACGGCCCTTCCTTAAAAACTGAACTCGAAGATCCTGGGTTTATAAAAAAAATCAAACAGTTGGATACACTCTGTGTTAATCACTTCTCTTCATCTGATTATTTTAAAGTAATTAAACCCAATTATTATGTCATTGCAGCACCGGAACTGTGGCAAAAAGAAACGACGGAGGCGTATCAACAAGCCCGATTGAAACTGTTTCATGAGATGGCTTCAGAGGTAGATTGGAACATGACATTAATGTTACCTTTTCAGGCAAAAAAAGTACGATTTTGGCAAGAAATACTTCGGGAAAATAAAAACATTCAATTGCTCTATTATAATATCACTGCTTTAGAAGGATTTGAGGGAATAACGCACTATTTATATAGGAAGAAATTGGGAATGCCACGCATTCATAATGTTTTAGGCCCCTCGATTATGAATATGATATGGTTAAATTATCAAAAAATATATCTCGTCGGTGTAGACCATTCATGGATTCCCCTTATTTCAGTTACTGAAGAAAATGTAGCACTGGTTGGTCAACCTCATTTTTATGATAAAAATGTCAAACCAGAGATTATGAACAAAAGTTCAGCAGGAAGTCGAAAATTACATGAAATACTTCATAAATTTTATCTTACTTTTAAAGGGTATTTTATAATTAAACGCTTTTCTGAAAAACGAAAGGTGCAAATCATCAACTTGACAAAGAACTCCTATATTGACTCTTTTAAAAGAGAGGATATTCGAAAATGGAAAGAAGAATAAAAAAATTACAGACATATTACTTATGTTAGATCTAAATAATAAATCAGTATTAATCACAGGCGGTACCGGCTCTCTCGGTAGGGCATTGACCAAAAGAATATTAAAAGAATACCCAAAAATCAGGCGATTGGTCATCTTTTCCAGAGATGAACAAAAACAGTTTGCTATGGCTCAAGAGTTTCCTAAATCTCAGTATGATGCCATTCGCTATTTTATTGGGGATGTAAGGGATGAAAAAAGATTGAACCGCGCTTTTAACGGTGTGGATTATGTCATTCATGCAGCGGCCATGAAGCATGTTCATTTATCAGAATACAACCCCATGGAATGTGTCAAAACCAACGTGATGGGTGCAGAAAATATCATTAACGCAGCTCTTGAGTCTGAAGTAGAACGAGTGGTGGCCTTATCTACCGATAAAGCAGCCGCACCCATCAATTTGTACGGGGCAACAAAATTAGTGTCTGACAAACTGTTTGTAGCGGCAAATAATATCCGGGGTAAAAATCCCATTCGTTTTTCTGTGGTACGCTATGGTAACGTAATGGGTTCTAACGGTTCGGTAATTCCATTTTTTCTGAATAAGCGAAAAGAAGGTTTTCTACCGATCACCAATAAGTCAATGACCCGCTTTAATATATCATTAGATGGAGGGGTAGATATGGTTTTACACGCCTTAGGTAATGCTTGGGGAGGTGAGATTTTTGTACCCAAAATTCCTTCTTACAAGATTACAGATGTAGCAGAGGCCATTGCTCCTGGCATTGAACACAGAGAAGTAGGTATTCGTCCGGGAGAAAAAATTCACGAAGAAATGATTACCAAGTCGGACTCGTTTTATACTTATGATTTGGGTGAGTATTTCGCCATTATTCCATCTGTCCCAAACTGGGATATTGAGGCCTTTAAAAAAGAATGTAATGCCGTGAAGGTTCCCGAAGGGTTCACCTATAATTCAGGAGAAAATACAGAATGGGAAACAGCTGATTCATTGAGAGAATTGATCAAAAAACACGTTGACCCTACTTTTGAAGCCAATAATGAGTAAGTTTTCAATTCCATACGGAAGACAAGATATCCAACAAGAAGATATAGATGCAGTGGTAGAAACACTGAAGGCAGATTACCTGACGCAGGGACCTAAAATCAAGGAATTTGAAGATAAATTTGCAAGCTATACAGGAGCAAAATATGCCGTAGCTGTTAGTAATGCTACTGCGGGTTTACACTTATCAGTGATGGCACTGGGGTTAGAAGAAGGAGATCGGATGATAACAACCCCAATTACTTTTGCTGCCACTGCAAATTGTGCCCGATACGTTGGCGCTGAAGTTTGGTTTGCAGATATTGATCCGGATACTTACTTATTAGATATTCAAAAATGCCGTGAATTGATTGAGTCAAAGCCAAAAGGTTTTTTTAAAGGAATTATTCCGGTTGATTTTGCTGGTTTGCCTGTTGATCTTGAAGCTTTTCATAAGTTGGCAGTTGAGCATGACTTGTTTATTATTGAAGATGCTTGTCACGCTCCGGGGGGATATTTTGAAGATTCCAAGGGAGAAAAAGTTAGATGCGGAAGTGCAAAATATGCAGACGCAGCCGTTTTTTCTTTTCATCCTGTAAAACACATTGCTTGTGGAGAAGGAGGGATGATAACGACGAATTCAGAAGTTGTATATCGGCAATTGATGCTGCTCAGAACACATGGAATCACCAAAGAAAATTTACAAACAACCGACGGCGGATGGTACTATGAAATGCAACGTCTTGGATATAACTATCGATTAACAGATATTCAAGCTGCTTTGGGTATTGAACAGTTGCTGAAAAATGAAAAAGGTGTACAAAGAAGAAATGAAATTGCCAATCGCTATCAAAAAGCTTTTGAAGGCAAAATAAAGTGTCAGGCTGTACCCAATAATAGATACCATGCTTATCACCTTTTTGTGATAGAAGTGGAAGAGAGAAAAAAATTGTACGATCAACTCCATGAAAAAGGGATTTATGCTCAAATACATTATATCCCCGTTCACACACTTCCTTACTATAAAGAAATAGGATATAGTGAGTTAAATTTGACAAATGCTGAGAATTATTATGCCGACTGCATCAGTTTACCTATGTTTCCGTCCTTAACAAATGAAGAGCAAGATTATGTCATTGAAAACGTATTGAAGCATTTGTGAAAAAATTATGCATCATACCTGCCAGAGGAGGAAGTAAAAGAATTCCGAATAAAAATTTCAAAGAATTTTTAGGAAAACCAATTATTGCTTATTCTATTGAAACAGCTTTAAATTCTGAAATTTTTGATGAGGTCATGGTTTCAACAGATAGTGAAAAAATTGCTGAAGTTGCGACAAAATATGGAGCAAAGATTCCCTTTATGCGTTCAGCGAAAGCTGCAGATGATTTTGCCACAACTGCTGAGGTGATAAAGGAGGTGATAGAACAATATAGCAAACAGAAAAAGGAGGAATATGACCTGATCTGTTGTTTATACCCAACTGCTCCCTTTGTTACCAAAGAACTGCTACAAAAAGCTTTTCAAAAATTACAGGATAAAAAATATGATGCAGTGTTTCCCGTTGTGGCTTTTCAATCTCCTGTTCAACGGGCTATAATGATCAGGGAAGACAAATTGAGCTTAATGATGCCTGAATATATGAATAGTCGTTCGCAGGATTTAGAGACTGTTTACCATGATGCCGGGCAATTTTATTGGCTCAGGCCTGAGAAAACAGTAGCCCTAAATAAGATGTGGACTGAAAACACCGGAGTAATTGAAGTATCTGATTTATCTGCCCAGGATATTGATACGGAAACAGATTGGAAAATGGCAGAACTGAAATACAAATATTTTAATGAGTTGACTTAGCCGGTGGGAAAAAATAGAAAAATTATCGCCAGAGCTAATGCCGGATCAACAATTGGGTTGGGACATTTGTATCGATTAGTTGGTCTTACAGAAGTTTTTCAGCACGATACTGAAATTGAATTTGTTTTGCCGAATTCAAACTATATTTCCTTGATACCTAAATCGTATCATTTTCAAGTACTACCAAAAGAGGTGTTGACAAAAGAAGATGAATTGAATTGGTTGCATGAATATTACGAGCCAATTGATCACATATTTTTTTTAGACGGATACGATTTAGACAAAAATTACCAGTGTAAGTTGATTGAAAAAGGGTATAAGGTGTTGTTTGTTGATGATTTTGTTCAGTTTGAACAGCAAGCTCATGTGGTGATTAATCCCAGTTTAAATATTCGTCCTGAAGCGTACAAAAAGCATCCGAGAACTCAATTTGGCCTTGGATCAAAATACGCAGCATTGAGAAAAGAATTTTTAGCGGTCGCCATGAAGAATGATGTGGCACATCCTCCGGAAGAAATTCGCTCGGTTTTCATATCTCTTGGTGGAGCAGATCCTTTTAATTTAAGTGCTAAAGTTATTCATGCTCTTTCAGCTGTTGCCCCTTCTGTATCGCTTCATGTATTGATTGGACAGGCCAATGAATCCCCACTCAAAGAAGAGGCTTCGCAAGGGAAGCATTATTTTTATAGAAATTTGACTGAAAACCAAATGATCGATTTAATGCAGAAGTGTGATGCGGCGATCACTTCTGCCAGCACCATTTGTTACGAAATTTGTTGTGTGCGTAAACCACTGGCAATAGGTTGGTATGTTGACAATCAAGAAAAGTTATACAATGGATTTCTAAAAGAAGAATTAGCTAGAGGTCTTGGAAATTTAAAAGACATTCTGCCGGAAGATTTATCGAATCAGTTGCGTGTTTTTTTACATGCAGATCACCAACCAGCATTGAAAAGACAAGTGGAATTATTTGATGGAAAAAATCAAATCCGCTTGAGAAAGCTGCTCAAACCTTATTTGAAAAAAATTGAACTCAGGCGTGTAGAGCAGGAGGATGTTCAATTATTATTTCAGTGGGCAAATGATCCATTGGTACGCAGCCAATCATTAAACCCGAAACCAATTACTTTTGAAGAACATGAGCAATGGTTGCAAAATAAATTAGCGGATAAGAACAGTCTTCTTTTTATTGGACATCAGGATGAAGATGCTGTGGGGCAAATTCGCTTCGATCAGAAAGAAGACCATATTTTACTTAGTTATTTAGTAGCAGAGATGTATCGGGGAAGAGGGTTGGGCTATGAATTAGTGGCGCGTGGATTGAAAGCCTTAAAACTTTTGGTTGATCAGGGAGAGATTTTGGCGCAGGTGAAACTAAAAAACCTGGCCTCTCAAAAGGTGTTTGAACGATTGGGATTTGTTAAATTTGAATGTTCTGATAATCGGGAAATAATAGAGTATAAAATAAGTTTGGGGGAGCTAAGCGCATGAATTTATTTGAACGGATACAAAAAGAGCAAGGTGTTTTTATTATAGCAGAACTATCTGCCAATCATAACGGTGATCTTCAAGTGGCGCTTGAAACAATTAAAGCGGCGAAGCGGGCAGGAGCAGACGCCATTAAGTTACAGACTTATACAGCGGATACCATTACACTGGACGTGCGTAATGATTATTTTCGAATTGACCAGGGAACAGCCTGGGATGGTGAATATCTCTATGATCTGTACAAAAGAGCATATACACCCTGGGAGTGGCATAAACAGCTATTCAAATTAGCAAAAGAAGAAGGATTACTGTGTTTTTCATCCCCTTTTGATTCTTCAGCTGTTGATTTTCTTGAACAGTTTAATCCTCCGGCCTATAAGGTTGCATCATTTGAAATTACTGATATTCCTTTGATAAAGTATATCGCACAACAGCAACGGCCCATCATTATTTCAACAGGTATAGCAGATGAAGCAGATATAGAATTGGCAATTAAAACTTGTCAGGATGTTGGAAATAATAATATTGCTATTCTCAAATGTACTTCTGCCTATCCTGCAAAAGCAGAGGATGCAAACTTAATGACGATACCTGAAATTAAAAGAAAATATAATGTGCTTTCAGGTCTATCAGATCATACGTTGGGAATTGAAGCCGCCGTAGTTGCGGTAAGTTTAGGCGCACAGATTATCGAAAAACATTTCATTTTGGATCATTCAATCGGTGGTCCTGACGCACATTTTTCGCTGGATGAAAAATCCTTTAAAGAAATGGTGGATGCCGTTAGACGGGCTGAAAAAATGATAGGTAGGGTGGAGTTAGAAATGACGGAAAAGAAGAAAAAAAATCGGGCTTTTGCACGTTCTCTATTTGTGAGTGAAGACGTAAAAAAAGGGGATCAGATAACTTCTAAAAATGTACGCTCAGTTCGCCCGGGATATGGTATGCATCCTAGCCATTACGAAACAGTATTGGGAAAAACGTTTACAGAGAATTTTCAGAAAGGGACACCGCTGAACAAAGAAATGTTTGAATAGTTATGCACCATATTTTTTACGTTCAAAGTGGGATTTCTGTAGCGATTGCCCAAAAAGCGATCAAACAATTACAGTTGAACAAAGAGAAATGTATTTTTTTAACTGGCCGATCTGTACAAATTGACGGGGATTTTATCGTAAAAGATACAAGTGAATGGAGTTTTAGAACATCTCTTTTCTTTTTTGTCGGATGGTGGAAATCCTTGAAATCAAAACGTCTTATCAAAGACTTTCTCCGTGAGCAGCAGGTAGCCTCCTTTAAGATGTACACCGCCAGTTTTGGGCATTGGTTTTATTACCTGCTGTCTAAAGATAAACGCTGTAAAGAAATCTGGGCATTAGAAGAGGGAAGAGCCAGTTTTTATACGGAAGAAGAATTTAAAAAGTACGTTAAAATCTTTCATTATTCATCTCCCAAATATTTGACCTATCAAATCAAAGCATGGTTTAACCATTTTTTTGTGCACTATCCCAATCCAAACAAAACGATTAAAATTCTAAAAAAACATGATCGGGCTTTGGTAACCAGTTTAAAAAGCTATACATATATTTCTAACCGAATCGTGATTGAAAATCCTTTTGATCGGGCAGATGAAGATTATTCTGACATTAAATGTTTAATGGCCATGTCTTATCCCGTTGAAGATGGATTGATTTCAATTGAAAATTATACAAAAGCTATAGAGGATACCTACGAACAAATTATCAAATTAGGATATACAACCATACATTATAAATTTCATCCGCAACAACTGACAAACCCAAAATTTATTGAATCTTACCAATTATGCATACAACGGTTTTCCAATCAAATTAACTTTATTGAATTGCCGAAATCTACAATTTTAGAAGTCGTTGCTGCTAATTCTAATGCAACGGTTTTATCGGATTATAGCAGCTTGATTATCTATGCTGATACATTTGGAAATAAAATATATTCGAACTTTTCTTTACTTGAAAAACAGGAACCGGAGATTAAAAACCGATTGGGCTTGTTACCCCAAATATTGTTAGATTTGATGCATAAAAACAAATTTTATTAAGGTCGAATGATCCAACTATTAGATTGCACATTAAGAGACGGAGGTTATTATACAAATTGGGATTTTGATAAGTCAGTTGTCAATGATTATGTGAAATACGCTTGTCAATTACCCTTGGATTACATTGAAATAGGCTATAGAAATCCTTTAAAAGAGCAAATTTATAAAGGTGAGTATTTTCATTTGGATCAAGATAAAATCCGACAATTAAAGGATCAGCTAAAGGGGAAAAAAGTGGCATTGATGTTAGATGCAAAATTCATTCAACCTGCTGAAATAAAAAATCTTTTAAGTCCCATTAAACAGGATGTTGATCTGATCCGTATGGCGGTTAATCCGCAAGATGTGGAGAGATGTATTGAGTTGGGAAGTGAAATAGTAAAACTGGGTATACCAATTGCCTTTAATCTAATGTATATTTCTACAGGTGTCATCACTCCTGCTGTTTTAGATCAAATTATTCATTGCGGCATCCCTATTGAATTTCTTTATTTGGTAGATTCTTATGGTGGAGCTACTCCGAATCAGGTTAAAGAACTGGTGAATTATATCAAGTCCAATTCCAACTTTAAAGTTGGTTTTCATGCGCATAACAACTTAGAAATGGCTTTGGCCAATACTATAGTCGCTATAGATGAGGGGGTAGATATTATAGACGCTACCGTTAGCGGAATGGGAAGAGGCGCAGGAAACTTAAAAACCGAACTTTTACTAACGTATTTATTGGCTAGAGATACCATAAAATGCGATATGGAAGTGCTGGGTAAGCTGGTAGATGTTTTTAAACCACTGATGGATCAATTTAACTGGGGAACAAATTTACCGTACATGATTTCAGGTGCAATGAACATCCCTCAGGGTACTGTCATGAACTGGATTAGTACAGACCGATATTCTGAAAATGATATAGTTGGTAAAGTAATCGCATTACAGAATGATAAATTGCCCGGTTTTTCAAAAATTGATCAAATTGACAACAGAAAGGTTGAAAAAGTGATGATTATTGGAGGAGGTCCTTCTGTAATGCATAATCTGGACAAAGTTGTACGATTATTACAAACTACAAATTATAAAGTTTTAATTACAGGAGTAAAAGACTTGAAGGAACTTTCAGCACAGATGAGAGCGTTTAGTTTGTGTATTTCCGGTAAACAAATTCATGCTTTAAAGAGCGTAGAAGCTAAGGAAAAAGAAAAGATAGATGAAATCATTTTACCAAATGATACTTTAGGAATCGAGGTGAATGACATTCAGGATGTAGTAGAAAAATGTTATCAACTCGGTAATATATCTTACCCGGATTCTTCGGAAGACTCTCCCTTAATGTTGGCGCTTGAATTTGCAGAAAAATTTAAAAAAGAAGTAGAACTAATAGGATTTGACGGCTACCCGCTTTCATCTTCAAAAGGGCAGATTTTGAATCGGGTTAATCAGGAGATATTTAATCACTACATGAATAAAGGAATGACTTTGACGTCACTCACTAATTCTTCTTATTCTGTTCCTACATCTTCTATTCATGCAATGACTATGAATTAATGAAAGTAGTTGGAATAATACCGGCGCGTTACCGCTCTTCCCGATTTCCGGGAAAACCCCTGCATCCTATTTTGGAAAAACCATTGGTGATATGGGTGTGTGAGCGGGCAGAACAGGCATTGGGTAAAGAAAATGTATATGTCGCAACGGATGATGAGCGAATTAAGAAAGTGGTTGAAGAAAATGGGTATAATGTGGTGATGACATCATCTGATCACTTAACAGGTACAGATCGTTTGGCAGAAGTAGCTACAAAACTTGAGGCAGATGTTTATGTAAATATTCAGGGAGATGAACCCATGATTGATCCTGATAATATTCTGGAAGTTGTTGAGTTGAAGAAAAAGTATCCTCAAAAAATCATTAATTGTATGGCCACCTTATTACATACAGAAGATCCGACATCTCCTAACATTCCTAAAGTGGTTTGTGATCAAAACAATCATTTACTGTATATGTCAAGATCGGCTGTTCCGGGAAATAAAAAAGGAGAATATGACCCTGTAGATTTTCTAAAACAAATTTGTATTTATGGATTTTCTAAGGAGGAATTATTGTTGTTTCGAGATCATCCTCAAAAAACCCCTTTAGAATTGCATGAGGATATTGAAATACTGAGGTTTTTAGAATTAGGTAGATCGATTTTGATGCATAAAGTTGCCGCAGGCAGTCTTGCGGTAGACGTTCCAGAAGACGTTAAAAGAGTAGAAGATGCCTTATCCAATTGATCAATTAGATGCCTTGCTTTGGGATTTTGATGGAGTTATTCTCAACTCTATGGAAGTTAGAGACATTGGTTTTGAAAAAATTTTTGAAGATTATCCGGATGAAATGGTAGAGGAATTGCTTGACTTTCACCGTTACAATGGAGGATTATCCAGATATGTCAAGATCGAGCATTTCTATAAAAACATTTCAAAAGAAGACTATAATCAAGAGGATATCCAGCGTAAAGCAGAGGGATTTTCAGAGATTATGAGAGCAGAGTTGCCTCAAAAAAAATATTTAATTGAGGATGCTTTAACATTTATTAGAGAATACTATAATGCAATCCCATTCCACATTGTAAGCGGATCTGATCAAAATGAACTCCGTTTTTTGTGCAAAGAACTAGATATTACACAATATTTTATTTCAATTCATGGTTCTCCTACTCCAAAGAAGCAGTTAGTGAAAACCCTGCTAGAAGAAAACAATTATAATAGAGAGAAAACTGCGATAATTGGTGATTCAATCAATGATTTTGAAGCAGCAGAACACAACAAGATTGCTTTTTTCGGGTATAATAATGAGGAATTAAGAGGAAAAGGCAAGTATATTGAGCAGTTGAGTAGCTGTTTATAAAGGTTTGAAGTAATACAAATACAGTGGGAATAATTCAGCGTCAGTCTATTCAGTCAACCTTGGCCAATTATATTGGTTTGATATTTGGCACCGCTACTCGTTTGCTCATGCCTTTTGTGATCACCCCCTTGCAAATAGGGTTACTGGCATTAATTGATACCATTTCAGGAACGTTTACCATCTTTTTTAATTTCGGTGTGAACCTGATACTGAAACGGATGTTTCCCGCATTTAGAAATGAAGAAAACGGGCATCACGGTTTTCTTGTTTTTGGCATTATTCTATCGCTGTTTGGAGCTATTTTAGCCATAGGGTGTTATTATTTGATTGAAGATTGGATATTGTATTCAAATAGCAAGAATAAAGCATTAGCTGAATACGCTTTCCTCATTCCTCCCCTCATTTTATTTAGGATTATCTTTTTAAATATTGACGGCTATGTAAAGATGCTTTTTAGTACTGTGATTGGTACTTTTTTGGATAGTTTATTGACGAAGGTACTTTTGTTTGCAGGAATCGTTTTATTCATTTCAGCAGCGATCAGTTATGATCATTTGATGTATATCTATGCTTTTGTATTAGCCTTACCGGGGATGTCAATTATCTTTATCGCTATTCATAAAACAAAGGTATTAACATGGCCCAGACCTGAATTACTGAGGGAGAAAAAGAAAATCGGGGCATACATGTTTTTTGGAGTAGTAACCGGCACAGCGGGTTCTGTGGTACAATACGCAGACCAATGGATGATTCACGATATGATATCGGATGAAAAAGTGGGGATTTATGCCATTATGTTTTTTGCAGCTACTTTGATTAATATACCTGCTAAGGGGCTTAAAAAAATAGCTTCTGTAATTGTTGCCGAATCATGGAAAGAGAACGATCGGGAAACCATACAGATAGTATATTCTAAAAGCTGTGTTAACCTGTTGATTATTGGATTTTTCTTATTCTTATTGGGATGGGCAATCATTTCACCCGTTTTGACCTACTTACCTGAATTTGAAGAAGGGAAATATGTCTTTTTTTGGTTAGGATTAGGTAAATTGGTAGAGTTGGGTACAGGTGTGAATTCAGACATTATTGAAACCTCTGAAAAGTACAAATACAATGCTTATTTCAGCGGTATTCTAGCTGTTTTTGTGATTGGATTTAATTTTGTCTTTATACAATACATGGGATTAGTAGGAGCAGGTTTGGCTTCTTTTTTAGCCATGGTGATCATTAATGCTTTACGTGCCATTTTCCTGTATAAAGTTTTTGGATTTAAGGCTTTCAATTTTAATTTTTACAAGGTACTCGTTTTGGGGCTTCTGTTTTTAGTAGTTGTTAGTTACATTGATTACACAGCTCATCCTTTGATCAAAATAACAATTAATTCACTGGTAATAACGGTATTGTTTTGGTGGGCTGTGGTACAATTGAATTTATCTGAAGATATCAACGCCTGGTTGAAGAAAATTAAAAAGCGTTATCTGGGGTAAGTATTGTGTATTAAGTAAGTAAAAAAAGAGGAAGTGTCATTGGTAATGATATTATCGGCATCTTCTTTTTTTATAGTTATTTTTGCCCAAGGAAATGATTACAACAGAAATAAAATCTTTCATTCAAAACTCCCATTGCGTAGTAACCGGAGGTGCAGGTTTTATCGGTTCTAATCTTGTTGGGGAGTTGATTCAATTAGGCGCCAAACATGTATTGGTATTAGATGACCTTTCAACCGGATATCTTTCCAACATTGAAGAGTATACTAATAGAGAAAATTTCACTTTTGTTGAAGGATCCATTACCGATTATCATACCTGCTTACAAATTCTTAAAAACTGTGATGTTTTATTTCACATGGCAGCTTTGGGAAGTGTTCCCAGAAGTATTGATAATCCCATCCGAACCAATGAGGTCAATATTGATGGATTTTTGAATATATTATATGCTGCTAAAGAGACGAATGTCAGGAAAATTGTTTATTCCTCATCTTCTTCTGTATATGGTGATGATGCGCATTTACCAAAAGTAGAAGATAAAATCGGAAATCCTTTATCCCCCTACGCTGTTACTAAAAAGGCGAATGAGTTATATGCACGTACTTTTACGCAACTATATGGAATGGACATAATAGGCTTGAGGTATTTTAATGTTTTTGGTCCCAAACAAAGTGTCAAAGGTCCTTATGCAGCAGTGATTCCTATTTTTATTCAAAATTTGCTTCATAAAAAACCGTGTTACATCAATGGAGATGGTGAAATATCAAGAGATTTCACCTATGTAAAGAATGTGGTGCAAGCAAATATTTGTGCTGCCTTTGCTACGATTAAAAACCCGGATGAAGCTGTGATGAATATCGCAATGGGGCAGCAACTTTCACTCAACGAACTATATACAATTCTTGAAAATGAAATTAATTCGGGTTTAAAACCGGTGTATAGAGCACCAAGGGTGGGGGACATTCAGTCCAGTCAGTCAGATATTTCAAGGGCTAAAAAACAAATCGGCTATGATCCCGTCTACCTCTTGAAAGAAGGATTAGCAAAGACCATTGAGTGGAACAGGGAAAATCTGAAGCGTTAATCTTCTTCCTCTTCTTCCTCTTCCTCTTCTTTCTCTTCTTTCTCTTTGGGCTCCTCTTCTTTTTCCGGTTTTTTAGGGGGTGCAGTTTCATCACCAAATTCATCATAGAAGTGTTCTTCTAACAACGTTCCTTTTTTATAAGTAGCACGGTATTTTATGATATTTTTTTCTGAATCGTAATACTCTTCAAACAATCCGTGTCGCTTATCTTTTTTGTAGTTTTCAACCGTCCATTTGCGTTGTTCTTTGGGATAAAATCTTCTGAATTCTCCTTCCCTGCTTCCTTTTTCATGATATTCTTCATAAAAAAGCGCACCGTCTTCGTAGTAATACTTTGAAAGCCCTTCTTTTACTCCATTTTCATACATCTGTTCAGATTCAACCATACCATTTTCAAAATAGGTGATGTACTTTCCATTCCATTCACCATTTTTATACATGATCTCTTTTTTTAGCGTATTGTTGGGATAAAATTCCTGCTTTTTACCGTCGAGCTGTCCCATATTCCAGGTTTCTATTTTCCAAAGGCTGGAGTCAGGATAATAGTAACGAAACTCACCATGCGGTGCGCCTTGCACATAATTTTTCTCCCATTTTAAACTACCATCTGAGCGGTATAATTTCCAGCTACCATCTTCTTTTCCACTACCATCTACAGCGTGGCTTCTAATTAATTGAGGGATTCCATTGCTGTACCAAACCGTGTCCTGTCCAACTGTTTTACCTCCCTGATAGGTAATGTACATTTCCAGATTACCATTTGAATGACAAACTTTGCAGCTACCGGAAAAAGCTTTTCCTGATTTGCGGTGCATCACGGCTTCCTGATCTTCATCAAAATAAACCGTATTGGCACAATCAGAAACCATTCGGAATCGCGGATCCCTGCATTTAGCTACCTGATCAGTTTTTTCAGTAGATCGGGCTTCATTTTCAAATTGTGAAAAACCAAGCAGGGATAAATTCAATAAAGCAGTCAAAAAAAATAGTTTCATAAAGGCAATTATTATGCGTTGTAAATTACAAAATATAAAGCAATTTTTATGCCTCGCTTTCTGAAAGATGTTTTTTTAAGATTCCCCTCATTTTTTCAGGAATTTCAATGGATTGGTTTTTTGTGTAATCCATACAAACCAAAAGGGATGATCCTTCAGCTTTTAACTCAGCGCCGGCGTCAATGATTTTATACAACAGCGTAAAACTCTTTGTGCCGATATGAGAGCAAGAAAGTATGACAGTTAATTCATCTTCAAGGTAAGATGGCTGGTGATAAGTAATGCTATTCTTTTTCAGGATGATTCCTTTTTTTTTCCAGTCCCAGTTTTTTCCTAATTGGGAGACAAAGAAATGCATACGACCGGTTTCAAAATAGTGTAAATAAACTGCATTGTGGATATGTCCGGCAATGTCGCAATCTGCAAATCGAATTTGTAAAGGGATCTGGATCATTGATCGAGTTTTTCAAATTCCGAATTATTGCTTCGGTATTCAGGTACCAACTCTTTCATAAAACTGACAATTTTTTCATTGTTTTGATACTCAAATAGGTTGGTTAATTCATTTACGGATCTTGAAATTTCATCAAAATCATACTCCCTCACCTGGGCAATCATAATTTGCGGATGATGTGTTGCCAGCGTATTTTCTTCCTCTGTCAACAATTCTTCATATAATTTCTCGCCCGGTCGTAAACCGGTGATCTTGATTTCAATATCCTTCCCTAATTCGAGCCCACTTAACTGTATCATTTTTTTTGCTAAATCATAAATTTTTACTGATTCGCCCATATCAAATACAAATATTTCATTTCCTTTCCCCATAGCTTCTGCTTCCAGTACAAGAGAACAAGCTTCAGGAATCGTCATGAAATAACGGGTAATATCTTTGTGTGTAACGGTTAAGGGGCCACCGGTTTCAATTTGCCTTTTAAATAAGGGTATGACAGAGCCATTAGATCCCAGTACGTTTCCAAAGCGTGTGGTGATGAATCGGGTGGTTGAAATCTGGTTGGCGGATTGCGCATATATTTCTGCAATTCGTTTGGAACATCCCATCACATTGGTTGGATTGACCGCCTTATCTGTTGAGATCAACACAAATTTTTCAACTTTAAACTCTACCGATAAATCTACCAGCTGTTTGGTTCCTTTAATATTTGTCAAAATCGCCTCAGAAGGATTATCTTCCATCAGGGGCACATGTTTGTATGCAGCTGCATGAAAAACAATATGGGGATGAAAAGTGCGGAACACATTTTCAAGCCGGTCTTTGTTTCGGATGTCTGCAATCACAGTCTCAGTTAAATGCAACACCCGCTTCTCTTTCAACTCCATCCCCAAATTATAAATCGCTGATTCAGCCTGATCCAACATGATAATTTTTTCGGGATTGAAAGTGGTTAACTGTCTTACAATTTCACTACCAATACTACCAGCTGCTCCGGTTACCAGAATTACTTTGTTATCGAACTCTTCGGTGAGTTTATCTATGTTGAGTGAAATGGGCTCCCTGCCTAAAAGATCTTCAATTCTTATGGGTTTAATCTGACCGGTAGTAAATTCACCGTTGATCCAATTGGTAGGAGAAGGGACATTAAGTATTTCAACGTCGTGTGCGAGACAGGTTTCTATGACAGCACGCTTGCTTCGGTTATCGGGATTCTTAATGGCAAGAATGAGACGTTTGATCTCATGTGATTCAATGAGTTGTTCCAGAGATGTGGAATGATGTATTTTCAATCCCTCTAAAGATTTGCCCAATTTGTTTTTATCATCATCAATGAAACAAATTATTTTTCCGGCCAGTTTCGCTTCTTTTTCAACAGTGTGCTTGGTAATGAGTCCATAAGTGCCGGCACCGTATATGACAGTAGGAATTTGATTTTTATCTCGTTTTAAACCTTCCAGATAAATCAGTTTTACGGCAAATCGAAATACCAGTAAAAAGGAAATGCAAACGAAATACTCAACAATAATGATGGAGCTGGGAAAGAGAAATTGCCCGGAAAATGAACGGTACTTAATAAAAGAAATAGCGATTAAAATTAGGGTACCTACTGTAGTGGAAAATATAATTTTCTTCACATCTGCGCTGGCAGTGTGTCGTAATATCCCCCGGTAAACCCGAAATATCACAAACATTGAACCGCGAACGATCAAGTAAATAGGTAGTCCCGAGATGAAGATGCTATATTCCTGCTCAAATGGGATATTAGATGCATCAAAACGTACCAAATAAGCAACGATCAGTGCCAAAAAGGCAATGGACAAGTCGACTAGAAAAATCAACCACCTGGGTACATTTTTAGTAGGTAAACGCATATAAATTGCAAATATACTACCTATTAATACGTGATTTTTATTAAAAGGATAGGGAGTTATCCGATTTTTTCAAGCTTTAAAGTGGTTTTTTGAGAATGACTTTGAATAACAATTAAATAATTCCCTGTAGGATAATTGATTAGGTCTATTACAAACCGCTTTTCGCCTACCGGCAACTTTCCCATAAAAATTTGCTTCACCCTTTTTCCGTCAATAGCATACAGATAAATGTTGAATTGTTCTTCTTTGAACACCTCCAAAACTACATTTGTGACATCTTTTCCGGGATTTGGGTAGAGTTGAGTTTGAAAGACATCCACTTTTTTATCTTCTACCTCAATAGAATAAGTAGGATCAACATTATTTTTATGATGGACACTGTCAACCGTTTCTATGACTGAATGGCTGTTTTTTTCATCTGTGGTATCATTGACGTAGGTTTCAAAGCTTTGCGGAATTTCAATTTCTCCGTCAATCATGATATCGTCATAGAGGGTATCCTCTGCGATTGATTGTTCTAAAGAATCTTCCGTAGCCTTATTTTCTTCCGGAATATAGATGGTATCTCCTTTTATAAAAAGTGATTCATCCGGGCTACAATCAGCAGGTTTTTCTTCGCTATCGGGATGATAAGCAATTTTTCCCTTCTTGAATTCATTTTGATGGTTGTTTTGAATGGGTTTTGGTTTTTCTTCCGGATCTACCTTTACTTCTCCTTTAATTGAATCAGTTAGGTCAAGCTGATTGTTCTCTTGAACATTTTCAACAGGAGGAAGCATTTTTCCCATCACAAAATGATCTTTCACATGACAAGACGTAAACAAAGACATTCCAAATACAATCAAACAAGCATATAAAAATTTGCTTTGAAAAGATCGTTGGCTTTGATTCTCCCAGGCAAAGAAATCATCATTTAATTCATCCAATTGCGTTTTTCTAAAACGTCCGCACATCTTTTTGCCGGCCTTGGCTTGTAAGATTGTTTTTACTTCATTCGGAGATTTATTGCTAAAGTCAACCACATCAATTTGACAACTTCCACAAAAAGCTCCTTTTTCAGTGGGGGTAAAATCTGCCCAGTTTTCATGGCAAGGTTCCGGAATATCTAATCTTTTCATAGCGATTTGTTTATTGTAACTTTTTGTACAATTAAATCTCAGATGGGTTCAAAAAATTGATTGAATCTGCTGAAATACGTGAAAAAATGTCCAAAATGGGTGGGATCTTAAAAAGATGATGCTTCAATTAAAGATAGAGGCAAAGTCTTTTGTCTTTTGTCTAATATCTTTAATCTTGGAGAGAAATAAAAAACTTGTTTTTTAAGGAACGACTAAGTAGGGGTGAAACTATGATATGCTAAGTCCTGAGGGGATGCAATTCTACATCTTTAAATGAAAGGTGTATTTTGTCCCTTCTTCTGAAGAGACCCTTTCAACTGTTCCGTCCAGTTGTTCGGTTAGTAATTCAATCAGCTCTAAACCAAACCCGTTTCTAACAGAGGCATTCGATTTCCAAAAACCGTTGTCAAAATATTCTAATGTATACGCTTTCCCATCCTTTGTTTCAAACAATACTGAAATTTGATTTCCCTGATTGTTCTCAAAAGCATGTTTGATAGAGTTCGTAATGAGTTCATTTAATATCAAAGCCAGGGGCACTATTCCATCTGCTGATAGATGATCTACATTGGTATTAACGGAAAGGCTTACATCTTTTATTTGTATCTGCTGATTCCAGCACCATTAAACTCAGCTCTTCCACATAATTCTTAAAATCAATTTTATTAATTTTGTCAGATAAATACATCATTTCATGCATTCTGGCTATTGCAATCAATCGCATTTTCAGCTCTTCAAAAAGGGCAAGCATTTTTCGGTCATCTATATTGTTTGTTTGAAGATTGATTAAACTAATAACCACCTGAAGGTTATTTTTAACACGGTGATGGATTTCTTGCAGCATCACTGTCTTCTCATTATTAATTTGTTGAAGTTTTGAATTGGATTTTTTTAAATTTGAAATGATCTCTTTTTCTGTTAACCAGCTCAATCGGAGGATGGTTAAAATTTCTATTGCCAAAAAAAGAGCTGTCCCAATGATGATACCTGCTTTAAGTACGGCCGGGTGTTTAAATTCTATTGCTGGATTTTTTAATACATCTGACTCAATTAAAATCATGGCAGCTGCATGCATCAACATAAATAACAGTATGCATCCCCATTCTTTTTTAACGTCGAAAAAAACAAAAATTCCCCCAACAATTCCGAAAGAAGCAATGTGTGGATAATACTCGCTTCCGACCCTGGCTGAAGCCAAAGTGCCAAATAGAATAACGATAAAAACCAGTGAAATTTTCGCAAACTTAAAGTATCCCAAATGATGAAGATAGATCGCAATAAAACAATAAGCTCCCCAAATCGCATGAAATAAGGTTGCCATTTTGTCTTGCTCAAAGAAGAAAATCACTTGCGCTACAGCGGCGAAGAAACCGAAAAACGTAAGTCCATTAAATAGCTTACGTATTTTCAACTCATGGATTGACCCATTAAAGTCCTCAATGCCTATGTTTAATATGCGTTTCAAAGTAAGTAGTAGCGTTAATCTTTCTCCAAAACTAATGAAACTCAAAAAACTTGAGTCCTTAAAATAGTATATTATTATGGGGGATTTTATAGATAATTTTTAAGCATCTCACATTCAGTCTAATTAAAAAAAATAGTGATAGAGTAATCCTCTAATCGTAGGGTTAAAAAAAGGAGGATAGCTATGCTGATCCCCCTTTTCCCATGAAAAAATAAAATTATTGGGTATTATTTCTTAGCAGATTAGTTTAATTTTTGAATCTTCAATGTTTCTTTTTGCTGTTTAGAAATGACGTTTACGATATACATCCCCGTTTGTTGACCAGTTAAATTGACCTCAAATTGTTGTCGGCCTTCATTCAATTCTCCTGAATAAATCTCTTGAATCATTCTTCCGTTTATATCATAGAGCAAAATATCAAATTGATTTTTTTCATTTACTTCCAGCGCAAGGGTGCTTTTTGTTTGTGTTGGGTTCGGAAAAGCGGTCGCCTCAAAAATAGAAATTGGAACAATGGGATCCGGTAAAATGGAAGAGTCGGTGGTATCGGGAATAGTATCCTTTAAATAAACCTGGTATTCTGTATCTACAAATGATATTCCCCCGGCAATGTGATAAGAATTGTACTCATTTTCTTCAAATTCAATGATTTCCCCGGCTGTTTCTTCTATGAATTTACATTCTACTTCTTGATTACTCTTGTCTTTTTGAAGGTATTCCAGTAAATCAATTTCTTGCGTGCTAAATCCCTGATTGATATATTTTGTTTTTTCTTTTTCGTCTACCTCTGGATTTTGAAGTAGTTCAGAAAAATTAATATGTTCAAGCTGCCCTTTATCTTCCGTTTCACAACTGAACAAAGTCAAACCAAATACAATCAGGCAGGCCATTAGAAATTTACTTTGAAACGTTTTTTTGGATTGATTTTTCCAGGCGATAAATCCGGCATTTAAATCGTCTAATTGATGAGAATAGAACCGTCCGCAAAGGTGTTCTCCTTTTTTTTCTTTTACAATTTGATTGATTTGTTCACTGGATAAATTTCTGAAATCAAAAGTATCAATGCTGCACTTTTGACAAAAAGCACCGCGTTCTGTGGGTGTCATGGCACTGAAATCTTCGTGGCAGGGTTCCGGTATACTGATCATAGCTCAATTTTTTAATGTTTACAACCCAGTTTCAAATAGGTTCATTTTAATTGATGCACACTCAATAATTATTCCATAAAAAATGACTACAAATTTTTTACTTACAAATCGTGGATTTGTGATTTTCGCAAACCTTCCGTAAGGGCGGTGCTTTTCAATAAGGGTTTAAGCCTTTAACTCTTTAGTTTTACGCTATAAGAAAACAAATTTTAATAAAGACGAATTATGAAAACGCTAATTATCGGGATAATTTTTTTAGGATGGACTTTTATCACTTTAGGACAAAATCACAACGGAAATATCTGTAATGAATCTCAAATTCCTTCAAGTACTTCATCTCAAAAATCTGGTGACAGTAAGAAATACAAGGTGTTCAGAATTAATTTTGACTGGATGCTGGAAACAAAAACTGAACTTATAAACGGTATTTGGTACTCGCCCATGCTGGGGTTCAATCTAAAAACAAAACAAGGGTTTAATTTTCAATTGCAAGCCGGTGCGCTTCCTATGCTAAAAGGTTTCCAATTGTATCGGTCTAACCCTTCAGCAGGAATTTCAGTGGGATATCGATTTTAAGAATTATTCAAATTCACATTCAATCAAAGCGCTTTCAGGTCTCTAATCGTTTGTGCAGGGTCATCAGATTTAAACACAAAACTTCCGGCTACCAGGGCATCTGCTCCGGCATCCACCAGTTCTTTTCCGGTTTGGGTATTGACCCCTCCATCTACTTCAATGAGTACGGAAGCTTTTTTTGCTGCAATCATTTTTTTGAGTTCCGCTACTTTTTCTATGGCGGCTTTGATAAAAGTTTGTCCTCCAAACCCCGGATTTACGGACATAATAAGTACAAGGTCGATATCGGAAATGATTTCTTTTAAGGCAGAAACCGGTGTGTGCGGATTCAGGGCAACTCCGGCTTTCATGCCGGCTGCTCGTATACTTTGAATGGTTCTGTGCAAATGATTACAAGCTTCGTAGTGAACGGTTAAGTAGGTAGCTCCTGCATCCGCAAAATGTTGAATGTATTTATCGGGATTGACAATCATTAAGTGAACATCCAAAGGCTTTTTGGCGTGTTTCGCTACTGCTTTTACAGCCGGCAAACCAAATGAAATATTGGGCACAAATGAACCATCCATCACATCCACATGCAACCAGTCGGCTTCGCTGTTGTTTAGCATTTCTACTTCAGATTGCAGATTGGCAAAATCAGAAGCAAGTAGAGAAGGGGATACAATGGTCATAATTAAGTCAATAAATTAATAATTTGTTCAGCCAATTCAATGCCGATTCGGCTTTGTGCTTCATCCGTAGCCGCTCCAATATGAGGCGTACTCAATATCCGTTCATGTTGAAGCAAATCTTTTCTGGGATTGGGTTCATTTTCAAAGACGTCAAGTGCCGCAGCTCTTACTTTTCCACTATTCAGCGCCTGAATCAAAGCATCCTCATCCATGACACCACCTCTTGCCGCATTTGCAATGATTACGCCCTCTTTCATTAAATCAAATTCATCTTTTCCGATCACGGCTTCTCCATTTTTGGTTTTTGGAATATGCAGTGAAATATAATCTAAATCACCGATCACATCACGGAGTTCTTTTTCGGTATCTACCATTACTTTAACCGGGCCGTGAAATTCAATATTCACCGATATTTTTGCGCTTTCGACAAAGGGGTCTATCGCCCTCACTTTCATGCCCACGCCTAATGCATAGGCGGCTAATGCCTGTCCAATTTTACCGAAGCCTATAATCCCAAGGGTTTTTCCCCGGACTTCCTGCCCGTCGGCGTAAGCTTTTTTTAAGCGTTTAAAATCGGTGTCACCCTTTTCAGGCATAGTACGATTGGCTTGAAAAACAAAGCGGGAAAGGGAAAAAAGGTTGCCCATCACCAATTCAGCAACAGACTGTGAAGAAGCTGCAGGAGTGTTGATCACATGTATTCCCTTAGAACGGGCATATTCTACATCTATATTATCCATGCCCACACCACCTCTTCCAATCAACTTTAATCCGGGACAGGCATCTATCAGGTCTTTGCGAACAGTAGTGGCACTTCTGACCAATAGGGCAGTATATCCCTCTTTGTTGATTGCATCAATTAACTGTTCTTGTGGAACATTGGTGGTTGATACCTTAAATCCTTTTGCTTCTAAAACTTTTACTCCTTCGGGTGCAATCCCGTCGTTGGCTAATACTTTCATTGATTTTATTTATGCTTTTTTTACTGCAAATTCTTTCATCACTTCTACTAAGACTTTTACACTTGAAATGTCAAGGGCATTGTACATGGATGCTCTGAACCCACCAACTGATCGGTGACCTTTTAACCCAATGATACCGGCATCATTCCATGCCTGATTGAAGGCTTCGGTCAATGAGTCGTCTTTGAGTACAAAAGTAGCATTCATATTGGATCGATCTTCAACTGCTGTGGTTCCTTCAAAAAGTGGGTTGTTGTCAATTTCATTGTATAAAAGCTTTGCCTTGGCTTCATTTCGTCTCTCCATTTCTGCTACTCCACCTTGCTGTAAGATATATCTCAGGTTCAACATAGAAACGTAGATAGAAAACACCGGTGGGGTATTAAAAGATGAATCTTTTTCGTGGTGGGTTTTCAAATCCAAATAGGTGGGGATTCCAGACAGAGAAGATTTTCCAAGGATGCTTTCTTTTACAATATATAAGGTAGCTCCGGCAGGACCCATATTTTTTTGAGCGCCTGCGTAAATAATATCAAAATCGGCGACATTGATTTGTCTTGAAAAAATATCGGATGACATATCACAAACAATAGGAACATGCGCTTTTGGAAATGTCTTAAACTGAGTACCAAAAATGGTGTTGTTAGAAGTGAAATGAAGATAATCACAATCTTCAGGAATGACAAAATCGGTGGGGATGTAATTGAAATTTTTATCTTCAGAACTGGCTACTTCAACCACATCTACACCGGCGTTCTTTGCTTCTTTCATTGCTTTTTTTGCCCACTCGCCTGTATTGACATAGGCTGCCTTTTTATAAGCACCCGCCATATTCATGGCTGCAATAAGAAAACCCAGACTGGCACCGCCCTGTAAAAAGAGGACAGTATAACCCTCCGGTACATTCAACGCCTTTTTGACGGATTCTCTTGCTTCTTCCAAAACAGCTATAAAGTCTTTACTTCTGTGTGAAATTTCTAAAATGGACAAGCCATTAAAATCAAGAACGGCTGCAGCAGCCTGTTGAAATACCTCTTGTGGCAGAATACAAGGTCCTGCACCGAAATTATGCTTTTTAGCCATAGCAAAGGAATAAGATTAGTTAACTGATACAAAGAAAATAGGATTTTTTGAAAAACTCAGACTATTTCGGGAGAAACTTTTTCTCTTTTCCACATTCAATTGAAATAATGGTGTGGGTAAGGGGATTTCATTATTTTTGCTAAAAAAAAGCCTGTGCAGCTATTAGAAGTAGTTTGGAATTTTGACCCCAGTGTGTTTGAAGGATATCGTATGCCCGCCTGGTATGGTATTATGTGGGCTTTAAGTTTTTATATAGGGTTTGTGATTTTAAACCGCATGTATAAATCAGAAGGTGTACCTGAAAAATGGATGGATAAAACTTTCATTTATGTGTTGGTAGGAGGAGTATTAGGAGCGCGCTTAGGTCATTGTCTTTTTTATCAGCCCGATTATTATCTTGCTCATCCGGTTGAGATTTTGAAAATATGGGAAGGTGGACTAGCCAGTCATGGTGGTGCATTGGGAATTATTATCGCTGCTTATTTGTTGGCGAGAAATGTGACAAAAACTTCTATTCTTTGGGTGTTGGATCGATTAGTGGTGCCTGCCGCACTTGCCGGGGGATTGATCAGATTAGGGAATCTTTTTAATCACGAAATTGTTGGAAAACCCACCGGAACGGATTTTGGATTTAAATTTTTGCGACACGATATCCCTTCTTATCAGGCGTTACAAATCACAAGATTACCGGAAGACCAAGTGAGCAAGGCCTATGATCTCATTGCCAATAACCCGGCTTTTGCTGAAGTCTTGGCTGCTGTACCCAACCGATATCCGGCGCAATTATTTGAGTCAATATGTTATTTTTTGGTTTTTGGTGGAATTTTTTACCTGTACTGGAAGACCAATGCTGCTAAATTACGCGGTTTCTTACTGGGATTTTTCTTTGTAATTGTTTTCGGGGCTCGTTTTATCATTGAATTTATCAAAGAAAATCAGGATGGGATTGACCAACAATTAGAAGGCCTGAATATGGGGCAGTACTTGAGTATACCTCTTGTCTTGATCGGCTTGTTTTTAATGGGACGAAAGATGAAGCAGCTTAAAAAGGGGAAGGATAGTGAGGTAGTGGAGTAGAAGAGAAAACTGTACGTCCCTGATATAGGAGAGTTGCCCCGACAACTGACGTGTCGGGATGGAGGGGCGGCTTAACTAACAGTAATTTTCATATTAAAAGTGTTTTAATATATAGTAACTTCTTGCTATAGTTAAGCCGACCCCTCACTCCGCCTGTGGCGGAGAGCTCCCCTAAAACAGGGGAGCAGTAATTGAGGTACTAAACAGACGTATTGGATTTTTTGAATATATTTTTAAATCATCCTGAAATTATTTCAAATTCAAATCATCTTCAAAATCAATTTCCTCATCCGGGGCGTTGATGATCTCGTCCAGATACTCTTGCGTTACGGGGCCTCCTCCTTCTCCGCCGTCAAAACTGTTTTGTTCTTTTTTTAGTTGTGATTTGATCAGAAAAAAAATCGGTAATCCTATAAAGGCCAGATTGATCAAAATTGTAATGGCATTTCCGCTTAACAGTAGTTGGATGTTCCAATGAAAATGGACAAAGAAGTAAATGAGATAAATTCCCAGGGCGATTATCCCCAGTATAAAAAAGGTTTGGTTATTAAGCCGCCAGGCAAGGATGCTAAAGAGAATGGCTGCAATACCACAAATGAGTACCAATATAGTGACCAAGAGAAATCCCATGACTTAAAAGTAGCAAAAAGGATGATTTTCTGCGTTATTTTGAAGTATCAACTGTAAGTGCATTGTGAATTAGCTTTTTATTATAGACCTGAATCATGGCTTTGAGCTGCTGTTCCAGTTGTTTGCCGATTGTTTGTTTTTCAGACAGGAGATTATTTTTCATATTTACATCTTCCAATTGATAGAGTCCTATTGCTTTTTCGTTGCGATAAGTTAAGGCGTAAGGCACTCCCTGCACCGTTTTAAAGACAATAAATTCCCCACCAATTTGAGCGGCCGTAAGTCCTGCTTTATGGGAGAAAAGCGAATTACCAAAACTAATAAAAGGGGTTTGGTAACCAGATAGATCCAAAAGCGTTGGCATCAAGTCAGTTTGGCCGGCAATTTTATCGGATCTTCCCCTAAAAAATGTATCCAGTGGATGATAAAAAAGCAATGGAATCCTTAATCGACCGATTGAATGGCTGTATTGCGATTGTTTGGTGCCGGGGGTGTGGTCGGCGGTGATGATAAATAAAGTATTTGCATACCAATTTTGTTCAGCAGCTTTTTCAAAGAAAAGTTGAAGTGCATAATCTGTATACATTATCGTTTTATGCTGCTCAGATGGGGTGTATTCAAACTTTTCTTCAAGCTCAGGTGGAATGGAATAGGGGGGGTGGTTAGAAATGGTGAAAATAGTGCTGAAAAATGGCCGTTTCATTTCATTCATTTTATCGATTGACCAGGATAAAAAATGGTGATCGTAAATACCCCAGGTTCCGTCATAGTGAGTATCATTATTGTATTCTGATCTTCCAAAATAATTGTCAAATTCAGCCAGCTCACTGAAGGCATCAAAATTCATGGATCCGTTGGTTGCTCCGTGAAAAAAGGCGGAGGAATATCCTATCTTACCCAGATGTTCAGGCAAAGCATCTATTTCATTGGCAGCGTAGGGCGATAAAAGATATTCCGTTTCCATCAGTTTAGGGATAGAAGCAACAACGGCAGGAACAGCATCCAGCGATTTTTTTCCGTTGGCAAAAGCATTGGTGAAGAAAAGCGATTGGTTTGCAAGGCTGTCAAAGAAGGGAGTGTAGCTTTTTTCTTCTTGCGGGTGATACGCTCCAATATACTCAGGCGTAAAACTTTCGATTAGTATGAGGACGACATTTTGTCCTTTTACTTTTCCGCCGGATGGGTATTGTTGAAGAGGATTGTAGCGATTTTTTAATTCTTCTTCAGAAAAATAGTTTTTTTCTTCGATCGTTGCTGCCCCAATGCTGTTGATCATTGTAAAGGCTGTATTGAGTACAAGCGGGACGTTTTGAGAAGTTGTGAATTTAGCCGCTTGTGTTGGGGTAATCGGCTTGCGGATAAATCCTCCGCGACCAATAATAACGGTAGATGCAATGACAAGCAGGTAGATGATCAGTTGTTTTCGAATGCTGATTTTTGGACTGTCATCTGTCCAACTGTTGAAGCGTTTTAGCACTAAAACAGTGAGGATTAAAAAAATGAGGAAGAAGAGGAGGATGTACCAATAATTGCCGATAAATGATGGAATTTGCTGTTTCAGGTCTTCCCCAAAGCGGAGCATTTTAAACAGGCTGATATTGGAGCGGGTGGTGGTGTGGTGGAAATATTCAATATCGATCAGATTGACGAAAATACCAACTGTAAAAGCAAGGTAAGTGAGGATTGCGGTAGTTATACGATACCATTTTGACGTTCTGTTTTTGTTGGGGAAGAGTTCTACAGCAATTAAGGGATAAAACAGCAGGCAAACGGCGATCAGGTCGAACCACATTCCGCTTAGAAATTCTAAAAAGCCGGCTTCAGGAAAATAATTGTTGTTGTGGATAAAGAAAATTACCCTGCACAAGGTGAAAATGAGCATTAAAAGGCCCATTTTCGCCAGGAATTTTCTGAGATATATGGGGATGTATGTTTTCAAGTGTCGTTATTCGTAAGCTTCAGTACGAAATTAATAATCCTGGGGAATGGGAGTATGTTTGTTGTTAAAACGGTTGTGAATAGTATCTCCCACGAGATGCAACCTCGCGGGAGGTTGGTAAGTATAGCGGAAAATAGGTTTTCAAGCAACTATTTTTCCGTCACCCGCAACCAATAATCAAAGTTCTTTTTACTGGCTTCAGTTGGATCAATGCCATAACTGTAACGGTTATGAGGTCGGGCTCCCATTTCAATAGTGTAGTTGAGAAGGATATTGTCTCGTGAGAGGGTAACTTCAAATGTGTCTCCTACTTCAAAAGCGTCTAACATTTCAGTAAAAGAAGATTGATCTACACGGAATTCGTTAATGGCAATAATCTCATCATTGACACTAATTCCCTGTGCTTCGGCAGCGCTGCCGGCATACACTGTTTGGACCACTAATTTTCCACCTTCTTGCCCGGTTCTGACACCTAAATAGGGACTGGCCTTGGCTCTGGATTGGATGATTTCAACGCCAACCGCATAAAAGAATTTTTTATAATCCGGGGTTTCAGTGCCATAAACAAATTGATCAAAAAACCAATCCATATCTTCTTGCAGAAAATCTTCCAGAGCGGTTTGAAACTCTTGTTCTGTGAATCCGCGTTCTTTTTCAATATAAAAGTCGTTCCACAGTTTTTGCATGAAATCATCCAGTGACTTTTCAGCCCTAAATTTATTGATGATGTGCAGATCCAGAATAGCGGCCAAAATTTGTCCTTTGGAATAGTAAGAAATGGTTGTGTTTACACTGTTTTCATTGTAGCGGTAGGCTTTTATCCAGGCATCAAAACTGGCGTGGGCTACAGGCTGAACTTTGTTCCCGGGCTGGCCCTCTACATAATTGATCGTACCTAAAAGTTTAGCTATGTAATCGTCTTCTGAATAGAATCCTGCCCGTCTTAAAATCAATTCATCATAATAAGAGGTAAAACCTTCCATTACCCATAATAGATCCGTGTAATTTTCAGTATCGTAATCAAATGGTCCTAATGCTTTTGGTCGGATGCGTTTCACATTCCACAAATGAAAGTACTCATGAGCCACCAGGCTTAAAAATCCTAAATAATCATCTCCCTGATAGGTCCAGCGATTCACCTGAAGCGTAGTTGATTTTTTATGTTCTAATCCACCTGAAGGGTTGGTGAGGTTATGCACGATAAAAAGGTATTCATCATTGGGATTTGTACCAAATACCTTTGTTTCGGCTTCAATCACCTTCGCCATATCTCGCTTTAGCTGATCGACATTGTAATTCCCTTTTCCGTACATGGCTACAGTGTGTTTGACCCCCGCAGCATCAAATGTGAAAATTTCCTGATTTCCGATCTCAATAGGAGAATCTACCAGTTGATCGTAATTTTCATAAGTGTAGGTGGTTCCTTCTTTTTTGTTGAGTGAAGTGGATATTTTTTTGAATGTAGGATGTGGATTGATTTTGAGTTCTCCTGAAACATCTTTATTGTCTTTGAGATACATGAATAT
The DNA here is from genome assembly GCA_040880585.1 of Crocinitomicaceae bacterium. Classification (GTDB taxonomy): domain Bacteria; phylum Bacteroidota; class Bacteroidia; order Flavobacteriales_D; family Crocinitomicaceae; genus Paracrocinitomix. The sequence continues at coordinate 6,650 of JBBDID010000048.1, read as the reverse complement.
GGAAGTTCCGTTCACGTATCCGTGTGAATCATCCAAAAAACTGGTCCTTACCGACAATTCAAAAGCATAGACTTCATAAGTGATTTTGATTTCCTTGCTTTTTTGGGTATTGATCTCCCAGGTATTTTTGTTGATTTTATCTACCGTCAATGCATTCCCTTCACCATCTACGGCATTTACGCGATTGATACTTTTGGCAAATTCACGGATGAGGTAAGATCCCGGCGCCCAAACGGGCATTTTAATTTGAAGTGTTTTGGCTTTATTATCGCTGATGAGCATTTCCACTTCAAAATAATGCGAATTGGGACGAGACATTCCCAGGGTGTAATCCACATCAATGGCAAAAGTGGTGATCGAAAAATAAATGGATAAGAGCGATAAAAAAAAGTATTTCCTCATTTTCTTGATTTTAGTTCAAAAGTAAACATTTGAATTAAATATTAACTAGCTTTGTCCGTAAGAGCCAATCAAAGTTAAACCTAATAAACGAAACAACCATGAAGCGATTTTTTGTGTTCACCTTAATTTCTACTATACTTTTCTCTTGCCAGGGAGATGTTGATACAGCCGAAGGCTCAACTGAAAGCAGTGAAGAGCTGGCCCGGTTAAAATCTGAGATCCGCGTATTGGAAGGGCAGTTGAATGAAAAAGATTCGGTGATCAATGAAACCATGATGTTGTTTAATGAGATTGAGCAAAACCTGGCCATGATCAACCTGAAAGATGATGAAATCAGGTTCCGCTCAACGGATATGGAATTGGAAGAGGACAGTAAACAGTGGATCCTTCAGGAAATTCAAAACATCAATTATTTAAGAGAAGAAAATGCAAAAAAAGTAAGTGAACTCAATAAAATGTTGGGAAATAAAAACCTAGAGATTGCGGAACTTAAAACTATGGTGAATCACTTGATGGATAAAATTCAGGTGCAAGAAGAAGAGATTGAGATGCTACGGGTTGAACTGGCTGATTTGGATAGAGAGTATGTAGAGTTACTGGAGGCCTATCAGGAACAAACGGAATTAACAGCCGAGACCTTGCAAGAACTGAACAAAGGATACTACGCTTACGGAACTTTTAAAGAATTGGAATCCAATGGGGTATTGATTAAAGAAGGCGGATTTATCGGAATAGGTAAAAAAACCGAGTTGAAAGACAATTTCAATGAAAATTACTTCACGCCCATTGATATCACAAAAACGGATTTAATTGAGGTGACCGGAGAAAAAATCAAGTTTATTACAGATCACCCATCTTCTTCATACGAACTGATTTCCAGTGGGAATAATCATAAAATCAAAATTCACGATCACAAATCTTTTTGGAAGGTGTCTAAATACCTTGTGGTTGTTGTTGATTAAGAAGATATGGATCCGGGGGCACTTGTCGTTTTATTGGTATGTGTTGGCGCGGTTGTTCTTTGGATAATTGCCGGTGTGAAATCATACCGTTTAGCTCATAATTCGAGTTTGGTCAGGTATTTCGTTAATCTTTTTGCCTCTTTTGCGGGGATATTTATTTTGTGGTTAATTATTGTTTATCCTACACTGGATTGTGAGGGAATGTTATGTGGATTGGCCGAAGCAGTGATATGGTTCTTTTCAAGTCTTCTGCTATTTTTAGTTTGGCCTATCGTTCTGATCCTGTATTTCAATAAGAAATATGCGAACAAACGTAAAAAGAGGTCAAGCAGAAAAGACGACATACTGGACACGGATATATAACCGTCCGGGGAAAAATGAAGCTTATATATGCACGTACCGGGCTATACAATTCTATTTATTTTATTGATCGCAGTAGGAGCGTGGGTGATTGCGGCTATACGTTGCTTTCAAATTGAGGGAGGATCAGGCCTGCTTAAATTTTTTCTTCATTTTTTGGGATGTTGTGCTGTTGTTTTTCTTTTATGGTTGGCGATTGTTTATCCCATCACAAATCAGACGAATGGTGGAGTAGGCTGGTTAGTTATATGGTTTTTACTTGCTACGTTCTGTTTTTTATTTTGGCCGGTCGGGATGATTTTTTATATTAAGAGTAAGAAACATAAGCAAAATAAGCCCACCCCGGTGCGAAGGGTTTGTGACTGGCTGCGGAGGATATTCATCCTGCGCTAATGCACAATCAACAGGAGCTTTGCTGCTGCGGTTTTCACTTGTCTTTATTATTCAAAAAATCGCTAAAGTTTCTGAGAATCGGCTCAAATACTTCAGCTGTTCTTTTGTGATCAATCACTAAATTATCACCAGGCATGATCAGTCCCCTGATGATGGGTTGTAATTCCGGTTCAATGTCAGTAATGTAAGTTGTGTTTTTAGCATATAAGTTAGGGTTATATCCATCATTAATACCATTAAAAAACTTCACTAAACCGCCAACAATATCATTAAGATCTTCAGATTGATTTACCACTACCGGCGGATAAATTCTATCAGCAAACTCATCCCATGCAAGGTAAGTTACTACAGTCCCATCTTTAGCGGTTTGCGAAACCAAATTTGTAAAGTAAATCGTTTCGTATGGTTGTCTTGCTTTAGGCATAGCGTTCATATTTATTTTGGCAGCTTTGATAAAATGGTCAATGGTTGTAAGCAAACAACCAGCTGGCGGACTGTCCTACCTTGCCTGCGGCAGGCAGGCGTGCGCCGGCTACCCGGTTAGTTTTTCACCCTTTTTCGGACATTTTAGTTCTATTGAAACTGTTGCATTTATTTCTGTCATCTCGTAATAGCAGACCATAAACTGTGACAGGAATTAATAATACCCCAAGTACTGCTACAATTGCATATATCCATGCCATTCGGAACAGATAATCATAAATAAAATAGCCTATTAAAGGAGTAGCGATTAGAAATATGATTCCAGCTATTAATAAGACATACTTATTTGGCTCCGCAGTAAAGTTATTCACATGATATTTACTTGAATCATTACACTTTTTACAAGTTAAAGTGAAATTTTCTCCTTTTTCCATAGCAAATCGAACTCTATCCTCTGACCAAGTCCAGATAGAGATTTGCTCTTTACAATTATTGCATTTTGTTTGTACAAACATTGGATTAATTAATGCTACGCTAAAAATAAAGTTAATGATTTTATTCCTTTTAAAAAGGAATAAAGAATGCACATCACGCTACACAATGGAATCTTACCAGTTGTCGCGGATTTAAGGTGTAAATTTGCGCTAACTGGCTCTAAACAAATTGTAGCCTATCGAAAACTGAAGAGAGTAGTAGTGATTTTTAAACGAAAGTTCGTCATTGATTCCATTCTTTTTTGGTTTCCAATTTTTTGAGGTTATATCATATCCTATTTCCAATTTCGAACCCAAAACTATTTTCCCAAGGACAAAGCGTAATTCCGATTGTGCAATTAAGCTCAAAAACGGGTTTCTATTACCTTGGTTATTGTATTGAAGAAAGGCCATACCGCCATCAATTCCAATTCTCAATGGTAGATCTATATTATTCCAAAAAAACAATATGTCTTTACCCAGAGCAAAATTGAAGTGGATGGCTTTGAAATTAAATGATGTGGTGTCATTCGGTTCAAATTTATCCGTAAATTGGTAATGAAGACCCGTATGTCCGTCAAAATGTTTTCCATTGTTATAACTTGACATTGAACCTATGACAATTGGTCCTGCAATATTGAATCCAGCGGAATAAGTGTCTTGCCCAAATCTTGAATTGTAGTTGTTTTGGAAATATTCATAAAAACTCGATTTTGAATATGTTCTTATAAGGCTGTAATTAAGATTTATTGAAACATAATTTGAAGTAAAGTGTTCCTTTCCTGTATTGTTGTACTTAATGGAATCTTTTTGAGCCAATCCTTTTGAAGTTAAAAGCAAAATAATTACTAGATATGAAAGATTTTGGGTCATGTATTCTTAAAACAAATACAGCTTAAAGAAAGTTACATGCAATGATACCCAACACTAAGAATAAAGTTAATGATTTTAATCCCCGTTAACGCAGATTTAAGGTGCAAATCCACAACAACAGGGTAGTATGTTGTGTGCCGTTTTAAAACTTAAACAAGTTGCCTTCCCCATCCATTTTTAACCAAATACCTTCTATTTTAACAAATGCATATCCATCTATAAAATTCGAGAGGTTTTGAAATTCACAATCAAAAACGATATTTCCGGATTTGTCTATGAAATTATAACCTCTTTGATAAGGTATTATTGCGTATTTCGATCCAAAATTGTTAAATAGATGTGGTGCCACATATTGAAAGTTTGATCCTAATTTTCTAAGCTCCTTTTCTAATTGATCGGCTCTAGGATACATTTCCATTATTCTTAATATAAGTTCTGAGTCTTCTATTCCAAAATATGGGAATACCTCAATAAAATCATCCCTGTAATTCTGGTCAAGTCTATTTATGGTGTCACTTCCACTTATGCCAAAGTAGACTGAATCAATTATTGCTTCAGTAGATTTTGTAAATAATTCTAAGCTGTCACTTGGTAAAATATATACCGTCAGACTATCTATTTTCGACTTTTTAGGTTTGAGGTTTACCTTTTTACACTTGCTAAGCGTATAATTTAACTTTTGGCTCAATGCGCTAGAAAACACTAGAGTAGATAAAATTAGAATTGAATATTTAACCTTTCTTAACGGCATACAACGTTTGAGTAAATATAGACAATTTATTACCGTTGCGAGTGCGTCGGCTAAAACTCCGGTCACTGGTTGTCCTACGTGGGCCACCCGGATATGTACACGCTACTGAGTGGTGAAGCGGGCGGCAAAAAAGGGGGGGCTGTGAATTTCCTAAGTTAACATTCGTTTTCCTTCCCTCCATTGAGCAGAGAAGTAAGATAATCTGAGAAATACTCAAGATCATCACTTATTAGGCGGCTGTCATCATCAATTAAACCGAGCAAAACATACTCTTTGTTGTCTTTGGTTGAAAGAACAACTTCACCGTGAAACTCTTGTTTTGTTTTCGAAACTCGGCTTTCAATTGATTTGATTTTATTTGCTGGAATCTCGGTATAATTTTCACCATCTAAAATGATTTTATCTGGATGAAATATTTTTATATCCTTATTGGAATTTTTCATTCGACTCACAGTATAAATTCCATAAATAGCAGCTAAAAAACATGCTCCAGTACCAAGCCACATTTTTAGGTTTGATCCATCCGAAAATATTCCAGTAAAAATTAAGGACAGAATAGCCATTCCAATTGCAGTCGGTAGAAAAACATATATTAGTTGATATCTAGTAGTGTTTATTCCGCCTAATTTGAGCGAATTTAACTGTGGGTTGAATTCATAATTTAAGTTATGTCTTTTTAGCTTAAGCTGTGTTGTTGTCCAATTCGTACTTCCCATTCAGTGAGTGCTAAGTTCAAAATAAAGTTAATGATTTTAATCCTTTTAAAAAGAAATAAAGAACAGTCATCACGCTACACAATGGAACTCGCAACGAGCAAGTGGTTTTAAAAAAAAAATCTACGCCGTTTAATCTAATTATCATTATCTTGATTCAAATATTTAAACGTGACTGCTAGGTTATTTTTCTTATTTCTTTGTGTGGGTTTGATTGGATGCAAAGCGGGTGGAAACGAGATTACCGAAGAGAGGCAATTATCCTTAGAGGATATTGAAGGCCAGTGGACCCTGGTAAAAATCGATACTATATCTTCAAAACAATCACTGGAAGTCAATAAGAAGTATAATAACACCGCAGTTGAATATCAAATAAGTTCTATTGAACCTGTAGATGGTATCCTTCAATGTACTAGTCTTTGTCCAAATAAAGTCCCGGAGCTAACTATTGAATTTGCCGGTGACTCTTTATTCGAGTACACTTTTCCAACCGATTTGCGTGCATCAGGTAAAATTAGCCTTTCTAATAATATCATCATTGGATTCAATAGATGGTCTTCAATCTGGACAAATATTGAGAGCAATATACATGTTTCTATGAACTCAAGCCCTGATACGCTTCGTATTGAATATTTAGAGAGCACTGGATTGTACTTATCAGAAATTTATGAGAGATCAGAGTTTGATCCACAACTAGTGTCTTTTCTTCGAGCATATCATCACAATTTACCGTATGAGCATGGAAAATATGGTTTGGTACATTATGATTTTCAACCGGTAGATTATGATAGTCCCTTTGAACATTTTCACAGTTTTCCTCATACCATACCTGAAACACTAGATCTATCTGAAGACGACATGCTAAAAATTCTGAAGAATGAATATAATATTGACATACTTACTGATGGTGAACTTAAACCCTATAATTTATCATCCTGGGGGGGAGGTCGGCTATGGTTAGATCCAAAAGATTGGTACAATGGGCCAGATACAAGTGCTAGTATTCTATATGACAAAATAAAGTAGACCTACCCAATCCGCAACATTTGCAATCCTACGAAACCATATATAATTGTACTTCAAATTGAGTGTGCTCCCCGCTCCGCAGGATTTGCAATCCTGCGGCACAAACTTCAACCCTGCGAAGCCTACCTTTAAACCCTTTTGAAGGGACCCGAAAGACAGTGTACTTCAGGCAAAACCGATTTCAACTCAAGATAATTTGTTGCAGATGAATACTTCCAGCCTTCAGGCTGATCCACAAATCCGGCTTTAACTGGATTATTATGTATATAATTGA
>JBBDID010000047.1:0-18353 GCA_040880585.1 Crocinitomicaceae bacterium | reverse complement strand
TCGAGTCGGAAATCGAGTCGGAAGTCGAGTCGGAAATCGAGTCGGAAATCGAGTCGGAAATCGAGTCGGAAATCGAGTCGGAAATCGAGCGTAGTCGAGATTGTAGTCGAGATTGTAGTCGAGATTGTAGTCGAGATTGTAGTCGAGATTGTAGTCGAGATTGTAGCCGAGATTGTAGCCGAGATTGGAGCCGAACTGACTCGCTAATTTTCGCTGATTACCTTTGCTTAAATTGAAGAAAAACTTCCTATTCACTAAAAATAGCACAAACTATGCTGCTTATCGGTTTAACTGCATTTGTTGCTGGTAAGGGAAATTTATGATAATAACGCTATTTCCAAAACCGATTTTCTTGAGTTGTAAGACACATTACTCCCCATAATTTTTAACATGATCCCAATTAATTCGCCATCTCACTCATAAACTTAATACGCATTAACCGGAGTTGGTCTTCATCAAAATCTCCGTCAAATTCTTCGTGAGCGGCATCTAAACTGTCGGATTCAGCTTCCAGAAAATAGTCGTAAATATCTGTCTGTTCTTCTTCATCCAACATGTCATTGATGTAATAATCAATATTCATTTTGGTGCCTGAACTGACAATGGCTTCAATTTCTTCAATCACTTCACTGATCTTTTTCCCTTGAGAAGAGGCAATCACCTCTAACGGCATTTTACGGTCTACATTTTGTATGATCTGCACCTTTAATCCGGATTTGTTCACTACCGATTTCAGCACAAAATCCTGCGGACGATCAATGTCATTATCTTCTACATAACGAGCGATCAATTCAGTAAACGGTTTTCCGTAGCGCACCGCTTTCCCTTGCCCTACACCTTGAATATTGGTTAACTCATCTATGGTAACAGGATATTGAATCGCCATATCATGTAGGGAAGGTTCCTGAAAAATCACAAAAGGAGGAATATCTTTATCTTGAGAGATTTCTTTTCGCAAGTCAAGCAGCATTTTGAATAAAGTTTCATCAACAGCAGCCCCTCCTTTAGGTGCAGGCATTTCTGCTTCATCTATATCTGCTGAGTAATCATGTTCTTTAAGTAAAATAAAGGAGGTTGGTTTTTTTAGAAATTCACGTCCTTCTTCTGTGATTTTTAATGTTCCGTAAGTTTCAATTTCTTTAGAGAGTAAACCACGTACCAGACATTGTCGGGACACAGCATTCCAATGATTGAAATCCTCTTTTTTTCCTGCACCAAACAAAGGGTTTTCATTATGTTTATAGGATTTGATCTCTGAAGTTTCTTTACCGATCAGTAAATTACAAACGTATTTGGCTTTTTGTGTCTCCTTTAAAAAATCTACCGCCTTTAAAAAGAGCAGCACATCTTCTTTTCCTTCAAATTTTTCTCGTGGATATTTACAGTTATCGCACATACAGGCGCATTTGGAGTCGTCATATTTCTCTCCGAAATAATGAAGAATATACTTTCTGCGACATACAGAGGTTTCAGCATAAGAAACGATCTCGTACAACAATTGTCGACCAATTTCTTGTTCAGAAATGGGTTTTCCGTGTAGAAATTTCTCTAATTTTTCAATGTCTTTGTAAGAGTAAAAAGTCAGACAATGACCCTCACCGCCGTCTCTTCCTGCCCGTCCGGTTTCTTGATAATAACTTTCCAGACTTTTAGGAATATCATGATGAATGACAAAACGCACATCCGGTTTATCGATTCCCATTCCAAAAGCAATAGTCGCTACGATTACATCTATATCTTCCATCAGAAACTGATCCTGATGTTTGGCTCTGGTGCTGCCTTCTAATCCGGCATGATAGGGTTTTGCATTGATCCCGTTTACCTGAAGTAGTTCGGCAATTTCTTCTACCTTTTTTCTACTCAAACAATAGATAATACCTGATTTCCCCTGTCGTTCTTTAATGAATTTAATAATTCCCCGCTCCACGTCTTTTTTGGGACGCACCTCGTAGAATAAATTATCCCGGTTAAAAGACATTTTAAACACCTTTGCATCCAGCATATTCAGGTTTTTCTGTATATCGTGCTGCACTTTTGGCGTAGCGGTGGCGGTCAGGGCAATAATCGGAACACTGCTGATCTGTTCAAAAATCTCTCTCAGCCTTCTGTACTCAGGCCTGAAGTCATGCCCCCATTCAGAGATGCAATGCGCTTCATCAATGGCAAAAAAGGAGATGGGAACAGATGTTAAAAAATCGATATTCTCTTGCTTGGTTAAGGATTCGGGAGCCACATATAGTAACTTGGTTTTGCCCTCTTCGATATCGGATTTCACTTTTTTAATCTCTGTTTTGGTAAGAGAAGAATTTAAAAAATGGGCGATATCGTCAGAATCACTTACATTTCGGATGGCATCTACCTGATTTTTCATCAGGGCGATCAAAGGAGAAACAATAATTGCTGTTCCATCCATCATTAATGCGGGAAGCTGATAACACAGAGATTTCCCTCCTCCGGTTGGCATGATCACAAAGGTATTTCCCCCATCCAGTACATTCTGAATGATTTTTTCTTGTTCTCCTTTAAAGCCGTCAAAGCCAAAGTATTGTTTCAGGGAACGGCTTAATATTTTATCGGTATCTGTAATCATTTAATTTTTTCTGCATTTTATTAGGAATCTAAACATCCCTTAACGCTAAGTTAATGATATTGTTGGCGATTAAATTACAATTTTTTGTTAAACTCGCCAGTCACATCTAAAGATAAGATAAAAGGTGGAAATCTTTCTATAAATGGATAAATTTTTACAAAAATACCCCCTCCTTGTTAATGATTTGTTAAACTTACACAGCTCCCGGCAACCTTTTCTATATTTGGTATCGTTATTGTGTTGATGTAAATAACATATTCTGAAAAATTAAAAGAAATGAAACAATTGATGATCCTTTTTATAAGCCTGCTTAGCGCAGGATTGATTTACGGTCAGGAAACTACCAATGAAACAGATGCACAACCAAATGAAGGTGCCGTGATTGAGGTAGATAAAGAAGTACATGATTACGGAACCATTACTCAGGGAGATGATGGAAGCTGTGTATTTACAGTGACCAACACAGGAAAAGAGCCCTTGATTATTTCCCTGTGCAAGGCATCATGTGGATGTACAGTTCCGGTTTGTCCGCAAGAGCCTATCGCTCCGGGAGCATCTGCAGAGATCACCGTAAAATACAATACGAGTAAGGTAGGGCCGATCAATAAATCGGTAACTATTACTTCTAATGCAACCAACGAAGCCCGAAAAGTAGTTCGTATTAAAGGAAACGTAAAAGCAAAACCAACAGGATCTGCTCCCTTAAATAGTGGCGGTCCAACCAACGATTAATTAATTTTTAACCACGGCTGAGGGAAAAACAAACCCCAAGGCTCAAAAACCAAATAAGTAATGAAAAAAGCAATTTTCACATTAAGTTTATTAGTAGTAGCAATGCTCGGATTTAACGCCGCAGCGCAAACAGAAGTAAAAACAGACGGTGCTGTCATTGAAGTGGACAAAGAGGTTCATGATTATGGTACGGTTGTTCAAGGAGCCAATGGTGAGTGCACCTTTACAGTGACTAACACCGGTACTGCACCCTTAATTCTCTCAAGATGCAAAGGATCATGTGGATGTACTGTTCCAACTTGCCCGCAAGAGCCAGTTGCTCCCGGTGAAACTGCTACCATCAAAGTAAAATATGATACCAATAGAGTGGGACCGATCAATAAATCGGTGACGATCACCTCTAACGCTTCTAATGAGCCTAATAAGGTGATTCGAATCAAAGGAAATGTGAAAGCAAAACCTTCTGATTCTACAACACCTGCTCCTACTAAGTAATTTTAATGAAGCTATTTTTTGCGATCATAATAGCAATGAATTCCGCTTCCGTCTGCCCTCAGGCAGATGGGGCGGAATTCTCATTTAATGAAAGCAAGCACAAGTTTGAAGATACCCAAGAAGGCGTTTTGTTAGAACATGATTACCATTTTACCAATACCGGTAATGCTCCCTTGATCATCAGCAATTATGAAGTAGCTTGTACCTGTACTAAAATCACTTTCCCCAAAGAACCGGTATCCCCCGGAAAATCTGGTGTCATTCACCTTTCTTTTGATACCAACGGCAAATATGGCTTTCAAAGCCGAAAGGTTCAGATTTATTCCAATGCCTCTAAAAAACCGCAGACACTTTCTTTTAAAGTCACGGTTATTAATGATTAATTACCCTTTCCACTAACTTTATTGCCTGCACTGCTTCCGGTACATCATGCACCCTCAGTATAGCAGCGCCCTTTTGTAAAGCGATTGTATTCAACACAGTGGTTCCGTTTAGACTTTCTTCAGGAGTTATGCCCAGCGTTTTGTAGATGGTTGATTTTCGGGATATGCCTACAAGGACGGGGCAATCATGCAATTGAAAATGATCCAGGGCAGCCATCAATTCAAAATTTTGTTCGATCGTCTTGCTGAAACCAAAACCCGGATCAATGATAATGTCTTTTACGCCTGCTTTTCTGGCTCGGATAATTTGCTCTGAGAAATATGCAGAGATATCCCTAATTAGATGCTTATATGTCGTCATTTCCTGCATGTTTTGAGGGGTGCCTCTCATGTGCATCAGGATGTAGGGCGTCTGATAATGAGCTGCCAGCCGGTACATCTCTTCATCATACTGACCACCTGTGATATCGTTGATCATATCTGCTCCTGCCAGAATCGCCGCTTCTGCTACCGCCGGACGAAAGGTGTCTATAGATATCAATAGGTCTGTATATGTCGCCCTGACTGCGGTTATCACTTTGACTACCCGATTTAACTCTTCTTCTTCTGAAATATCTTTTGCGCCGGGTCGGGAAGAGTAACCACCAATATCTACTATTTCAGCCCCATCACGAATCATTTTTTCCACTTTTTCTAATACTTCACTTTCGTCACGCACACGGCTTTGTTCGTAGAAACTATCAGGGGTGACATTGAGTATTCCCATGACCACAGGCCCATTAAAAGTCTTTAAATTACCTTTGACGTTCAACATGAATTGTGAGCAAAAAAATGTATCTTTCACGGCTAAAATTGGTTAGTAACAATAGATGAGTAAAACAGCAGAGCAATATAAAAAAGTAATCGCAAACTGCCGGTTAATATTTGAGAAAAAGGGCAAGGATTATGGAACGGCCTGGAGGGTGTTAAGAGTCAGTTCACTTACAGATCAAATTTTCATTAAAGCTCAGCGTATCCGAACCATTCAGGAAACCGGTGTAAATAAAGTAGGAGAAGATATTGAAGGGGAGTTCATTGCCATTGTCAATTATTGTGTGATGGGATTGATTCAATTGGAACTGGGAACTGATTCCATGGAAGAAATTCCTTTGGATAAAGCCGTCCACTTCTATGACGAAAAAACGAAACAGGCCTTTGAACTCATGCAAAATAAAAACCATGATTACGGAGAAGCTTGGAGAGATATGCGCATCAGCTCACTGACCGATTTAATCATGATGAAAATCTTGCGAACCAAGCAAATTGAAGATAATAACGGTAAAACCTTAATTTCAGAAGGCGTAGATGCTAATTATTTAGACATGCTCAATTATGCTGTATTCGCCCTGATACTGATCGACGAGGGGAATTGATGTTAGAAATCTGTTAATATGGATCAAAGTCTCCTAATAAGCCTTATTTTTGTTTCAACTAAACCCGTTCACGACAGTTCCCGCTGGAGTTGTATTCGTGTACCCAAAATGAATTGGACATGAATGAAATGCGACTAAAAAATCAAAAAACAGATATCGCCGGAAGATCGCTGTTGATCAATATTCTCAGTATTGTTTTAAACATAACCGCCCTTACATTGATCGTAGCCGGTTTTCATCATTCCACCACAGACAGTGCGCTGGCGTTAAAAATTTCCGGGATACTACTTTTAGTGATAACGATAGCAGCCATGCTGATACTAAAAGGTTTGTACTTATTTTCTTATGTCGCACGGGCACTTGTGGGGGGATTATTCATTGTATCCGGATTGATCAAAGCAAATGATCCCTGGGGATTTGCCTTTAAACTACAAGAGTATTTTTCCCCTTCGGGATTGGCTTATGATTATCCCTTTTTTGAAGTATTTGAGCCCTATACCCTACAGTTGAGTATTTTGATTTGTGTGGTAGAAATTGTACTGGGTGCGGCAGTTATTTTAGGAGGAAAAATAAAATTGGCTTCCTGGGCGCTTTTGGTCATGATGATTTTCTTTACCTGGCTCACGTATTATACGGCCAGTTGCAATGAAAGTCAACAGTTGGCTATGGAGACCGGTGAAGAATTTAGCAGGGATTGTGTGACAGATTGCGGTTGTTTCGGAGATGCTTTGCGCGGTTCGGTAGGTCGTTCACTCACGCCACTGGAATCCTTCTGGAAAGATCTTACACTCTTTTATTTTGTGCTTATCATTTTTATTAACCAGTGGAAAGTTAAACTCAATACATCAAAAGAAAACTGGATCATGATTCCGGCTGCTATGGTGGTGGTTGGATTTTTCTCCTGGGTATTTGGCTGGATGTTCCCCATTTTCTTCGCACTGATAGCGCTGCTGGGAAGTTTTGTTTTTTCAACGGTCAGTATCGGAAAGCTATCAAGATCCTGGAAAATGGCCATTTATGTTGTGCTTTTGTCCTTTTCTTTTAGCATTTACACGGCTATGTACCTTCCTGTAAAGGATTACCGGGCTTACGCAATTGGTAATGACTTGGAAGAACAAATGAATAATGGGGTGGCTCCTGAAATTGAGATGCAGTTGCTGTATAAAAATTTGAAAAGCGGGGAGGTAGAATCATTCGCAGTAGATGAATGGGAAACCTACATGGATACCACAAAATATAAGTATGTAGATCGTAAAGATGTGGTGCTGAAATCCGGAAAAGATCCGTCAATTATGGATTTCAGACCCTCCATTGAGTTTGAAAAATTGTCAGAAAAAGACAAAAAAACACCCTATATCGATTCAATTGTGACTGCCGATTATGAGCAGTACTATGTAAAAATGAGAACGGTAGAATCAAGATACGGTACAGACACCATTTGGGCTGTGGATTATGATAGTTTGATTTATCCGGATAGTATATATAGCGTTTCAGCACCCTATATGGCAAAGACAGATCCGCATGCTTCATGGGAAATTAATATGACGCCATATTTGCTGGATGTAGAACGCGTATTTTTAATGACCATCCGCGACATGTCTGCCTACAATGAATCGTCTATTGATGATTTTAAAAAGATACTGGAAGGAGCTAAAGAACAGGGGATTCCATTCTATGTGCTTTCACCGGCCACGGATGACCAAATCAGAACCTTTAAAAGTAAACACGATTTTGAAGCCACTTTCCTCACCATTGACGGCACTGAGATCAAAATAGTCATTCGCTCAAACCCTGGCTTAGTGCTGCTTGAAAATGGGGTCGTTAGGGATAAATGGCCAAGTAGGTCGATTCCCGATTTTGATTCTATCTTTGAGGATTATATCAAAGAAAAATGAGAAAAAAAATAGTTGCCGGAAATTGGAAAATGAACCTCGATTATACAGAGGCCAAGGCGTTATTGCAAGACCTGATAAAGACAAGAGATCAATTCAATAAAGAAGCAGAGATTATAATTTGCCCTTCGGCACCGTATTTAAGTGTGTTTGCTGAATTGACCGCAGACCACGATTGGCTGAATTTGGGAGGTCAAAACTGTTATTTTGCAGATGATGGAGCCTTTACGGGCGAAGTTTCACCGGTTCAACTCAGCAGCCTTCATGTAGATTATTGCATTGTAGGACATTCTGAGCGCCGCGAAATCTTTGATGAAAGCTATCAATTACTTTCTAAAAAAGCAAAAGCATTGATCAATCATGATATTACACCGATTTTTTGTTGCGGAGAGCCGTTACAGGTAAGAAGCAGCAATGTATACCGTGAATTTGTTATGAAGCAACTGGATGATACCTTATTCCATCTACCGGCTGAAGAATTGGCAAAATGTATCATTGCTTATGAACCCATCTGGGCGATTGGAACCGGAAAAACGGCTACAAGCGAAGAGGCACAAGAAATCCATGCATTGATTAGAAGCCGTATAGCCTCTGCTTTTGGCGATAAAACAGCCAATGCGGTATCTATTATCTATGGCGGAAGCTGTAAGCCCGATAACGCAGCAGAGTTATTTGCTCAAAAAGACATTGATGGGGGATTAATTGGTGGTGCCTCGCTCAGTGCAGCAGATTTTTGCGCTATATCAAATGCCTTTGAATGAATTACGTAGAAGTTACGATCGAATTTTCTGAACTTCATCCCTGGAGGGATATCGTTTTGTCGGAATTATCCAATCGCAATTTTGAAAGTTTTGTTGAAACCAAATCAGGTTTGAAAGCTTATATACCTGAAAAAGATTTTAAAGAAACCGAATTGAACTTTATTCATGATATATCTGCTGTTTCTGATCAAAATCACTTGCTGATTCCCGATCAAAACTGGAACGCCAAATGGGAAGAAAATTTCCCGCCGGTTTTTGTAGAAGAGAAGTTGGTGATCAAAGCCCCTTTTCATCAGCAGAAATTTGAAGCCCCTTACGTGATAACGGTGCAGCCGCAAATGTCTTTTGGTACAGGACATCATCAAACTACCTGGTTGATGGCGCAGAGAATGTTTGAGATCAATCTGATAGATAAAGATGTATTGGATATGGGAACCGGAACCGGGGTACTGGCCATTTTAGCTGAAAAATTGGGCGCAAAATCGGTATTGGCACCGGATATTGATGAATGGTCCTATCGCAATGCAAAGGATAATGTGGCTTTGAATGATTGCCATAAAATTGAAGTACTATTGGGAGACCATCAGCTGCTTTATGGAAAAAAGTTCGACCTGATTATTGCCAATATTAACAAGAATGTATTGATTCATCATTTTTCTGTATATTCAGAATGTTTAAAGCCGGGAGGAAAATTACTGATCAGTGGTTTTTTTACAACAGATCAGGATGACCTAAAGACAATAGCAGAAGAACTTGGCTTTATTTTTGAACAACTAATTACCAAAGACGAGTGGGCATTGATGCAATTTAGGTGCTGATCAATCTCTATCGTTGAATTAAAAGAACCGTATGAAACTTTTTTTACTGATTACTTCTATGTTGTTAACAGCTGTTCTTTTTGGACAGTATTCCAATGATCCTTCAGCTTTTCTAAGCGAAATTGAAAAGCGCCTGAAAGAAGGGGATAAGGCAAAGACAAAAATATTTATGGAAGAGTTTGAACCCAATTGGTTGACTAATTTTTCTTCTGAATATCAAAATAGAGTAGTGGCAACCTGTAATTTACTGGAGCAAAAAAGACGTCCTGCTTTTCCGGATATATACGGTTACTTAATCTCAGCACACAAATTTGTACTTACTGATCAACCCAAAAAGAGTTTTGAAACCTGGCATGCTACTATTGATCAATTACTGAATAGTAAAAAAAGCAATAATTTTCAAGATTTTATTGAAGTTTGCGCCGGCTTTTTTACCGACGGAACAATTTATGACGTTCCCAAGTACATCTGGCAGGTGAAAGGAGGGGCATATACCTTTGAGTTTGATCGAAATCGTCCGAAAATAATTTTTGAGAATGTAGATCTGGCCTGTTACATGATGGATCGAAGTGCAGGAAAAAAAGAGAGTCCTTACTTTGATAGTATGATTGTAAGAAATACAAATGTCGTTTATGAACCTTTTGTAGACCGAATGACCGGTAGAGGTGGAAAAATGGACTGGGGAAGAACCGGTCTGGATCCAACTAAAAACTATGCTGAAATTACAGATTACAAGTTGTCACTTAAACAAACCAAGTTAGAATGTGACTCGGTTACCATGTATACCGATTACTATTCAGAACCCTTAGCAGGTAGTTTTAAGGATATGGCAAAGGTATACAATAGAGATATAGATCGCGTCTATCCAAGTTTCACCTCTTTTAGTAAGGAAATAGTAAGGAAAGATATACTCCCTGAAGTAGATTATGTAGGAGGTTTTTCACTGAAAGGAGCCGATTTTTCAGGCATTGGCTATGATAAAAATCCTGCAAAATTGGTCTTTTATCAAGAAGGAGAACCTTTTGTTGTGGCAAAGTCTTTACAGTTCAGGGTGAATAAAAATGGAGCTAGAGCGTCGGATTGTGAAGTCACTATGTATATTGGTGAAAGTGACTCATTACACCATCCCGGCCTTAACATGATTTATAAAACAGGCGACAAACCGGTAATGGAAATGATGCGGGATGATGAAGGCTTGGCCCAGGCGCCTTTTAAAGATTCATATCACGGTTTGGTAATGTATGTGGATCGAATCATATGGACAAAGGAAAACCCCAATATTGACCTGACCTGGCACATGAATGCTCCGAGAAAGTACGCCTCTTTTGAATCTGAAAATTATTACTCAGAAAAAGTTTATAATCAAATTCAAGGAATGAATGCCAAGCACCCCCTTGTCGCCATTTGGGATTATTCTTATAAATACGATATGCAGGTAATTCCGGTGAGTAAAATTGCAGGACCAATGGGCTTTACCAATGATCAGGCAATTCCCATTCTTCTTAAACTGGCAAATCAGGGATTTATCAACTACTCCTCTTCCCGAAAAGAAATTTCTCTTCAACCCAAACTAAAAAAATACATTGATGCACGTGCAGGTAGAACCGATTATGACAATATTATCTTTTCAAGTAATTTGCTCCAAACAGATAAAAAACCGGAAATAACGCCTGAAGGTAAACCGGATCAAAAAGCAATTGAATACAATAAAAAAATAACCGAGATCAATCAACGAAAAGCATTGGTGCAAAATTTTGGTACTATCAATTTGAAATCAATGGATCTTACACTTAACGAAGTGGATCCGATACAAATATCTCCCCTACAAAATGTGGTGATCTTTCCGGGAACCGGAGATTTACTGGTCAAAGAAAATCTCAATTTCATGTTTAAAGGAGCTGTTATGGCTGGAAAACTGGAAGTTTATCTGGAAGAAGGCTCTTTCGACTATGAAAAGTTCAGAATTAATTTGATGGAAGTGGATGCCGCCCTATTTCGTGTTCAGCCTATTTTTGGAGGTGCACAAAAACCAATCCCTATGTACTCTCACTTTGAGGGGATAAGAGGATATATAGAAGTGGATGATCCGGATAATATGTCGGGAAAAAATAACAGGGATTTTCCACAATACCCGATTTTGAATGTAACTGATGATGCTTACGTTTTTTATGACCATGATTACATCTATAAAGGCGTGTACGATAGTGCTGATTTTTACTTCAAAGTAGACCCCTTTAAATTTGATAGCCTGGATAATTTTGATGATGCTACTATGGCATTTGATGGAGAATTCAGGTCAGCAGGTATCTTCCCGATCTTCAAAGAAAAACTGCGCTTACAAGAAGATTATTCCTTTGGGTTTAAAACACAGGCTCCGGAAACCGGGTTTGATTTTTATGGAGATTATGCAAAGTTTGACAATGAAATTAAATTGAGTAATGAAGGGTTGAGAGGAGCCGGGCAAATTGATTTCATTACTTCCAGTTCGGTAAGTGAAAATTTTATCTTTTTTCCGGATTCTACTATGGGCATGTCAAAATACACCAATCAACCACAAACCAAAAGCGAAGGAATATCCGTTCCTGATGTAAGCGGAAACGGTGTAATGGTAACATTTGTACCAAAGGAGGGGATTCTCAAGGCGCGTGCTGTGCAGGAACCACTTAAATTTTTTGAAGGTGAAGCGGACATGAAAGGAATTACATATCTCACAGAAAAAGGAATGACAGGAAGGGGATTAATGTATTTCAAAGAGGCAGAGTTAGGATCTAAAAAGTTTAACTATTCACGTTGGGCGATTGATGCCGATACCGCAGACTTCAATTTGTTAGGAGCAGAAAAGCCTGAGCCTGGAGTTGAGAACCCGCTTGATTTTGATTCAAGAAACCTCAATGCACATGTAGATTTTGAAGAGAGAAAGGGAGAGTTTAAATCCAATGATGGGACATCAGTTGTAGAATTTCCTAAAAATCAATACATCTGTTACATGGATATGTTTACCTGGTTAATGGACAATGACGAGATAGAACTTTCCAAGGATAAATCAGATATTAGTATTGATAGCGGCCTGGATTTAGCGGGATCTAACTTTTATTCAATTCACCCTGATCAGGATTCATTGAATTTTAGAGCGCCTAAAGCTAAATTCGTAATGAAGGATAATGTGATTTATTGTGAAAAAGTGGAATATGTGGATGTGGCAGATGCAAGGATATTTCCACCAGAAGAAAAATTAACCATACGCAAGAAGGCGAAAATTGATGATTTGGAAGGGGCTGAGATCGTAGCAAACTCGGTTACAAAATACCACAAAATAACGGATGCTAAAGTAGCAATCAAAGCCCGAAAAGATTATCAGGCAAGTGGAAAATATGAGTATACAGACAATAAAGATAAGATACAAACCATATTATTTTCAGATATACAACCTGACACCACCTATCAAACCAGGGCCAGTGGACAAATAGAAGAGAATGAAGGCTTTCGTTTGAGTGAGCAATTTGATTTTTATGGAACGGTAGAGCTGATCGCTTCCAATCAGTTTTTAATTTTTGACGGGGCAACCCGTATCAATCATGATTGTGATCAGTTTGCTAAGAATTGGCTGAAATTCAGAACTGAAATTGACCCTAATAATATCCAGATACCGGTAAGTACAGAAATGAAAGACCTTAATGATAAACCAATTGCGGTTGGATTGGTCAGAAGAAATACCTCTACAATGGATAGTATTAGCATTTATCCGGCTTTTTTATCGGTGCTGGAACGACCAGCTGATTTTGTCATGTTTACCTCTTCAGGAGTGCTCAATTACAATGAAGGTACCAGCGAATTTAGAATTGCCAGCCCTGAAAAGCTCATTAACCGTGAAGAAAAGGGAAATTACATAGCATTACACACTGAAAGTTGCTCAATGGAAGGAGACGGAAAAATTGATATGGCACTCAATTTACCGGGTGTTGAATTTGATACTTATGGGGTGATCAATTATAATGCAGCTACAAAAAAGACAACCATGAATTTATCTGGCGGTTTACAGTATTTTATGGATAAAAAGGTACAGGAAATGATGGCAGAAAATATCCTGGCAACAGAAGGACTAGGAGCTGTTGATTTTCCAAGAACTACTTTGAAACAAGCCTTGACAGAAGAAGTCTCAAAAGAAGTAGCAGAAAATATTCAAACAGAATATACCATCAAGGGACCACAGGAAATTAAAAAGTTACCGAAAGAGATAAGTGAAGCACCGATATACCTGACCAACTTGAGATTAGAATGGGATGATCGAACCAATGGTTTTGTTTCCAAACCCATTACCGGTATTGTTTCTTTACACGGTATACCTCTTTTTAAAGACTTTACGGTGCGTTGGGCTGTTCAATATTCAGTAGAAGGGGGACAGTTTGGAACCAAAATGGGATACCTGATCGAGTTGCCACCGAATGAAGATGAGATTCCGGGAAATTACTATTTCTTTGGATTTGAAAGACGTAAGGGCGATACTCAGATTTACGTCACAACCAGCAACAAAGAATTGCAAAACTATATACTGGAATTGAAGGCAGATAAGAAAAAAGAAAAGAAAGTAGCCTTTGAGTTACGCTCAAAATCAGATCGTTTAATTCAATTTAAAAGCTATTTTGGTGAATAAGATGAAATTAGTTGTCACTTTTCTGATGCTTTTGATGTTAACTGCTGCGGGTGCACAGAGTAAAAAAGAAGTAAAAGAAGCACATAAGTTGTTTAAAAGCGAACAGTACGCAGAAGCCATAGCGCTCTATGAAAAATTCATAACGATTGCTCCTACCAATAAGAATTACGCCTATAAATATGGCGCTTGTTTGGTGATGTTAAACAAGAACAATGAAAAGGCTTTGAAATATCTGCTAGAGCTTGAAAATCAAGGTGAAAGCGATAAGAAAATAGCTTATTTTATCGGGCGTGCATATGAAAATGATGGCAGTTTTGAAAAGGCACTCAATTACTACGAACGTTTTAAAGATGTGGCGGATAAAGAACAGATAAAAAAACTCAAAATCAAAAAACGAATCAGAGCCTGCAAAAAAGCATTGAGATAATGTTTCAATGAAGATTGTAGTTCTTCGCTTTGATATAAAAAAATCCAGATTTAATAGGATTTAGCAAGTGTTTTTTGCTATTTTGTATAGTTTTTGTTAGAAATTTGAACCTTTCCCTTTTAAAACCGTACTTAAGGTTAATAGCGCGCAGTATACGCGAGGCTATTGTATTGTAATGGTGAGAGTAAATGTGAAATTGATACCACTTGTAGTGCTGCTTTTCTTTTGCAGTGTGCCTGCTTTTGCCCAAACGCTGGAAGAAAAACAACAGAAGGCAGATGAATTGTTTGAATCACAGCAGTATGAGGCGGCGGCTAAAATTTATTCAGAAGTGCTTTCTCAAAAACCCAGGGATTACGAAGTAAATTTTCGATATGGCACTTGCTTGATCTTTACTTCTCATGATAAACAAGAGGCAATTAAATACCTGGCCTATTCTGTAAAAAGCCCCAGCATTGATAAACGAGCCTATTATTTTTTAGGAAGAGCTTATCACCTCAATTATCAGTTTAAAGAAGCAGAGAAGTATTACCAAAAGTTCAAAGAACAAGCCTCAACAAAACAACTCAAAGAATACAATGTAGACGCTCAACTGAATGGAACACGCTACGGTAGAAAACTGTTGGCCAATGTCACCGATATGATTGTCATGGAGAAAAAAGAGATACGGGAAGCGTCCTTTTATGACCTTTATGACCTCAGTGGTATTGGCGGTACAATTTTGGTGACTGATGAATTTGGAACCAAATACGATAAAAAAGTAGAACACCGTTCGGTGATCCATTTTCCCAAAGACTCTCCAAATATTTTTTATTCAAGTTATGGGGATGATGGTGCCACAGGTTTGGATATTTACCAGATGAAGAAATTGCCAAATGGAAAATACTCTTTATCTCAAAAAGTTAGAGGGCAAGTGAACACTAATGATGATGAGGATTATGCTTATATGGATCCAAATGGAGAATTCCTCTATTTTTCTTCTAAAGGACACAATTCCATGGGGGGATATGATGTTTTCAGAAGTAAATACGATCCTAAAATCGATAGCTTTGGTCCACCCGAAAATATGGATTTTGCTATTTCTTCACCGGATGATGATATTCTGTACGTTGTAGATTCCAAAGGATCAAGAGCATTTTTCGCCTCTAAACGAGAAAGCCAGCAAGGGAAAGTTTTTGTATATGAGGTTCGTGTAGAACGGATTCCTATGCAAATTGCAGCTATAAAAGGAGATTTTATTAATTCGATTGTATCATCTAACAAAGATATTACCATTCAGGTAGAAGATTTTAACTCAGGAAGAGAGGTGGGTACTTTTATCTCCAAATCGGCAAGTGGTGAATACTTTATGACTTTTCCTAAAGGGGGGAAATACAAATTCTTTATTTCTGTAAAAGGAAGTGATGTCACGCATTATGCTGTAGTGGAAATTCCAACATTGAGAGAGTTGCGCCCTTTGAAACAACGCATCACACTTTTGAGGGATGAAAGTGGAGAACAGGTGATCAAAATTGAAAACCTCTTTGATGAGGAGTTTGATGATCCGGTAACGGTTATGGCTCAGATTTATCGGGAACTGGCACTGTTAAAACCAAATGCTGAAGAATTTGACCTCGATTCTCTCACTGAAATGAAAGACATGGACAAGATATTTGTAGAAAATGGATTGGACGCCTTTTCTACACATGATGATGTGGTCTATGTATTAGAAGAAGAAGTAGAAGATCTTAAAAAAGAACAGGAAGAGAATCAGGAACTCTCCAATATTACCTATAACCTCGCAGCAGAAAAGAGTAAGGAAGCCAATGAAAAAATGGTGGAGGTAAATCAACTCATTCAAAAAGCTGAGAAAAGTACAGATCCGGCTGAAAAACAAGCCTTGTTTAAAGAAGCAGATGCCTTGAATAATGAGGTGGAAAAATTGAACCGTGAAGCAAAGAGTTTTGTTGAACTTGGGCAAAAAGTTGATGAAGACCTTGCTTCTAAAACAGAGATACTAAAAAATGCTGAAGAGGTACTGACTACTGTTAAGCAATCTCCTGAAGAAGATCGTGCAGCACTGGCTACAATTGTAAAAGAAAATTCAGACTTCTTCAAAGAGACAATCAAAGATAGAGACGTTCAACCTAAAGTGACCGAACAGATCATTAAAGACGCCAATAATGAAGTTAAGGCATTAAATGAGGTGAATTCTCAAATTATAGAACTTAATAATCGAAAAAATGACCTGAATAAGCAACTGGATATACTGGAAGATCAACTCGAAAATACGAAAAAGAAGAAGGATCGTGAGGTATTAGAAGATAAAATACTGGATACCCGTTCTGATTTGAATGTTGTAGAAGAACAATTGAGGCAAAAGACAATAGCGTATGATGTGCTCTTAAAAGAAAGAAAAACAAACCTCTCTAAATTTGCTGAAGAAATTGGTGATGAGAAATACAAAAATTCTATCTATTCTGAAGAATTGACTGATGTAGAGAAAGTTGAAATAGCTAAAAAAGTCAGAGAAAATGATGTATCAGAAAATGTGGCTATTGTGGATGAAAAACTTAAGGAAAATGGAATAGGTGATAGAGTGAGTTTGTTTGCCTCTAGTGAGCAGCGTTCAACATATTCATTAGAACAATGGACGGGTGAAATAGATAAGGAGATTAAAAACCTGAGGGACGAATTGAATACCGCATCCCCGGAAAGGAAAGAACAAATTTTACAACAAATAGATGAGTTTGAAAATTTAAAAGAAAAGAAGAGACAAGAGTTTGATGTGGTTGAAGACGGTGGAACCAATGGAATGCAATCAGACCCTTCAAAAGCGCTTAATCTGGTTGATGATGATTATCAACGGAATGTCAATAAAATATATGAGATTGTTGATGAAAATGAACGAGAGAATCAGCTAAAAACGCTTAATGATAACATTTTAAGTAGCACCAATGAAAAAATTCAGGAATATGATGCCATTTTAGACACTGATCCTGATAATGAAGATGCCAAAAAGAAGAGGGGGGAATTAATTGCGCTGAAAGATAAAATCGAAAAAAATCCGTATGAGCCGATAGTAGATCCGGTAACAATCGATCCTGATCAAATCAATACCAAAGTAGATGAATCTGATTTTGTAGATAATTATTCGGATAGAAAAGATAAAATCGAAAAGATAGAAGATGAATTTGATAGAAAGATAGAACAGAATAAGTTAAATCGTGAAATGTCAAATAGGATTCGTTCAGAGATTAAACAACTCAATAACATTTTAAAAGATGATCCAGAAAATAAGAATGCACAGAAGAGATTGAAGAAGTTAATGGATTTAGATGATGAACTCAACCGTTCAATCGTTGAGAATAAAGATTGGTTGGTGGACAATCCAAAAACAGTGGATGAAACCAACTTGGCAGATGTCTCTACTGTAAATTCGGATTATCAAGAGCAGGTCAATTCGATTGCTACTATTACGAACAATGAGGATAAAACCAATGCCATTAGAGAACTCAATGAGGAAACGGTCACTGCGATTAATAAACGCATTAATGAGATCGATAAAGCGCTACTCGATCAACCGGACAATGAGGAGCTGAAAAAGGAAAAAGAACAACTCATTAATTTGAAAAATTCCATTCAGAATAATCCTGAAAAAGCCGTGTTAAGCCCGATAGAAATTGCTGAAATTATTGAAAACCCATCCGCCAATGATCTTTTGACAGATTATGATCAGAAAATGAATGATATTACTACTTCTGATGTAGATCAGAAAAGTAAGGAAGAACAAAAAATAATTGTCAATCAATCAGTGATACAAGAAATTGACAATGAAATCAAACGATTGGAAGAACTGAAAACTGAAAATCCTGAGCGTTCAGAAGAGGCGGATAAGAGCATACGTAAGTTGAATGAGTTAAAAACAGCCAAGCAAAGAGAAATTGAAAGCAGTGAAAATCGTATAGCCGAACTTTCTTCCACAGCTGATAACGGCACAACCGACAATAATACCACCGATAATACCGCTACCAATCAGGAGTTGTTAGATATGAATGAGGTAGCCGATATAGCTGAGCTCTTCCCGGATTATGAGTCGAAACTGTCTGATATTGAAAACTCCTCAGCAAGTGAGACAGAGAAAGAACGTCAAAAAATCACACTGAATAAAGAATTGATCAACAAAATAGATGCAGAAATTGATCGAATGGAT
>JBBDID010000046.1:54651-91217 GCA_040880585.1 Crocinitomicaceae bacterium | reverse complement strand
TTGCCCTATTGCTAATTGTTAATTGTCCTATTGCTAATTGTCCTATTGCTAATTGCCCTATTGCTAATTGTCTACTACATCACAACTGCCCACTGATCATCACTACCGTTTTGAGAGGTCCAGTCTTTAAATTTTTCTTTTCCACCGCGAGCTTCCCAGTCAGAATCAATCGTTAATTTTGAGCTGATGCCGCCTCTTGGGTTGCAAATCATGGTGATTCTCAATCTTTCCGGTTCATATATTTCCATCAATTGATCATAAAAAATATTGATCAGGCGTTCGTATGAAACCACAATATCTCTCAAATGATAAGAGTAGAGTTTCAATGATTTCAATTCAATAATTTTACTTTTTGGGTAGAAAGTCAAAAAGATAGTTGCAAAATCAGGTTGTTCGTTGACGCCTAAAAAGGTGAATTCAGGAATTTTAACTTTGATTTCGTAAGCTTCTTTTGTTGGATTTGGAAGCGCTACTAAAATACTTTTGTCAATTTCTTTATACAGTTTAGCCATAATTTAAGGTTGTGTGGTTTTTAATGTTTGATTTTTCTTTTTTACTAATTCAGCCATAGCTTTAATGTGTTCAGGAGTTGTTCCACAACATCCGCCAACAATATTCACCAGGTTTTCTTCTAAAAATTCATTGATCTGTTCAGCCATTATTTCAGGGGTTTCATCATACTCTCCCATTTCATTAGGTAAGCCGGCGTTAGGATGAGCAGATACATAAAACGGGGCTTTTTTCTTTAAAACTTGTAAGTACGGTCGCAAAGCAGATGCACCCAAAGCACAGTTCAGCCCGATACTTAACAAGTCGGCATGTTCTACGGAAATCAAAAATGCTTCAGCCGTTTGTCCGGATAGTGTTCTTCCACTTGCATCTGTAATTGTTCCGGAAACCATAACGGGGAGCTTTGTATCTAATTCTTGTTGCACCTCATTGATCGCAAATAAAGCAGCTTTTGCATTTAAGGTATCAAAGACGGTTTCTACCAGCAAAAGATCTGCTCCACCATCAATTAAGCCTTTTACTTGTTCTTTGTATGCCTTGACCAAAGCCTCAAATGTGATGGCACGATAACCGGGATCGTTAACATCCGGAGAGATAGATAAAGTCATATTGGTTGGCCCAATAGATCCGGCAACAAAACGAGGTTGATCCGGTGTTTTTTCAATAAATGCATCACAGGCCTCTTTGGCAATTTTTGCTCCGTGATAATTAATGTCGTAAGCCGCTTTTTCTAAGCCGTAATCAGCCTGAGCAATTGTGGTACCGCTAAAGGTATTGGTTTCAATAATATCTGCTCCCGCTTCCAGATAAGCATCATGAATTTCTCGAATCACATCAGGACGGGTTAATACCAATAAATCATTATTTCCCTTAAGTGATTTGTCGTGATCTTCAAACCATCCTTTTCTAAAATCTTCTTCTGTAAGTTGATAGCGTTGGATCATTGTTCCCATTGCTCCGTCTAACACAAGAATTCGGTCTTTTAATATTTCTTTTATATCCGCCATAAGCGTTTTTACTATGCTAGGGACCGGATGTTATAAACTGCTTTTCACTTATATCACAGAGTCAATCTCTGAAGGAATTGGCACCTTGTCAGCGGGATAGGCTGATAGGTTGCCAAGGTTTCAAAGGGCCGGTCCCTCCACCTTTCTTTATAAGTTATAATAAGAACTTGGGGGCAAAGGTATAATGGATTTTTATATTTACCAAACAAAGCCGTTCGGCTTTGAGTTGTGAGATTTGAGATGTGAGTTTTGAGTGGGTTTAAAATCCCTAACTGGAATTGGTCTAAGTAGACATTATACTCGAAACTAGAAAGTATTTAATGGCTCTAATTTACAATTAGACCTCCTTCATATTCATTCAACTCATTTGATTCACGAGCGTTTAAAATTGCGATAGATGAACCTGTGACATATTTACTGTTTGGGAAAATAAGACGATACATTAAAGTGTCATCTGAAATTTGAAGATTGTACAATCCTTCTTCTCCAATGAATTGGAATTTGTATGAGTAGTTTGATGTTGACATATATTATATATTCAAACCACTTTACAGTTCCATCAAAAATTAAAATTTTCCAATTTATCCTTCGTCTTTACCCAATCCGGGCAGTACTTATTTAATAACGTCCAAAACTTATTACCATGATCATGGTGCTTCAAATGGCAGATTTCATGAATCAAGACATAATCGATACAATTGATAGGTGCTTTGATTAAATCTGAATTTACAACGATATTGCCTTTCTTGGTGCAACTGCCCCAGCGCTTATCTAGTTTCCGAATCATTAATGAATTCATCACAAGGTTTTCCTTTACAAGAATAGGATGGTGAAGTTTCATTCTTTCTTCAAACTTGGTTCTGGCATGTTGTAGATACCAGGCGTTGACTAGATCAGCAATCTTCTTTTTATCTTCTTTGTATTTGACTGTTACGTTCAAGTACTTGCCTGCTAATTTCACGTCTGAATCCCCTTGATGAATTTTCAAGCGATATTGTCGGCCTAGGTAGAAGATGTTTTCACCGCTGACCCATTCTGGTTGGATTGCTTTCTCTGGACGACCATTAAAGAATCGTTGTTGCTTGGCAATCCATGGTGCTTTCTTTTCAACTCGTGCTTGAATTTCTTCCTCTTTAGCATTGATAGGAGCAATGACCCAAACCGAATTATCCGGGTGTACTTCTATTGCCAGCGTTTTGCGGTCTCTTCGCTCAATGGAATACTTGATATTCGTAGTGCCGTAACTAATTGAACTCCCCATCCTAAAATACGTTTCTAGCAACTTTCAATACTTCATCTAGTATCTTATCCAATTGGGTAAAACTGAGTTCTACGCCGAAGTCTTTTCGCTTATCCAGTAGGTAGTCCTCGACATCATTTTTCATTTGCTTCTGAACATCATCATTCTTTTTCCAATCACGAATGACTAATCTTTGAATGATGTCAGATAAATCAAGTCCTGCTTGTGCCAATTGATCATTCACCTCTGTTAAGTTTGACTGAGGGTTTTCACCACTTAATACATCTTTCACAATGCCATAAAACGCACGTGCTTCAGGATTTCCTTTCAAGTTGCCTGGTACATCACTAAAACTACCTTCCACTAAGTTCTTCCGAGCTTCCAACATTTGTTTTAAATACTCTGCTTCCGTCAATCGTTTGTCAATGAATGCTTGTATCGCTTCATCAATGAGCTTCCCGAACTTTTTAAAGAAAATAGGATCTTCATCCATCTTTTCAGTAATCACTTTCTTCATTCGGTAGGCTATAGCATCTGCCTTGGACGCTGTTGATCCCGTTAACCGTTCTACTTCTTGTTTGAATAGTTCTTCATTGAAAATGTTGATGGGTTCAGCCGTTTGTTCTATGCCATCAACGCCAATTTGCATATCCAATAACTTACGCACACGCCCTTCATATTCTTTGTAATCTATTTTCTCTGAATAACGAATTTGCACTGCTGTTCTTAAGCTCTGAAAGAACTTCAAATCCTTTAGGAATGTGATTTGTCTATTCTCATTAAATAGCTTGTAAAATACGTCCGAAGCCATGCCTGCTTGCAATGATTTGGCAAAGACAATCAACTTTTCCCGGAAGGTATCTCGTATGTCTTTTGGGGCAAGGAAACGCCCCATTTCTTCAATGTCGTTTTTATTTTTTACTGCCTTAAAGACATCCCAAACATCTGAATGGTACTGAGGTATTTTATTGATCTCTTCATCAATTTTTATGATAGCACTTTCTATATCACTTTCGTCAAATTCTTTGAGTGCACTGTATTGCGTTAGTGCTTTATCCAAGTCTCCGAGTACACCAACGTAATCGATAATATACCCATAATCTTTTCCTTCATACAGTCGATTGGCTCTTGCTATGGCTTGGAGTAATCCATGTTCTCTAAGCGGTTTTGCTATGTATAGTATGCCACATCTTGGCGCATCAAAACCAGTCAACAATTTCCCAACCACAATCAACATTTCTATCTCATCATCAGAATCTTTGAATTTATTGATTACACTTTCTTCATAGGCCTCTACTGATCCATAATCGTGATTAATCTTTTTAAAGTACTGTTGTACTTCATTGGTTACTTCTTCGGCAACTTCATCATGATCCATTCTAGTATCAGATGCCGAAATGATGACGGCAGTATCAATTTTTAATTTCGGATTCGTTTGGCTTTCAAAATACTTTTGATATTTGATAGCTGTCTCTTTTAGAGGTACGGCAATTAATGCTTTCATTTTTGTATTTCCTTGCCAATTATTACAATAATGTTCAGAAATATCAAATGCAATTTCCTCTATTACTTGTTGCGATTTATAAATCTCTGTTATGGATGAGAACTTCTGTTTTAAATCTTTGGTTTGGTATTCATTCAAGGCTTCAGCTAATCGGTCAAATCCTTTATCAATTTGGTCTCGGTTGACTGTTAGTTTTGCTGATCTTCCTTCATATAACAAAGGCAATACTGCACCATCAGAAACCGCCTGATCAATCGTGTATTTGTCAATGTAGCCACCAAATTTATGCGCAGTATTTTTCTCTTCTTTCATTAAAGGGGTTCCTGTGAATCCAATATAACACGCTCTTGGCAATACCTTTTTCATCAACGCATGATTCTTACCGTATTGACTTCTGTGACTTTCATCCACCAAAACAAAGATGTTCTCCGACTTATTTCTAAAATCTTTACGTTTTAATGCGGTTTCAAACTTGTCAATAATGGTGGTTACAATCTCAACATTACTTTCCTGAACCAGTTCAATCAAATGATTTCCGCTATTCGCTTTTACGGGTTGTTTGCCACATTTTTGAAAGGTCTCAAAAATCTGTTTATCCAATTCAACTCTATCTGTAACAACGATTATCCGTGCGTTTTTGATTTTGCTATCCAATATTATAGACTTAGCAAGCATAACCATAGTCAATGATTTCCCACTTCCTTGGGTGTGCCAAATTACCCCTCCTTTACGTTTTTCTTCTTCATCAAATTCACTCACGCGGTTCAATGCGTTCTGAACTGCGAAGTATTGTTGGTAGCGCGCCACCTTTTTCACTTTTCCATCAAAAACCAAAAACTTATAGGTGAGTTCTAATACGCGTTCTGGTCTGCACAAGCAATACAGTATTCTGTCTTGTTCTGTTGGCAGTCTGTCTTCACCTTTTTGACCGTTGATTGGCGTTCGTAAAATGTAGTGAACCTCCGTTTCTATGTCTGATTGCTCTTTCCATAAACTCCAAAATTTTGCAGGTGTATTGGTGGTTCCGTACATTACTTCATTGGGTTGAGCAGCCACCAAAAGTTGTGAAAACTGAAAGAGTTTAGGAATTCCATCTTCTTTCTTTTGGTTACGTACCATTTGAGAGATGGCTTCTTTTGTAGAATCTTTCTTGTCTCTACGTTTGTTCTCAATCACCACAAAAGGAATTCCGTTGATGAACAAGACTAAATCGGGTCTTCTGGTTTCTGTTAATCCTTGTACTACAAATTCTTCTGTAACATGAAATACGTTGTTTTTGAAGTTTACCCAATCAATGTATTGGATGCTAAAACTCTTTTTATCACCATGCACATTTTCCTCAAAACTCTTCCCCAAATTAATGAGGTCAAAAATCTTTTCAGATGTCTTCACTAATCCTTCATCTGGCAAGTTCTTTAATGTATAAATAGCATCATGCACGTTTCCCTGTGAGAATTTGTAAACGCTTCCTTTGTATTCATAGGAATTAATTTTATGCAGCTGTTGCTCAAGGATATTCTCCAACACAACGTTGCTCAATATACCATCTCGCTCCGCAATGGTTTGCTCTGGCGAGATGTATTGCCAACCTAGTTTTTGCAGTAAAACTAAAGCTGGTTCTTGGGAGTCTTTTATTTCTGTGTAATTACTCATTGTCTAATTTTAAACGTAGTTCAAATTCTTTT
This sequence comes from Crocinitomicaceae bacterium, assembly GCA_040880585.1. GTDB lineage: Bacteria > Bacteroidota > Bacteroidia > Flavobacteriales_D > Crocinitomicaceae > Paracrocinitomix. The sequence continues at coordinate 85,271 of JBBDID010000046.1, read as the reverse complement.
GCACTTGGTAACTTTCCTTTCATATTATCCGGTAGCACGTCACTTAATGTATATTCCGCCACTCCTATTGGAGTTCTGTTCTCTTTAAGTGCATATTCCACTATAATATGGTTTGCCTTTTTGCAAAGTATAATACCTATACTTGGGTTATCGTTTTCGGTTTTTACCAAATCATTGACTGCTGTGAGATAAAATTGAGATTTCCCAACATATTCAGGTTTAAATTCATCTATCTTTAGTTCTATATTAACATAGCACCTCAGTTTGGTGTGGTAAAACAATAAGTCTAGTCGATACTCCTGTCCGCCTACTTCTAGTTTATACTGCCGACCCAAGTAAGCAAAGCCTGCACCCAGCTCTAATAAAAATTCACTGATTTGTTTTGTCAGTTTTTTCTCTATTTCCAACTCACTGGCTTCGTCTCCCAATTGTAAAAAGTCGAAAAAATAGGGGTCTTTAAAGGTGCTTTTCACAAGCCTGGCGTGCGGAGCTGGTAAGGTTTTTTCAAAATTGTTTTTCAATGTCCCTTCGAGCAAATGTAAATTACGCTCCAATTGATTTAACAATACTGCCCGAGACCATCCGTTTTCTATTATTTTTTTACAATAAAACAGTCTGTTTTCTGTGGTTTTCAACTTATCTAATAGCAACATGTGGTGTGACCAAGGCACGCGTGAAATGGGGTGGTTTTCAAATTCTTGAAATTGTGCAGCAGGCTGCTGCACAATTTTTGTTCGCTCGTTTTCAGTGTTTTGTATTTGTGCTGCAGGTTGCTGCACAAATAGTTCTAATGGCCATTCACTAGCAAATTTCTGCATATAAATAAGATTCCTTCTTGAGAATCCTTTTACGTGAGGTAGCTCTAATGACAAATCTTTTGCCAAGGTATCAATCACTTTTGCGCCCCAACCTTGTTTTTCTTGCTCACTCAATATGGTTAATCCAATTTGCCAATAAGCAAAAAGCATTTGACTGTTTACAGCCATTGCAGCTTGTTGTTGCGAACTTAAATAAGCCTCCTTAATACGCTCTAAAAGTTTAAAATATTCTTTATCGTTTGTCATTGCTGTTTTATAGTTAAAATGCTCGCCATCATCATACTAAAATGATTAAAAAAACTAATGTTCCAGAAAGTAGAATTAAATACGTTCGGCACTGTCGAACCTTTTTTGTTTTCGATTTGGTTCAACACTGTCGAACCAATTTCTAATGGTGTATTGGCATTAAACTCTTGCCATAATTCGCAATGGGTTAATTGCTCTGGTGAGATATATTGGCAACCTAGTTTTTGTTTCTTATTTTCCATCCTCAACATTAAATTTATCTGTTTGCCATTTTTGCGGATTTTTAATGATGTATTCCGCAATGCGATAATAATCGGATTGATTACGAATAATATGGTCGTAATAATTTGATTGCCAAATGGTGTGAATGGTGGTGTTTTGACGCATCCATTTTGTTACCCCAATTTTAAACCCACGCACAATTGAACCAATGGTTTTGGATGGTGATTTGAATGCCGGAGAGAAACCGTGTTTTTCCGGTTGGTATGGTTGGGACGAAATGTCCGGTTGGTATTGTAGGGCCGAAAATTTTTTCGACCCTACAATACCAACATTTTCGGTAATTTCAACAATGCCGTGAATGTGATTGGGCATAATAACAAATTCGTGTAAATGGGCATGTGGAAAATGCATTGGAATATCCAACCAACATTTTTTCGCAATTTCTCCAGACGAATTTAATTGCATTTCATTATTTTTTATATCACCAAATAAATGCAATCGGTCTTGTGTGCAAATCGTTAAAAAATACAATCCCTCCGCCCCGTAATCGTAGCCCTTTAACCGTAATGATTGCCTGTTGTGAATGGTTGGATTGTATGCCATTTTTTTGTTTTATACGTTAACCCTAATTCTCCCCGTTAATAATTGCTGCATCAAGCCCTTCTTTTGCAGTTTGATTGCTTCTAATTCGTCTTTTAAGGATTGGAGTTCCATGTCGATTGATGAGAAGGTAGAAGCAATTTTATTTTGCTCCTCTATCTTTGGAATTACAACATTAAATTGAGTAAGCACTTCTTTCGTAATTGTTTTAATTGTTCCACCTGGAGCTTTCATTTTTTCAATCTCGAAAAGAAGCAACAAAACGTACTTAAAATAATCAACATTTATTTTTGTTTTGTAAGACTTAAAAATCAATAATGTCCTGTCTACGTAAGCATCATACTGAGTTTTTGCAACACGTCCAATTGATCCTTGAATTGTTATAACAAGAGTTCCTTTTTTCACAAAAACACTTTGCTCTGCACCTAATTCACTTATTTTCCTTTTTGTATTAGGTTTGAGAAGCATGTTTTCATCAACATCATATACCTGAACAAAAGGCATCCCGTTTTCGTCATCATACCATTCTGGTAATCCATAAGGTTGAGGAAAACTTCCTCTTCTAAATTCTGCAATTTCCCCAAGTGTTACCTCCTCCCACTCCCCCTCAAACCCGGGAAACCTCACCTCACCACTCAACAACTTCTGCATTAAGCTGGTTTTTTGTTTTTCCTTGGCGGCAATTAATTGGGTTTGGTGTTCTATCAACTCATCCCATTTGCTTAAAATGGCTGCAATTTTTTGTTGCTCTGGTAGGGGAGGGAGGATAAATGACAATGATCTTAATTCACTTAAGGTGATTCCTTTAACTGTACTTCCGTTTCCCAAAGAATCGATAAAACTCTTATTTCTTTCAAACCAATAATAGAGGAAAATGGTGTCAAGTTCTGTTTTTGGGTAAAGTGCTTTTAAATCTTGGTTAATTGCAACATCAACGTTATAAATAATAGCCCTTCCTAATGCCATTCTTGTTGGAGTGATGAGAATACCAGAACGTATAATATTTGTGGCACTTGATTTCAGTCCCTTATCTGTAATATACTCTTCAGTCCCAAAACGATTAGGTTTAGAAAAATCTTTAACTGTGCACCAAGGGATAGACCCGTTCCAATATTCTTTTACATCTCTTGATGGAGTACCTCCTCCAACAATAGAGTCCAAGAAATCACCAAGTTCTCCTTTTAGCCAATCTTTCGGATACTCCATATCAATTCAATCCCAATTCGTGTAAGTAATTCTTAATCTCGACTTTCACCTTGGTTAAATTTGTCTCAAGTGTTTCGATCTCTTCTTGTACTTGTTTCAAATCTACCACCTCTTCGGCCTCAAACGTATCTACATAGCGCGGAATGTTTAAGTTGAAATCATTGCCTTCAATTTCTTCAAAAGTGGCACGGTGGGCGTATTTTTCAATGCTTTCAAAATCATTGAATGCATCCATCACTTTGTCCATGTGAGGAGCACGTAATTTATTTTGTTTTTTGCCCGGTTCAAAATCTTTACTGGCATCAATAAATAATACATCCTTGTGTTTTTTCCCTTTGTTAAAAATCAAAATGGCAGCAGGAATGCCCGTTCCAAAAAACAAGTTAGAAGGCAAGCCAATAACAGCTTCCAACAGGTTTTCACGAATCAAGTTTTCACGAATGGTGCGTTCAGCACTTCCTCTAAACAATACACCATGCGGTACAATGACGCCCACTTTTCCGCTTCCTTCCACCGCAGAATCTATCATGTGTAAGATGAAAGCATAATCGCCTTTTGTTTTAGGCGGTACACCTCTGGTGAAACGTTTGTACATGTCATCTGCTGCGGTTTCATGACCCCATTTGTCCAACGAAAATGGAGGATTTGCCACTACTATATCAAACTTCATCAAGTGATCTCCTTCAATTAGTTTTGGGTTATTGATGGTATCGCCCCATTCAATTTGAGCAGCATCCATTTCATGCAGGAACATATTCATCTTTGCCAAAGCCCAAGTTCCACCATTGCTTTCTTGTCCGTAAAGCGAACAATCTCGTATGGCAGTTCCTTTTTTAAAGGGTACTTCTTCTGCAACCGTAATCAACAAAGAACCTGATCCACAAGCCGGATCATAGATACGCGCACCCGTTTCTGGTTGCATTAATTTGGCTAGGAGAACCGAAATTTCATGCGGTGTAAAAAATTCACCACCTTTCTTCCCTGCACCTTCTGCAAAGCGTTCAATAAGGTACATATAGGCATTACCAATAATATCTTCGGTTCCAATAACAGAAGGACGAAAATCCAGTTTCGGTTTATCAAAGTCCTCAATCAAGTTTTTTAATCTTCGGTTACGGTCTTTCGTGTCACCAAGCTTAGAGCTTGAATTGAAATCTAAGTCGCCAAATACACCGCCTAGTTTCTTCTTGTTATCGTCTTCAATTTTTTCGAAGATCTTATTCAAGAATTGACCCAATTGTGGATCGTTCTTGTTTTCTACCACATATTCAAAGGTGCAATCTTCTTGTAGTATAAATGGCTCACGGCTCAACTTACGTTGAATTAATGCTTCATCATCACCATACTGTTCTTTGAACTCATTGTACTTGTCACGGTACTTATCGCTTAGGTATTTAAAGAAGAGGAATGCCAAGATATAATCTTTGTATCCCTGAGAATCAATAGAGCCCCTAAAGCTATCACAAGCAGACCATAGTGCTGCGTTGATTTCGTCTGTTGTTGGTTTTCCCGAAGTATCGGGACGAGTTGTTTTGGTTTCCATTTTTTTAAATATTTTCAATTAGTTGAACAAAATTTAGCATGTCCTTATGAATCACATTTTTTAGCTCATTTAGATCAGTTACACCGTTTGACATTTCAGTATGTCTTTTTTCCAACCAACCATCCACATCAGCTTCGAGTAGCATGTAACGATTAAATCGGTCACTAATCTCATTGCTAGCTTGAATTACTGGTGGTAATTCACCAGGGTTAAGAAATAGATTAATTGCGTTTTCAGATTCATATACTTCTTCCAAAACTTCCTTCTTTTTCGCTCCTAAAACCATTAGAACATGGCTAATTTTTTTATACATTAATTTTTTCATATCATTTAGTAATTAAATTCAACATAGATTGATTTATGAATATTTCCTTCTTTTCAAGGTATTCATTCGTTATTTTTTTTTCATCTTTTAATAGACTGTTCAGTTTCGCAATCTGTAGTTGCCTTTCCAAAGGTGGAAATTCAACCTCCAAACTCTCCAAGGTTTCCTTTCTAATATTACCAACAGAAGCACCTAATCTTCTTTCATGAAAGTAGGCTTGTGCCGTTGGGGAATTTAGATACCACGTTAGGTATTCGGGATCTATCTTATCACGTTTAGGTCTAATAATAAAGAACAACGAAACAGCCACAGCAGGTTTGCCTGATGCGTACATCACCGCAAAGTTGTTGTTGCCTTTTGCCATAAATAAAATATCACCTTTATTAAGCAACTGATTAGGGTTAATTTCGTCTAATAGAATAGATTGAGGCGACCCAGTAATCGTTAGTTGCTCATGTGAAATGTCTTTCATTTGAATAACCAAGCAATTACCGTTAGGATCATCTTCAATTCGTTGTCTAAAAGACTTACCGGAATCAATTTTTGATACGTTATTTAAAAGTATTTTTGACATCAGTTTTATTTTACTGTAGCAAAACTCGGAAATTATTTTGGTTCCACCAAATAAATTAAGAGATATTTTGTGTAGTTCATCTTTACTGCAATAAAGACGGAGTAACTAATTAATGGTTGCCTGACCATTTTATTTTACTCCAACCCTATACTATTACTAGCGTTTAGACATAAAAAAAAGAGGCATAAAGCCTCTTATCTAAGTTTTCTCATTGATTGAATCGGAGCAACCCTAATTAGGATATCTGTAATAAGCGAATTAATAGTTTCTTTTCTTATTGTTTTGCCTTTTACAGGTTTTGAGAGAGCTGGTGAGTAAACTCATTAGTTCATTTGCAGCTTCAAATAACTTTGAGTGTTCTTCAGAATTAATATAATCTGTCTCATATAGTAAATCGAGCCAGAAAATAGTTTCATCCGCTTCCTTCTGTGATAAACTAAGTTTGTGGATGAAGTCTTTAGAGCTTTGTGCATTTTTAGCTTCTCTGTAAATCGCACCTATTGCCGTGCCACTTCTAAGCAACTGTTTGCTTAATACATATTCATGATCTTTTTGCAATTTTTTACAGATTTGTACAATTTCAATAGCAAATTTGAAACTTTTATTAGCTGTTGGACCTTCTTGATATCTGTTTGTTTTCATACTTTTCGATTTGTTTGAATCCACAAAGGAATAATGCAACACCGTAAACTATTTACGTTCTACATACAAAGATTTCAAATCTCATTTCATCCGACGTAGCTGAAGCGTAGTCGGACAACTCAAACCTCACAACTCAAACCTCACAACTCATAATACAGTAAATTCCTTATCTTTGAGATAAAAACACTCGCTATGAAGCTCCTTATAACTTCGTTTTTTACGATTACCTTATTCTTTGTTTTTTCCCAATCCATGTCCAATACCACCCCCATCAAGGTAGCGGATGGCGTTGGAAGCTATCACCCTCAAATTGAAATCACGAATGATGGGCAACCCGCAGTAATTTGGACGGATGACGCGACTTATAACCTTTATTTTGCAAAACATAACGGAACAGATGGCTTTTTGGCTCCGGTCAAACTTAACCCTGATGGTATGGATGTGCAATCATTCAACTGGAGTGGGCCGGATTTGTACATAGATGGCGATAATATCTACATCACATTTAAAGAAGACGGATACACTACAGGACATATTTATTTGGTAAAGTCAGCAGATAACGGTTTGACCTGGGGTGATACGGTTCGGGTGGATCAATTGGCTACAGGTTATGGAAATTATCCGGATGTGGCGGTATTTAATGATACGGTTTGGGTGACGTTTATGGATCATGATGCAGGTGGAGCTAACCCTCAATATGTGGTAGCGAGATCTATAGATGGCGGAGCAACTTTTGAGCCGGAAGTAGCAGCTGGAAGTTTATGGACAGGTGAGGCTTGTGATTGCTGCCAGCCTGAAATTATTGCTGACGATCAACGCCTCATAGTATTTTTCAGAAATAACAACAGTAATATCCGCGATATTAAAGCAGTAGTTTCGACAGATAGGGGTGCGAGCTTTAGTGATTTCTATTCGGTGGATGATCACAATTGGAATATCGCAGGATGCCCCAGTACAGGACCGGACGCACGGTTTATGAACGGTGACAAAACACTGACGGCATATAGAACATCTGTTGCTGGAGAAGGTAAAGTGTTTATCAATGAATACAATTTACAAACCAATACTTCAGATGATCTGATAGAAATTACCACCAGTGGTGGAACAAGTTCTTTGGCAAATTATCCACAAATTGATTATAAAAATGGGGTGATTGGAATTGTGTGGGAAGATGCGGGTAACAGTGTGGATGTCTTTGCCAATTTTTCTTCCAACGGTGCGGCAGGTCTGGATCCACAAAATGCTTTTAACGTTACGAATGCGTCCGGTGCACAAAACAAACCCGATATAGCCATTGGAGATAATGTTTTTCACATGGTATACACAGACGTAAATTCCGGAGATGTATATTATACGCAATTAAGAGCCCTGGCGGCATTGAATGAACAAGTTGTTGAATTGCAAACATTGGTCTATCCGCAACCTGCTGCTGATTATGTTATCATTTCTTTTGATAATCCTGAGGATAAAATTCTTCAGTTAAAAATATATGATATTAATGGAAAACAAATTGAAACCAATTCGATCATTTATAAATCGAGTCAGCTAACCATACCAACTTCAAGTTTATCTCATGGAGTTTATCATTTTGAATTGCAAGTTGGAGATGTAATCTCTTTTGGAAAATTTGTAGTTCAATAAAATTAAATCACCTGCTGAATTTCGCACAACGATTTGTAATAACCATTTTTAGCAATCAGCTCGTTATGCGTTCCTTGTTCCACAATGACTCCTTTTTTAAGGACAATAATATTATCCGCATGGCGGATGGTACTTAAGCGGTGAGCAATGACCAAAGACGTTCTGTTCTTCATGACATTATCCAGTGCTTCCTGAACGAGTTTTTCCGATTCTGTATCCAGGGCAGAGGTAGCTTCATCCAGGATCATGATTGGGGCGTTAGAAAGAACAGCCCGGGCAATGGAAATTCGTTGTTTTTGTCCACCGGATAATTTATTTCCCCGGTCACCAATATTGGTTTCATAGCCTTTTTCTGTCGCCATGATAAAACCATGGGCATTGGCTACTTTAGCCGCAGCCTCTATTTCTTCCCGGTTGGCTTCAGGTCTTCCAAAAGCAATGTTGTTAGCAATGCTGTCATTGAACAAAATAGACTCTTGTGTGACTACCGAAATAAATTTGCGCAGTTGCTCTTTTTTCATTTCACGCACATCCACCTGATCAATTTTGACAGCACCCATTTTGACGTCATGAAAACGGGGAATTAAATCGGCAATGGTTGATTTTCCCGATCCTGATTCCCCCACTAAAGCAACTGATTGCCCTTTTTTAATCTCAAAAGAGACATTGTTGAGTACATCTTCATCCCCATAGGAGAAAATCACTTTATCAAAAGCTATTTTTTCTTCAAAGTCAGTTTTGTTGACCGGATTTTCGGGATTTTTAATGGTTTCTTTTAAATCGAGAATGTTGTTGATGCGATCAATAGAGGCAGATGCTTTACTCATAAATGCCATGCCGTTTGCAAATCCCGAAACCGGACGAAGTAACTGGGAGAACACAATGATAAAGGTCAAAAATTCTGTGCTGCTCATTTGTGAAGGGTCGTTGGTTTCAGAAAGGATGATATGTCCTCCGAAATAAACAATGGCCAGCATCACACATGCTCCCAAAAATTCATTCAAAGGAGAAGATAAATCTCGTTTTCGAAACGTACGCGTAATGATTTTCTGGTGATGTTGATTCTCTTTTTCAAATCGATCCAATGCCAGTTTTTCTGCAGAAAATGCTTTTATGATTCTTACGCCTCCCAAAGATTCTTCAATCACAGAAAGTAAAATCCCCATCTGCTTTTGTCCTTTAGCTGAGGTGCGTTTTAAACTTTTTCCAATGCGTGATATCGCTAAGGCTGTAATAGGCATGAGAATTAGTGAAAACAAAGTCAGTTCAACACTCCAGTAAAACAAGATGGATAAGTGTAGTAAAATGGAAATGGGTTCCCGAAAGATCATATCAATGGCAAAAACCACCGCAATTTCAATTTCGTTAAGGTCAGAAGTCATCCGGGATAACAAATCTCCTTTTCGCTCATCTGAATAAAAGGAAAGCGGTAAATGAATCGACTTATTGAACAAACTTGATCGCAGGTCTCGCACAACCGCCATACGCATAAACGATTTAAAATAAATAGCTGCGTATCTGAAAAAATTCTTTAGCAAGAAGGCAATCAATACTGAAATGCAGATAAAAGCTAAAGCACCCACTTTTCCATTGTCCTGACTCACCACAAAATCAGCCATCCAATAGTCGTAATACTGAGAAAAATAATCAAAAATGCCTTCTTTGCTTTCCCAGTCCGGTTTTGCGATTTGTGCCAGTTCTTCTACTGTTTGATTAGAGAAGATCAATTTTAAAAAGGGCACAAACAATACCAGTGACAGCAAGTTGAAGAGGATGAACAAAAAATTACAGATGATCACCATGACCGCCGTGCTACGGTGCAAAAAAGCAAGTTTTAATATTTGGATGAATCCTTTCACGGCTTACAAAAGTAGAACTGAATTTAATAAAACGCTCATTTTTTCCATTTGTTTTGTTCACCGAATGATTTGAAAAGCATTATTCAAATGGATTCTATTACTTTTGTGGTGAAAGATAAACGGTTGTTGAGTACTTCTGAATAGATAGGAGAAAAGTTCAAAGCAGTACGTTACATTAAAATCAAGATATGGGATCCTTCAGACAGAAGAAAATAGAATCAGTGATTCAAAAAGAATTAAGTACTATTTTTCGGGAGCAGGCCCGATCTCTTTGTTTAGGAGCAATGGTGACCGTTACGGCTGTCAAGATGTCTCCGGATATGTCTTTTGCTAAGGGATTTCTTTCCATTTTTGGAACAAAGGATCAAAAAGAAGTCTTTCAGCACATCAATAGCCATGCAAAGACCGTGCGTTATGAATTGGGAAAACGGCTGGGTAAAAATTTGCGAAGAATTCCTGAATTGGCTTTTGTAATTGACGATTCTCTGGATTATGCCGAAGAAATTGACAGAATATTGAAGGATAAATGAATACTTCTTTCTTCATAGCCAGGAGATACCTATTTTCTAAAAAATCTCATAACGTCATTAATATCATATCCGGTGTGTCGGTTTTTGGTATTATGGTTTCATCTGCAGCCTTGGTGATTGTTTTGTCGGCATTTAACGGTATAGAAAACTTGGTGGTTACTTTATTCAGCACCTTTGAGCCGGATATTGAAATCCAATCTGCAAACACCAAATCGTTTGACCGTGATTTTATACCGAAAGAAACGTATCAGCTTGAGGGAGTACGTCATTATTCTGAAGTCATTGAAGAGATCGTCATTATAAAGAATGAAGACATGTTCATTATTGGTACTCTCAAAGGGGTGGAGCCGGTATTTTTAGAAATGGCTGAGATGAACAAACACCTGCTGGATGGCAGAAATTTCTTAAAAATAAATGGTTCTCCTGCAGCTTTAGTTGGAGCAGGTGCGCTTGAAAATCTGGGCGGATTTATTTATGAATCTGATTTCCCACCTGAGAGTTTTACAGTTTACTCCCCCAATCGGGATGAAAAAATTTCCAGAAGAAATGTGGACGCTTTTACCACTTCTACTATTCCGGTAATTGGCGTTTTTTCATACAACAATGAAGTAGATCAGAAATACATGGTGGTTCCGCTTTCGTATGCAAGTAAGGTGTTGGATTATGGAAATGAAATTACCGGTCTGGAAATGGATTTTGAAGAAGGGACTGATTTAGAATCGAAAAAAGAGGAATTGCTATCGATTTTAGGGCCAGATTTTAAGGTGAAAACCAGTTTTGAGCAAAATGAACTCATTCATCAAACCAGTAAAAGCGAAAAATGGGTGACTACTTTATTGCTCGCCTTCATTTTCTTTTTGGCTACCTTTAATATGATCGCTTCCATTACCATGCTGGTGATTGAAAAAAAAGAAAATATGCAAACCCTTTATTCTTTGGGAGCAAAAAAATCACAACTGCACAGGATTTTCTTTTATGAGGGATTATTGATCAATGGAATGGGGCTGATATTGGGCTTGACAATAGGGTATGGGATTTGCTTTTTACAGCAACAGGTCGGTTTGATCAGAATGGAAGGAAGCATGGTGGAGTATTTCCCTATAACATTCAAATTGCAGGATTTATTTGTGATTCTAGGAATCACCCTTATATTTGGGCTGCTCTCTGCTTATTTACCCAGCAAATTTTTAATAAAACGCATTATAAAATGACTCGATTTAGTATTATTTTTTTTACGTTGCTTACTTTTTGTGGCTGGTCGCAAGATCGCATGACTCCGGAGTTGCTTTGGAAAATCAAACGTCTGGGAAATGTGCAGGTGCATCCGAATAACAAACAAATGTTCTATAGCATCCGCACTTACGACTTAGAAAAGAACACCTCTCAATCTGATTTGTATTTGGGAGGATTAGATGGGTTACCGTTCAAACGAATAACTCGCACAAAAGAAACAGAAGGCAATGCACAGTGGTCACCAGATGGTTCAAAAATTCTTTATTTGGCAAAAGGGGAGGGCGGAACCAATATTTTTGAAATGCTGCCAAATGGAAGAGAAGCGAAACAGGTCTCTTTTATTGATGGAGGTATGAATGGTTTTGAGATTTCACCGGATGGGAAAAAGGTATTGTTCATTAAAGACGTTAAAATGAATGAAGTCAATGCCCATGAAATTTATGATGACCTTCCACATGCAAATGTGCGGATGTATGATGATCTGATGTATCGTCATTGGGGAGGTTGGGAAGACGGGTATCGTTCTCATGTTTTTGTGGCTGATGTAGTAGATGGAAAAGTAGAAGGATCCGGAGTTGATCTCATGCCCGGGCATGATTATGACACCCCGCTTATGCCATTTGGCGGAATGGAACAAATCACTTTTTCTCCGGATTCAAAATACATCATCTATGTCTGCAAAAAGAAAGTAGGAAAAGCGTATGCCGTAAGCACAAACTCTGATTTATATCGCTATGAAATTGCAACGGGAAAAACAAAAAATTTGACGGAGGGAATGATGGGGTATGACAATGAGCCCACTTACTCTCCTGACGGATCAAAATTGGCTTGGTTGAGCATGGAAAAAGAAGGTTTTGAGGCCGATAAAAATGACATCATTGTGATGGATCTGGCTTCAGGAACAAAAGTCAACCTAACGGCAGATGAAGATATGACGGTAGCAGGATTCATTTGGGGGAAAACCAATAATGTGATTTATTATAAGCGAGCCGTAGATGCTACCTATCAAATTTTTAAACTGGATGTAAATACAAAAAAATCAACACAACTTACAGAAGGGATACATAATTATACTTCCTTGACGCTGGCAGGGGATGTGTTGTTAGCGGGCAAGCAATCCATGAATCATCCAACAGATTTGTATGCCGTAAATCCCAAATCAAAAGAAGTGCAGCAACTCACAGACCTGAATAAATCTATATATGAGCAATTGAAGATCGGAGATATCGAAAAGAGATGGGTAAACACGACTGATGGTAAAAAACAGCTGGTTTGGGTAATTTATCCACCCGATTTCGATCCAAAAAAGAAATATCCGGCATTACTCTATTGCCAGGGAGGGCCACAATCCACGGTAAGTCAGTTTTTTTCATATAGATGGAATTTTCAACTGATGGCCGCAAACGATTACATTATTGTTGCTCCCAACAGAAGGGGATTGCCTGGTTTTGGACAAGCATGGAATGATGCCATCTCCGGAGACTGGGGAGGACAGCCCATGGATGATTATTTATCGGCCATAGATGAAATTAAAAAGGAACCTTACATAGACGAAAACAGGGTTGGTGCAATAGGCGCTTCGTATGGAGGGTATTCTGTCTATTATTTAGCTGGAATCCATGAAAATCGATTCAAAACATTTATTTCCCACTGTGGCTTGTACAATCTGGAAAGTTGGTATGGAACAACAGAAGAGTTGTTTTTTGCCAATCAGGATATTGGCGGGCCTTATTATGGAGAAAAAATACCGGAGGGTTATCTGAAAAATTCCCCGCACCGAAAAGCACATAAATGGAACACCCCCATGCTGATTTTTCATGGAGAAAAAGATTATCGCGTTCCTTTGAATCAGGGAATGGAAGCTTTTCAGGCACTTCAAATTCAGGGCATAGAAAGTAAATTGATCACTTTCCCGGATGAAAATCATTGGGTACTTTCACCGCAGAACGGCGTTGTTTGGCACAGAGAGTTTTACACCTGGTTAAACACTTATTTGAAATAGAAGGGCATTAAAAAATCGCAGCGATTACTTTTTCTCTATAACTCTGCCCGATAGGAATAGATTTATCGGGGATAAGGAGTGAGTTCCCCTCCAGTGCTTCTACCATCTGCTTATTGATGATAAAAGATTTATGACAACGAACAAATTGATCGGACGGTAAGGTTTCTTCTAATTTTTTCAAAGACATCAGTGCCGTTATCCGCTTTTTTTTGGTGTGAAATGAGACGTATTCACGTTGCCCCTCTATGTATTTAATATCTTCGTATTGTACCCTGTACAGTTTGTGATCGGCTTTGATTATCAGATACCCCTGTTTCAGGCTGATGTCTTTGTGAATCGCATGATCATGTAACTCTTTAGCCTTGTTAACAGCTGCTAAAAATCGCTCAAAAGCAAAAGGTTTCAAAAGATAATCTACTGCACTTAATTCAAAGCCTTCTATTGCATAATCTTTATAAGCGGTGGTAAAGATTACCAGTGGCGGTTGAGATAGTGACTTTACTAAATCGGTTCCCAATAATTCAGGCATTTGAATATCCGTGATCAGCAAGTCAATGTGATGTTGCTGAAGTACTTTTGTGACTTCCAAACCATTTTTACAACTAGCTACCAATTCAAGGTAGGAGACTTTCTCCACATAGTTTTCAATCAGGTTTCTGGCCAATTGTTCGTCATCTGCAATTACACATTTCATCTAAGACAGTTTTAATTCCAGTTTAACTTCGTACGTTGTCGGTGTCTCCTTTATCTTTAATTGGTGCTTCCCGGGATAGATTAAAGATAATCGTTTCTTCACATTTTCCATTCCAACCCCTCCTACTTTGTCTTTTTGACCGGGGTCAAGGCGAGAACTGTTTTTTATGTGCATAGAGAGGGTGGATCCTTTAAATTGAATGTGAATATCAATCCATCCCGTAGATTTATCCTCAAAATTAGAGTGTTTAAAACTGTTCTCAATAAAAGGAAGCAGTAACATAGGAGCTATTTGTAGAGATTGCTCAGGCTGACCGATCTCAACCCTTACATTTTCTTGATTCTCATCCTTCAGAAATTGTAATTGAATGAAGTTGTGAATTTGCTTCAACTCATCTTTGATATTTACCTTGTCTTTTTCACTTTCGTAGGTGACAAATCGTAAAATCTCAGAGAGATGTAAAATTGCATCTCCGGTTTTTTCTGATTTCACCTGAGATAAGGAATAGATGTTGTTGAGGGAGTTAAATAAAAAATGCGGATTGATTTGCGCTTTGAGCGCTTTGGTTTCTGCGTCCAGCATTTTATTTTTCAATTCAAGACTTTCTTCGGTTCTTCTTCTGAGTTGTAAAGACTTCCATATCAATGCGCTTATAATAATGGGTGGAATGGAGGTCATGAATCGCCCCATATAAACAAAAAATACAGGGCGCTCCTGAAAATGAGGAATATCTAAAGGGAAATACTGATCCAGATAAAAATCTACAGGAACAAATAGCACCACATGCAAAGCAATTAGTAAAAAAAGCAAAAGGTAATAAGTCTTTTTACGCTTTTGTTCCAGATAGCTACAGGATAACCAGATTAAATTGAGGTAAAATAAAGCCATTTGGGGAACGACAAAACTGAGTACCCTTAAAATGGAAGAAGATAAATCACTAACACTTAAAAATACCCAGGTAACAATAGCGGCAAAGAGTAGCCAGGCAATCAAAGAGTATTTCACGTAAGTTTTCACAAGGCTAAATTAATTAATGTTATAGCATAAGATAGAATCCTTCAACCAAAACACACCTTAAATCAAGAAGAAGGGTGATTTTATCTACAAGCAGATAAGCAAAAAGAAATGGATAGTCGGATTTTCTGTCTGGAGAAAATGCCACACTTATTGAGAAATACAACTCTTTGATAGATTTTGAGTCATTTTTTGAAGGATTATTCTCACATTTATCAGGAATTTGAAAAAAGAAGACTAAGGATTATTGAAAACCAATGAAAAGAATGAAACTATTTTTACTACTCGGTGCTTTTCTGTCTTTTACTGTTGTGTCTTTTTCTCAGGATGAAAAGTATACTTTGAGTGGCTCTTTAAAAGATGCATCAACGGGTGAAGATTTAATTGGTGCCCGAATCACTGTGGTGGAACTACCAGGGACAGGAGCAATTACAAATGAGTATGGATTTTACTCTTTGACACTACCCAAAGGCACTTATACCGTTAAATTTCGATCCTTAGGTTTTCAGATTACTGAGTTAAAGGTAGAGTTGACGGAGGACATCAAAAAAACAATCGAATTAAAACCGGAAGGAAGAGTATTGGGAAAAGTGGATGTAACTGCTGAAAAATTAGATCAGAATGTGAAATCGGCAGAGATGGGGGTGGATAAATTATCCATGAAGGATATAGAAAATATTCCTGTTCTTTTTGGAGAAAGAGATCCATTAAAGACGATACAATTGTTACCCGGGGTGAAGTCTGCCGGTGAAGGGAATGCCGGTTTTTATGTGCGGGGTGGTGGGTCTGATCAGAATTTAATTTTGCTGGATGAAGCACCAGTCTACAATGCGTCTCATTTACTCGGGTTTTTCTCCGTTTTCAATTCAGATGCTATTAAAGACATTAAACTCTACAAAGGGGGAGCACCGGCTAGTTTTGGAGGGCGTTTGTCGTCTGTTTTGGATATTAAAATGAAAGAGGGGAACTCAAAAAAGTTTTCAGCAAGTGGAGGGATCGGATTGATATCTTCTAAGTTGACATTAGAGGCGCCGATTGTGAAAGACAAAGGGTCTTTTATCATCTCAGGGAGAAGAACCTATGCCGATTTGTTTTTGAAGTTGTCAAACAATCCGGCTGCACAGAATTCGACGCTTTATTTTTATGACCTGAATGCAAAAGCCAATTATCGCATCTCTCCAAAAGACCGTCTTTTTATTTCAGGATATTTTGGAAGAGATAACTTTGGTTTTTCAGATCAATTTGGTTTTGACTGGGGAAACACTACTGCTACAGCGAGGTGGAACCATATTTATGGAGATAAATTATTCGGGAATATGTCCTTTATTTTTTCAAATTATAATTACAAAATCAAATTTGGAGCAAATGATGAAACCTTTCAAATTGGTTCGCAGATACAGGATTTTAATATTAAGAAGGATCTTGACTGGTACATTAATGAAAACCACACCCTGAGTTTTGGAGCCAATGTGATTCATCATACTTTTAAGCCCGGAGAAATTGAAACCGGTGCGGGAATTGATTTTGTTCTGAATGATGTAGAGGAACGATATTCGTTGGAATCTGCAGTATATGTTTCTAATGAGCAAAAAATAGGAAAACGCCTGACACTGGTTTACGGACTGAGAGCTTCAAACTTTACACAGCTAGGTCCCGGAAAAATATTCACCTTTAATACCGAAGGGAATATTACCGATACAACAGAATATGGAAGGCTTGAAAATGTACAAACCTATTGGGGACTGTCTCCACGTATTTCTTCCAGCTTTTTATTAGATGAGCACAGCTCTATTAAAGCCGGTTATTCCCGAACTTTTCAATATTTACATCTGATTTCAAATTCTACCGCCTCTTCTCCCACAGATGTTTGGTTGCCCTCAAGTGTGAACATTAAACCGCAGATTGCCGATCAATACTCCATTGGATATTTTAGAAATTTTTTAGATGATCAACTGGAATTTTCAACAGAGATATACTATAAGGATATGCAAAATGTGATCGATTATAAAGACGGAGCCGAAGTGACATTAAATCCATTGGTTGAAGGGGAATTGATATATGGAATCGGTCGGGCTTATGGTGCTGAGGTACTATTAAAAAAACGAAGGGGAAAGTTTACCGGTTGGCTGAGTTATAATATCTCCCGTACCGAAAAAAAGTTTGAGAAAGTCAATGAAAACACATGGTTCCCGGCCAAACAAGATCGAACACATGATGTGTCTGTCGTTTTGATGTATAAAATTCACCCACAGCTCACGGTTTCCGGTACTTGGGTATACTATACAGGAAATGCAGTAACTTTTCCTTCAGGAAAATACATTATTGATGGGCAAGTAGTGAATTATTATACAGAGAGAAATGGCTACCGCATGCCGAATTACCACCGGGCAGATGTTGGGTTGACGTTCGACCATAAAAAGTTTAAAGAAGTTACGGATCCCGATAGTGGTGAAACTAAAAGGGTGCCCAAAAAATGGCATTCCAGCTGGAACCTTTCTGTTTATAATTTATACGCCAGAGAAAATGCGTATTCTATCACTTTTCAAGAGAATGAGCAAACAGGAGAAACAGAGGCAGTACAACTCGCACTTTTTAAAATCGTTCCATCCATTTCATACAACTTTAAATTTTAACCGGATGAAGCAAGAATTGATGATCATATCGCTAATCCTGTTCTTTTTCTCTTGTGAAAAAGTGATTGAGGTACCTTTAGACGAGGCAAGCCAACAAATAGTTGTGGAAGGCACTTTATATGATCAGCCTGATGAAAGTGTAGTTAAACTTTCCCGTACCGGATCGGTGTATGATGATAGTGGTTTTGAGAAAATTTCAGGCGCACAGGTTACTGTGACAGATGATCAGGGAAATACCTATAATTTTTTGGAAGATGGAAATCAGGCGGGTTCGTATAGAAACAGTTCATTTTTGACACAACCCAATTATACTTATGCGCTCACCATTTACGTAGATGATGATACCTTGACCGCAAAAAGTAGTACCAAAGGATCTGTAGTTCTGGATTCCTTGACTTATATACCCCAGTATGGTGGTTTTGGAACCGAAGACACTACTTTTTTAGTGTTCTACAATTTTTCAGATGAAGCTGCCCAGGAAAACTATTATCGCATGATTCCCTATGTGAATGATGAGCGAAGTGATTTTTTATATTTGCAAAATGATCAGTTGTTTAATGGGAAAACAATCAGGGCTCCTTTTTTTGCAGAAAGCATTGAAGCAGGAGATACAATACTTGCAAGGCTGATTTCCATGGATAAAGAAAATTATAAATATTTCAACACATTATCAAACAATGATGGAGGTGCTTTTTCGCCAACACCGGCTAACCCGGTTTCAAATATTGAAGGAGGCGCATTGGGGTATTTTGGAGCTTATATAACAGACAATGACACGATTATTATTCCAGAGTAAATATCATAGCAGCATACTGATTTTTATAACGTTGATACTTGCTTCGTGTGAAAAAGTGATTGAGGTTCCAATTAATGAAGAGGAGCAATCTTACGTTTTGGAAGGTGTTTTGAAAGATAGAGACAGTGCCAGTTTTTTTAAAGTTTCAAAAACGAAAGCTACCTACGATAATAACGGCTTTGAAGTCGTGTCATCTGCAGTCATAAAGGTGGGTGATAACAATGGTGTAGAATATGTTTTCGAAGAAGATCCCCAAATGCCGGGAACTTATGTCAACTATAATTTTGTGGCAGAAGAAAATCAAACGTATTATTTATCGGCAATAATTGGTGGCGAACTAATTACCTCCTCTTCTTACTCTAAAACAAAACCCGTGATTGATTCCTTGGGATATCAGGTGGTTTCGTATGGGCAGGGGGCTCAGCAAGAATCTTTTTTGTTGCCTGAATACTATTCTAAAGACCCCGTGGATGAGCAAAATAATTATCGCCTACGCATCTGGGTCAATGGTGAAGAAGAAAATGAATATTACATAGGTAATGATTACTACATCAATGGACAGGTTTATGATGCACAATTCTTTGGTGCTGATGCTGAATTCGGAGACACCATTTTTGTGGAAATGCTGGAAATGGATGAAAAAGTGTACGATTATATCTATGGCTTGTCTAATACATTATCTACAGGAGCTTTTAGTCCTTCTCCTGCAAACCCACCTTCTAATCTTGAGGGCAATGCAATTGGTTATTTTGCTGTCTTTATGACCGATACCATGTCTATGATTATTCAATAGGTATTAAGCTTTGTTTTTTCTTACGGCACTATTTTTTGGGCTATCGTCATAAGGGATTTATATGATTTGTATGAAAATCCGGTTTAAACTAAAGCACCCACCACTATTTTTTCAATTGCCTTTAATGCATAATCAATCTCTTCTTTGGTGGTGTACCGGCTAAATGAAAAACGCACATTGGGTCGATTGGTGTTAGCGTTTATCCCCCTCAATACATGTGATCCCTGATCAGCACCAGAAGTGCAAGCGCTTCCACCTGAGCAAGCCACACCATCCAAATCTAATAAGAACAGCAGCATAGATTTATTCTCAAAATCGGGAAAACAGACGTTCAAAATGGTATATAAACTCTTATCTGCCGACATTTCTCCGTGAAATTCAACGCCAGGCACACGCTTTTTTAATTCTTCTACCATATAGTCCTTGATGGATTGAACTTGTTTGATATGTGCTTCAATTCCATCATTTGCCAGTTTAAAAGCTTCTTCCAGGCCGGCAATTCCGGTCAGGTTCTCTGTGCCCCCCCGCAGTCCGCGCTCTTGTGAACCTCCTTGAATTAAAGGGGATACATTCAATTTTTTATTCACATACAAAAACCCCACTCCCTTTGGTCCGTGAAACTTATGGGCAGCAGCAGTTATAAAGTCAGCACCTATCGCCTTGACATCTATTTTGTAATGCCCCATAGTTTGAACCGTATCTGAGTGAAAATAAGCTCCGTGTTTTTTACACAATTCACTAACTATTTTTATATCCAATAAAGTTCCAATCTCATTATTGGCATGCATCAAAGAAACGATTGTCTTTTCACCTTTCTGTAAAAGTTGTTCCAGGTGCGCCATATCCACTTGCCCGGTTTTGGTAAGGTTTACCATTTCAACGGTAATGGGATCTTTACAAATTTTTTCTATATGAGCTATGGAGTGTCCCACTGCGTGGTGTTCAATTGGTGATGAAATGATGCGTCTCACACCCAAATCCCGAACTGCGCAGGTAATTGCCATATTATCCGCCTCTGTTCCGCCGGAAGTGAAAATGATTTCTCTTGGTTCTGCCTGAATACGCTTGGCCACCTCTCTTCTGGCAATTTCGATTACTGCTTTGGCTTCTCTTCCAAACGAATGAATAGAGGAAGGATTGCCGTAATGATCCTTCATTACTTCAGCCATTCTTTCAATGACCTCAGGTGCCATAGGGGTAGTCGCTGCATTATCCAGATATACTCGCATAATCAAAAATTAAGGAACAAAAGTACGCAAATCAGCGGTGAATATCAATAATAGCGGACTATTAGAAAGGAAATTTCAATGGATAGCTTTCCAAGATTAACCGGCAGCTTGGTTTTTTATAAAATAGCGCACATCATGTAGCAGTTTATCAAATACGTAGAACTGCCCGACAACTAACCTACCGTCATCCAATACCACCCAAAGCCTATCTCTGTCAAAGACAATCAATTCTCCATTGTAATCATATTTTTCATAGACCATGCGTTTTTCATACAGTTTTACGTGCTTTTTTTCTCCCTTTACATCTGTAACTTCTATGATATACCAGGGAGTTGTTTTTTTAAGAGAATCTGCCGCATGTTGATCAATCAGGTAATTGTGCTGCTCAAAATGGATTTTTTTAAAGCCCAGCAGGTAATTCCTGACTTTCATGGTGTCAAATCCGGCAATCTCGGTTTTGTTTGAAGTCAGCTTAAACATATTGTCATCCAAAACAGTAATTGTAAAATTATTTTCAGATGAATCCGGAGTTTGTACCTGAACCGATTGTATATCCCGTGGGTTATAATTAAACACTCCGGTACATTCAAATTCTAATGGATTGGTAATGAATCGCGTTTCCAGGTTTCCATACATGCTGGGCAAATACATAATAAATGGCTCGGGAGATTTTCCTTTTTCTGGATCTTTGAGCAACATATAAGTGCCATACTGATCCTGTGTAGGTTGTC
This sequence comes from Crocinitomicaceae bacterium, assembly GCA_040880585.1. Lineage (GTDB taxonomy): Bacteria > Bacteroidota > Bacteroidia > Flavobacteriales_D > Crocinitomicaceae > Paracrocinitomix. Next base: position 63,940 of record JBBDID010000046.1, on the reverse strand, counting down.
CCACGTACCAGGTTTTTACCCACTCTCCGTTTTGATAGATCTCCACTTTCCGGTGATGGGTTGTCAGGTTTTTGTTAATGGTTTCCAAACTGTTTTTGGGTACGGGAGATTTTACCTGCACCAACTTAATTGTCTTCAACATGGTATGCACCAAATGTTGTTGTACACAATCCCCGCTCTCCATGCGCCACTGCCCGTCTTTTCGAATTAAATTGACCCCCTCATTTCCCTCTGTATCGCTTAAAATTATTTGATCAATACTGGCTGTATCTTCTATGGCAAAATCCGATAAAGCTTCATCTGACAATTTTGAAGTCCCGTCATCTTGCTTGGCAAGATAAATCGCCCAAACTACAAGGGCAATAAGTAAAGCGATAATAAAGGCTAATCTAAATTTTTTCATAATCTCACTACTTTCCTTCCTAATCAATCTTTGCGTATTTTCTTCTTCTCCATACCAACTGAACACCGCCAATCAAGCCTATAAAAAGAAGCGGAAAGGCAATATTTACCATCTTCCAAAACTCTTTTTCTTTGTTGATCTTCTCTATATCCAGACTTCTCAGGGTAATCGTTTTTGTTCGGATCCCGATCAAAGAAAAATCATCCAACATATAATCAATGGAGTTGAGCACAAAATCTTTATTTCCATAAGCATATTTCGGTGTGCTGTTTGGTTTTCGCACCCCATAGACATCTGCATTGATGGGCATAAATTTATAGCGCCACTCTCCATTTACAAAAGCCGAATCTACAACTTCATTGCGGATGATATCGCCATCTGAAACCACCAACATTTTGGTTGAATCACTTTTAAACCGGGTGTGGTAATCTTTGGAGTTCAAGAATGCATCAGAAATTGGACGATTTTCAAAGGCAGATGTGAAATTACCTTCCAACATTACCGCTACGGGGAAATTACCTGCTTTTTCGTCATTAAAATTGGGATCTACATCAATGATAGTGTAATTGACACGTGCCGGCGCCCGAAATATTTGAGAATTATAAGAAGATGTCAACAGCACCGTTTTTTTCACATCTTTATCAGATTCGTTTACTAAGTCAATGGTGCTGACATATTCTGCTTTTACCGGGTCGATATTTTTGGTGATGGGATGATCGGCCCTTTGCAATAGCGGATAAAAATACCAGTCTACTACGCCCAGCGGGTGGCCGGGAATAAAAATAGGACCGCAATCACTGTCCACAATCATATTGTTGTTTAAGCGGGCACCGTATTTATAGATCATATCTTTTTCAATATTGAGGTTGGCACTCATTCCAAACGTATTACCGGTGCGGTACAAAGAGTCTCTGTTCACGTTCAGTGGATCGACAAACCACAATACCCTTCCTCCGTTCATGATGAACTGATCAATCACAAATTTATCCTTTTCAGTAAAGCGATTTTCAGGCTTTGCAATAATCAGTGCGTCAGTATTGTCCAGGGCGTTGATCCGTCCGTTGATCTCTACATCTTCTGTCAGATAATATTGGCTCAACCCTTTTCTGACATCCATAGTTTCTTGTGGCAGCAGTTCTCCGTGTCCATGTAAAAAAGCTACGGTTTTCTTTTTATCAGCCGTAACCCTTCTGACAGCCGAAATCAGCAAGTACTCCAAATTATTGATCGCTTTATCTGCTAATCCGCGCAAATTTTCACCACTGTAAATGACCTTTTTATCAAAAAACTGTACCCTCCCGGAGGTGGTTCCCTTGTATTCAATCAAGGCTCCCGGCCATATCGTTTTGATCTCTTGCTTTCCTGACTCTAGGATTTCAATGTCGGTAGGTGTGATGCCTTCTGAATAAATATTCTTTTGCACCTGTAGGTTGTAATCTTCATCTTCTTCTCCGTGCGGATCGATAAATTCATACTGAATATTGTCTCCGGCATAAATGATGAATTCATCCAATTTTTCTTTAATCGCATTGCGAATTTTCATGATATCAGCCGGCAAATCTCCCTCTAAATAAATCTTAAAGAAAATCCGGTCTTTTAATCGATCTTCATTCTGAAGCAAGTTCACCGTGTTCTCTGACAAGGTATAGCGATTGTCTTCTGTCAGGTCAAATCGACCAAAATTAAAGGAGTGAATGTAATTGAGCAAAATAATAATAGCAACCACAGCAAGGTGAGTTACTATGTCTTTTCCGGGGCTATATGTTTTATTTTTTTTAGCCATATTACCACTTTCTTGACTGAAGCACCAGTCTTGTTCCCGCTAAAAAAATAAATGAAAAACTCACAAAATAAAGAATATCCCTGGTGTCAATCACTCCTTTTTGGATGGATTCATAATGCTCCATGATTCCCAGCTTACGCAATATCAGATCTAGCCCGCCAAACTGACTGTAAACGGCTAATAGGTCAAGTCCGAGAAACAAAAACCAGGACATGAACATGGCGAGAATAAAAGCCACGATTTGACTGCTGCTAATACTGGAAGCAAAAATTCCCAATGCCACCAGACAAGCTCCGACAAAAAACAATCCGATATACGAAGTAACCGTTGCCCCATCATCAATAATACCTACCGGATCTCCCAGTTGGTGTACGGTATAATAGTAAATCAAAGTGGGTAAAAGGGAAATAGCAACCAGTGTCAGTCCGGCTAAAAATTTTGCCAAAATAATGGTGGTATCTGAAATGGGCCGGGTAAACAACAATTCTATGGTACCGGTACGTTTCTCTTCAGAGAAAGAGCGCATGGTAATGGCCGGAATAAGAATGATAAAAATAATAGGGGAAATGGTGAAAAAGGGAAAAAGATCAGCTGATCCTCCTTCCAGTATATTCGTTTCATAAGAAAACACCCACAAAAACAACGAATTCAAGATCAAAAAAATGGCGATAAAAACATAGCCAATAATTGAGCTCAGAAAACTACGTATTTCTTTGAGATAAAGTGCTCTCATAAATAAATGCGCCCTTTGTTAGTAGACATTGCACAAAAATAGCAATTAAGCCTTGTGAAGCGGTTGGATATCCCTCAAAATTATGAATAATTAAATGTGTCTAACATTTTTTAACAGTCCATTAAACCTTTTCATTTTTTTTGAGTCAAATAGAGAGGAGATAGTTTAATAAAGTATCTTTGTGATCTGTTATATAAACCATTAAAAATAAAAACTATGCGTATTTTTTCAATTGTTATACTTAGTGTGTTGTTGGCGTTTGCCTCATCATCATTTACCGCCGCTACTAAGATGGACGGAGCTCAAAAAGGAGATTGGGTTAAACTGGGATCCCGGGCTGTGGATATGAAAGCCGACCATGATGTGATTCCTGTAACAGCAAAAGAGGGTACTTTTACAAAAGTGCGGCTGCGCATCATGAAAGCTCCCATTCATTTGTTAAACATGAACATTTTGTTTAGAAACGGAAGCAGTGAAAATGTAGTGTTTAATCGAAAATTTGCCGCCGGTTCATACACCAGAATCATTGATTTAAAAGGTAACAAACGCATTATTAAAAGTGTCAAAATCAACTATAAATCAGTGCCTGCCGGAAAAGGAAAAGCTGTGATCATTTTGTTGGGTAAACATTAGTACTACCTGATAAACGCTGAAAGCTTTGTATCTTACTAAACCCACTCGCGCTCGTCTATCTGACGAGTGCGTAACCTACTTTCCACACCGTTAACTACTACCAAAACGGCTCACACTTGTGTAGTGTACTCATTTGCACGCGCAAATGAGTGCTCCGTCTCCTACTTCAATGCCTGATGATACACTGTTTGAGTTGGGAAGGCCATTTCTAAGCCCTCTGCATTGAATCTTCTTAATATGGTCAGGTTCACAGCGGTTTGTGTCTCTAGTATATCGGCATCTTTTTTAATGTAATAGATAAATAAAATTCCGAGTGAAAAATCTCCAAAAGCGTTGAAAGACATCCAAATTTCTTCCTCTATCATTTTTTTATCCTGGTGTTCTTTGGCGATTTCACGCAATACTTTTAGTGCCTGTTCTATTTGATCTGCTGAAGTATCATAAGTTAAGCCCAGGTTTAAAACAATTTTTCGGCTGGGTTCTTTATCGATATTTTCAATGGCATCTTCAGAAAACATGGAGTTTGGAATCGTAACGATACGACCCGCCAGTGTTTTGATTCGGGTGCTTCTGATCCCAATTTCTTCTACAAAGCCGTCAATATCTCCAATTTGAATGCGTTCTCCCACCGCAAAAGGTTTATCGGCAAAGATCATGATCCCCCCAAAGAAGTTTTTAACGGTATCCTGAGCGGCCAAAGCAAAGGCCAGACCCCCAATTCCTAAACCGGCAATCACGGCTCCCACATCATACCCGGCATTATTTAAACCGACAACAATACCCATGGTCCACACAATAATCTTTAAACCTTTTCTAAAAATGGGCAACAGTTGGTCGTCTAAATCTGATTCGGTTTTTTCAGTGATCGGAACGATATATTCTTCAATCAACGCATCTGCCAAACGTGAAATTAACCAGGTGATATTGATCACCAGCATGAAATTGAAGAGGTGGTGTACAAATTGGCGGGTATGTGAATAAGGGATTTTAATGCCGTTCTCCAGGTCTTCTGCAGTCAGTTTAGCGATCGGATAATTAAGCAAAGTCAAGGCATACCATGAGGCTGCCAATACGATACCAAACACCACCGGCTTTTCAATCTTCTCAACAATAATATCATCCAGATTGGTTTTGGTTTTAGCCGTCAATTTTTTGAGGATATTTTTTGAAAACCAATAGACTATTTTCGCCAAAATAATAGATCCCAAAATAATCCCAAGCGTTATGGTATATTCCAAAAGGGTATTGCCGTAATACTGTGTTTCCCAAAACTTCATAATTACAAATTTTAGAACAAAACTATCATTTTAAAATTAAATACTTTTTTCTCAGAGAAAAAATCAATGTATTCACGATTTTAATAAAGCTATAACCGGGAAGTACTAAAAAAGAACATACCCTCAAGGAACGCACTCTTTTTCTGTTACGGTTTTTTTGTCTTGGATTTCGACTTCCACTTCGGCTTCCACTTCGACTTCCACTTCGACTTCGCTCAGTGGGCGGCTCAGTGTGCGGCTCAGTGGGGGCATTCAGTCTCGACTGCAATCTCGGCTGCAATCTCGGCTGCAATCTCGGCTACGCTCGATTTCCGGCTCGATTTCCGGCTCGATTTCCGACTCGATTTCCGACTCGATTTCCGACTCGATTTCCGACTCGATTTTTCTTCAATTTAAGCAAGGTGATCTGCGGAATCTGCGAGCATAATGAAAAATATCTCCCTATATGTAGAAACTATGCGATAAGTTGAACATCACTCCTGCTCTTCTTCCCGGCAGTATTCACAAAATAGTTCCGCAATTTCTACTTTATTTAAAGCACGCACCCCCATTTGGTTCCATTTAAAAAGTTCACAAAAATCCTGCGGATATTCTTCTGCAAATCTTTTCATCACAATTCGGATACGCTTCCACTCTTTTTCAATATTGAATTGCCCCAAAAAGTACCCCAATTTTAAATATTGCTTGTACAATTTTGAAAATTGCCCAGGACGTCTGGCAAATTTTGAAAGTAAGATATAAGGTTCGGCAGTATAACCCCACATGATGAGGTATTGACAGATAAAATACGTTTTTTTGACGTCAAACTTTTTCTTGAGTGTTCTTTCAACTAGTATAGGAACGGCCATTTGCTGTGAATATCTATAATTTTGAACTCCTGAAATCAACTCTAGACATTCTACCCAGGCTTTTTGGCGCTTCACCCGCATTTCAGAAAAAATTTCACCAAAATCCGAAACATCTATGGTTTCATTTCCATTAAAAACATTAAACAGCAAGCGATATTCCAGATAATCGGCAGTTGTAGGTATAGCACCTACTTCTTTCAACTGATTTAATTCAGCAGCAGTCACTTTATAAGATGTATCCATGGTCAATCTAAAAACAAAATCATACCAGTGCAGTTTCTTATATTCAGATTTGTCGGGGATCTGCAAGGTAATTAATGAATCTTTTTGATCTATCGTTCCTTTCATAACCTCATGGGCAAGATATTCATACAAGGGTTCCATTTCCCGGTACTCTTTTTCGTCAATCAACTCTTGTAATCGCGCAACGGAAAGTCCGTACCCTCCCATTTCGATTGGAATTACATCTTCATAAATGATCCTTACAGATGAGTACCGGCTTTCGTCCAGCAGGTCAGAAATATCACTTCGCTTCCGGTTCAGATTGGCATAAAGGCGCAAGCTGTCTTCAGACATGCTGATCGCATTCTCTACACCAATTGACAGCAATCCGGATCGGAAGTCGTCAAAATTTTCGTAGAATTCGCTTTTCAATTCGAAATTCGGGTAATACCTTTTCAGATATTCCCTGATGATTTCTCCTCTTTTTTTGAACAGCAATTGATTTCCTTCTTCGGTTCCTTCAATAGATGCCACTCCGGTAAAATAGATGGATCGTATAGAAAATTTTTCCTTTACCAAGCTATCCAGTGTGGTAAGTAGTGGATGAAAAATGGTGGTATCCTCATTGGTTTGCCCGCTTTCAAAGGGAATTTTGACTTCTATACTGTCGGTCATCACAATGCTTTGCTCTCGAATGGTGGCCCGGGGGATTTCAAAATATTCACTTGGTTCCAGAAAATCGGGATGTACGTAAATTGTCATTCCGTGCATACAGGGTCGCCAGCGCTTGATCAAATTAAAATCCACCTGAAAAAAGGTGTCTGCAAATGCCGGTTTCATTCCCACAAATAACTTAAGTTGATTCGGATCCGGATCTAAATCCTGCTTAAAAGAAGCTTTACTCACGTATCCCAAATAATAACCATCATGATGCAAGGCATTGTGGAAAGCCGGATTTCCGCTACAATTGTATTGCTCGTGATGAATGACATCAATGGCAATGGCTCCTCTACCACTGAATACCTTTTTCAAATTTCCCTTACGGATTTTGTTTTTATTATCTACTACAAGGTTGGTATTTAAGTAATAAATGGAATCGTTTGACACTTTATACCACCCCAGATGCGCTTGGTTTTTATCTGATTTCTTTCGAAACCATTTACAATTCCAGCAGGGATTTTTGTCTTTCACAAACATCTCTTCCCCTTTTTGAAAATCATGCCTTTCAATGAAAGGAGAAGAAGCGAGTAATTGACAGCAATACAATTGGCCATCTTTAAGCGTAAACTGATGAGCAACTCCGGTATAATCTCCGTTGATCATGTTTTTATAATGTCCAGATGATTTTTTCCAGTTGCCCACTACTTCACGTGCCAGTTTTTCATAAGTTAATCTTCCTTTGGATTTTTCTACCTCATAGGCTAGAGGAAATAACTGTGTGTTCTCTGCTACTTTAGCGTGTGACCCGCCATAAAATTTTACCCGATCAATTGGGGCTTGTTTCAATTTGTTTTTTTGTTGGTGGCTGAGCGTTTTATTTTCTGTCATATAGGCGGCGTGATCTGCTGCTGCCTGATCTAAAGAGGGATCGTGCTGAAGCGAGTCCTGACGATTGCGTTTTCGCAGTTTATTGACTTCAGCAAGTAACTGCTCCCGAAACAATTCCTCGTCAAAATTTTTGACATCTACCACCTCCTGAGCTCTAAGATTCAGGGAAAGTAAGGCGATTATAAGGACAATTCCTTTCACAAAACTTCTATCAGATTTTTATGCCATGATCGTCCCACTTTCGTCCGCCATTTGTCTTCCAGATCACCCACAGTATCAATTAAGTTATTATAAACAGTGGTTTCTTCTGTGATTTCTGAACGACGAATCAAGGCTTTAAAAGTTTCCATATTCACCAGATGTATGTCCGTTGAGGGATCTTCATAAGCAATGATCAGGCGATTGAAAAAATCCACATCCAGTCTTTTTCCTATTTCTTTTATTTTATGGGTCAGGGCATCAATAGAGCAGCCCGAAGGCGGTGCTTTTTTTTCGTCTGCCCCAACGATCAGAAACAAGCCATTTTCTATAGAAAAATCGCCATACAATTCATTTCCATGGGCGGCCCAGTTTTGCATAAAGCGTTTCATTTCTGAATGGACTCGTTCTACCTCTCCTTCCTTTAACAGTCGATCTGATTGAAAAATCCAAACCCGCGCATCTGCTTCCAGTTCAAGCATAATTAAGAAATTTGTATCACCCCTTCTTTCATGGCATAGGGGGATATGGTTAATGTATGGATCGCCAATTTTTCCATCACCCATTTAATTTTAATGGCAGCAATCGGCCCCATTTTCTTTCTGATCGGAATAATGAAAGGATTTTTCATTCGTTCATCCAGGGTTGAAGTCATCATTTTATCCAGTACAGGATACAATGCCTCGGTAGGCAGTTCTTCAAAGCCATTTTCTTCATAAACTCTTTGCGTTAATAAGGCGTAAAAAGTCTCAAAAGAACCACTTGCTCCGATCAGGGTATTGGTCTGAATGTCATCAAAAAAACCTTTTGTGTTTGTCTCAAGATACGTAATAATTTCCTGAATATTTTTCTGACTGAGGGGATCTTTCAACTGAAACTTGTCATAAATCCGTGCTGTACCTATATTAAAACTTTGGGATTTAATGATTTCTTGTGCATTAGCATAAATGAACTCTGTGCTACCTCCTCCAATGTCCATAATGAGTGCGGGCTCAGAAAAAGGATACCCAATTTTGACTCCCTGATGAATGAGTTCTGCCTCTCTGCTACCCGAAATAATTTCTACTTCCAGTTGAATTTCATCCCTAATCATACCGAGAAATACTTCTCTGTTTGTAGCATCTCGAAGAGCCGAAGTACCAAAGGCTTTTATCCGTTCCACTTCCCATTCATTACACTTGGCTTTGAAGAGGCGTAAAGTTTCAATGCCTCTTTGCATGGCATCCGGGGCTAATCTGTTTTCATTGATTCCGCCCAGTCCCAATCCTACGCCTTCTTTATCACTGTGTAGCTTGTCAAAACCGTTTGGTTTTTTATCAACAATCAACAAATTGAAGGTGTTTGTTCCCAGATCTATTATAGCTATTCTATCCTTTATCAATTGATTTTTTTTAACTGTATCGATCAACGAATGTCGAATGTTGAAGTTTTTACTTCGTAATTCGGTGTTCGGTATTCGTTTATTTTTTTTTCTTTTCGGCTTCACCTCGACTCCGCTCGGTGTGCGCGCTCAGTCACCAACCAAAAAAAAGTCAAGGCTCATTATTTCATTGTTCGTTATTCATTTTTTTCTTTTTTGAATATCGAATGTCGATCAACGAATGTTGAATGTTGAAGTTTTTTTACTTCGTGATTCGGTGTTCG
>JBBDID010000046.1:0-54551 GCA_040880585.1 Crocinitomicaceae bacterium | reverse complement strand
GTCGATCAACGAATGTTGAATGTTGAAGTTTTTTTACTTCGTGATTCGGTGTTCGATATTCCTTGTTCGTCATTCTTTTTTTCTTTTTTGAATATCGAATGTCGATCAACGAATGTTGAATGTTGAAGTTTTTTTACTTCGTGATTCGGTGTTCGGTATTCGTTTATTTTTTTTTCTTTTCGGCTTCACCTCGACTCCGCTCGGTGTGCGCGCTCAGTGCAGCGCCGCTCGGTGTGCGCGTTCAGTCACCAACCAAAAAAAAGTCAAGGCTCATTATTTCATTGTTCGTCATTCATTTTTTTCTTTTTTTAGTGCCTTAACCACTTAAAAATTTCTTTCCATGAGGCTTTTTTTCCATACATAAGTATTCCGGTTCGGTATACTTTACCCGCTAGATAAGTTGTTACGACGAAAGTTCCTGCCAACAAGATCAATGAAATAACTACTTCCCAAACGCTGACTGTTCCTGCAGCCACACGTTGCAGCATAATAATCGGTGAAGAAAAGGGGATTTGTGAGCCCCAAATAGCCGCCGGACCGTCCGGATTGCCAAGTATGGAAAAGGAAACGAAATAAACAAACATCAAAGGAATCATCACTGGAATAATCAACTGTTGGGTATCGGTTTCAGAATCGGCTGCTGCTCCTACGATTGCAAAAAGCCCGGCATACAATAAGTATCCCCCGATAAAGTAAATCAGAAATAAGGTCAACAAGAGCGGCCAGTTAATCTGTTCAAATATCAGTTGTGCTGCTGCATTGTCGTTTCCGGGCATTGAACCGGCTAACTCACCGGGTATTTGCGCTTCACCCATGGCCTGAATAGCTGCAGGATCGATATCCGCCAGAAAAAATGATTGAACGCCGATCATGATAATGGTGAGCAGAATGATCCAAATGAGAAATTGCGTTAAGCCCACCAAGCCAATCGCTATGATTTTTCCCATCATCAATTGAAACGGCTTTACTGAAGACACTATGATCTCTACCACCCGACTGGTTTTTTCTTCCAGCACACCGCGCATAACCTGTCCTGCATAGACCATTAAGAAAACAAAAATCAAGACTGAAAAACCAAAACCTACGGCTTGCCGTTCTGCTCGGGTATCAGCTTCTCCCTGATCTTCTATATCCGTTAAAACAAATCGGAATGACTGTTTGATCTCACGGTATTTTTCAAGAGACATTCCCTTATCTAAGGCCCAATACTCCTCCAGCCTTGTTTCTAATTTATTGGTGATGTATCTTTCTGTATTCAAGCTGGGCTCTTCCCGGTAAACTCCTCTGATGATCTTATTGGTAACGGTGTTTTTTCCGATTCCGATAAAAATATCATATTCTTTCAGGTCTTCTCGCTCGTAATCCTCCGGTCCCAGTTCTTCTCCTGTAAAATAGAAAGTTGCCGGTGGGTTTTCATTTTGACCGATAAAAATCTTAGCCTTTGTAATGTCATCCGGATCAGAAACCAGCACTTTGAAATGCTTCTGTTCTTTCATTCCGAACCAAATGGCTGCAAACCCTAATAAGCCAAATAAAACAGGTACTAAAATGGTGAGCACCACAAATGATTTCTTCTTCACCCGTGAAGAATACTCTCTTCCGATCACTAATCCGATCTTACTCATTTTCTCCTCCTTTCTTATCCTGCGAAGTCTCTACCGCAGATTTTCCGGTTACCGATTGTATGAAAATATCGTTCATAGTAGGTAAAATTTCATTGACACCTTCTACTTCTACCACGGGTAAAACAGTTTTGAGTAAATCATTTAGTGTGTTTCCTTTCAAGAGTTTTACATGTGCTACTGCCCGTTCCTCATCAATTTGTTCAGAATGCTCTAACGAAAAATTGGAAAATAAAGCATTGGCAAAGCCAAACATCATTCCTTTAAATTGTATGGCATACGTATGGGTTCTAAATTGTTCTTTTACTTCTTTCAAGCTCCCTTCAACCAATAATTTTGCGTGGTTGATCAGGGCAATTGAGTCACACACCTCTTCAACAGAGTTCATGTTGTGCGTAGAGAGCATGATAGAAGTTCCCTTTTTCTTTAGCTGGAGAATTTCTTTTTTAATGATATCAGCATTAATGGGATCAAATCCACTGAAAGGTTCATCTAAAATCAATAATTTAGGCTCGTGTAAAACTGTAATAATGAATTGAATTTTTTGCGCCATCCCTTTGGAAAGTTCCTCCACCTTTTTATCCCGCCAACTGCTGATGTCAAATTTCTCAAACCATTCTTCAATTTTCTTTTTGGCTTCAGATTTACTCAACCCTTTTAATCTTGCAAAATACATGACTTGGTCTCCAACGGTCATTTTTTTATACAAGCCGCGTTCTTCAGGTAAGTAACCGATACTTTCAATATCTGACCGTTTTAATTCTCGTCCTTCAAGGTATACTTTTCCTTCATCCGGTCCTGTAATTTGGTTGATAATGCGGATTAAACTGGTTTTTCCGGCTCCATTAGGTCCTAATAAACCAAATATTTCTCCTTTTTTGGTGGTTATTGAAATATCATCAAGCGCTCTGTGTCCGGAGTATTCTTTGACAATATTTTCAACCCGTAACATTTCCATAGCTGAAAGTTTGTATCAACTTATAAAGATACTTTTTTCCTTCTGTAAATGAATTGTCCCAAAAATGAGTTGTTCACAGTAGTATTTTCATTACGGGAATTGCCTGCAATCATTTGCTTTTGGATGAATCCTGTTTTTATGGTCTCGGCGTATACTAATGTTCATTCGTAGAAATAGAGTAGTTTTGACTGCTTGTGCAATGCTTTTTTTAGTATATTTCAGTCGTGAAGTTCAGATTAGCTTATAGCACCGACCGTCCTGCCATTGCAAATATTTATAATGACGTTTCAGGAAAAGTGAGGGGTATTGCCCGTCGACCGGAGGAAATAACTGAAACTTACATCTTTTCATTACTGAACAAACCTGCGAACCAATGTATTTTTCTGGTTCTTGAAAATGAAGATCAACAAATTGTTGGATTTGTACACGCAGAAAAAATGCCGTTGGCTATTTACAACCATATCCTCACCAATTATACTATTGTTATTGATCCGGATATGCAATCCAAGGGATATGGTGAATTGATTTTTGTTGAGTTTCTCAATTATCTGACTAAAAACCGGCCGGATGTTAAGCGTCTGGAGATGGAATCTATGGTCGTCTCTGAACGTATTGAGAAATTTGAGCAATTAGGGTTTAAAGTAGAGGCCACTATAAAGGAAAGGGCGCGTGGGGTGGATGGAAAATTCTATGATCAGGCATTATTGGCATGGGAGAATCCTAATTTTAAACCGTAGGTTTTGTCCGTGAAATGAACTTGGGTTTATAGTCGTATTACTGGTAGACGCTATACTTGACGTTTATTGGTTGGTTCACCATACAATAGTCAACTGATTTCACCTTTTTTTTATACCTTTATTCTACAATTTCATTGTATGAAAAAAATACTACCCCTCTTATTTATAGTGATCCTATTTCCGGCATTTTCTCAACCGGGGTGTCAGTTTTATCACAGTTCTATGGATGATTTTCCTCCGCTTCAATTTCGTTCGGGAGATGAAAGTCTGCGAAGCGATACGGTGGATGTGCTTCATTATTCCGTTTATCTGGATTTTACAGAGGGAGATATGGGTTTACTAAAGGGAAATTGTCAAATCAAATTCAAAGCACTTCAGGATATCCAAACCATTTCACTGGATCTTTTACAACTTACTATAGACTCTATTGTTCATCAGGGAATCACCACCACATTTTCTTATAATGACACCTTGATTGTAGCCAGTTTGGGCGGTACTTTAAATGCAGGACAAGAAGACAGTATAAGGGTTTACTATCGCGGTCTTCCGCAAACTGATCCTTCAGGATGGGGCGGTTTTTATATGTCAAACCAGTATTTTTACAATCTCGGGGTAGGGTTTGAATCAAATCCCCACAATTATGGGCGAACCTGGCATCCCTGTTTTGATAATTTTGTAGAACGTGCTACTTATGATTTTGAAGTGCTTACTGCCAATAATTTTACTGCCTATTGTAATGGAAGTAGAACCGGCGTTCAAACTGTAGGAACAGATAGTTTGTTGACCAATTGGATGATGTCAACCGAAATCCCTTCTTATTTGGCAGCTGTTGCCGTTGCTGAATACACCCATGTGACGGATAATTATTTTTCGGTATCACAGGGCATTAATATACCCATCTGGCTGGCGGCTAAAGCAGGTGACACCACCAATTTGAAAAATTCATTTCTCAATCTCAACAATGCTATGGAAGCTTTTGAAGATTCATACGGGCCTTATGTGTGGGAACGAATTGGTTATGTTCTGGTTCCCTTCAATGCAGGAGCAATGGAGCACGCAACGAATATTGCTTACCCTTTGGTTACCGTTAATGGCGCACTCACTTATGAAACACTTATGGCACATGAACTCTCACATCACTGGTGGGGAAATTTGGTTACCTGTGCAACCGCTGAAGAAATGTGGATCAACGAAGGTCTTGCTTCTTATTCAGAACATCTGTTTTTAGAAAATGTATACGATCAAAATACTTATATGAATGCTATGCGTGATAATCACTATGACGTCTTACACCGTGCACATATCAACGACAGTGGATACTACGCCCTCAATGCGGTTCCTGTTGAATATACCTATGGTGATCACAGTTATAATAAGGGAGCAGATGTCATGCACACCTTAAGGGGATATCTGGGAGATGCTAATTTTTTCGCCGCTTTACAAGCGGTTCAAACGGCTTATAGTGGATCTCATATCACCTCTGAACAATTCAGGGATGAAATAAATACATTGGCCGGAATTGATGTTACAGACTTCTTTAATGATTGGATTTTTCAAGCGGGTTTTTCTCACTTTTCTATTACAAATGTGACTTCTGTGCAGAATGGAAGCACTTTTAATGTAGATGTTATAGTGGATCAAAAACTGAAAGGGGCCTCTAATTATCACGATAATGTTCCTTTACAATTGACTTTTTTGGATGAAAATTGGAACAGTCATACCGAGCAAATTTTGATGGGCGGGGATTATGCGCAATTCGGTTTTAATTTGCCCTTTAATCCGGTTTTTGCAGCCATTAATATGGATGAAAAGATCAATGACGCAACCACTGCTGAAAACATAACGATCACATCTACCGGTATCATCTTGTTAAATTACGCCAATGCCCGCTTGAATGTACAACAGTTATCTGACTCTGCCTTTTTACGTATTGAACACAATTGGGTGTATGCAGATAATCCCGGAGCTCCTGAAAATACGGTGGTGTCTTTTGACAGGTATTGGAATATCCACGGTGTAAATGCAGACCTTATAGAGGGCGAAATTCGGTTTGAATTCAACGGGAGAAATAACGCAACCGGTGATTTAGATAATTCATTGATGCAGCACACCGGTAATCAAACTTTCACAGAGGATAGTTTGGTGTTACTTTATCGCCCTGATGCACAATCACATTGGGAGACCCATCCGGATTTCAGCCTGAATACCGTAGGAAGTGTTACCGATAAATTTGGATTTCTTACCGCCAATACTTTTATGCCGGGACAGTACTGCTTTGGTTATAAAACAAATTCTGTAGGTGTACAGGAGAAACCGACTTCAGGTACGGTCTACTCAATTTATCCCAACCCGACTGACACCGGTATTTTTATCGACCTCAGCCAATGGGATGAAACAAATGTAGTGGTTGATTTTTATGCCATTAGCGGCCAAAAAGTCGCAAGTAAACCTATAAAATCCGGTCAGGTGAATCAACTTTCTGTTTCAGATATGAGTCCCGGTTCGTACTTACTGATCCTTACAGATGGTAAAAGCAAACGTTACGGTAGTAAGCGTATAGTCGTAAAATAAATTTGCTTTTTTGAATTCCAGCGGATGATTATAAAACCTCTTCTCCATTAACGAAGGCGGCTGCTCTACCTACTACTTCATCATTCCATAACATGCGATAATGTCCAACATTTTTGAAACTGATCAATTGTGCATCTTGTATCTCCGAATTAATGGCAAAGGCATTTTTATAGGGCAATACTTTGTCATTTACATCATGTAACAAAAGCATTTTTTCTCCTGTTACTGGCAACAGCTGTTAGATGTACTCTGACAATTCCAACCAACGCATTTCTTTTTCCTCAATTTCCCGGTTGATTTGCCCCAGTCGTTTGGAGATGACCTGGATTGAATCTGGGGATTCTTTTCCAGAATTCAGTTTTTCTGTAAGTTCCAATCGTTCTTTTTCCAGATTTGCAATATCCCCTTCAATGGCGTCAAACTCTTGCTGTTCTTTGTAAGATAATTTTTTCTTTTCTATGTTTGGAGATGAGGAAGGAGTTTGGGTGGCTGTTTCCCTTCTTTCTTTTGTAGCTGCTTTGTTTTGTTTTTCCTGATCTTTCAGATACTTCCGGTAAGCTGTATAGTTCCCCAGTACGTCTGTAATCTCCCCTTCTCCTTCAAAGTAAAAAGTATGATCGATTACTTTATCCAGAAAATACCGATCGTGTGAGACGATAATGAGACAACCCTCAAAGGTGTACAAATAGTCTTCCAGTACTCCCAGAATAAAAATATCGAGATCGTTGGTGGGTTCATCCAAAATCAGGAAGTTGGGATTCTTCATTAAAATGGTCATGAGATAAAGGCGCTTCTTTTCTCCTCCGCTTAATTTTTCAACGTAGTTAAAATGCATATCCCTGGGGAACAAAAACTTTTCTAAAAACTGCGCCGCAGACATTTTTTTTCCTTTGGTCAGTGGGATGTATTCAGCAATATCCCGTATAACTTCTATCACGCGTTTATCCGGTTTGTTCAGGGCAGGCACCGATTTTATTCCATCCTGATGATAATATCCCATTACTACAGTATCGCCCACAACAATTTTCCCCTTGCTGGGTGATTCGCTTCCGGTGAGCATATTCAAAAAAGTTGATTTTCCCGTTCCATTTGCTCCTACAATTCCAATTTTTTCCCCTTTCTTAAAGGTGTAACTAAAATCATTAATGATTTTTTTATCATCAAAAGTTTTTCCCAGCTTATGAATTTCAACAATTTTTGATCCCAGGCGTTCCATTTGCACCTTAATCTCCATTTCATCTTTTTTCACGTTTTGGCCGGCTACTTTTTTCAGATCTTGAAAGGCATCTACTCTTGCTTTTTGTTTTGTTCCTCGCGCTTTGGGCTGCCTTCTGATCCAGTCCAACTCTTTACGCATGGTATTTTTTGCTTTACCGATCGTTGCTTCTAAAATTTCTTGTCGCTCCGCTTTTTTTTCCAGATAATAGGAAAAGTTGCCCTCGTATTTGTAAATGGTTTTATCATCCAGTTCATAAATGGTATTGCAAATTACTTCTAAAAAATAGCGATCATGCGTTACCATAATAATCGTGGATTGTGACTGCGCCAACTGTATCTCTAACCACTCAATCATATCCAAATCCAGGTGGTTGGTGGGCTCATCCAGGATCATAATATCCGGCTCATTGATCAGTAGTTTTGCCAGAGCTACCCGTTTTTTTTGTCCTCCGGATAATTCACCCATCAACTGATGCTTTTCTTCTAGTTTCAATTGCATCAATACCGTATTTACCTTCACCTCATAATCCCAGGCGTTGGTGACATTCATCCGCTCAAAAGCGGTGTTGAAAAAGTCAGATTCATGAGGTTGACTCAATGCTTTTTCATAGGCTTTTATCGCCCTGGTTTCTTCAGTATCCGTGCTTAGTACTTCATCAAAAATGCTGATGTCCGGTTTGAATTTCTCTGTTTGTTCCAGATACTCTACCGTAATATCATTCCGGTAAATTACCCGTCCGGAATCTTTGCTTTCCTGATCGGACAATATTTTTAGCAAGGTAGTTTTTCCATTACCGTTTTTGGCCACAATAGCCACTTTGTCACCTTTATCAACTCCAAAAGTCAGGTCTTCAAAGAGTACGCGGGTACCAAATGATTTTGTTAGGTTTTCTACTGATAGATAGTTCATTTAAAAGAGTTTGAAGTGGGAAGTGGGAAGTTTGAAGTGGGAAGTTTGAAGTTTGAAGTTTGAAGTTTGAAGTTTGAAGTGGGAAGTGGGAAGTAGGAAGTTTGAAGTGGGAAGTAAAAAGTGGGAAGTAGGAAGTAGGAAGTTTGAAGTGGGGAGTTTGAAGTAAAAAGTGGGAAGTAGGAAGTTTGAAGTTTGAAGTGGGAAGTAGGAAGTTTGAAGTGGGAAGTAAAAAGTGGGAAGTAGGAAGTTTGAAGTGGGGAGTTTGAAGTAAAAAGTGGGAAGTGGGAAGTGGGAAGTGAAAAGTAGGAAGTTTGAAGTGGGAAGTGGGAAGTGGGAAGTTTTAAGTATGGAATTTGAAGCAGTATGTTTGGTATGCGTAATGAAACAAGCGTTCGTGCAGTATTTAAATACCCTCTTAAATAAGTTCAAAATTAGAATTTTTTGCATCTAATATAGCTTGGTAATGGTGGATTAAATTATTTACTTTTGTGATGCTGGAATGCAATCAACATGTTCATTAAATGGTAACATTCTGTATATAGTTTATCAAATTGATCGGCATCAATGTAACATCTTCTTCTAGCTTTATGCAAACAAGTAACCACTTCTGCAAGCGAACGAATTGAATACCCAATAAATCTCTTAAACTCCAGTTTACTTGTTCTTATTGTACCTTCTGAAATATTCAAAGCTATAGAGTCAGAAGCTCTAAGAATTTGGCTGCTTAGGTTAAATTTTTCTTGATCAGGAAATTTTTTTATCATTTCATAAATTTCTTCAGCTATATCCATGGATCGATTCCATACATTTAAATTTTCAAAACTAAATTTCATCTTCAACTGAGATTATAAGTCAGGTCATCAAAACTAACATAAAAAACAAAATTTTAACCCTTAACACACACTACCACTCCCCACCTAATACTTCAAAACTCTCCACTACCGTATCCTATCTATAGACCTCAACAACTCCTCATCCTGCTTAATTCCACGAATCGCAAGAATAAGAAAAGGTATGCTGCCTACCAAAAAAAAGAAACCGATTCCCACACTAAAAGAAACTTCATCCATGGTGCTGGCTACTGTATTTTGGACAACTAAAGAACGCCCTGCATAGAAAAATATGGCAAAAGCCACGGTTACCAATAAGTGAAGGATAAGGTTTAAGCGACCCACCATCAGTTGCCGTTTTCGATTTTTATATAAAAAAACACAAATAGCAGTTATCAATGCCATAGCCATAAATAAAAGATAAAGCGGAAAAGAGACCGTTTGCCCATCTTCTGTTTGAAACCCATAAGCGGTAAATGTTCCGGTAAGAACTTCTCCTTGTTGCACCGTTTCTATATTGAACATAGGAAAAAATAACAATAAGATCATGCAAACAAAAGCCAGTAAGAAATAAATGGTTTGTTTTCGTTGAATCATGTTCTACTTTTTTTTTGACAAAGATAATCCTTCGCTTGTGAAAGTCCTTTGGAAATAATTATTAATTTAAACGTTCACTAAAAAGCCTGAGATGACGGATAAAGAATATAGTATTGAAAGCACAACTTTGGGATACACTGCCGGATTTAAAGGGGAAGAGGTGTATGTTTCTTTTGTTGGAACGGTTAAATCCTGTTCAATAAATCAAGTGTCAGAAGTAATTATCAAAAATACGCCTATGAGCGGAGGCGACGAATTGTCATTCCGGATTATCTATAAAGACGGTGAAAAAGAGCGGAAATTCAATTGGGTACAGGGAAAAGTGAATAATCCAACTACTCAAGGTTTTTTGAATGATTTACAAGAAAGATTAGCATCAGACGTAAGCTGGGCTGATAAGCGGCAAGCCAAAACAGTAGATGAAGAAGGAAACCATGTATATGATCTTCAATACCTCCCTTTTGGGTATGCAGGAGCAGGCTTAAACAGAAGTCTTCAAATCTGGATTTATATGATTTGTTTGGCGGTTCTGGTGATCCCTTTAATCTATTACATTTATTTACTGGCAAAAGGAGGCTATCGTATTTACACCAATGACAATGGGCTGACTATTCGAAAAACTAAAGATACATTCTACAAATGGAGCGAGTTGAAAGGCGTAGAAATCACAAGAGTAAATGTAGTGGATCGAAATAGCAGTTACAGCAGTACCAGTGTACTCAAAATTATATTTTTAAGCGACACTGTTAAGAACAAATCTGTAGTGATGCGCTATGATCATGCCCTACCTTTAATAAAAGAGTTAGGCGAGCGAGGTGCTATATCGCAAAAGCTGGTCGATCAGTTCACATAGTCTTCCAGAAAACGTATCAGCTTTTTTACCGCTTTTCCGCGGTGAGAAATTTGATTTTTTTCATCCAGGCTCATTTCAGAAAAAGTCACTTCATATCCATCCGGTTGAAAGATGGGGTCATACCCGAATCCTTCCTTGCCAGACTTTTCCTTTCTGATCGTTCCCTTAGCGACCCCTTCAAATTGATGCTCCACTCCCTTTAGCCGAAGAGAGATTACTGTTCTAAACCGGGCTTTTCTGTTCGTTACACCTTTTAATTTTTCTAAAACCAAGGCCATATTGGCGTCCGCATCTTTGTTCTCCCCTGCATAGCGTGCTGATTTCACACCCGGTTCTCCATTCAGCGCTTCAATTTCAAGACCAGTATCATCTGCAAAGCAATCCAATTCAAAATTATCTACGACATAAACTGATTTCAGTGAAGCGTTTTCCTCAAGTGTATCGCCGGTTTCAGGGATTTCATTGTGACAGCGAATATCTTTCAACGTTTTTATGGAAATTTGCAAAGGAAGCATCTTTTGAATCTCTTTTGCTTTGTTTTCGTTTTCAGTGGCAAATACTAAGTTCATGGTTTTTTGTCTAAAAGTGGCTCGCTAAGCCAGATTAATTGTATACAACAAAACTACTTTTTTCTGTCAACACGCTGAAGGAATCACAAAACTATCCGAAACTTTGAAAAACATGAAATACAGGCAAGAAAAAACCTAAAAAGAGAGTTGGAAAGCTATTCCTGAACCTCTGTGACACCATCAAACTGCTGCACCTCACGCACCTCACCCCGGCGCAAATCGCCCAACCACACCCCGGCCACCCGCACCCGCACCAATCGTAATGTCGGAAAACCAACGGCTGCCGTCATTTTACGTACTTGCCTAAATTTCCCCTCACGTATAATAATACTGATCCATGAAGTTGGTCCGTGCCGATCATCCCGAACGGGTGGTTGTCTCGCTTCAAACCCCGGAGGGTCGATCCTTTTTGCAAGTCCCGGTAGGGTGGTGTATGCATGCCCATCTACAGTGATGTCAACTCCTTTCCTTAACTGCTCCAACGCCTCATCAGTAATCACTCCATCCAGCTGTGCGTAATATTCTTTCTCATATTTTTTTCCGGTAATTTCATGGCTGACTTTGCCATCTGTGGTCAACAATAAGAGTCCCTCTGAAGCACGGTCTAATCGTCCGATACTCATAGTTCCCTCCGCAAAATTATACAACTCTCCTAAAAAACGGTGTTTCTTTTTTTGGCGTTGCGCATGAGTAATGAACTGGCTTAAAAATCCATAAGGTTTATGGAGAATGTAGTGGTGATGCATAAAGGTAAAGTTCAAGTAGGTTCAATACCCCAATTTTTTTCGGATTCTTAACAACACCTCATCTGCCACTAATTTTGCTTTGGCAGCGCCTTCCGTGAGCACCTTATCCAACTCCTCCTTATTTTCCATGTAATAATTGAACTTTTCCCGCTCTTCTTTGAATTGTTCCAGAATCAATTCGAAAATGGCATTTTTGGTATGTCCGTATCCCCAGCCGCCAGCCTCATAGTTTTTGCGCATTTCCGTGACTTTTTCTTCCTCGGCCAGTAAGGCGTAGATGGCAAAAGCATTGCAGCTATCCGGGTCTTTGGGCGCTTCCAGTTCCAGGCTGTCGGTAACGATTTTATTGATTTGTTTTTTTAATTTTTTCTCAGGCAAGAAGATATTGATGGTATTTTCTCTGGATTTGGACATTTTTTCACCGTCCGTGCCCGGGACTTTCATGCTTGTTTTGCTGTGTTTTGCTTCAGGGATGACAAACAGTTCCCCCATTTCATGATTGATTCTCCGAGCTACGTCTCGTGTAAACTCAAGGTGTTGTTCCTGATCTTTCCCAACCGGAACAGATTCGGCATCATACAGTAAAATATCCGCCGCCATCAGCATGGGGTAAGTAAATAAACCGGTGTTGATGTCATCAAGGCGATCTTGTTTATCTTTAAATGAGTGTGCCAATGTCAATCGGCTGTAAGGGAAAAAGCAGGATAAGTACCAGCTTAATTCAGCAGTTTCAGGTCGATCACTTTGCCGGTAAAAAGTGGAGGTGTTTGTGTCCAGGCCACAAGCCAACCAGGTGGCAGCAACGGCGTAGGTGTTTTCTCGCATTTCTGCTGCATCCTTGATTTGTGTGAGCGAGTGAAGGTCGGCAATAAATAAAAATGAATCGTTGGACGGTTCTTCCGCCATTTTGATTGCCGGTTTAATAGCCCCTAAAATATTACCCAAATGCGGGATGCCTGTACTTTGTATTCCTGTTAAAATCCTTGCCATTGGTATCGATTATTATGCATTTCAAAAGTAGTTATTTTTAATCTTCTCTGTAATTATAAAGGTTTGGTTATTTTTGAAGCATGAGATACTTGCTGCTTCCGTTTGTAATCGTGTATCGAATTTATTTTGCAGTTGTGTTTTTTACTGTATTGACTTTGCTGTACCCGGTTTTTTGGGTTTTGTTGTTGAGCGACAATCACTTTGAAAAAGTCTTCCGCTTAAAAGTTTGGACATCCAGGATCATCCTCTTTCTTGACTTTATTTATGTAAAAAAGATCAAACAACCGGCACAATTACCAAAAGGACCTTTTGTAATTTGTTCTAATCACTCATCTTATCTGGACATTATACAGATGTATGCGATTTTACCAAAAACAAAATTCATGTTTATCGGCAAGGCTGAACTGTTGCGTTGGCCGGTGCTCAATATCTTTTTTAAAAAAGTGGACATTGCAGTGAATCGACAAAAACGACACTCTGCCATGCGATCCATTATTCGTGCAAAAAAGGAAATTGCCCGGGGATGGTCGATTGTCATTTATCCTGAAGGAATGGTGCCTGCCAATACACCCAAACTTAATTTTTTTAAATCGGGTGCTTTTAAAATGGCGATTGAAGAACAGGTGCCGATTTTACCCATCACCTTACTGGATACCTGGCAATTATTTCATTCAGACCCGCCACTTACCGCTCCGGCTCGGCCCGGCATATCCCGGGTGATTGTACATGATCCCATCCCCACAAAAGGACTTGAAAAGAAAGATTTAGTAACTTTGCGTCAGAAAACATTTGATATCATCAATGAACCCTTGCTGCAATATCACAAGAAAGTAATAGATAAACTGTAAAATGGAAATAACAGACGCATTAGTAGATCATATCGCACATTTGGCCCGCCTGGAATTTGAAGGTAATAAAAAGGAGTCTATCAAAGCAGATTTAAATAAGATGATCGATTTTGTTGATCAGCTCACTGAGGTAAACACAGAGGGTGTTGAGCCATTAATATTTATGACGGATGCTATAAATGTCTTGCGTGAAGACGAGCCTCAGCTTACCATCACCCAGCAAGAAGCCTTAAAAAATGCTCCCAATAAAGATTCGGATTACATCAAGATTACAACTGTGTTGAAGAAGTGATGCTTTAATTTTTAGGGAAATTTACAATAAAAAAGCGGAGCCCCTGACGTTTCAGAGTACTCCGCTTAAACCCAAAATCCACGAATCAATTAGTCTAATTCAATAAAGGAAATTACGAGAATCGTGCCAAGGAGTAGTCTTTTGGGTTTTTTAAGAAATATTTAACAAATATGCTTATCTTGCCTCAGATGAAAGTGACCCTTAACTGTCTGTTGATCTTCTGCATAGGGACCGCGTCTGCCCAAAATTGGGTGGATTTGGGAAATATCTATTGGCGCACATCCCCTCACAATAGCATAGAAGGCTCAACCGATAAACGAAATTTCAATATGTTTGCGGCTGATGTCAAACTTCCGGTTGTATTGAATGACCAAAGTGTTCTCATTTTTGGATTAGGTTACCAGCACAATCAATTTACAGCTGTAGATGAGGCATCAACCTTGACACAACTTGACTTTTCCTCTGCTGAACTGCAAATTGGAATGGAACACAAGTGGAATGACCGCTTCAAAACCCTGTTCATGATGATTCCAAGAATGAATACAGACTATACACAGGTGGATATTCATCATTTTCAATTGGCGGGTGCAGTGCTGAATACTTATAAGCGAAACGATCAATTTGAATGGAAATACGGATTGTACTACAGTCCTGAGTTTTTTGCCCCCATGTTTGTTCCGTTGTTTGGTTTTGACTGGAAGATCAATGAAAAATGGCAATTTAAAATGATGATTCCGGTAAATTTTGAACTGGCATACCGCCCAAAAGATTGGATGAGATGTGGGTTACGCTTTGATGGCGTCAATGCCTCCTATCGTTATCAACTCATCCCTTCTCAGGATAATACCCAAACATATATTGACAAAGCCGATAACAACGGTTGGGTTTTTACCGAATTCAACCTGGGAAAAAACATTTGGTTCCAACTAAAGGGCGGCTATTCTGTATTAAGAAAATACCGATTTTACGATCCGGATGATCGGATGAATTTGAAGTTGGGCCCTGTAAACATAGGGGATAACAGAACTTCTGCTACCCCCTTGTTTAAGAATGGTTGGTCATTTGAGACCAGATTTATATATCGCTTACCGATTTAGTGTTCAACACCACCTGCACCATGCACATGACCGTGCTGAATTTCTTCTTCGGTTGCCGGTCTGACCTCTTCTATTTTTACATCAAAATGTAAGGTCATATCCGCTAAAGGATGATTGAGATCAAGAGTAACGTCACTATCCTTAACGTCCTGCACAACTGCAATAGCTGGCCCTTGTTCAGTTTCAAGCTGTACTTGCATACCAGCTTTGATTTCTTCATCCCCCTGAAAACCATCTTTTGAAACCGTTTTTAACAATTCTTGTTTTCGGGTTCCATAAGCCGCTTCAGGCGGAATAACAGCAACTACTTGATCACCTTGTTTCTTTTCGTCCAGTTCTTTTTCTAATCCAGGGATTAAAGCACCAACGCCGTGTAGGTAAGTCAAAGGTTCTCTGCCTTCTGATGTGTCTAACAATCTTCCGTCGCTATCTTTTAAAGTGTAGTTTAGCGAAACCACTGTATTTTTTTCAACTTTCATTCAAATAAATTTTTACAAAGGTAATGGGAAAAAATTGGACATCCCAGAAAATCACGGTATAATCTAGTGTGGTGATTGCTAAAAAAGTCAACTAATTTTCCACCCTTTTTCCTTTATGCCGCGTTAAAATTCTTAAACTTAGCTATGGCTATGCTTGCAAATTTTGCCTTGCCTAAAGAAAAAACGAGCGCAAAATTTTAGTTACCTTTCTTACCAATCACCACACTAGTCAGTTGAGGTTTAAAGTCTTTTTGTAATGTCGGTGAAACTTATTGGAAAACTCATCTCTTCTTTTATCGAGCACGGACATCATCTTTTCTTTTCTCATCATGTGGTGCGTGTTCATAATCTTTTCTAAGAGTGCATAGTATGTTGATTCATACCAATTTTTTTGTGCATCCAATAAATCTAATTCCTTTGTAAAGGTGCTGAAGTTATCACCGAGTTTTTCTGAAAGCGTTTTTTGAGCGTTTGAACCCAATTCGGCATTCTCCCATTTTGAAAGTACAAGTTGTCTGTTTTCTCCTTTTCTGTAAAAATTACATAAGGTAGATTCAACTTCAGGGTCGGATATCCTTGTAACAGGTAGAAGTTCAATGGCAGTTTGAGCAATTTGAAGATTGGCTGTGTCAATCATTACAAGGAGTAATGGAACATAGGCAGCGGTATCTGCATGCCCTTTTGCCATTTTTTCAACTGCGGGCTTTAAGCAACCAAATTCTGGATGTTCAATGAAATATTTTGGACCATATTGTTCAATTAAATGGTTAATAGTATGTTGTTTGAGTTGATTGCGAATGTCATTACTGAGGTGCCAAAGGGTATAGGAGGTGTATAGTGCTTGTGGTACATATTCGCCATGTAATTCTGTGTTGGTTGCACCCGTTACACCATCTACCCGGGGTTGATCTCCTGTAAGTTCTTCTTTACTCATCTTATTAAAGGGAGATTTTTGATGGATTAAAATTTTATGTAGCAGACGGTAATCTTCTTCTGTAAATGGAACATGGTCAGTTTTAGTGAGGATCTCTCCTTTTACAAATGAGAACGCATTGAACTCCCCGTTTAACTTCCAGTGCAATTCAATATGAATGGGTAGACAATCTTCAGAACTACAGATAGGAGTGAATACCAAGCTTCTGTAGGCAACAGGCAGGTCATTGCCATTTAAAACAAGGTCAACTTCGTTTTTTAACGTATCCAGATAAATACCAGTGGCAATTCGCTTAAAGTGCGAAGAATCATCTTGAGAATATGAGCAAGTTGCACAACTCCATAGAAAAAGAGATATAATGATTTTGAATGATGTAAATGTCAACTTGAAGGGATTTTTGTGTGCAAAGCTAAAGTTATGTAGACAAAAGGGCAATACCGTAATTGTGGTATATTATTAACCAGACAGGCAGCTATTTATTTAGAATCATTCTGAAATACCTTTTTTGTGGTATTGTGAGATGATTACTTGCTGCTTAATATTGTAGTCACAAACAAAATCATTTGAAAATGAATTGTAATATTTTATTTTTCGCAGGAATACTGTTTGCTGTTAATGGCAGTGCTCAAAGTAAAAAAGAGCTGGATATTCAAGCCATTAAATCACTTTGTGGTTGCTATGAAATTGACTTTGATTATACAGAGACTTTTGCTCCTGATACCAACTATGAGTTTCATGAAGATTACCATGCAAAGGCAACAGCCGAATTGGCTTTTATCATAGAAGAAAACGAAAACTTCATTTCAATTCAACACTTATTGATCGTTGGTGGCGGAATGATCATCAAGCACTGGAGAGAAGATTGGATTTACGAAAATACTGATCTGTATACTTTCAATAAAGACTTAAGTTGGTCTTACGAAGACATTCCCGCCGATAAAGCCAAAGGAACCTGGACACAGAAAGTTTTTCAGGTGGATGACAGCCCAAGATATCAAGGTTACGCAACCTGGGTGCATGTAGATGGGCGTCACTTTTGGCATGATGAAACCTATTCTCCGCTGCCAAGAAGGGAATATTCACACCGATCTGATTACAACGTAATGCTGAGAGGAAACAAAATTGAGTTGAAGGACTACGGTTGGCTGCATGAGCAAGATAATGTAAAGATTATCCGAACCGAAGAAGGTGATCAAATTTTGGCCCAGGAAAAAGGATTCAACAAGTACAAACTTCAGGAAGACAGTAAGTGCCAGGACGCAGTAGATTGGTGGAACAACAATAAGGCTTATTGGGAAGTGGTGAGGTCAGAATGGGATAAGTTTTATTCATCTAAAAAGGACATTAACATTGTCATAAAAATTGAGGACAATACCCTTTGGGAAGAATTGTTTGCCATTGGTGATGAGGTTGAAGGAAAAGGAGCAAAAACTGCCAAGAAAAGTAAAAGTGCTATTACATCCGTTATAGAAAAATTTACAGGATTAAAAGTGTAAAATACCTGATTGGTGGTATTGACTCATGTGTATAATCTCACTAAAATTGCTTTAAAATAACAACAAATTAATGCTCATGGATAAGTTATACAATGTAGACGCATCAAATTTTGTAAGCGAACAATTAGAAAGACGGTTTACATCAGAAAAAATCAATGAAAAATTTAAAGAACAGCTGAAGATAACCATGGGAGATGTGGACACTTTTAAGGTCGAAGCATTTGAAGGGTTTGATGTAGATGAAATCCTCATTTATTTAAAAGCGAGCCATAAATTTTACCTTGGAGTGTGGATCCCTAAGCTGGAGAATACTCTCTTACAAATGCACACAAAAATGAGCAATCAGTTTTGGTCGGTCAAATTACTCTCGCTTTTTCTAAATGCCTATAAAAAAGAGTTGGTGCATCACATTGAAGAAGAAGAAGAAATATTATTCGCTTATGTTGATCGCTTGTTAGCAGGAGAAAATTCAGATCCCTATAAAGAAATGGCAATTAGCCATTTTGTGAACACACACAACGATAATGTGGTCATTCATCTGGAAGATCTCAAGCGGGATATATTGACTTTTGATAAAGAACTTGCAGGTGATTTAACATTTGAAGTACTGTTTAATCAGTTAAGTGTTTTTCAGGAAGATCTGTTCGTTCACGGTTTGATTGAAGATCAGGTATTTTTACCCAAAGTTCTTGCGTTGGCAGCATCTAAGTAATACGGATCAATTGCGATTATTCAGCTTTAGGTGGAACAAAGTGCCATTTATCTCCCTCCCATTTATAATAGGTTTGCAAATGAGAAAAAGCCTGAACGATTGCTGCTTGTTTCTTGGCGTCTGTCATGTCTGTCTTCATCATTTTAGAGGGATCCATAGAAGCAGATGCAGCAGCACTTCCTGCCATTTGCCCGGCTGAACGTGCCGCATTGCCTCCAACGCCTCCAATGGCATTACCTAAGGCATTCCCGGCCATATTTACGCCCGTACTGATCGCAGCAGATTTACCGGCTTGCTTCATGGCGTTTTTCATGATCTCGTTTTGATCCGGTGTTACAACTGCAACCGACTCAATCGGTGTTTCTTGATTTTCAGCTTTGAATTTTAGCTTGATCATCATTCCGTCAGGCTGTGGTTCTTCTAAAATGATCAAAGATTTGATTTTTTCGTATGTGATTTCCATGAGGCTAATGTAGTAAAAACCAGTAAGTATTCAAAATAATATAGGGCAAAAGTTAAGCAATATTTAAGGCGCCGGGAACCTGCTTTCGCTTTTAGTGTCCTTTGCAAGCAGCATAAGCAGTAATGCGCAAATGGTTTGCTAACGCGCCACCTTTGCTGCATGCTGCTTTTAGCTTCTTGCTGCATGCCAGCTAACAGCTCAATCAGGGCGAAAACTTTGCTCGTCAAATGCTCACACCGGTTACCGCTCGGTTGTCGTGGTAAACTGCTTAAATTGGTGTTCGAGTTTTATACTCTCACCCCAATTACGCAAACGTCATCCATCCCGACGTGTATTTTCTACAGTCGCTGCGCTTCCTTGAAAATATCAATCGGGATGTATTCCGTCATGCGTTCTAGTTCGTCCTCCTAAAGTCGGACTCCTATAACACAGACGTCATCCACCTGTTCTAAATCTCCTTTCCATCTTTGAAATTCATTAGAAAGAATCTCTTGCTGCTTGGACATAGATTCTTGACGGTGTTCTAAAATGAGTTTTTTCAGATTGGCAGCCTTGTATTTTTTTCCTTTGTCTCCGCCAAACTGATCCTGAAAACCATCTGAAAAGAAGTAAATTTGATCTCCTTTGGACAGTTGGATGTCATGAGTAGTAAAAGGTTTTGAATTTTCGTAAGCCCCTACCGGTTGTTTATCTGCTTTTATCGTATCAATTTGATCGCTCTCTTTTCTCAATATCCAAAGTGGGTTTTGTGCGCCCGAATATTGTACCGTTTGTTTTTCAGGGTTGATTTTGCAAATAACGGCATCCATCCCGTCTTTTGTTTTGTGTTCTGTGTCTGCTTTGAGAATCTGTACTACATGCTCACGAACTTTATCCAAAATATCACCGGTATTTCGATTTTTTTGCGTTACAATCACATCATTTAATGCGGTGGCACAAATTACGCTCATAATCGCCCCCGGAACACCGTGTCCCGTACAATCTGCAGCAACTACAAAAACTTCGTTGTCTTTTGAATCTTTCTTAAATCCGGGACTAAAAAACCAGTAAAAATCACCGCTTACAATATCTTTGGGTTCAAAAAATAAAAACGAATCCGTGAAAAACATTTGGAGAAGATCTTTACGAGGCAAGTACGCATCCTGAATCCGCTTGGCATAGTTAATAGAATCTACAATCTCCTTGTTCTTTTCATTAATCTCTTCATTTTTTCCAGCCAGCACTTTCTGATAACTGAGGTTGATATTTTTGAAATAATAAATGGCAAAGTAGATTAAGATGAAGATGATAGAAAGGAAGATGTAACTGAACTGTTTTTTAACTTCATCTTCCAACTCAATAAGCGGAGGGATATTTTTTTGCAATATCTCTACTCCAAAAAAACCTGCCAACACAAAAAAAGAAAATAGTAAAACAAGCCATTTTTTATTGAACAGCATTGCAGGTAGAATAAAGACAGGAATCAGAAAGAATTCATTATAAGATCCATGGCCGACCATGGTTCCCATAATGACGATAATGGTTACAGCAACCACAATAAAGTAAACCTTAGCCGCAAGGAACTTTCTGTAGTAGTTCAAGACCAATGTAAAGCCCATAATAATATACATAACCAACTCATAAGGGATCAACTCCCAACCATTCAACATTACTTCAAGAGGAATTACTGGAAGCATAACAATAATAGAAGCAGTGGTGAGTTTATTTAATAGCACAACTTCCCGCTTTTCAAACTCCTCATCCGCGGACAGGCCAATTAGTGATATTTTTCGCCAAAATCTTGAAAAAGACATAAGTTAAAAGTAGAAAATAATTACGAATGACAGATACAAACCTAATATACATCATATACGTTATCTTTGTATTATGAAGAAAAAATTAGTAAAGCTATTTATTATTGTTCCGTTATTTATATCAGCATGTGGCGGTAAAGGCGTTAATTTTGATATGGATTACGAAGAGACGTTTGTTATTCCTTCGTCTGTAGGTGTTGATTTGCCGTTCAACGTCACTTCACCCGATATTGAATCCAATTCAGAATCTACCTTTGCTATAAATGACACAAGAAAAGATAAAATTGAGCAGATAAAATTAAAGGAACTCAATTTAACGGTAACACAACCACAAAATGGAGATTTCAGTTTCCTTAACGAAATACACATTTTTTTGAATGCAGATGGGCTTGACGAGATAAAGGTCGCCTGGAAAGAAAACATTCCGGATAGTGTTGGTGATTATATTGAATTGGATCTTTCAGATGAAGACCTTCAGGAATACATCAAAAAAGATGAATTTGACATTCGCCTGAATACAGTAACAGATGAGGTTATCACATCTGATCACCACATAAAAATGGAGTCGGTTTTCTTTGTAGATGCGAAACTCATTAATTAATTTTAGAGTTTCTTAAAAGCTTTATATGTCTCTTCTTTATAGCTATTACTCACAGGAATAATTTTCTTTTGGATGAGTAATGTGTTTTTATCAAATCCATCTACATGATTGAGATTTACAACGTATGATCGGTGAACTCTTTGCAAAAGTGATGATTGAACATTTGACTGAAAATGATTGAGATTGAAAGATAAGGTATATTTTTGCTCTTTACTATAAACATTACAATAACTCCCATCTGCCTCTATATAATAAATATCTTTTAGTTCAATTTTTTTGTGATACTCCCCGTCCTTCACAAAAATAGCCTGATATTGCCTTAAGTCGGTTTCAGAGAGTTCTTTTTGATTGTACTTTTTAAAAGCCAATTCAACGGCTACAATTAAGTCTTTAACGTTATATGGTTTAGAAATAAAAGCATGAGGTGAAGTTTCTAGTGCCCTATTTACAAATTGAGAGCTGGTATTTGAAGTCACGTAAATAATAGGAAGTTTATACTCATCCACAATTTTTTGTGCTGTTTCAATTCCATCCATATCTCCTTTGATGTTAATATCCATTAAAATGATATGAGGGCAGTCTTTTTCTATAGAGACAAGAGCTTCTTCACCGGAAATAGCGATATCAGTTACTTCAAAGCCTTCTTTTTTTAAGTCATCAGCAATATCTTCTGCCACTAAAACTTCATCCTCTACTATAAGCACTTTGATTCTCATCTATACCAATTTATAATCTTTGATGGTGATTTTATAGTACAACCCTTCATGTTTAACAAGCAAAATTTCACCATTTAGCTGTCTTACTAATGATTTAACAAGTTTAGCACCAAATGAGTCTGAATTTTCTACTTTTTCAACTTCACCGCCTCCATTGTCTTCAACTTCAAGTATTAGGCTTTTATCGGATTCTGAGAGTGCTAACTTCAACCGGGGTTGATCGGTTTTATCATAAGCATATTTAAGAGAATTAATAATTAATTCATTTAAAATCAATCCCATGGGTATGGCAGTATCAACGTCCAGGCGATATTTTTTAAAATCTAGATCTAACTTTATATCGTTCACTGACTTTCCAAATGAATCCAATAATCCATTTACTAACTTCTGAACATAGTTCTGCATTTCAATCCCAGAAAAGTTGTCATTTTTGTAGAGCATTTTATGGATTAACCCCATAGATCGTACCCGTTCTTTCCCTTCTAAAATGGCTTTTTTCGCCGATTCATCCGTTAGTGTTTTTTCTTGTAAACTAAGTAAGCTGGAGATCACTTGTAAGTTGTTCTTCACCCTATGGTGAATCTCTCCTAACAGCAATTCGTTTTCTTTGTTTTTTTCTTCGATTAAATGTTTCTGTTTCCTCGTTACTTTTAGGCGTGAAATAAGAATGATCACAAAGATTACAACAAGCATTAATCCGATAACAGATGTCCATAAAATTATTTGCTGTTGTTCTTTTTCTGCTTGGGAAATAGCGAGTTCTTTTTCATGTTTTGCCTTGGTCAATGCTGCTTCTTTATCAAATTCATATTGCATATTTTGTTCGATAATCGACTTTTGAGCTTCAATGTTTTCCAGTGTATCGCGCATTACAATAAATAACTTATGCATTTCAAGTGCTTTAGTTCCGTTTTTATTGGCCTCATGTATTTTACTTAAAAGTTCAGCGGCAGTTTTAATTTTTTCGATATTATCAATTTCTCTAGCTACTGCCAAGCCTTTTTCTGCGTTTATTAAAGCTTCTTTTAACTCG
Organism: Crocinitomicaceae bacterium; assembly: GCA_040880585.1. Lineage (GTDB taxonomy): Bacteria > Bacteroidota > Bacteroidia > Flavobacteriales_D > Crocinitomicaceae > Paracrocinitomix. The sequence continues at coordinate 31,486 of JBBDID010000046.1, read as the reverse complement.
TCTTTTTCAAATTTTATTTGACTGATACCAATGTGACATGCTGCTACACCGGATTTTATACCGAACTTTTTCAATAAATCTAATGAATGCTCAATATACACCAATGCACTATCCAACTTGCCTTGGTCTTTATAAATAAATCCCAAATTGTACATTGAATTTGCTTGCCCGTAAGCACTGTTAATCTTGTTGTTTATTCGTAGTGATTCTTTGGTGTAATTAATGGCTTTTTCATACTTGCCAGCTTTACTGTATATATTGCCAATGTTAACCAGGGTCATGGCTAAGGCTGCTTGATCACCAATCTCTTCATTTATTTTTTTGGCTTCAAGAAAATAATTCAAAGCTTTACTAGTGTCACCTTGAGAATTATAAATATATGCAATGTTATATTTTGAACTTGCCACCTGTGGTTTATCCCCTAAATGCTCTTTGATTCTTAAAGAAGAAAGATAGTATTCTAAAGCAATGGGTACCTCTCCTTTATCGTGATATGCTGCCCCCAAATTATTTAAAGAGTTAGCAAGTTGTTTTAAATCTCCCTCAGCTTGTCGTAATTTCAATCCCTCATTGAAATAATAAATAGCAGAGTCTATTTTGCCTTGTTTACGATACAAACTTCCAATATTATTGTAAGTAGTGGATTTACCACTTAAGTCGTTGATTTCATCTTGTAGTACTAATGTTTGCTTTAAATAAGAGAGGGCCGTTTGATAATTATTGATCTGATTATGAAGGTAACCAAGCCAAGAGTAAGAATTAGCCTTCCCTTTTATAAATCCGGTTTTATCCGCAACTGATTCTGCTTTATGACAGAAGTATATGGCAGTGTCAGGGTTAGATCGATAATATTGTTCAGCTAAACCTAAGTAGACATCAACTTTTGAAGTATCATCAATATTGTTATCTGATAACTTTTCATTCAAACTATCAATAACTGTTGTTTGTTGAGCAACAGTAACGCTTATTGAAAATATAAATAGAATAAAAAGTGAAAGAATACATCTCATTGATAAAAGTGTTTTCAGTTTTTCACAAAAATAAAGAAATACTTTGCAAACCGATTCATTTATAAATCATTTCGCTTAGTTCACAAAATAAAATCCCTTGTATACAAAAGTAAGTAATGATTAACCTTTTATATACCCATATTTTTGAGGGAACACGATTTAATTAGTCATTAAAAAGAAAGAAAATGAAACCATTATTTACCCTTTTAGGATTATCTATGGCTTGGAGTATTCAAGCCCAAACCACAGAAGAGTGGCAACAAATCGGAGATGAGTTGACTATTTCAACCACAACTACTGATTACATAGCTTTGGAGTTTGATCAATTTGGTACAGCGTATTACGCTTATTCCAATAATGCTTCCAACTCATCATTAAATGTTTATAAAATGGATGGTTCCTGGACGCAAGTTGGACCTTCTGATATAACCTCCGGTGCATTTATACGAAATAAAGCGTTGACCTTTGATACATTGGGTGTTCCAATCGTAGCTATTACAGATGGCACCAATAACTTGTCTGTGCTTAAATTCAATGGAACAAACTGGGACACCTTAGGAGTTGATGGTTTTGCCGGTACGGATGGCACCAACTATCGTGTTTCCATGACTATGGATAGTGTGACGAATCAACCTGTAGTGGCTTACAGAGATGATGTATCCAACAAACTGTGCATTCAAACATTTAACGGAACAAACTGGAATTATTTAAATGGAGGTCAGAACATATCTGTTGGAGCAGCAAGCTTAATTGATATAACAGTTGATTACGCGAACAGAAAATTAGTGGCGTACGCTGAAGGAGCAAAAGCTGACACGGCTGTTGTTCTAATGACTTATGACGGAGCAACTCAGTGGCAGGCGGCTAGCGGCACAGACTCTGTTGCGTCAGTTGCTCCGGTAAAGAACCTTGAAATTGACGGTTCAGACGCCTATCCGACAATTGGATATATAAGTGCCAGTGATGACTCTATCTATTATCATAGATTACAAGGGTTCCCGACTTGGGCGCAATATGCAACGCCAATTGGATATGCCGATTTCTATACTGATATAGCTGTAAAACGGAGTAAATTTATGACTTCAAATATCTATCCCGGTGCACATTTTGCATACGCTGACCCTGAAGCGGTGTATGGTATTACAACAAAAAAAGCAAAAGATCAGGACTTTTCAACAACAGGAACAGTTCAGGCTGAAATTCTGGGAGCAGCAGGTTTTGATTCAAATACGCCCTATGATGTTACCTTTGGTATAGATCAAGATGACTCTCTGTATGTTGCGTTCGGCTCTCCTGTAACTGCAATAAAAGTTTACAAACTGAGAACAGTTTCAACTGCTTCAATTTCACAAGCGAATAAGGCGAACTTGCAAATTTTTCCGAATCCCTCAAATGGATTGGTTACTATTTCAACAGACTTACAGGAGGCAAAATTAAAAGTAATAGACACTTCCGGAAAAACACTTTACAGGTCAACAATCAATGGAAATTCTACTATTGACCTAAGTGATTTAAGTAATGGCTTGTATTTCATTCAAATTACTCAGAATGCAAAGGTCATTACCAAACGAATTATTATTGAATAACAGTTAAAAGAAACGAAAAATGAAAAAGATAATATTAATAACAATACTACTATTTCTAGCAGTGCCACTTACAAAAGCAGGGGGATTAACACTGATAGAAAAAATATTAAAGCAAGGAGAAACAAAAGTATATGTTCAATTTGTACCTGTGATCCACGATCCGGGTGCAGTTGGAGGGTCAACAAGTCCTTGCGCAAGTAAAAAGTTTGATGAGGTAACTGAATTTACTTCAGATTTTAAAGCGCATACTGATAAAATCATAAAAATGCTCAATGATCGCATGGAGATTGAAGCATTGAAAAAAGGAGATATTACTGCTGTGCCAGTAAAAAAAGAAATGAATGGAATGAAGATTTACGATTGGTCAAAAGCTGAAGATCCATTTTTTGCTTTGGTTACAGTTTCCGGATCATACAAGGCTTCTGCTGATCCTTCTTCAGGCGGAGTAGAGAATTCACTTTGGATTCCTGCTCAGCTACAATTCATAGAAATGGATGGTGAAAAAATGGATATAGTGGAACAAACTTCTTTAGGTACAGTGATATCAGCAAAGAAAACATCAAAAAGCTGTGAAGGGATTGATTATTTTAAAGAAAATTTCCCTTTGGATGATCACATTGAAAAATTTGAAGAAAATTATACGAATAAAATTGAACGTTTTGCCAAAAAACATCTCAAGAAGTATAAAAAAGCAATGAAAAAGAAGAAAAAATGAAAAAGTTAGCATATATCACCGCAATTAGTTTATTGGCTATATCCTGCAAGAAAGAAACAGAAGTACAACTTACTACTAAAGATAGTGCTGGAAATGCAGTTGCCAATTCTGAAATACATTTCTATAGCTCTTTTGATAATTATTTATCCGGCGGAAATGGGTTTTATGAATTTACCGCAGATGGAAATGGGGAAGTCAATACAGTTGAGAAAATGGCTGAAGGCACTCATTATATTTGGGCTGAACAAGGAGATTATTCAAATTGGCTAGGTAACATCAATGAGAGCGAAGTTGATCAGCTTATTATTGAAGAAGGTAAACTGGTGAGTGCAGATATTACCCTGCAAGAAACGTATCATAAGTATTTAGCAGGAACCGAGTGGACACTAACCGATTATACCAATAGCAGCGGAGATTCATTTTGGAACACTATGGGCGAATGTTACAAAGATGATTACTTGGTTTTTAATCGGGATAAAACATTCTATTTTAATAGTGGTGATAATGTATGCACTAACTGGCCTCAAGAACAGGTTTTAGATATGAAAGTGCTAAAATCTGAAGCTGATAAAGTTGAAATGGTATCATTTGGTGACTGTTATAAAATCAACAACACCATGTATACAGATCCGGATGGATTTTCGTGGAACTTTTATTTGGAAACTGAAGATGTTAGTCCACAACGCATTATTATGTCAAACGATACTTCGGCAGTGTTGAACTTCATCTTTAAAAAAACACTTTAAAAGTTACTTTCTTACCGCACCAACGCGGTAATGACTAAATAACCGTTCTGATTTATTTCAGAGCGGTTTTTTCTATACTTTTTTCTCTCAAAGAATACCTGACCTTGTTATATAAAAACGGAATCTATTTTCTTTGTAGATGCGAAACCCATTAATTAAAACCTAGCTCAAAACTTATAGATAATAAGTATATTCGGGTTTGTATACTGCTTGCTGTTTGATTTAACCATTCCCGTATCGAACCATTGTATAAAAAAAGACATTCAAAATGAACCAACCACATAAAAGTTATTTTAAGAGTAAAATTGGTGCTCCTCCCGGATCTCTTGTTCATATTGGTAAACATAGAGATGAATCCGTGAAGGTGAGTCAGTTGGATTTTAATGAAACTGTACTGGATGAAAAAAGTGTTGATGAGCTTGCCGATTTAGCAGCAGCAAAAGAAAACCAAACGGTCAGTTGGGTCAATGTAGACGGCATTCATAATGCTTCGATCATTAAAAATATTGGAGAATTATTTGAAATTGATGCACTGGTACTGGAAGACATCATGAATACCGGGCACCGGCCAAAGGTAGAAGAACATGAAAACTTTACGTTTATCATCATCAAGATGCTGCATTATAACGAGCAGGAAGAGCATATTGAAAGCGAGCAAGTTAGTATTGTCTTAGGAAAGACGTTTGTTATTTCTTTTCAGGAAAAAGAAGGGGATGTTTTTGACCCCATCCGCGATCGTATCAGAAAAGCGCTGGGAAGAGTTCGCCAAAAAGGAACTGATTACCTGGCGTACACCCTGATTGACATCATCATTGATAATTACTTTAATATCATTGAAATACTGGGAGATGAATTGGAAGAGCTGGAAGTGCAAGTGCTTGAAAAACCAAATGACGCTTTATTGAATGATTTGCAGTGGTTAAAAAAAGAACTGGTAAAAGTACGAAAGGCCATCTACCCCTTGAGGGAAATGACACGTTTCCTTTCTACCGGAGGCTCTCTATTTTTAGAAAAAGAAACCTTAAAATATTATCGTGATGCCTACGACCACAGCATTTCTGTGATTGATTCTATTGAATCTTATGTTGAAGTGACCAATAGTATCCGTGACTTGTACATGTCTAATATGAGTAATAAAATGAACAAAATCATGAAAGTACTGACGATTATGGCAAGTTTGTTTATTCCCTTAACCTTTATTGTAGGGGTATACGGAATGAATTTCGAATACATGCCTGAATTGGCTATGAGGTATGGTTATTTTGTGGTTTGGGGTATTATGATCGTGATTACGGGCGGGATGATCTATTACTTTAAAAAGAAGGATTGGTTTTAAAGTCCATCTTACTGTCAAAAATTCAGAAATTTCTTAAAAACCAAACCCAAGTTTTAACCCCACTTTAAATTCTAATTGTGCTACTTTTAACTGTTCGTCCGGCAAAAGTGAAACCGGCTTGAAACCTCCAATGTAGTTCGCCGTCACAAATGGGATAATTAAGTATTTTGTGGAAGAATTACTTCTCATAGGGTATTTGGAGATAGCGAACTGATACATATTCATGCCCAGCCCAAAAGAATAAGAGCCATAGGTTTTTTGAATGTTATTGGCAGGGCTTCTTAACCAATTTCCGTAAAGTCCACCGGATAAGTAAAGCCTGAATTTATATACCAGGGCCACCAACTTTCCTTTACATGATGACCGCGCCATTTTTCCGAGTAAACGAATATCGTTCAGTATCCAATAATTAATATTTCCTCCCACACGGACAATTTGAAAGGGATTACTCAGATGTTGCTGATCATAAAAGCCACCCGTTTCGTACTGAAACTGAGCTGCTGCTGACCAAAAACGGTGCAAGTACTGGCTGTATTCAACACTGAAGGGATTCGATTTTATGTATTCCCCACCTGTGTGAAGAGGCTGTTGATAGCTTTTTCCATAGGCAACTGAAAAGCCACTTAATTGCGCCATAGCAGCTTGGTATGACAGGCTAATTAGCAATAGTAGACAAAATCGAGACATGAACGGGTGTTTAGGATTTTTAGGTAAATGTAATAAAATATGCCTTGCTTGTTTGACTATTCCTTAACAAGAGGATGAAGACTTGAATTATAAAAAGAAAATCACTCAAAAATCAGCTAAAACCAACTGAAATATTCAAAGGCGGCATAATATCCATCCTCCCTTTTTTCAACGGGATAATTTTCAAGGTAGAGACCTGACCCTCTTCCGGTCTTTAGGTCAAAAGCATATTGGTGCCAGGGGCAGACAATAAATCCATCTTCACAACTTGCCTGATCAAGTGGTTTGCCTTGGTGAGGACAGCGATTTTTGACCAAATAGATTTCTCCCTGATGTTTTACCAATACTACGGCAGTAGCATTCACTTTGAGAGGAACACAGGATTTTCCCATGAATATTTTATCCAGTTCCGTTTCGTCTTTTGCAAAACGAACCCATTTGGTTTTCATTGAAAACATAAAAACAAAGATAAAAAGATCAATAGTGTTTTAAATGTTTGTTGAAAAAAGAAAAATACTGAGCAAATTGATTTTTCTTCTTCAAGGTCAGACTTGTGATGAGAAGCTGTAACTTTGTAGCATGATCGTCGAAATAGGGGATAAATTAGTATCTACAGAAATTTTTGAGAAGGAGTTCGTGTGTAACTTGAGCGCCTGTAAAGGAATATGTTGTGTAGAAGGAGATGATGGAGCACCCTTAACTTTGGAGGAAATCACCTTGCTGGAAGATCACCTGGATGACATCACTCCTTTTATGACCCTTGAAGGAAAAGCTCAGGTGAATAAAAAAGGTGTTTTTTATATGGACAGGGATAATGAACCGGTCACGCCTTTAAACAAAGGAAAAGAATGTTCTTTTGTGACGAAAGATGAAAAAGGAGTGTATTTGTGTACCATTGAACAAGCATACCGAGCCGGAAAAATACCCTTCAACAAACCAATTTCTTGTCATTTATATCCCATTCGTGTAAAGAATTATCGTTCTTTTAGCAGCTTGAATTACGACAAATGGCCAATATGTAAAGATGCGTGTGTATTGGGAGAAAAACTAAAAGTAACGGTCTACGAGTTTTTAAAAGATCCGCTCATCAGAGCGTATGGAAATGATTTTTATGAAGAGTTGGTGAAAGTAGATAAAGAATTGAAAAATAGCCTGAACGAATAAAATGGCCACATTCCCTTCCACAGAAAGAATAAAGAGTAAAAAGTTACTTGATACCGTTTACAAAGAGGGTGAGGTGATCAAACAATATCCTTTTATTTTAAGATATTTGAAAGTGGATTTTGAAAAAGGAGGAGGCGTGCAAATTGTAATCGCCATCCCAAAAAAAACAATTAAAAAAGCAGTAAAACGAAACCGTTTGCGACGGCAAATAAAAGAGATATACCGGCATAATAAAAGCAACCTTTTATCACAATTTAAAGAAAAGAATAAAGGATTGGCCTTATTTTTAGTCTATACCGGGAAAGGAGATGAAGACTATCATCACTTAGAAAATAAATTAACCTTACTTTTAAAAAAATTAGAGAATACGATATGAAGTTAATAGTTCAGATAGTTGTAATAATTGCCCTAATATGGCCGGCCGGTTGGTCTTTTGCGCAGGATGACCGCAATCAATCATCAGATTTTGAGATTTATAAAAACCTTGAACTCTTCGAGTTGGTGTACAAAACAGTGGACATGAATTATGTGGATGAATCCAATCCGGGACATTTGATGAAAGTAGCCATTGATGCTATGCTGCATGAGTTAGATCCTTATACAACCTATATCCCGGAATCAAGAATGGAAGATTATAAGTTGATGACCACCGGGCAATATGGCGGAATTGGCGCATTGATTCAACAGCAGGGAGATCGGGTAGTGATTACAGACCCCTATGAAGGTTTTCCGGCACAAAAAGCGGGTTTATTGGCCGGAGATGTACTGTTGGAAATCAATGGGCAGGATGTAAAATCACTGAGTTCTTCAGATGTATCGGAAAAATTAAAAGGAAAACCGGGCAGCGAGTTGGAAGTAACTGTAAATCGTAATGGAGAAGTTATTACCAAAAAACTAAATCGTGAAGAAGTGAAATTGAGTCCGGTTCCATACCATGATATGGTCACTGATAAAATTGGATATATTAAATTGAACTCCTTTACTCAAACTGCCGGGGCAGATGTGTTGGATGCATTTCAGGATTTAAAGAAAAACAGGGGGATGGAGAAACTGATTCTTGATCTTAGAGGAAATCCGGGAGGTTTGTTGATTGAGGCGGTGAAAATCGTCAATATGTTTGTGAAAAAAGGAGAGGTGATAGTAGAGATGAAGGGAAGGGAGAGCAGAAAAGATGTCAAGTATACGGCAGCTTTGAAACCAACAGATCTCCAAATTCCGATAGCTGTACTTGTGGATGGAAATTCAGCCTCGGCTTCAGAAATTGTTTCGGGTGCATTGCAAGATTTTGACCGGGCAGTAATCGTAGGGCGTACTACTTATGGAAAAGGGCTGGTACAACGTCCATTAGATTTGAAATACAATGCCAAAATAAAAGTAACCATAGCAAAATATTACACCCCCAGCGGGCGCTGCATCCAAAAACTAGATTACTCGGGTCGAATAACAGGGCAGGATGCTGAAGAGGTAGCAGACTCTCTCCTGACCAAGTACTATACAAGAAATGGAAGGGAAGTAATTGACGGAAGAGGGGTAGAACCGGATATACAAATCGAGGAAAAAGACTACAGTAAACTTACTGCAACGCTGGTGGTAAATCACATCATTTTTAATTATGCAACGCTATTCAGAGTAGAACAAGATGCCATTGCACCACCCAAAGAATTTGACCTTACAGAGCAGATGTATCAGGATTTTGTAAACTATGTATTGGAGCAGGATTTTGAGTACAGTACCGATTCAGAGAACATTATGAAGCAATTAAAGTTGACCGCAGAGGAAGAAAAATTGATGGAAATCGCCAAAGAAGAATATGCCGCCTTACTTGAAAAATTTAAACCGTCAAAAGCGAGAGATTTGGCTACTTTTAAGGAAGAAATTTCTGAGATTTTGGCCGACGAAATAGTAGGGAGGTATTACTTTCAAAAAGGTAGATATGCACACAATTTGAAAGAAGACCGATACATTCAAAAGTCAATTGAAATATTAAACAATTCGGCACGTTATAAGGATATACTTAACATCCAGGAATAGGCTAAAATGTTTGATATGTGGCTGCGGATACCCGCCCATTATTATTTAAGAATAACCGCCCTTGTTATTTTGACAGTGGGAGTCTCTTTGCACAATACACTCATGAGTATTGGTGCCATCTGGCTAATTGCAAATTACTTGTTAGAAGCCAGATTTAAATTCTATTGGAAAAATTTTAAAAACACGCCTTCTCTCTGGATGTTAGTTGGTATTCTGCTGTTGAGCGTTCTTTCATTGCTTTGGTCAACAGATACCGCCTACGGACTGAAAGATCTGTCCAGAAAACTTCCTTTTTTTGTGATACCTCTTGTCATTGGTACGGCTAAACCCATTGATAAAAAAGTAGGGTATTTTTTACTTTATGTCTTTATCGGGATAACCGTACTCACTTCAGCGATCAATTATTATCGGTACAACTTCGTTTTAGAAAGCCTTTCTGATATTCGGGAAATGTCCTATTTTATCTCACACGTGAGGTTTTCCACCCTGACAGCATTGGGTGTTTTTGTGAGTGTGTTTTTATTCGTAGAAAAGAAGGGATACCGTTGGTTATGGCTGTTGTTTGGGTTTTGGTTGTTTTTTTACACCTTAACATCTCAAATTCTTAACGGATATGTACTCTTGTTTTTGCTTTTGTTGGTCTCAGTGGTGTATGTGATTTGGAAAATAAAGCACCGACCGGTTCGCTTCAGTTTGATGCTGCTCATCTTGCTGGGATTTGGAACAGTAATCGCATTAATTGATCGGGAAGTGGGTACGTATAAAAGAAAAATAGAGGTGAGTCTTGATAGTTTAGAAACACATACGGTGAATAATCGACATTATTTACACGATTTAGATGAAAATGCACGCGAAAATGGCAACTTGGTTTGGATATATGTGCAGCCGGACGAATTAAGAAAAGAATGGAACAGACGTTCTGAAATTGATTATCATGGGCTTGATCATAGAGGGCAACCTATGTTTGGAACCTTAATGCGTTACATGACTTCTAAAGGCTTGCGAAAGGATTCATTAGGAGTATGGTCTCTTACTGAAAAAGAGATACACCGAATAGAAAATGGGGTAACTTCTATTGCTCTGAACAGAGGGCCGAAATCAAAGTTGCGTGAGTTTATCTTTCAATGGGAGATGTATCGCTCAAATGGAGATCCGGATGGACATTCGCTTTTACAACGAGCAGAACACTTGCGGGTCGCTGTGTGGATTTTGTCTCAAAAGTGGCTGACGGGAGTGGGAATTGGAGACGTTCCATCTGCATTCAAGACCGCCTATCGTGAAATGGATTCAAAATTAGATGCAGAAAATCATCACCGTTCACATAACCAGTTTTTGACAATTTGGATTTCTCACGGCCTAATCGGACTTATTCTGTTTTTAGGGATGCTGGTAATTCCTATGTTTCGAAAAAAGATCAATTATTTTACGCTTATCGTTTTTTGTACGCTCACGGTTTCTTGTGTTTTTCAGGATTTTTTAGAAACTCAGGCAGGTGTTACCATCTTTGGTCTGTTTTATGTACTTGCCTTTTATAGTGAACTGTCACCCTCTTGTAATTCATCCAGTAACTCATCCGAAGAGGGAGAAGTGTAAAATCGTAACATTCTACTCCAGTCTGATTGACGCACAAACCAATTGTTCAGTTTGAGTTTCTTCCCTTGATACATCAATCTTCCCTCTTGTATTTTTATTTCAGACGGATCAGCATAAGTAATTTTCTTTCGCACGCTTCCGGTTAAACGATACAAAATCAATTCAGTCTTATTATACCGGGCATAGGGCTGCCGAAGAGTATTGACTCCTAGATAAATCATAAAACCACTAAACAGAAGGTAAGTTAATATCCAAAAATCAAGAAGAACAATGAATCCCAACAAAAAAATGATACTGAAGAGAATCCCCAACACAATATATATCCTTCCGTAAATGGGCTGATAATAAACGGTGTTCATGGTAGAAAAATAAGATTTTAAAACGAGATATCCCCTTCTCTAATTGTTAGCCCTTGTTAATGATAGTTTTAGTGATTTCTTCAGTTGATTGTTAAAACTCACAATTGTAATTGGAATACTAAAAAAAATGACTTAACTTGCTGTAACAATACAAACAAATAACAGACTTATGGCAACCATATTTGAGACTAGACTTATTGGAAATATTGGAAAAGACGCAGTTGTAAGAAACATGGACAAAGGAGTTGTTGCAGTAAATTTCCCTGTGGCACACAACAAAAATTGGCGAGATAAACGAACGGGTGAACAACGAACAAAAACAACCTGGGTGAATTGCACCATCTGGAAAAGAGAAGGAGCAAATATGAGAATTCTTGATTTTCTCAAAACAGGAACCCTTGTTGAAATTGTTGGAACTCCCTTTGCAAAGGGATATTTACAAGACGATCAAAGTGTTAAAGCAGAAATTCGATTGAATGTATCAAGGACAAATATCCTCCGCCCTTCAAAAGAAAATGATGGGTCTGCCGATTATGAAGACAACGATTCAGAAGATAATTACAATGAGGATGATTACACTTCATCCTCTACCAACAAAAAAGTAGTTCAGGAATTGGAGCAGCAGTTGTTTTAGCAATTACCACACTAGTAACCTTAAAATATAAATGGAAAGGGAGAAAATTTATTCTCCCTTTTTTTGTTGGGTTAACCAAATCAATTATATTTGCATCCGCTTTAAGCGAAAGCGTAGTGAATTTTTCCTTAGCTCAGCTGGTTAGAGTCCCGCACCTGCGGGATTAATCAGAAGGGCTCCGGCAACAAATAAAGAAAAACATTCCTCCTTAGCTCAGCTGGTTAGAGCATCTGACTGTTAATCAGAGGGTCCTTGGTTCGAGTCCAAGAGGGGGAGCTCAGAAAAGAAGACCATCCAAGCCATTGGATGGTCTTTTTGCGTTTTATCAGGTCCAACATAGGTCTAACATTTGATCTATATTTAATCCTATAAAGAGTCAAAGTACACTAGATCATCAGAGTAATCAAAAGGCTAAGTCCTTTGCTGATAAGCTCCAATACAACCTTAATGTGATTTCTGAATATAAGAGCTTGCCTTGAGGGAAATGCAATTGGTTATTTTGCTGTCTTTATGACCGATACCATGTTTATGATTATTCAATAGACACTAATCTTTATTCTTTTTTTTATTCTCACCACCACTATTTTTTTGAGCTATCACTCTGCTTCACATCAATGGATTCAACCGTTTTGTCTATACTTTTTTATGAATGGATAGACAAAAGAAGTTGTTTGCTTAGTAGATGTATTTCTTCTTGATTGTAAGTGACTTGCTTTTGAAAAAAGCGGCTCTCTAATATCCACACTTTTCAACAATTTAAAAAATTAATACCACTTTTTACCACTTTGTATTTTTCTTTGTTATTCCCTATCTATTCTGTAACTTTGATTATTCTATTGCTTATATAAAGGAATAAAAGAAAAGAAAGTTTTCAACAATTGAAAAATAAGTGGTAATTTGTGGGAAGTTAATAGCTATTTTAGCCAATTCAAAGTAGAATATGTCAGGATTAGTAGGTGAATTCGAATGCAAGCTGGATACTAAAGGGAGGTTTCTCTTCCCCGCTGGTCTGCGTAAGCAATTAGACCCTGCTTCTATGGAGGTATTTATGGTGAATAAGGGCTTTGAGAACTGTTTAACGCTCTATCCAATGAATGAATGGGAGAAAGTCAGTAAAAAATTGTCAAAACTCAATTTGTTCAAACCTAAAAACCGAATGTTCTACAGGCTCTTTCATCAGGGTGCAAAGCAATTATCGCTGGATAATGCCGGTCGGATTTTGATTCCTACTGCATTGATGGAAAGGATCGGATTAAAAAAGGAAGTCATGCTGACAGCCTATAACGATAGAATAGAAATTTGGGACCGGGGAGAATATATGTCATTAATGGATGAGAACATTACAGATTTCTCTGATTTGGCAGATGAGGTGATGGGAGAAATTGACGAAGACAATGACGAATGAAAAGTACCATGAACCGGTATTGTTTAACGAGTCCATTGAAGCGCTCGGTATTGAATCTGACGCTGTTATTGTAGATGTTACCTACGGCGGTGGCGGACATTCGAAAGAAATATTGAGTCGCATGGGTAGGGAAGGGGTATTAGTGGCTTTTGATCAGGATGAAGATGCACAAAAAAATGTGGTGGATGACGAGCGACTGATCTTTGTGGATGCCAACTTCCGTTTCTTATACAATTTCATAAAATTTCATGATGTGTTGGGTGTGGATGGGTTGTTAGCTGATCTGGGTGTTTCTTCTCATCAATTTGATGAAGCAGAACGGGGATTTTCGATTCGAAAAGATGCGGTTCTGGATATGAGAATGAACAGAGGGTCTCATCTGACAGCTTACAAAGTGGTGAATGAATATCCCGAAAAAGAATTATTCAGGGTGTTCAATTCGTTTGCGGATCTCAAAAACGTAAAAAAAGTGGTATTTGCCATTTCGGGACACCGAAAAAGAAAGGAGATCAAGACAACAGGGCAGTTGGTGGAAATATTGGAAGGGCTGGTTCCTCACAAAAAACAAAACCAATTTTTGGCGCAGGTTTTTCAGGCGATTCGCATTGAGGTAAATGATGAAATGGGGGCACTGATGGATATGCTTGAGCAATCTATTGATGTGATAAGAGAAGGAGGTCGTTTGGTAGTGATTGCTTACCACTCTATTGAAGATCGATTAGTGAAAAACTTTATTAAAGCCGGAAATTTTCAGGGAGAGTTGATTACGGATGTTTTTGGTGTAGCCAATACTCCCTTTAAGGCAGTGAATAAAAAACCATTGGTGCCAACCGAAGAAGAAGTGTTGAGAAACCCAAGAGCGCGCAGTGCAAAATTGAGAATAGCAAGCAGGCAATGAGTATAAATGAATTGATCGATAGGGCAACTGTTGAACAACAGGAAGAGAAAAAAAAGCGAAGGAAAAAACGTCGCCCAAAGAAGAGTGACGCAGAGAAAAAAAACAGAAGCAAGTTGTTGATGCAGATCATGAATGGTGATTTTCTCTCTAAAGATTGGTTTATCAATCATTTGCCTTTTACTTTTTATGTGGGTTTTCTTTTGGTACTGCTCATAGGTTGGGGTTATTACGGAGAAACCACAGCTAAAAAAGAAGTGCAATTACAAGAAGAGTTGAGTGAACTCAATTCTGAATTTTTCACCCTGAACAGTGAATACATTACTAAGCGGGGAAGGCAACAGATTAAAAACAGATTAGAAGGCACAGGCTTGATAGAAAGCAGGGTGTCGCCCAAAAAAATAAGGGTTCGAAAATACGTATTCGAATAATGGATGATAAAAAACAAATATTGATTAAATCGTACATCATGTATATCCTGGTAGCATTGGTAATGCTTGCCATTGTTGTACGTGTAATCAATATTCAGTATGGGGATGTAGCTCCAAATGAATCTATGGCAGTAGACTCAACCGGACAACAGTTGACCCGTGTTGACTCGGTTGCACCTATGCGCGGTAGAATTTTATCAGATGACGGTAGCGATCTGGTTACTTCTATCCCCCTTTATGATTTGCACGTCGATCTCACGGTTGTTTCAGATGAATTGTTTGAAGAGGTAGATTCCCTCTCTTTTCATCTTGCACGGGTGTTTCCGGAACGGTCTAAAACAGAATGGGAAGGGTATTTACGAAAAGCACGTGCAAATAAAAGCCAGTATTGCTTGCTTAAAAACCAGGTAAAATTCACCGTGCTTCAAGAAGTAGAGCAATTCCCCATCCTTAGGGAGTCGAAGTACAAAGGAGGTTTTATAGTAGAACAAGAATACGAACGGCAAAAGCCCAACGGACATCTGGCAAAAAGAACTTTGGGGTATAAACGGGAAGGAGCCATGCCGGTAGGGCTTGAGGGTGGTTTTGATCAATGGTTGAGCGGAGAATATGGTTTGCGCGCAAAACAATGGGTGAATGGGAGCTGGAAACCTGTGGGAGCAGATTATTTAAAAGATCCTGTTCCGGGAGCGGACATCATTACCTCCATTGATGTGAACACACAAGAGGTGGCTGAAAATGAGTTGAAGCGTCAATTGGAAACTCAAAATGCCGTACACGGATCAGTGGTGTTGATGGAGGTCAAAACCGGATTTATAAAAGCAATAGCCAATTTGACCAAAGGAGAAGATGGCGGATATTATGAAACCTACAATCATGCCATTGGTACCAAAACAGATCCCGGCTCTACTTTTAAGTTAGCGTCTTTAATGGCTTTGTTGGAAGACGGAAAAGTACGGATTACAGATACTGTTAGCGCTTATGGTGAATATCACTTTTACGATCATACTACCTACGATTCAAACAAAAAAGGATATGGTAGGATTACCATACAAGAAGCATTTGAATTGTCGTCCAATGTGTTCTCTAAAATCATCAATGATGCTTATTTCGAGAATGCGCAGGCTTATATTGATCGTTTAAAATCCTTTGGTCTGGGCGATACACTTGGGTTGGATATTGCGGGAGAACCATTTCCTGTAATTAAAAATCGCGGTGAAGATGGCTGGTCTGGAATTACCTTGCCCCAAATGGCGATTGGTTATGAAGTAGAATTGACTCCGATACATCTTCTTGCCTTTTATAATGCAGTAGCCAATGACGGGGAGTTGATCAAGCCGCAGTTTGTGAAAGAAATCAGACGGGGTAATGAGACAGTGCACAAGTTTGAAAAGAAGGTGATCAAAGAAAAAATATGCTCTGAGTCCACCTTGAAAGATTTGAGAGCTTGTTTGGAAGGAGTGGTAAAGCGAGGAACCGGTAGAATGTTACAGTCTGCCAATTTTACAATAGCAGGTAAAACCGGAACTGCTAAAATCGTGAACTCCAACAAAGGGTATGGAGATGATTACCAGGCTTCTTTTGTAGGGTATTTCCCAGCTGACGATCCAAAATATTCTTGTATTGTAACCATTGCAGGCCCTACCAAACAAATTTACGGCGCACAAGTGTCAGGAACAGTATTTACCGCCATTGCAGACAAGGTGTATTCATCTTCACTGGAATATCACGAAAACTATAACCTCATACAACAACCACTGGCTTCTGTACCCAATGTTAAATATGGAGATGGGCGACACACGCGAATAGCACTGGAAAAAACAGCGGTCAATTTTACTGATGCTTCCGAACAAACACAATGGCTCAAGGGCTTTCAGGAAGACGATAAAATCGTATTGAACCCTAAAAAAGTCAGCCGAAATAAAGTGCCGGATGTGAAAGGAATGCCTATGAATGATGCGGTTTACTTGTTAGAAAATTATGGGTTGCGAGTACAAGTGAATGGTCACGGAAAAGTGGTTTCACAATCGCAAATTGCCGGAACAAAGGTGCAAAAAGGATCGATCATCAAAATTAAATTAAGATAGTGCAAAGTTTAACAGACATATTATACAAAGTAAGGCTTCTTGAAACGCACGGAGAAACAAGCGTAGAAGTATCTGAAATTTCCTTTGATTCCCGAAAGGTTGTGGATGCTTCTGTTTTTGTGGCTGTTAAAGGAACAGAAGTAGATGGACATGACTTTATTCAAAATGCATTGGATCTCGGAGCGATTGTGATTGTGTGCGAAGCCTTGCCTGAAGATCTCAAAAAAGGAATTACGTATCTGAAGGTGAAAAATTCTGCAGAGGCGCTGGGGATCATGGCGGCCAATTATTACGGAAATCCGTCTAAAGAATTGCGATTAACGGGCGTTACAGGAACCAATGGAAAAACGACCACAGTAACCCTACTCCACCACCTTTTCACTGATCTGGGATATGCTGCCGGATTGATATCCACAGTGGTGAATAAAATCGATCAAAAAGAAGTGGCGGCAACCCATACTACACCAAACCCAATAACCTTGAACCGTTTATTAAGAGAAATGGTAGATGCCGGATGTGAGCACTGCTTTATGGAAGTATCTTCTCATGCCCTTCATCAACACCGCACTGCCGGATTGAAATTTGAAGTAGCGGCTTTTTCAAACATTTCTCACGATCACCTGGATTATCACAAAACATTTGACGAGTATATCTACACAAAAAAGAAGTTGTTTGATGACTTGAGCAGTGATGCAACTGCTATAGTGAATATAGATGACGCCAATGGTTCAGTAATGGTGCAAAACACAACAGCAAAAGTAAAGACAATCGCCCTTAAAACGGTAGCCGATTATAAAGCAAAGATCATTGAAAATTCTTTTTCCGGTTTGGTATTACACGTGAATGCACAAGAAGTGTGGACCAGATTAGTGGGTGGATTCAATGCCTATAATATTTTAATGGTGTACGCCATTGCTTGTGAGCTAGGTGCAAATGAGGTTGAAGTGCTGACTTCAATTAGCAAATTAGGCTCGGTAGAAGGCCGGTTTGAGCATTTGAAATCAGAAAATAATGTGATTGGTATTGTGGATTACGCCCATACGCCGGACGCACTGAAAAATGTGCTTTCAACCATACAGGCGGTGCGTACCAGAAATGAAAAAGTCATAACGGTAGTGGGGTGTGGTGGAAACAGAGATACAGCAAAACGCCCACTCATGGCAGCCATTGCCGCAGAATATTCGGATAAAGTAATCCTTACTTCTGACAATCCCAGAAATGAAGACCCTGAATCCATTATAAAAGAGATGAAAATCGGTATTCCTGCAGATCGCACAGCGCGTGTATTAGCTATTACAGATCGGCAGGAAGCCATTAAAGTAGCTTGCTCTTTGGCAGAACCCGGAGACATTCTTCTGGTTGCCGGTAAAGGGCATGAAAAATACCAGGACATCAAGGGTGTAAAACTTCCCTTTGATGATTTCGAAATAGTAAAAGAAACCCTTAAATCCCTAAATAAATAATGTTGTATTACTTGTTTACATATCTGGATGAATTAGGCTTGCCGGGGGCAGGTGTATTCAATTATATCTCTTTTAGATCCGCAATGGCCATCATCACTTCATTGCTGATTTCAATGGTTTTTGGCAATCGCCTGATCAATTTATTGAGAAAACAACAGGTAGGTGAATCGATAAGAGACCTGGGATTAGAAGGGCAAAAAGAAAAAGAAGGCACTCCAACTATGGGAGGCTTGATCATTTTAGCATCTATACTGATACCTACCCTGCTTTTCGCAAAACTAGACAACATTTATGTCATTCTCATGTTGCTGGCAACCGTCCTTTTTGGCTTGATCGGGTTCATAGATGATTACATCAAAGTATTTAAGAAAAATAAATCCGGATTGGCGGGTAAATTCAAAGTTTTCGGGCAAATTTTTGTTGGCGCATTGGTGGGATCGATCTTGTATTTTCACCCGGATGTTAAAGTCCATGAAAGGGTATTGGAAACGGAAATAGTTCCCAATAGTGAAGACGTTACAGCAAAACATGCAAATGTTCAGGGGGGATATAAATACGTGGTGACCAAAGATATGACCACTACCATACCTTTTATCAAAGACAATGAGTTTAACTATAACTGGTTAATCGGTGATGGAAATAAAAGTTACGGATGGTTGTTGTTTATTCCGGTAGTGATCATCATTGTTACCGCAGTTTCAAATGGAGCGAACATGACAGATGGATTGGATGGTCTGGCTACCGGAACATCTGCTATTATTGGGATAGCCCTGGCAATTTTCGCTTATGTCTCTGGTCATTTAGAATTTGCTGATTATCTGGGAGTCATGTATATCCCATATTCTGCTGAATTGGTGATTTTTATTTCTGCCTTTATGGGAGCGTGTATTGGGTTTTTATGGCACAACTCTTATCCGGCAAAAGTTTTTATGGGCGATACCGGCTCACTGGCCATTGGAGGCATCATAGCCACTTTTGCCATTATTATCCGAAAAGAATTACTGATACCGGTACTCTGCGGTGTGTTTTTGGTGGAAAATGTTTCCGTGATGCTACAGGTCGGTTGGTTCAAGTTTACAAAGAAAAGATACGGAGAAGGAAGAAGAATTTTTCTCATGGCTCCCTTGCATCATCACTATCAGAAAAAAGGAATGCATGAAGCAAAAATTGTTGCCCGGTTCTGGATCGTGGGAGTCATTCTCGCAGTGATCACCATTGTAACATTAAAACTTAGATAAGTACAGCTTTAGAGAGCGTAAAAAAAGATGAAAAAAGAAACAAAACATATCGCAATACTGGGTGCCGGAGAGAGTGGCGTAGGTACTGCCCTTTTAGCAAAAGCTAAAGGATGGGATGTGTTTGTTTCAGATAAAGGAACGATCAAACCTTCCTATCAAAAAGAACTGAAGAAGGCAAAGATTGAATTTGAAAGTGGAGAACATTCTGAAGCGCGGATTCTTTCTGCAAATTTAATTGTCAAAAGTCCCGGAATACCAGATAAAGTAGAGCTGGTAAAAAAAGCCCTTCAACAAAAAATTCCCGTTATCTCTGAAATTGAGTTTGCCGGAAAATATACCCGTAAAAAACTGATCTGCATCACCGGAAGTAACGGAAAAACCACCACCACCCTCTGGATCAATCACATTCTTAAAAAAGCGGGATTAAAAACAACAACAGCAGGCAATGTGGGAGAATCACTCGCCAGACAAGTGGTGAAAGATGATATGGATTATTACGTGGTAGAGCTCAGTTCTTTCCAGTTAGATGGAATGTATGATTTCAAGGCGGATATTGCCGTACTGCTCAACATCACGCCCGATCATCTGGATCGCTATGATTATGAGATGCAAAAATACGTGGATGCAAAGTTCCGCATCATCCAAAATCTCACCGAAAATGACTGGTTCATCTACAATGCTGATGATCCAATAATTACAAATGAAATAGCCAAAAGAGAAATAAAAGCTCAGTTGGCGCCATTCTCACTTGAAAAAAAAGAGGGAATGATAGGCTATGTACACAACAATCAAATAAATATAAACCTTAAACCAAAATTTGCTATGTCGATTCACGATTTATCTTTAAAGGGTAAGCACAATACCCAAAATTCAATGGCGTCAGGAATCACGTCAAAAATCCTCGAGATCAGAAATGAGTCTATCCGGGAAAGCCTTTCCGATTTTAAAAATGTTGAGCACCGCCTTGAATTCGTTGCAAAAGTGAACGGAATTGAGTTCATCAACGATTCAAAAGCAACCAATGTCAACTCTACCTGGTACGCCCTGGAGAGTATGGATAAGCCCACAGTGTGGATTGTAGGAGGAGTGGATAAGGGAAATGATTATGATGCATTGGTGCCTCTGGTCAAAGAAAAAGTAAAAGCGATTGTGTGTCTGGGAAAAGACAACGAAAAAATCAAAGAAGCTTTTTCAGGATGTGTGGACGTGATTGCCGAAGCAGGATCTGCCTTGGAATCTGTTGCTTTGGGATATCGATTTGCAAAAGAAAATGAAACAGTACTGCTTTCACCGGCTTGTGCGTCTTTTGATCTTTTTGAGAATTATGAAGACAGAGGCATACAGTTTAAGTCAGCAGTAAGATCGCTTTAATTTTAAAAGTAAACTGTCTTGAGTAAATTGTTTAAATACTTGGGGGGAGATAAGAATATCTGGGTGCTTACCATAGTACTGGGTCTCTTATCGGTAGTCTCCGTTTTTAGCTTTATTCCTATACTGGTCAAAGTAAAGGGAATGAGCTATTCATACCTCTTTTTTAAACATTTTTTCTTGTTGATTCTAGGATTTGCTCTGATGTACGCAATTCATAAAGTACCGGTCAAGGTATTTTCCCGACTTTCAAAAATATTACTTTATGTATCGATTATTTTGTTGGTACTAACCATGTTTATGGGAGAAAGCATCAATGGTGCCGATCGTTGGTTAAAGATTCCGTTTTTGCCCTTTTCTTTTCAAACCTCAGATTTTGCTAAGCTGGCACTGGTAATTTATCTTTCCCGACAATTGGTCAAGCGCAAAAATGAATTTAATGATTTTAATACGGTTTTCAGATATATCCTTTTACCTGTAGGGTTGACCATGTTTCTAATTTTACCCTCCAACTTGTCAACAGCGGTTTTAATTGGATTCATTGCCTTTGTAATGATGATCATAGCAAAATTTCCATGGAAGTGGATCGCGCTATCTGTGGGGGGCGCCATTGGAATTTTTGCACTATTACTTTTGATCTCAAGTGCCGCACCCGAAGCATTGCCCCGGGTAGATACCTGGAGAAGCCGGCTTACCAAAATGTTTTCAGATGAAGAAAATATCGATCCCAGAGAAAATATGCAGGTAAACAATGCATTGGCAGCTATTAAAAATGGAGCGATAACAGCTTCACACCCGCTTCCGGGAAGAGGGCCGGGAAATGGGGTGCTGAAACATTATATTCCGGAAGCCTATGCCGACTTTTATTTTGCAGCCTTAATTGAAGAAGGAGGGTTGCCCATGGCAATTGTTGTTATTATGCTGTACATGTGGCTATTTTTTCGATTTATTAAAACCGGGCTTCAGGCAGATGATTTATTTGCCACTTATCTGGCAATTGGCATTGGTGTATTGATGATGTCACAGGTGATGGTGAACATGATGGTCAGTACGAAAATGATGCCGGTAACCGGGCAAAATATGCCTCTTTTAAGTATGGGCGGAACTTCGGCATGGTTCACCTGTATCTCTATCGGAATTGTACTGGGAATCAGTAGAAAATATTCAAAGTCAACTGAATCAAAATTAAAAAAAGAAAGTGGAAATGCCCTTGCGTAAAGTAATCATATCAGGTGGAGGAACGGGAGGGCATATCTTTCCGGCAATCGCTATTGCAAATAAAATCAAAGAAAAATATCCGGAGGTTGAAATACTGTTTGTCGGTGCAGAAGGAAAAATGGAGATGGAAAAAGTACCGAAAGAAGGATATGAGATCGTGGGATTACCCATTAGAGGGCTGCAACGAAAATTAACCATTAAAAATCTGTTAGTTCCCTTTCAGTTAATAGGTAGTTTAATCAAAGCAAAACGCATTATCAAAAAATTCAAACCTGACATAGCAATTGGGGTAGGAGGATATGCCAGTGCTGCTACCATAAGAATGGCCGCAAAACAAAAAATCCCCACTTTGATACAGGAACAAAATTCTTATCCGGGCATCACTAATAAAATATTGGCTAAAAGAGCGAAGAAAATTTGTGTGGCGTACGACGGCTTAGAACGCTTTTTTCCAAAAGAAAAAATTGTAAAAACCGGTAATCCTGTCAGAGATGAGGTGGTTCAAATTGAAGGAAAAGAGAAAGCTGCTTTTGAGCATTTTAGCTTGGATCCTGCAAAGAAAACCGTTTTGGTTATAGGAGGAAGTTTAGGTGCACGAACCTTGAACGAAAGCTTCAAACAAGACATTCAAAAAATGTTGAACAAAGATCTGCAACTCATCTGGCAGTGTGGGAAATTTTATGCGGAAGAACTAAAAATTTTTGTGAAAGAACTGAACTCTCAGAACGTATATCTTTCAGATTTTATCTACCAAATGGACCTGGCGTATGCGGCAGCAGATATTATTGTTTCAAGAGCCGGTGCGATATCTGTTTCTGAAGTTTGCCTGATTGGGAAACCGGTAGTTTTGGTTCCTTCCCCCAATGTAGCGGAAGATCACCAAACTAAAAATGCAATGGCCTTGGTGGATAAAGAAGCCGCCATTTTGATAAAGGATCACGAGGCGCGGGAAAAATTAGTCAATGAAGTGATCACGACATTAGAAAATGAAGAAAAATGTCAGACGCTTTCTTCTCATATCCACCCGCTTGGAATTCCAGATGCAACCGATAGAATTGTGCATGAAATTGAAAAACTACTTCAATAGGATGGATATAATTGAATACATTAATATGATAACAGGGAAAAGAAGTGAATAGGTGAATTTTAATCAAATACATAACGTCTATTTTATCGGTGTCGGAGGAATCGGAATGTCAGCGCTTGCACGTTACTTTCTGGCACAGGGGATGAAAGTTTTCGGGTATGATAAAACCCGCACTCATTTAACCACTGAACTGGAATCAAAAGGGATTGAAATTCATTATGAAGATCGCGGAATAAAAGTACTGGATGACTTTTCTCACCGGGATACCCTTGTGATTTATACGCCGGCAGTGCCTTCTGCTATGGGAGAATTGAAAGCATTTGAAGAACATGGTTTTAACGTCATTAAGCGAGCAAAGGCATTGGGAATTATTTCAGAACAATTTGAAACATTTGCCGTTGCCGGTACACACGGAAAAACGACAACTTCAACCATACTGGCTCATGTATTGAATCAAACACCCGAAAAGTGTAACGCTTTTGTAGGCGGAATTGCATCAAACTATCAATCGAATTGCATTATTAATGAAGGATCAGAAAGAGTGGTAGTAGAGGCGGATGAGTTTGATCGTTCTTTTCTACAGTTAAAACCCGATTACGCCATATTAACATCTATAGATGCAGATCATTTGGATATTTATGGAGATGACCAGCAAATGTTAACGTCATTCAATGATTTTTTAAATCTGATGAAACCGAATGGCACCGTAGTTATTAATTCAAAAATAGACTGGATCAACTTTAATTTTACTACGAACTTACGCATTGTTACTTATGGTGTAGAGGGTGATTCTGACTGGCGTTTGCACGCCTTGAAATATGAAGACGGACATTTTTATTTTGATATTTTGAGCCGCTCAGATATTTATCGCAACATAGAATTTGGCCTGCCCGGACAACACAATGCAGAAAATGCTACGGCTGTTTTTGCCTTGTGTATTGGGCTTGGGATTGAAGAACACTTGATTCGATCCGCATTCAAATCCTTTAAAGGGGTAGAAAGAAGATTTGATATTAAAATTAAACGTAAGGATTTGGTGCTGATTGATGATTATGCACATCATCCTACTGAAATTGAAGCTTTTTTAAGATCGGTGCAGAAACTCTATCCCCATAGAAAAATCACGACCATTTTTCAACCCCATTTGTTTTCACGAACCCGAGACTTTATGGAAGCTTTTGCAGAAGCACTTTCTCTTTCAGATGACCTTATTTTACTACCCATTTACCCCGCCCGTGAAGAACCCATTGCAGGAATTACTTCTGAAACACTATTAGATATGGTGAGTCTGGATGAAAAAATGATTTCCACACCTGATACAATTATTCAGGATGTTGAAGGCATGAAGCCTGATATAATTTGTACGCTAGGAGCCGGAGATATCGCCGATATCGTAACACCTTTAAAAAACCACTTTGACAAATGAAACCCTGGCTCCGAAATATACTTTGGTTACTCTTTGCAGGAGCAGTTTGGCTGGGATTAAGCTTTGTGAAAGCGGCTCAGGATAAAAGAATAGTGGGGATCCCTGAAATTCACATTGAAATGTATGAGGGGATGATGTTTTTAACCAAAGATGATGTGATCCGCCGATTATCGGATAAACATTTGATCGGTGAAGAGAAAACTTACAGTCAGCTTGAGTTGGCTTATATTGAAACGTACATTACCGATATGCCCGAAATTCAAAGTGCAGAGGCGTATACGTATCTCAGCGGTGAATGGCAGTTGGATATTCAGCTAAGACAACCCATTGCAAGGATTTTTAATCAAGACGGAAGCAGTTGCTATCTGGACAAAGAAGGGAAGCTCATGCCCTTGTCTTCTAATTATACGGCGCATGTTTTAACTGTTGATGGAAACATCAATGAAATGGATTTTTCCAAATCTGTCAGCCACATAATCAACAATGACTCATTGAAAACTATTGAGATACTGGATGATTTGTACGAGATTTCAAATTATGTTTGTTGTGATGAGTTCCTGACTGCGCAGATTACTCATATTCATATTAATGAATACAAAGAATTTGAGTTGATTCCGCGCGTAGGAGATCAACGCATACTATTTGGGAAAGCAGAGCAGGTGCCGGGGAAGTTTAAAAAGTTAGAATATTTCTATACAGAAGGAATGAGCAGAGCAGGATGGGAGAATTACGATACGATTAACATTATGTACAAGAGCCAGGTAGTATGCTCAAAACGATAAATTGAATTATGTCACAGGAAGACGAAAAAAATAAAATTGTAGTAGGACTGGATATCGGGACTACAAAAATTGCGTGTATAGTCGGTAGACAAACCGAACATAGAAAAGTAGAGATCTTATCTATGGGTAAGTTTGAAAGCGTTGGCGTGACCCGGGGAATGGTCTCCAACATTGAAAAAACCGTGCAATCGATCAAAGCAGCAGTTGAAGAGGCACAAGAACGGGTAGATGGTGATTTGATCATTGCTGAAGTCAATGTAGGAATCGCCGGACAGCATATCTCAAGTATGCAACACCGTGGAATGCTCATGAGAAATGATCTGGAAACAGAAATCTCACAAAAAGACATTGATGCTTTGGTTGAAGATATGTACAAGCTGGTAATGCAACCCGGAGAAGAAATTGTACATGTTTTGCCGCAAGAGTATATCGTGGATAATGAACAGGGAATTAAAGACCCGATTGGAATGTCCGGTGTGCGTTTAGAAGCCAACTTCCACATCATTACGGGACAATTGGCTGCGGCTAAAAACATTCAAAAATGTGTCAATAAAGCCAATATACAGGTAGATGAAATGATACTGGAACCTTTGGCTTCTGCTGAAGCAGTGCTCTCTGAAGAAGAAAAAGAAGCCGGCATTGTATTGGTAGATATTGGTGGCGGAACAACAGATATTGCAATTTTTCAGGATGGAATTATCCGACATACCGCTGTGATTCCTTTTGGAGGAAATGTAATTACTGAAGATATAAAAGAAGGTTGTACCATCATGAAAAGACAGGCTGAACTGTTAAAAGTAAAGTTCGGCTCTGCTTTGGCATCTGAATGTCATGATAATGAGGTGGTATGTATCCCGCGATTAAGAGGAAGGGAACCAAAAGAAATTTCAGTACGCAATTTGGCGAATATTATTCAAGCCAGAATGGAAGAAATTATTGAACACGTACATTACGAAATCAGAAATTCCGGTTTTGAATCAAACCTGATTGGAGGTATCGTAGTGACAGGAGGAGGGTCTCAACTGAAACACATTACACAGTTGTTTGAGTACATCACAGGGATGGATACAAGAATCGGTTATCCTAATGAACACCTGGCACCTTCAACTATGGTAGATAATATTACCAGTCCAATGTATGCAACCGGTGTGGGATTGGTGTTAAAAGGTTTTATAAGATCTTACAGCAATTCAGAGGCTTTTTCAAATGAAAATGCTGCTAAAAACCATTCAACCAAAAGAAAAGGAAGCTTTTTTGATAAGATTTTGAATAAAGGAAGAGCCTGGTTTGAAGAAGAAGATTAAGATGAATAAATCTGTGGGATTCTAAACCATTCCATAGGCGAAAAAAACATTAAATATCGATCATTGTGGTGAAAAAGGGCAGTGAAGATGAAAAGAATAAAAAATTACTGCAAGGTAAAGGTCGGTTGGCCGAAGGTTTAAAAGAATAAACCCCCTTGCCTGACAACAAAAACAAAAATTATGGAATTCGATTTACCAAAAGATCAGTCCTCAATTATTAAAGTGATTGGAATAGGCGGCGGTGGAGGAAACGCTGTGAATCATATGTATAATCAAGGCATCAAAGGAGTAGACTTCGTGATTTGCAATACAGATCAACAAGCCCTTGACATTTCGCCGGTACCCATTAAAATTCAATTGGGTCAAAGCCTCACTGAGGGTCGGGGCGCAGGAGCAATTCCTGAAATTGGAAAAAATGCGGCCATTGAAAATATTGATGACATTAAAGATATCCTGCAAAAAAACACCAAAATGGTATTTATCACTGCAGGTTTGGGAGGCGGAACCGGAACAGGGGCTGCACCGGTCATTGCAAGGGTTGCAAAAGAAATGGATATCCTCACAGTAGGAATTGTGACAGTACCCTTTGCTTTTGAAGGAAAAAAAAGAAAGTTACAGGCAGAAGAAGGACTGGAAGAGTTGCGTAAAAGTGTAGACACTTTACTGATCATCAATAATGATCGACTCAGAGAAATGTTTGGAAACCTCTCTTTAGGAAATGCATTTTCTCAAGCAGATGATGTGTTGGCTACCGCCGCTAAAGGAATTGCTGAAGTGATATCTGTGACCGGGATGATCAATGTCGATTTTAATGATGTCAGCACAGTAATGAAGGATTCTGGTGTGGCGATTATGGGATCTGCAGAAGCCAGCGGAGAAAATCGGGCAATTGATGCCGTTAAGAATGCACTTTCCTCTCCTTTGTTGAATGATAATGATATCAGTGGCGCCAAGTATGTACTATTGAATATTACCTATGGTGAAAATGAAATCCTCATGGATGAGATTGGAGATATTACCGATTATATTCAGGATGAAGCCGGTGCTACAGCAGATGTAATCTGGGGACACGGATATGATGAAACGCTTGGGGAAGGAATCTGTATTACAGTGATTGCAACCGGATTTAAATCTACCCCGATAACAGGCTTTGAAAAAGAACCTGAAAAGAAAAGGGTTAACCTAGAAGATGAAGCAACACCAACAATGATCTCTCAACCCCTTCATTCACCTACTCAGAAAAATAAATTTGAACAGCAAGAAGAAGAGGAAATAGAGGCAGAAGACGAACCTTTCTTGATTGTTAAGGATAAAGATGAACAAAGTCAAACTGAGATTAATTGGGAGTTGAAAACAGGTGATAACACTTCAAATAACAAAGAAGAAGCATCTGCTGAAAACAAATCTAAGGAAGAAGAAGAAGAGGTGATCCGACATTACCTGACGGATGAATTAGAGGAAGAACAAAAAAATAAAGGTGATCAAAAAGACAAGCCTGTACTTTCTACTGAAGAGCAAGCTATGCGTGCAAAACAACGAATGGAGAGAATACAATCGTATACTTCTAAACTAAAATCATCAGAAGGAATTACGGATCTTGAAAAAGAACCGGCTTACAAAAGAAAAAATGTGGAGTTAGATGATATTCCTCACTCTTCTGAAGAAAACATGAGTAAATTTACTTTGTCAGAAGGAGAAGAGAATGAGCAGGGGCAACGTAAAATTGAGCTCAAACAAAATAATTCCTTTTTGCACGACAATGTAGATTAGATATTTTTCCCCTGACTTCGACACTGGGACACCCTGAATTAAGAATCGAATAATTTTTGAAGATTTTTTTTCTTTTACGCTTACTTTTTTGTGTTGCACTTCGGCTCCGCTATTGACCAATAATAAAAGAAACAAGCGCCTCCGCAGAGTAGCTTTAGCGCTCGCGGAAACAATCAAGCGCGGCAGTTCATTTTCTATTCATTCACCACATAGAATCATAGTTCACATAGCTTTTTAAGACAATTTCTATATGTCCTATCTGCCTATGTGGTTCTGTTTCTTTTTGCTTACCACATAGGCACATAGTTCACATAGGTGTTCGGGATAATTTCTATATGTTCTAATGTGGTTCAAGTTTTTTTTTACCTCCCCACCACCGTCAAACTACCTGAATAACTCTGCGTCACAAAAGCCGGAGTTCGGACAATGATCTCATAAAAATAAACGCCGGCAGAAACAGGCAAGTCATAATCAAGACCGTTCCCATCCCACAGATAAATTTCTTGCTGCTCAGGGCTGATGTTTTTTTCACCGTAATCAACCAACTTATCACTGCCGGATGGCGTTTATATTATAGAGGTAAATGATTCAAACAATATCGTACGTAAAAAATTGATAATCCAATGAGATGTATTAAGCTAAAATCACTGACAGTTACAATCAATGTTTTGTTTTTGCTTTTTTTTGGATCATGTGACAAAACAAACAGCAAACACTGGACGGTAGTTAAGATTAATGCTCAAAATTATATCACCGGAGAACCTATTGAAGATGTGTACTGCGGTGTTTACACACAAAAAGGAGGCATATTAAATTCAGGTGTGGAAGAATTAGATGTTAGCAACACTGAAAACGGCGTTTACGAATTTGGTTTTAAAGCCAAAAAGAACAAAACCTATTGGGCTGAGGCAGCCATTGATATTGATAAATATTACACTGTAAAATTTTCAAATTTCATGAATTTAAGTAATGGAGAAACCAATGAGGTTGAGTTTGAACTGGTGTCTTATGCTTATTTAACTTTCGATATAAAGAATGTAAGTTGTTTTGACAGTAACGATAAATTAATATTTAGTCGCACATCAGAAACAGGTTATAATGGTTATACTGATGTCATCATAGACGGCTGTTATGAAGATAGTTCAGGAGCTTTTGGAAAAGTTCCTATGGGGAAATGGTTCTTTGAATGGCAGGTAACTAAAAATAGTACAACAAATACATATTATGACACAATTGAACTAGAAAAGGGGGAATATCGGGTATATGAACTAGATTATTAAGAACTTCGATATAAAACTAACTGTTTTTTTTAAGCTTGTAAGCATAATTCAACCAGTATTGAAAATAAAAGATTAATAATCCAATGAAATGTATTAAGCTAAAATCACTGACAGTTACAATCAATATTTTGTTTTTGCTTTTTTTTGGATCATGTGACAAAACAAACAGCAAACACTGGACGGTAGTTAAGATTAATGCTCAAAATTATATCACCGGAGAACCTATTGAAGATGTGTACTGCGGTGTTTACACACAAAAAGGAGGCATATTAAATTCAGGTGTGGAAGAATTAGATGTTAGCAACACTGAAAACGGCGTTTACGAATTTGGTTTTAAAGCCAAAAAGAACAAAACCTATTGGGCTGAGGCAGCCATTGATATTGATAAATATTATACTGTTCAATTTTCTAATTTTATGAATTTGAGCAATGGAGAAGTTAATGAATTTGATTTTGAATTGGTGCCAGAAGCTGAATTGAGAATGAAAATAACCAACATGAATTGTGTTAATGACAGCGATAAAATTGTGGTTTATTTATCCAACATTGATGTCCCTTCATATAATGGATACTCTGCTAACCCAGACCCTTACTATGGCTGCTTTGATAATACTACTTCATATAATTCAATTCCTACTGGAAGGTATGCATTTGAATGGCACGTTACAAAGAACAGTGTCACTGAAATTTTTTACGATACGCTTCACTTGCAAGAAGGTGACAAAGTTACTTATGAGATACTGTATTAAATGAGGAACTGCCTATGTATATCTCAACCTTCCACTTAAAAAAGGCGTCTATATTATAAAAATTGTAGGTAAAGAGTCTTCCTACACTAAAAAACTCATAGTACAATAGTGAATATTAAGAGCACCTTCATATTATTTTTAATTCTGAGCTTTTTTTCCTGTAAAAAAGAAAACCACAAGCGTTGGACTGAGGTAGTAGTTCATGCCAGAGATGAGTTATCAGGAGATAAAATAGAAGATATTGAATGTTATATTCTTTATACAGATTATGATGCATCATTATTCGGCGAGACAGTGGTTGTTGACCATGGTTTTACGGTAAATGGAGTGTACGAATTTGGATTCAAAGGTAAAAAAGGGGTCCACTACAGGTTGGAATCCTCTTTCGATCCTGCCGCGTATTATCCAATTGATTTCTCTAGTTATATTGATCTCGTTAAGGGTGAAAATCATAATTTCACTTTTAATTTTGTACCAAAAGCAGAGTTAAGAATGAAAATAACCAATACGAACTGCTTTAATGATAGTGACAAAATAGTGGTTTACCGGCCTAATATTGATGTACCATCTTACAATGCATATCCTGATGATCCGAACCCTATCTATGGGTGCTATGATGACACAAGTCCTTTTGTTAATATACCTACGGGAAGATATGCATTTGAATGGCATGTTACAAAGAACAGTGTCACTGAAATTTTTTACGATACGCTTCACTTGCAAGAAGGTGACAAAGTTACTTATGAGATACTGTATTAAATGAGGAACTGCCTATGTATATCTCAACCTTCCACTTAAAAAAGGCGTCTATATTATAAAAATTGTAGGTAAAGAGTCTTCCTACACTAAAAAACTCATAGTACAATAGTGAATATTAAGAGCACCTTCATATTATTTTTAATTCTGAGCTTTTTTTCCTGTAAAAAAGAAAACCACAAGCGTTGGACTGAGGTAGTAGTTCATGCCAGAGATGAGTTATCAGGCGATAAAATAGAAGATATTGAATGTTATATTCTTTATACAGATTATGATACAGTAATTCTGAGGTTGTCTAAAAAAGCATTATATAGTCGATCCTTAAAAACTATTTAACAAGTTATTATTCAGTTAAATATGTTTATA
>JBBDID010000045.1:0-18567 GCA_040880585.1 Crocinitomicaceae bacterium | reverse complement strand
AGTTATGTGTCATTAGAGTCCGCATTATCTTATTGGAACATGATACCGGAAAGAGTGTATGAAATAAGTTCAGTGACCATAAAAACTTCAAAGTCATATAAAACTCCTGTTGGACGATTTAGCTACCAACGATTAAAGACTCCTTATTATTCGTATGGAATAAAAAACATAGAATATTCACCAAAGCAAACAATGTTAGTTGCCTCACCTGAAAAAGCTTTATGTGACAAAGTTGTGCTGACGCCCAAAATTTATCTGAGAAGCATCAAACAAACACGAGAATTTTTAATGGAAGACCTTCGCATGGATCGTGAAGTATTGAAAACATTAGATACGAAAGTTATTGGATTATGGATTAAAAACGCTCCTAAAAAAAGTAGTCTGAAGATGCTTATTAAAACGTTGAAAGAATTATGATAAAAGAATGGATAGAGGAATATAATCCTCAAAATGAGGAAGAAATATTAGCTGCATTACGAGAAATAATGCAAGAAATAACTTTAGCAGGATTATCAAGAACTGACTTTTTTGAGAAAGCTACTTTCTATGGAGGAACAGCTCTTCGGATTTTTTATGGATTGGATAGGTATTCAGAAGATCTGGATTTTTCCTTACTTAAACCTGATCCAAATTTTTCGATTGAGCCATATTTCAAAGCTATTTTAGATGAATTTAAGTCATTAGGACTGACCGTTAGTATTCAAGAAAAGAAAAGAACTAAACAAGCGGCTATTGATTCTGCTTTTCTAAAAGCTGAGACAATATGGCAAGAAATTGTACTCGTAGACATCATCAAAGAGACTGGTGTGCGTTCTAACAAGACGTTGAAGATAAAAATAGAAGTTGACCGACAGCCTCCATTGAATTTCAAAACCGAAGAAAAGTTATTACTCCGTCCATTTTCTTTTTATGTGAAATGTTTTACTAAATCAAGTTTATTTGCAGGTAAAATGCATGCCCTGCTTTTTAGAAAGTGGCGAAATAGAGTCAAAGGTAGGGATTGGTATGACTTAGAATGGTATATCAAAAAAGGAATTCCTTTGGATGTAAATCATTTCCTAACAAGGGCAAAAGACACAAGCGATTGGCAAGATAATAGTATTTCTAATGAACAGATTGTCGGCTTATTAAATGCCAGGATCAAATCAGTTTCTTTTAGCAGTATTAAAGAAGATGTTGTTAGGTTTATTCAAAATGATGATGCTTTGAATATTTGGAGCCCTGAATATTTCAAGGATTTAATAGAGAAAATTAAATTTGAGAATTGACAGATAAAAAATAAAAACGATTGCTCCATACAATACCTAATTTATGTTTTGCTTTGCCGAAGCTTCGCACAGGGTGAAATGGATAAATCCATTCTAAATAAAACGAATACCAAAGGTTCATGATCAATCCTGTCCTAAACGTTTTCAAAACACAAAATAAAAGAGGGTTTTACTGGTTTTATACTAATTTTATACTTTATCCTAACAACTATGAAATTACTATTTACTTTATTCTTGATGCTGACAGTTGTTAAAGCGATACCTCAGGATAAACGTGATTCCCTTATTAAACAGACTCAAATTGATCAAATAAAAGCTTTAGTTGAAGAATTTCCTGTAGGTGCACAACTTTCAATGGCAGTTTTGAATGATACAGATGTCAATTATCTTGGGATGTTAAAACAAGAAGATGACATTAGTTTTATCTCAAATGAGGATTCCGTCTTTGAAATAGGCTCACTGACTAAGATATTCACTGCAACCCTACTTTGTAATTACCTGCTCAATGAAAAAATCGAAAAAACCGACAAGATCAACTCTTTTCTACCTTTTAAAATAAAGAAAAAAATGACTTTTGAACAACTGGCAAACCATACCTCCGGTTTACAAAGACTGCCTGCAAATTTATTTGAAACTGTTACAGATGCAGGAAATCCATACGCCAATTACACCGAAGAAATGTTCGAAGATTATTTGGAAAATCATTTGGATTTAAAAACAAAAGCCGGAGCGAAATATAGCTATTCAAATTTGGGTTTTGGTTTGCTTGGATATGTTCTGTCACAAATAGAAAAAGAGGATTATAAGATTTTGGTAGATAAGTATATTTTATCAAAATATAATATGAGCAGTTCTGGATTTGAGCTGGATAAATTTAAGGAAATGCTAGTTGATCCATACGACGCAAACGGAGCTGTTTGTAAAAACTGGGATTGGTCATCAACGCTTTGCGCAGCAGGAGGGTTAAAATCAACTACTCACGATCTTGTCAAATTTGTAAAAGCTCATTTTAATGCTAATAACAAAGAGTTGAGGCTTGGAATGGCGCCTACTTTTGTAATAGATGAAAAATTAGATGTGGGGCTTGGATGGCACATACTAAAAAAAGCAACCGATCATCCTGTTTTTTGGCATAATGGAATGTCTGGCGGATATACATCTTCCATGGTAATTGACCTTGAAAGAAAAATGGGTGTCATCATTCTCTCAAATCAAACAACTGTGAGTTTGGATGAATTGGTGATTAATCTTGTCAAGAACTCAAATTGAATTAAACCTGAGGTTTTGCAATTGTGTTTAATGGGGATAAAGAACTTCGCAGCGAGGGGGTAAGCCACCTACCCAAAAGTGTTTATTTCGTATATTGCTGGAATAAAGTTTAGAAGCAGAAAAGAACAGCTAATATGGTTTGGACAGTTGATAGAATACCACATTTAAAGAAAATATCGAGCCTTGTTATCCTTTTAATTATTTGTAATCTATTACATGCAAAGGCTGAACTTTACTCAAGATCCTTTGGAAACAAGAACGATCAAAGTATAATATTTTTACATGGCGGTCCCGGATATAACTGCGCGAGTTTTGAATTTTCAACAGCTCAGAAATTGGCAGATTTGGGTTTTTATGTTATCGTTTATGACCGCAGAGGCGAGGGAAGATCAAAGGACGATAAAGCCAAATTTAATTTTAAACAAACTTTTAAGGACCTAAAATCCCTTTATGATAAGTATGATATTCAAAAGCCGATATTAATTGGCCATAGTTTCGGAGGAGTTCTGGCTACTCGTTTTGCTGTAGAAAACAAAAAAAGTGTCAAATCAGTCGTGTTGGTAGGTGCTCCGGTATCGCTGCAAGAATCATTTGAAACCATTATAAACACATCAAAGCAAATCTATTTAGAAAATGATGACAAAACCAACTTGAAGTATATTACAATGCTTGAAGAAATGGATAGTACCTCACTTGACTTTGCCGTATACTGCTTCGCTCATGCAATGCAAAACGGCTTTTATTCCACTTCATCACCAAGCGACGAAGCTGAAGCCATCTACAAGGCGCTAAAGAAAGATAGTCTCGCAAAAAAATACATTTCGGAGATGACGCAAGCAGCAACTCAGGGCTTTTGGAAAAATGAATCCTATACAACAATTGATCTAAAGGACGATCTCCGGGAGTTAGTTTCAGACAGCATTTCAGTTTACGGACTTTACGGTCAGGAAGACGGACTCTACAGTTCAGTTCAGATTGAGGAACTAAAAACCCTTATTGGCGCAGAAAATGTAAGCTATCTAAGCAACTGCTCTCACAGTGTATTTATCGATCAACAAACCATTTTTCTTGAAACTTTTAAGCTGAACCATCTGAAATGAGAAGAAAACCGTGAAAAGTAACAAACAGAAATCATACATTTTTGAGGCTTGCAACATCATAGCTTTGACATGTCTATTACTTCTAATGTCAACCTTTAAATCATTTGCAGCCGATTTTTATGTCGGTAGGGAGATTCCTGTTTTCACAGCAAAAGAGCAACAGGCGCTGGATGAATTTGGAATCAGATTTATAAGATTAGAAAGGATATCGCAAGTCAAAAAGCACAATGAAGAAGTGAGTAAACTCATAGAAGATTATGGAGACAGGTGGAAAGACAGTTTAATCAGTTCAGTCGCCTTTTTCGGAGAAAGTAACAAGGAATACATCAAGTACATTTGTACTATTCAGTCGCTTAACAAACTGCGTAGAGCCAGATTCAGCCGTAGAAAAAGTTACGCCATGTCGTATCACAGTAACGGAATGATAGCTGAAATTAAAATAAAAATCCCGCTCAGAAAAAATGGGGGAGGAATGTTCCATTTTAGGATAAAAACAAAAAATTGGAACAAAAAAGGGCAGCGAATTAAAGGTAGTAACAAGGTGTTATATGGGAGTGCTTGTTAAGGTTGTATATAGCACCGTAGAGATTTGGATAAGGCGTACTTATTGACAGCTGACAGTAACTGATTTCTTCTATTAATGAAGGGGTATATCTGGTTAGTAGTGAGATTTATTCCCGATATTTGGGTGAACCGGTTTTGAAGAGTAAAGCGAAGCATTACAGCTACGCAGCAGGGGAGGGAAATGGATAAATCCATTGTAAATAAAACGAATACCATTCATAGCCCACGAATTAATTCGTGGGCTATGAGAAATGTAACGAATAAGCAAACCGTTTCAACGGTTTACAAAATATAACACCATGCCACATTCATTTAATAAAATTTGGATACACGCTATATGGGCAACCAAAGAAAGAAAGCCGCTAATTTCCGGTGCCATAGAGAAAAAGGTTTATGATTTTGTCTCAGCGCAATTACGTGAGCAGGGTTGTCCGGTAAGAATTATCAACGGAATGCCCGACCATATCCATTGTTTGTTTTTATTGAGCCCTCAAAAATCAATTGCTGAAGTTATCAAGCAAATCAAAGGCAGCAGCTCACATTACATCAATCAAAACAATTTAATTGAGAAGAAATTTGCTTGGCAGACAGGTTATGCCGCTTACTCTGTTTCTGAATCGGTAGTCGAGAAAGTTTTTTTATACATCAATAACCAAAAACAGCACCATCAGAAAAAAAACTTTGCACAAGAGCATGACGAGTTTCTAAAATTATATAGTTTAAATCAAAGCAAATGAGCATCTCTGTAAACCTTTTTAGGGATCATTTTATCGTTGTAGAAAGTAAACTCAAACAGTCTTAATCAAATTTGAAAGGTTGTTTACTTGACGGAAGAAGAAATTAAAATTGTGGAGAGAAATGGATAAATCCATTGTAAATAAAACGAATATCATTCATAGCCCACGAATTAATTCGTGGGCTATGAAAAATGTAACGAATAGCCAAACCGTTTCAACGGTTTATAAAACATAACACCATGCCACATTCAATTAATCAAATTTGAAAGGTTGTTTACGCAAGGTTTCGGACATCAGTGATTTGAAATCTGCGTCAACGGGAATGATTACTACTAATATTTAAAAATCAGTGTTGTACAACAACTTTAAAGAAGTGTCTTCTCTGCATTTGATCCGTAGTAACGATATAATAAAGCCCATTATTTAGATGTGTAACGTCCAAAGAATTTAAAGGAGTGGCTGATCGTAGCAGCAGTTTACCATTAATGTCATACATCTCAAGCTGCGCGATTTTTTTTGAGAAGTGTAGAACTTCACTTACGGGATTGGGATAAATCACTGGGTTTTCAACTTTTTCATTAGTAAGTGAAAGATCGTCCGGCAAATTGTAGATAACACCCGTTGTATCACCGTTATCAACAAACCCTTTCAGTACTTCATAACGGCCATATTCAAAGTCCCAGTAATCAAACTGAACCCTACCAAGGTTATTGGCATAATACATTGTTGCCTCTATATGCGGATCTTTGTAAAATAAGCTGTCTTGATAATGATAGTATTGGTCAATTCTTTTCACATAACCGAACAGGGAGTCTTTATACCAACGTGCGCCGACATCAACCGAAATTATGTCAGAACTTAAATTTCCGAAAAGAGGATAAAAAAACGGACTATCATAATACGCAGTGCCAGTATTATAATCAAACGCCTCTTCAGAGAACTGAATACCACCTACTGTATTTTCTATAGCTGAATCTAAAAGCATTATTGAAGCAGTATCTATTCTGTTAATGCTACCATACCAAATATCCCAGGGAGTAAAAGCCTGATCATGGATGTATGTAATGTCGTCCAATAAATGAAATGAATAGCTGTGTTTAGCTGAATCACTAAAATCTTCCAGTACTGTTAATTTAATCCTGTGAATATCCTGATCATCTACAATGTACTGACTTAAATAGTAAGAATAGATATTACCAACAGAGAAATCATAAGTTGTCCAGACATTCGGCAAATATTCACCTAAAGCAACGCTCTTATACTGAAGTCCCACTAAATCAAAATATTTACCTGAACTGTTAAAGTCAGGATACCTAATAAGCCCATGTTCTTTAGAAAGTATTAAGGTATCGCCACCGGTTAAAGCAATAGTTTTAACCGAATCCAGAATACCAAATAATAATGTGTCTTCAGTGTTTATTACCGTAGCAATAGTTGTTGTATTGAAATTCCAGCTGTCTCCCAATTGTGCGAGTGGATATATGGTATCATCATTTACCACATAGGCATTTATTGAGTTGTTGTATTGAATAGAGTAACCCAGAAATTCACTCGCAAACCCTTCGTACAACATGCCATATGCTCCATTAGGGAAAGTAGTACAGGTATCACACACCTTAAGTCTCCTGCAAAGATGATAAATACTATCGTTCGCAAAATACTGGCTTGAGTCTACCTTGACAATATTGGAAATAATAAGCGAATCACTATGTGTATAGTAGTGCGTATACTTGGCCTTCAGCAATTCCCAGTTTTGTGCCTGACTCAACCAGGGATGTGACAGCAGGAGAATAAATATGATCAGTATTTTTTTCATAAGTTTGAAGTACAAGTTACTGATTTTAAAGTTAACCACAAAAAAAAAACGTCCGCCAAAAACTGACGGACGTCCTGATTCTGAAGTAGAGTGAAATGGATAAATCCATTGTAAATAAAACGAATACCATTCATAGCCCATGAATTAATTCGTGGGCTATGAAAAATGTAACGAATAAGCAAACCGTTTCAACGGTTTATAAAATATAACACCATGCTACATTCATTTAATAAAATTTGAAAGGTTGTTTACGCAAGGTTTCTTAATAGTGAGATTTATTCCCGATATTTAGGTGGTGAAGTGTATAATGGGGAGTATACGGATGTTATAGTACACTTGAATAAAATTTGTTTTGTACGGTTATTTGCCGTACATTTGTATGAAACAAGTTTATTATGGAAGCACAAGGAAGTAAAAATGAACGCATAGAGTTAAGAGTCTCATCTACTGACAAAAAAATTTTTAGAAGAGCTCAAAAACTAAGCGGAGACAAGTCATTTACCAGCTTTATTGTTCGAGTAGTTAAAAAACAAGCTGAAGAAATCGTTGCTAAAAACGACAGAATAATTGCTACAGAGAAAGACCGTCAAGTATTTTTTGATGCCGTATTTGGC
Organism: Crocinitomicaceae bacterium; assembly: GCA_040880585.1. Taxonomy (GTDB): domain Bacteria; phylum Bacteroidota; class Bacteroidia; order Flavobacteriales_D; family Crocinitomicaceae; genus Paracrocinitomix. Next base: position 11,199 of record JBBDID010000045.1, on the reverse strand, counting down.
AATACAAAACCAAATCAAAATTTGGTAGAAGCTGCTAAGAGATACAAATCAAAAAAATCCTGACTTTGAATATTTCAATATTAGATAAAACTCACATTAGAAAGAGTTTTGAATGCGAAGAGCCATCATTAACCGACTATATTCAAAAACAAGTTAGTCAGGACATTAAGAAAAAACTTGTAGTGTGTTTCGTTGCAATAGATAAAGACAAAAATGTAATTGGCTACTATACTCTTACAAGCGAAAGCCTTGGAAGAGAACTAATACCCGAAAAGTATATCAAAAAAGTTCCCAAGAACTATAATGCTCCAGTAATTCTACTCGGTCGATTAGCCAGAGATATAAAAGAAAAAGGAACAGGTCTAGGAGAACACCTTCTTTTAGATGCATTATTTAGAGCTTTTACTTTATCGGAAGAAAGTATTGGAGCTATGGCTGTTGTTGTCGATCCAATCAACGAATATGCAGTAAAGTTTTATGATAGGTTTGGTTTTGAACAGCTCCCCGATAGTGAAAAGATGTTCCTTCCAATGAATACAATAAAACAGATAATTTAAAATAAAAAACCACAACAATTAAAACCTAAAATCATTAAGCACAGGTCGCTTCCACTGATTTCTTCTGTTGACAAACAGCTACATTTACCTAATAGTGGAATTTATTCCCGATATTGTAGGTGGATGAAATGCATAATGGGGCTATACGGATGTTAGCGTTAGTTAAACCAGAAAGAAAATGATAGAAGATATAGAACATTGGATTGCAGAACATCCAACCTCAACCAATATTATTAAATATTTGATATGGATAGCACTTATTTTTTTAATTGTTGCATGGGCAAGGAGACTGTTGAAAAAGAAGCTGCCAGAAAAAGGCTCAATAAAATATAAATCACAAAAAGGAGTAGAAGTAATAGGTTACATTCTCGCAGTGCTCCTTACAATTTCCTATTTTACAGGATCTATAAAGGATTTCGGGCTGGCAATTGGTTTGTTAACAGCTGGAATTACAATTACGTTACAAGAATTGATCTTAAGTATTGCTGGTTCGTTTTACATTTTTTTTGTCAAAGTGTATAAACCTGGCGACAGGATTGAAATTAATGGAATCAAAGGTGATGTCATTGACATTGATAGTATTTATACAACAATGATGGAAATTGGTGAGTGGATTTCCAGCGATAATTATAGCGGAAGAATCGTAAAATTGAGCAACGCCTTTGTTTTTAAAGGCCCTGTTTATAATTACTCAAGCGACTTTCCCTTTGTTTGGGATGAATTTGACCTTCCTATAAGGCATGGTTCTGATATAGAATTAGCCAAAACCATAATTATAGAAGTGGCACAAGAAAATCTTTCTGAATATGTAAAGGATTCTATGCAAGACTGGAAGACGATAGTAGAAAAATACTACATTGAAGATGCCCAGGTAGACCCATCACTTGCCATTACATTGACCGATAATTGGGTGCAGTTTAACCTAAGGTATATTGTTGACTATAAAAAGAGGCGGTACACAAAAAATCTGCTCAATCAAGAGATTGCAAAACGGATTCAGGCAACAAACGGGAAAGTAACACTTGCTTCAGCGACATTTGAAATAGTTAGAATTCCCGCACTGAACGTCAATGAAAAAACGGAACAGATTAAAGACTAGAAACGATTTAACTTAAATCACTCTTGGTGAAATTGTTGTCCAAATGAGATGGGATTAGAACAATGTATAGGCGACATTAAAACTGTAGAGAAATGGATAAATCCATTCTAAACATATCGAATACCACTCATAGCCCACGAATTAATTCGTGGGCTATGAGAAATGTAACGAATAAGCAAACCGTTTCAACGGTTTACAAAATATAACACCATGCCACATTCAATTAATCAAATTTGAAAGGTTGTTTACGCAAGGTTTCGGACATCAGAAATTCAAAGAAATAGAAGGGTTGAATTGATGCTCCACTGAATGAAATCAAAAAGATTCGACGCTTGTCTCATTACAAGTGGCGGGATATTCTATGGGTAGAATATGCAGTCATTACTTCAGCAGAAGGCATACCGTAAGTTGGTCACTTCAAAAGCAAGAGGAAGATGTAACATACCGTTACGGCCTTCTAGGCGCGGTGAGGTAAATCGTGAATTTTCACTAAATTTTATTCAGATTTAAATTAAATGATTACATTTAGCTGAAACACATAAACTTATTCAAATGAAAAATCAATTTAAAGCCGGACTTTTATTTTTTTACTTTTTCCTTTTTACTCTTGTGGCGCAAGCTGAAATGCACAAAGACGACGTAGAAGCAGCATGTGATAAAATTACATATGAAACCCATTCATATTTTAATTTGGTTCACAATAACAATGTGGATAAATTTAGAATGGAAGCAGATTTTTCTTTAGAGTTTAAAGAACGTGTTTTGATCATCCACAACGGATTAAATGAGATCCATGTTTCTTATTTGGCGATTAAATACATTTCAGTAGGGAAACCGGATAAAGCCCATAATGAATTGAAAGGGCAGTGGTTTATCATGTTTTAATTTAGCCAATTGACATGACCAAAACGGTGATATATGCCACATAAGAAAGAAGTAAAACACTTCCTTTCAGGCTGTATTTTGTCGCTGGATTTTGCTTAATTTTAACTCGGGTTTGAACATTTTTTCTTCCATTTTAATTTTTGTAGTAATTAATTATTTGAAAGTTAATTGTTGGAAATCTCTTTTGCTAATTTAGACACACTTTTTTGGACGGTATGGTTCATCATTCGTTAATCGACATTCGATATTCAAAAAGAAATAAATAAATGAATGGCGAACAAGGAATTACGAACACCGAATTACGAAGAAAAAATCAACATTCAACATTCGCTAATCGACATTCGATATTCAAAAAAGTAAGCGTAAAAGAAAAAACTTCAAAAATTATTCGATTCTTAATTCAGGGTATTCCAGTATCGAAGTCAGAAAAGGGCAGTGGTTTATTATGTTTTAATTTAGCCAATTGACATGACTAAAATGGTGATATATGCCACATAAGAAAGAAGTAAAACACTTCCTTTCAGGCGTCCCACCTTTTTACCAATAAGCATCATAGGGAGTAATGCCAGTGCAATTCCTATGACCCACCACATATCAAAATGAAGCGTGGCTTTTTCAACTTCAATGGGTTTAACAATAGCTGTAATCCCTATAACAGCCATGATATTGAAAATGTTAGATCCAATGAGATTACCGATAGAGATATCGGTTTCTTTTTTAAATGCCGCTACTACTGAAGTGACCAATTCCGGTACTGAAGTTCCAAACGCAACCACTGTAACAGCAATTACCCGTTTTTCCATCCCCATTACTGTGGCGATATCTACGGCGCCATCTACCAGCCACCCTGATCCGAAATAGAGCCCCACTAAGCCTATGAGGGTATAAAGAATTGATAACCAAATATTATCTTTGATGGATTTAATTTCATCCACGTCAACAGCAACTGCATTTTTCTTATTTTTTCTGCGTGAACCACGGATCAGGAGGTAGGTAAATACCAATAAAATACCGAATAAAACACCACCTTCCCAAACGGCAATTTTTAAATCCAGTGCAAAAATAAGAAACAGGACGGTGGCTAGCATCATCATGGGCCAGTCAATAATCTTTGAGTTCCGGTCAACAGCAATTGGGAAGATCAAGACTGTTAATCCCAACACCAATGCAATGTTAGCAATGTTAGATCCCACCACATTCCCTATGGCAATTTCCGGATTACCGTCAAAAGCAGCTCCTAAGCTGACAAATAGTTCGGGAGCAGAAGTACCAAAAGAAATAACCGTCATACCGATCACCAGTGTCGATATCTGTGCTTTCTTAGCTATTCCAACAGCACCACGCACTAAAAACTCTCCCCCTACAATCAGGGTCGCAAGTCCGATTATTAGAAAAAAGTACATCATGTTGATTGCTTATCTTCGTTTTTCGGGGAGGAATCATCCCCTTCATTTTTTTCTACTTTGGTATCCTTTTTTGGTGAGGAATCTATTTTTGTAATATCATCAAACTCCTCTACCTTAAGGTCTTTTCGCATTTCAAGAGCTGACTTTTGGATATCCCGCTTGATCTCATTAGAGGCATCTTTAATTTCGCGAATCCCTCTTCCCAGGTTTTTTGCAATATCAGGAATCCCCTTTGAGCCGAATAAAATGAGTATAACTACAAAGATCATAATGACCTCACCGGTACCCAAACTATTCAGAAACAATAAACTCATATCTCTATTTCCCTAAAAATAAAACTCCCGACAAGGTCGGTTGACTTTGTCGGGAGCAAAATTAAGATAATTTCAGATTACTTCACTTCTTTCGAAGGCTTTCCCTCTCTAATTCTTTTTGTGAAATCCACTACTGCCGGCGTGGCGATAAAAAGAGATGAATAGGTACCGACTACAACGCCTACCATCAAGGCAAAAGTGAATCCTTTAATTGCATCTCCACCAAAAATAAAGATGACAAACAATACAATAAAAGTAGATACCGAAGTATTGACCGTTCTACTCAGGGTAGAATTCAGTGCCAGGTTAATGACATCTTTCTGATCTTTTTTATAATGAATATGCAGGTATTCCCTGATTCGGTCAAATACAACCACCGTATCATTGATAGAGTAACCTACAACCGTAAGTATGGCTGCGATAAATGCCTGATCAACCTCCATGGAAAAAGGAAGAATTCCGTAAAAAATAGAGAATAGTGACAGAACGATTATCACATCATGTGACATGGCCAGTAAGGCTCCCAGTCCAAATTGCCACTTCCTGAATCGGAAAACAATGTAGAGGAAGATAACCAGTAAAGAAAACCCAATGGCATAAATGGAGTTCTTCTTCAAATCTTTTGAAATGGTAGGTGCAATCATATTCGTAGCTATGATCTCGTACCCGCCCAATTCATCAATTCCATCTTTAAGTTTTTGTTCTACGATAGAGTTGGTACTGTCTCCACTTTCAGTAATACGGTATTTTGTAGTGATCATGGCGGTATAACTGTCCTCTACCTTTTTTACAGTAGGGACATTCCCTTCAAATTCAGTGGTTAAGTTAGAACGGATCTTATCGTATTGTGCGGGTTCTTCAAATTGAACTACATATTGTCGTCCACCGGTAAAATCCACCCCAAGGTCAAGATTTCTTGTAAACAAAGAAACGGTTCCTGCAATGATAAGTGCTCCGGAAATCAGATAAAATAATTTTCTTTTTCGTACAAAATTGATGGTGGATTTTGTAAACCAATTTTCAGTCATCTTGGTAGAGAAAGAAACATCTTTCTCTCTGTCCAGAAAAGAAGTGACAATTAATCGTGTAATGACTACTGCCGCAAAGAATGAAGTGAAAATACCAATGATTAGAGTAGTTGCAAATCCTTTAACAGGTCCGGTTCCGAAAGTGGCCAAAACAATACCCGTCAACAAGGTGGTAACGTTGGCATCTAAAATTGCTGCCAAGGCTTTCTTGAATCCGTCTTTCACAGCTGCTTTTTTCCCTTTTCCTAAGCGTAATTCTTCTCGGATGCGTTCAAAAATAAGAACGTTCGCATCCACTGACATACCAATGGTCAGCACGATACCGGCAATTCCGGGAAGTGTCAAAATCGCTTTCATTGAAGCCAGCGCCCCAATCAAAAGAAATACGTTCATGACTAATGCGATATCAGCAATAAGGCCGGCTTTGCTATAGTAAAACACCATATACACCAAAACAATCCCCAATGCCAGAACAAATGACCATAAACCGGAAGTAATGTTAGATTGCCCCAATGATGGACCTACTACTGTTTCATCAACAATATTCACCGGAGCAGGAAGTGCACCTGCATTAAGTAGTCCGGCCAGGTCTTTTGCTTCATACAGGTCAAAGCCTCCTGTGATTTGAGAAGAAGTACTCATGATCTGATTTACTACCGGCGCAGAAAACACATAATCATCCATAGTGATCGCTACGGGTTTGTTAAGGTTTTCAGTGGTCATTTCTTCCCATTTATCTGCCCCTAAAGAAGTAAAATTCAATACGACTTCATATTCTCCAATTCTTGATTGTGAAGTACGGTGATAAGCATTGTCAATATGGTCACCGCTTACCATTGGCCCCGAAGTTGGCATCTTAATAGCGTATAATTCTATAAATCCGTTACCAATCCCATTTTCATCTTTCAGTTCGTTGGATCCCCACATGAAAACCAGATCATCCGGCATTCTCTCTCTAATTACTGAATGAAGTAAGCGTTGCATAACTGTAGAGGTATCCGTAATGTTGGCATATCCCACTACAGGGCCTTCGCGTAAAAAGGTTTCCCCTTGCTCATTTTGGAAGTAAGAAGGTTGTAAATAAGAAGATAAAGGATATTTTTTCAGTTGCTCAGCCCGGGACATCTCAGCGGATGTATCTGTAACCTCACCATCTCCACCCAACAAATCATTCTCCTGCGTAGTTTCTGCTGTATTGTTGAGCAGATCATTTGTTTCTGTGTCTTCATTGCCCAGTAAGGGATTGGTAGACGTTGCAGAAGTATCTTGAACCGTAGTGTCTGTATCAGTTGATTTTACTTCTTCATCTGAATATAACGCTTCTGATAAAGCCGTTTCTGTTTCTGTGGCAAATAATACATTTCCAATTCCCGGTTCAGTTTGCGTTCCGGCATTGTCATATACCTCATAAAACTCAAGGTTGGCAGTAGATTGTAATTTCCTTCTTACTGACTCACGGTCTTTTACCCCCGGTAATTCAACAAAAATACGGTTCGATCCGCTTTGTTTTTGTATAGTGGGTTGTGCGACACCAAATGTGTTTACCCTTTTTTCAATGATTACTTCAACCCCGTCCAGGGCTTTGTCTGCCTGATCTTCTAAGAAAGATTGAACTTCTGAGTTAGAGGCGTTACTTGCCAGTTCATCAGAGTTACGGATGTAAAAAATCTTAGCCAAAGGGGTTTCGGGATTATCTTTTTCCCATTCGTCTACAAAAAGGTCAATAAAGTTACCTTCTCCTTCATTGGTCAGTTGAGCCGCTTTCTCATACGATTTTCTAAAGGCCGGATTACGCGTATTCCCCGCAAGGTCAGCAACTAATTCAGGAACTGAAATTTCAAGTGTAACACTCATTCCTCCCTGAAGGTCCAGCCCCAGGTTGATCTCTTTATCCTGACATTCAGCATAGGTGTAGTTAAGATAAACCACTTCATTTGCCTGACTTTTCAGATATTCATCTATGTAATAAATCTCAATGCGATCCTTACTTTGCGGGTCATCAGTCATTAGTGTATCACGTTCCAGAACTATAAAGGGAACATTGAAACTACTGAGTGAATCCAGCTTATCCTGAGCATAAACCTTGGCACTTTTTTCAACGCGATAAGTTGCCCAGGTAAAAGAAAGCTGATAGAGACACGCTAATGCTAACGCAATCGTGATTGACCAAAAAAATCCTTTGTTTTTCATTTTATAATTATGTGCGTTTTTGAACGGCTGCAAATATAGAATTTCAATTGGATTAAAACAACGAATTTCAGGGATATTCGTTTATAAGACGATAGAGAAACCAAATTGGAGGAATGGAGTAGAATGCTGTGAAGGGAGGAAAGGTAATGTATAGGTTTCATCTGAAGTAGCTGTGTGATACATTATATCAACTGTTTGATCGATTAGCAGTCGATTTTTTTGTGAACGAAACAAATTCGACCGGATCAAAGCCAAAAACAAAATTCACATTAACTTTGTTTTCCATTTTAAGAAAAAACAGTTGACCGATTGATGAAAAAAAGCCTGAACAAAATACTGTCAATGCCACTAATGGTGTTGTTTTTACTCATTTTTTTTCTGGCTATTGGTGCTGCTACTTTCATTGAAAATGATTTTGGGAGAGAGATTGCCTACAAATGGGTTTACAAGGCCAATTGGTTCACCTTTGTGCTGTTTTATTTGTCGATATCACTGCTGTACAATGTGTTTCGTTATCGGATGTTCCAAAAAAGGAAATTCAGCTCCCTTTTATTTCATTTGGCTTTTTTGGTGATTGTAATTGGTGCGGCAGTTACGCGATATACCGGATTTGAAGGAATGATGTTGATCAGAGAAGGGGAATCGTCTAACGAAATCATTACTGCTGAAACCTATCTACAGATCAAAGTCCACGACAATATCGATCAATACGTCTATGATATGCCCATCACTGTAGACACCAATGAAATGGCATACGTTTATCCCGGCATCAAAGGCGGAAATCCGTTTACCTGGATGAAAAATTTATTGTTTGATCACAACAATTATTTTGAACACGCATTTGATTTCAAAGACAAGCGCATTGAGATCGTTACAAAAGAGGTGATGTTGCATGCCAAAGATACAATTATACCGGATGTGCAAGGAAGTCCGCACATTGAGTTGGTTACCGGTGGGATGGACGGAAGAACCTACCATTATATTGATTCAGGTCAGGTTAAACAATTTGAAAATGGTCTTAAAGTAGCGTTCAATACTGTTGAATTTACTGATGCGGTAAAAATCATGGAAACCGATTCAGGAATTCATGTGATGTCTCCTTACGATATGCAGTACATTCAAATGAGTGATCAGTCAGAAGGCATAATTGTGCGGGACAGCCTGCAAGTATTTCATACGAAACGGTTATATATCATTGGGGGGGCTCAATTTGCTTTTAACCAATATTATCCGGGGGCAAGGGTAGAAACCATTGAGAGTAAAGATGCAAAGAACAATTTGCAGGCCCTCCGGCTGATGGTATCTGACGGTGAACAGCAAAAAGAAGTGTTTTTAAAAGGAGGGAAAGGGCTGCGTGCTAACAAGGTGTTTTTTCGGTTGGGGGATTTGTTTTTTGTGATGGGATACGGTTCTAAAGTAGTTGAAGTTCCGTTTTCTCTTTATTTACGTGATTTTGAGTTGGAGCGATATCCGGGAACCGAGAATCCTTCCTCTTTTGCCAGTGAAGTGACGTTGGTTGACCCCGAAGAAGGATTAGAAGAAGACTACCGGATTTTCATGAATAATGTGTTGGATTACGGAGGCTATCGGTTTTTTCAATCTTCTTATGATCCGGATGAAAAGGGAACCCGCTTGAGTGTAAATCACGATACTGCCGGAACGATTCTGACGTATATCGGCTATTTGTTATTGGCATTGGGCTTTGTGATGAACCTGATCTCACCGAATTCACGTTTTAGAAAATTGGCTAAAAGAGGTAAGGCCTTGCGTAAAAAACGCGAGCAATTTTTCATGATCTTTTTATTATTGGGATTTTCTTTTAACGGTTTCTCCAATGAGCTACCGTTGGTGGATAAAGAACACGCCGCACAATTTTCTCGCTTGCAAATACAACATTATAACGGACGTTTTCAACCGGTACACACACTGGCTTACGATATCTTAAAAAAAGTACACCGCGGTGTAAGTTACAAAGAGATGGATCCCGTGCAGGTGTTTATTGGAATACAGACGTACCCGGCATGGTATCAGGAACCGTTGATCTACGTGTCCGGATCTCCTTTACAAGAGAAATATAACCTGGATGGAAAATACGCCGCTTTATCTGATTTTATCTTTATTGGAGAAAAGGGAATTACTTATTTATTACAGGAAGAGGCGGATAAAGCAAGGCGAAAAAAACCGGCTGAACGTTCCCAATATGATAAAGATGTATTGAAAACAGATGAACGATTGAACATCATGTTTGGTGTATTTAATTATTCGTATTTGAAGATCTTTCCAAAGCCCAATGATCCTGAAAATAGATGGTTTGCCCCTTACGAACTTCAGGGACAGTTTTCAGAGGAAGATTCAACTTTTGTTTCAGGGGTCATGAAGATTTATGTTGCCGCCGTAAATAAAGGATACAAAACCGGAGAATGGAGTGATGCCAATAAGGTGGTGGATTTGATAGATACCTACCAACAAAAAACGGCTTCAGCAGAGGTGTTGTTGTCACCAACTAAAATAGCGTGGGAGGTATGGTACAATCAATTTAATATTTTTAAACGCTTGATGAACTGGTACGTCGGATTGGGATTTGTTTTGTTGATTATGGCGTTTATCCAGTTGTTTGTTCCGAAGTTGAGTCTAAAATGGCCCATCAGAATTGGAACGCTTTTCTTTGCGGTATTATGGGGGTTACACGGTTTTGGTCTTGGTTTGCGTTGGTACCTTTCAGGTCACGCTCCCTGGAGTAATGGATACGAAGCGGTTGTTTTCATTGCCTTTGTGACCGTCTTGGCGGGTTTGATTTTCAGCAGACAATCAAAAATTGTACTGGGAGCAACAGGAATTTTAGCCTGGTTAATGTTGTTTGTGGCACACATGAATCAACTGGATCCGGAGATCACGAATTTGGTTCCGGTTTTGAAATCATATTGGTTAATGATTCACGTAGCAATTATTACGGGCAGTTACGGGTTTTTAGGGCTGGGTGCAATCATGAGCCTGATCGTGATGATCATGTATTGGTTCGTTTCACCTTCAAATTACCAACGCATTTTACTGACGACAAAAGAACTGACACAAATTGTAGAAATGACTTTAACAATTGGTTTGTTCATGCTCACCATAGGTACTTTTTTAGGCGGTGTTTGGGCAAACGAAAGCTGGGGACGGTATTGGGGATGGGATGCTAAAGAAACCTGGGCACTGGCTTCTGTATTGATCTATGCCGTTGTTTTACACCTCCGTTTTATTCCGTTTATGAAAGGACAGTACTCTTTCAACTTATGGTCTTTTTGGGCGTATTCATCCATCATCATGACCTTTTTTGGTGTAAACTTCTACTTGTCAGGATTACATTCTTATGCGCAGGGAGATCCTATTCCAATCCCCACATGGGTTCCGTGGTCAATTGCGATTTTGGGACTGATCAGTTTAATATCCTTTATTCGCTGGAAGCACATTAAGCGGTTTTTAGCTGAAAAGCGGGAAGAGTTGGAATAAGTTTTTTCTTTATCTTCATCTTTTGCTAATCTAATGACAGCAGCCGAAGTAAGTCTAGCGCATATTAGGGCACAACAGTTTAAAAACCACAGCGGTATATGCTCATGTAACAAATGAACATGTAAAAAATATCATAAATCCTTTTGATTCTGTAAATTAGTAACATAAACTATAAAAGGAATATACGCTATAGTGTATATCCGGATGTTCTATGTAATTGCAGTGTTG
>JBBDID010000044.1:0-94110 GCA_040880585.1 Crocinitomicaceae bacterium | reverse complement strand
TAATATCTTTAATCTTGGAGAGAAATAAAAAACTTGTTTTTTAAGGAACGACTAGATATGATTTTAATCAGTCTTCCGCGTGAGGAAAATGCATAATTCTTTGTACTTTACACTATAATTTAGTCGAAAATAAAAATCATACTATGGATACCATCAAAATATCAGATGATAAAAAATTAAAAGACATCAAAGAGATGTTCAATAAAAAATTTCCTCACCTCAAAATTGAATTCTTCTCAGAAGATCATGATGAAGGGGAAGCCACTTCCTTTAAAAGCATGTATGATGATGAGCTTTATTTGAAAGACATCCGAAAAAACAACAATGAAGGTGAGTTAAGCATTAACGGAAACAACAAGACCTCTACCTTTGAAAGCAATTTTAAGGAGCATTTTGGGGTAAATGTTCAGGTTTGGCGAAAGTCAGGAAATATGTGGTTGCAAACTACTTCAACGGATGAGTGGACCCTTTCTGAACAAGAGAGAAAAGGATTTGAATACGACCGGAATTAGTGTGGTGACTGCTAAAAAAGTCAACTAATTTCCCACACTAGCGCTTAAGTGCCCGGTCAATATCGCGTTTTGTTGCCTTGTCTTTGAGATCATGGCGCTTGTCGTGGAGTTTTTTTCCTTTGGCTAAATGAATACGGATTTTAGCCAGGTTTTTGTCATTGATGAACAACTTTGATGGAATAATGGTCAGGCCTTTGTCTTTTAGCTTGCGCTCCAATTTCCGAATTTCAACACGCTGTAGTAACAATTTTCGATCGCGTTTTGGAAGATGTGTAAAATAAGAGGCATTTTCGTATTCAGGAATATACATATTACGGATAAAAATCTCTCCCTTCACCAATACACAATAGGCTTCTTTGATGCTGCCTTTCCCACTTCGGATGGATTTAATTTCTGAACCGGTCAATACAATACCCGCTACAAAATCATCCAGTAATTCGTATTCAAATTTTGCCCGCTTATTTTTAATTTCAACCGTTGACATGACTGCAAAGGTGCAAAACTTTTCATGAAGATAAATGAACAAAAACAGATAAAAACTACGAAATAGTTATCTTTACAGCAATGTTGGACTTAAATGTATATAATTCTTTAGACCCGAAAAAAGGGAGGTTACTGATAACTGAACCTTTTCTTCAGAATGACTTCTTTAGCAGGTCTGTGATTTTATTGTGTGAACACAATGAAGAAGGTTCTTTTGGATTTGTGCTCAACAACTACGTCGATATAGAATTATCAGAATTTGAGGGGATGCCGGATTTTGAGACCAATATCTCCATGGGTGGACCGGTCAGTGTGAAAAACCTCTATTACATTCATACGTTAGGTGATAAATTGCCGGGAAGTATGCAGGTAAAAGATAATCTATATGCCGGTGGCGATTTTGAAGTACTCAAAGAAATGATGGCTGCCAGACAAATTGCACACAATCAAATTCGTTTTTTTATGGGATACGCCGGCTGGGTAGAAAAACAGTTGGAAGGTGAACTCAAATTAAATTCGTGGCTCGTCACTGAAATCAAATCCATTGATGACATCATGAATACCGATTACACCAACATCTGGAACGATTATATGCAGCACCAGGGCGGTAAATATAAAGCCTTTGCCCATTTTCCAAAAGACGCTTCTTTGAATTAAAAATCAAGGGCGGTTCCATTTTTCATTGAGTAGACGGTTAAATTTTTTCGCAATTTCATTGCCGTACTCTTTGGTTCTATAGGATTTTACCCAAATCACTCCCTGAATAGCGTTGGTCAGAAACACCTCATCCGCTACCAATAAGTTTTGGGGTGAGATGTTACATTCATACACCTTTACCTCGTTTTCAAGAGCGACATTAATGATCTGCATCCGCATGGTTCCTCCTAAAGGACCGAGATCAAGACCCGGTGTGTACAAAACGCCATTACTGACCACAAACAAGTTTGCACTGCCTCCCTCAATAATTCCCATTTTATAATTTTGGATCAGCAGATCATCCAGTCCCATTTCTTTAGACTTGATCTTGGCCATAATGTAGATCAATCCATTTTTGGTTTTATAGGATGATAAAGGAGAAATGTCTTTCTTGATCTCGTGATAAAGATCAATCTTATATCCCCTTTCATTCAATTGGTACAAATTATTTTCAAGGGATTTGGCCTCAATGTAAAAGTCAACCGCATTGTTTTGGGGTAAAAAATGACCGCCGGGTTTCCGGTCTACGGATAAACGTACATGCCCTCCTTCAGTAATCTCATTTTCCTGAACCAACATCTGTATCTCTTCTTCGAAAAAATCAGCAGAAAAATTTGACGGCATTTCCATCTGTAAAGCTCCCATCCCTTCAGACAATCGACTGAAGTGGTTCTCTATATTGATTGCCTTTCCATTGATCACCCGAATCGATTCAAACAAACCGTCACCGTATAAGTAAGCCCGATTCCCGGCCATGATCGAATAGGTGTCTCCTGATATAAGGGTGCCGTTAAAATTTACGTACTTCATGATCCTCCAATTTTTGAGAAAAACTCAATGAGTAATTGATAATCCACTATAGTCATAAACAAAATGCCATAAATTGCCCCAACAAAATGGGCGTCATGCGCAATTCCCGTTCCTCCGCGTTTTGACATAAAATACTCTGCCACCAAAATAAGCGGACCCATAATATACGCAGGAATTGGGACAGGAAAAAATATAAGCGCTATCGTAGCTGTCGGATTCATTAGCACGTACGCAAACAAAACTGACATTACAGCTCCTGAAGCACCCAATGAATTGTAGTGAATATTGTCTCTGTGTTTTTGAAGTGCTATCAAATTTGAAAATAAAATTCCGCCGAGATATAGACATCCAAAGTATAAATATCCTTTGGTTCCGTACATATCAAGGAGCTTTGGCTCCAAGCTTAAATGTTTATACGGTCCACCAGGTTGGGATTGAACACCAAAACTCCATAAAACAAACATATTAAAAAGCAAATGCGTCCAGTCTGCATGAATGAATGCATGTGTAAATGAACGGTACCACTCTTTATTGTGTATTACATTATAAGGGTTGAACATCAGCTTCCATTTAAAAGCATTATCACTAAACCCTTTAACGGAAATTGCAATTGTGACCACTAATAATAAATAGGTGATATACATTTAATCGTTTGTTGTTTAATTGAATAAATCTTTTAATTACCTTGCATGCGAAATGAAATACTTATTCAACTATATACTCTTTGGACTGATTTTAGTTTCATTACAAGCCTGTTCATCTAATTCACGAGAACTTTCAGCAGAAGAATTGCAAATTAGTCAGCAGTTACGAAGTCGGTTTGAAAAAATGGAGTATTTGGCCTATCATCAAGATACACTGCTAGCTTCTGTTGATGTATTAAATTATTATAAAGAAAATAATTTTGAACCGGTTTGGACAAAAAAATCAGGGCTCAATGCCAGCGGTCGGGAGATGTATGAGTTGATTGATAATTCCAGAGATTATGGACTTGTTCCGGGGATGTTCCATGACCAACTGCTGAGAAAGGCAAAAGACACGGCTTTACTGGATGCAGAAATATTGCTTACCAATGCTTTTTTTCTCTTTACCACCCATGTAAATGCAGGATGTATAGATCCGCAAACAAAACAGTATGTATGGAAAAGAGACTCCCTGAATTTTGACCTGTTTACCGAATTGAATAGAGTGATTGAAGGGAAATCGGTTAAAGCGATCATTGAGAGTCATCAACCCAATTTTAAAGAGTATCGCCAATTACAAAGTGGCCTTTCCCAATTTATTGACGAATATCCACTCGATACAACCCACTACTCCATTCCTCCTTTCAAAGAAGATTCGGTTGCCTGTTACGCAAAAGCCTACGAAGCTCTGATTGGACACGCATTTATTGATTCTACGGTCAGTAAACAAGACTCTGCTTTTCTTGTGCAGTTAAAGTATTTCCAGCGCAGAAATGGATTAAAAGATGACGCAATTGTCGGTCGTTGGACTTCAAATGCATTGGAAAAAAGCAATATGGATCGTTTTTATCAGGCGGCGCTCAGTTTAGAAAAATGGAGATGGAAGAAAGAGTATCCTGAAGAATACATCCGGGTCAATATTCCGGAATTTACCTTATACTATGTAGATAGTGGAGAGGTTAAAAGAACCCACCGGGTAATTGTTGGCGCCTACACCACTCAAACTCCCGAATTCCATGCCAGTTTAAAACAAATTGTCACCAATCCTTTTTGGCATGTGCCCTACTCCATTGCTTCCACAGAAATTTTATACGGTGTAAGAAAAGATAGCGCCTATTTTGAAAAAAAAGGATTTAAACTCTTTAAAGATGGAGAACAAATTAATCCTATTGAAATCAATTGGAATGACATTTCTCAAAATAGTTTCAGCTATAAAGTTCGTCAGGATGCCGGTGGAGGTAATAGTTTGGGCAGGGTGAAATTTCTCTTTCCCAATTCGGATTTTATTTTTATCCATGACACCCCGGGAAAATATTTATTTAACAATGATGTAAGAGCTTATTCTCACGGCTGTGTCAGGTTAGAACATCCCTTCGATCTGGCAAAAACCATCCTTCAAAAAGATTCGGACAGATTTCCGCCGGATACCGTAGATTCAATGGTAACAAGAGGAGGTCAGCGCGTTATTGAATTGAATCATCCCTTTGAAGTTTATCTGGAATATTTCACAGCAACAGCAGATAGTAGTGGAAAAGTGATTTTTCATCCCGATATTTACGGACGAGATGAAACATACATTGAAAACACCTACAAACAATTCAGCCCCTATTCCCATTCAACCGCCAAAAGCGAAAAAGCAACCGAAGTTGCTGAAAATGCACGGTAAGACACGTACGGATGAGTATTTTTGGTTAAAAGAAAGAGAACATCCTGAGGTGATCGATTATTTGGAGCAGGAAAATCGGTATACCGAGCAAATTCTTGCGCATTGTGGCGTCAATCAGGAAAATCTTTATCAGGAACTGAAATCGCGCATCAAAGAAGAAGATGAATCTCCCCCTTATTTCAAAAACGGCTATTGGTATTATTCTCGCTATGAAAAAGGCAATGAACATCCCATCCACTGTAGAAAAAAAGGCACTTTAGAACAAGAAGAAGAAATTCTTTGGAATGATAATCTGGAAGCAAAAAAACATCCCTATTATGATTTTGTTTCCTTTTCTATCAGTAAGGATAATCAGTGGATGGCTTTTACAGAAGATATTTCAGGCAGGCGCATGTATAGAATCCGATTTAAAAACCTGCAAACCGGAGTGCTTTTACCAAATGTGATTGAAAATGCAAGTAGTGATTTGGCCTGGCACAACAACGGAAATGATTTGTATTACTGCCTGAAAGATGAGGAAACCCTGCGAAGAAATAAAGTGATGTGTTATTCCTTGTCTGACAGTTCTGAGCAATTGATTTTTGAAGAAAAAGATGAAACTTATAGCTGTAGTGTAGAGCTGAATAAAGATTTCTCCCACCTTTTGATCAGCTCACACAGCACTTTAACTACTGAATACCAGGTTAAATCTGCAGATGATGACACTCCCTTTCAGCTATTTTTAGAAAGGGAAGAAGGGCACGAATACTACGTGGAAATGGATGGCGAAAAAGCCGTGATCAAAACCAACAAGAATGCAGAAAACTTTAAGATCATGGAATGTTCTGTGAAGGATAGCCGTTTTGAAAAATGGGTCACGGTGCAGGAGCATTCAAGCGATATTTATATTGAAGACTTTGAAGTATTTCTGGATTATTACGTAATTCAGGAAAAAGAGAACGGACTTTCACGTTTGAGGGTGTATCACCTCAAAACTAATCGTCAATCTATTATTCCTAATTTTGAGGAGACCTATACGCTTTACATTGGAACCAATCCGGAGATAGATAGCGATCAATTGCGAATTGGATATAGTTCTATGACTACTCCTTCTTCTGTTTTTGTGATCAATCTGCAAACCTTTGAGAAAGAACTGATCAAACAAATGGAGGTACAGGGTGATTTTAAAGCTGAGAACTACATTTCTGAGCGAATTTGGGCGCCGGCACGTGACGGGGTGAAGGTTCCGGTTTCACTGGTGTACCGTAAAGATCAATTCAAAAAAGATGCTGCCAACCCCATTTTACTCTATGCTTATGGCTCTTACGGCGCCACCATAGATCCCTATTTCAGTTCAAATCGATTATCCCTTTTAGATCGCGGATTCATCTTTGCCATTGTCCATGTACGGGGCGGAGAATATTTGGGAAGAAATTGGTATGAATCCGGAAAATTATTGCAAAAAAAGAATACATTTTTTGATTTTATTGACAGCACCGAATACCTGATTGAGAAGAAATACGTTTCAAGGGAGTTGGTTTTTGCTATGGGCGGATCTGCAGGCGGTCTACTCATGGGAGCAATCGCGAATTATCGCCCGGATTTATATACCGGCATTGTTTCCCAGGTTCCTTTTGTAGATGTTGTCACTACTATGCTTGATGAATCCATTCCACTAACCACGGGTGAATATGATGAATGGGGCGATCCCAACGAAAAGGAGTATTATGACTATATGTTGTCTTACTCTCCTTATGACAATATTGAAACAAAAGCGTATCCGGCCATGTTGATTACTTCAGGTTTGCACGATTCTCAAGTGCAATACTGGGAGCCTACCAAATATGTTGCTCGGCTGCGGGATATGAAAACCGATCAACGACCCGTTTTACTATACACCAACATGGAGGCGGGACATGGAGGAGCCAGCGGGCGATTTGAATCCCTCAGAGAACTCGCTATGGAATATGCTTTTATCCTTTGGCAATGCGGAATAAAAATAAAATAATTGTACCTTCACGACCTATGAGATTGCTTACACTTTTTTTCCTCCTTTTACCTTTTACAGGGGTATGCAGTGAAACCTATATCAACAAAGAAGCCCGCTTTAAGGTCACTTTTCCCGCAGAATATGACGAACAAACTGAACGTGCAGAAGGTATGACTTCAGTTTCCGTGAGTTGTATTTATCGGGGGATGATGTTCTTTGTATCTGCATTTATCTATGATGAGATTATCCCAAAAGATCAATATGCCACCAAAATTGCCGAAGGGATTATCATCACTGCCGATTCGTTTAACTCTAAATTCAAAAAGAGAAAACTGGAGGGCTGGACGGTGGATAACCAATATCCCGGTTTATCCAATCCGATCAAAGGAAAACTGGAAAATCCGCAAGGAAAAAAAATGAAAATAATAGGTGCAATGAATATTTGTATGGCACACAATATTGAGTTCAGGATCTCTGCCTTTTCCAGTAAAAAAAAGGATTATGAAGAAGATGTAGTAGAAGATTACGTGAATTCGTTTAGTATATTGTAAGACTACTCAATAGCATATTCAAAAACCTGTAATTTTTCAACTTCATGGATGAATGCGTTTTCCACATTTACTTTAAATGATCGGGAAGGCATTTTGATCGTGGATTTTGATTTATGATCTTTCAAGATAAACTTCAAGGAGCAATTTCCCGAATGATCCTGCACCAAATGATACAATTCATCAATCATTTTATCTGTCAAATCAGCACTTTCTACAGAAAGACACAAGGTTTTCGCCTTTTTTTCCCGAAGTTCTGAAAGCAAATCCATTGCCGTTACCTTGAATTCTAATTCATCTCCGTATTTCTTTTTCTGCACCCTTCCGGTCATATATACAAAGGTTCCCAGTGACAGCATGTGCTTGAACCGCATATAATCTTCTCCAAACACAAATATCCGTTGGCTATCTGAATAATCTTCTATATCAAACGTTCCGAAGGGATTACCGTGTTTGGTAGTTCGGTGTTGCGCATCTGTAATAATTCCGGCGATTTTCAATTCACGATTGGCATGTTTTTCTAACTGAATAATATCAGAAACGCTGGCATTGCAAAAGCTTTTGATCTCTAGTTTAAAATCATCCAGAGGGTGGCCTGAGATGTAAATCCCGATCACTTCTTTTTCTTTACTGAGTTTGGTTAAGGTTGGCCATTCTTCTATACGCGGAGGCTGTGGTTGGGGCACGTCCTCAGCACTTACCTCACCAAACATAGAAACCTGTGAAGAATCTTTATTCTCTTGTACCCTTGCTCCGAATTTAATGGCATTTTCCAAAAAAACCTTCTTATTCTGATCCTCTGCAAAGAACTGAGAACGGTAGATATCTCCAAAAGAATCAAATCCTCCCGCCAAAACCAATGACTCAAACACCCGCTTATTACAAGCTCTTAAACTCACTCTGGACGCCATATCAAAAATAGAAAGGTATAGACCGTTTTCTTCGCGTTCTGAAACAATTGCTTCTACGGGTTTACCCCCTACCCCTTTTATTGCCCCCAAACCAAAGCGAATCGCTCCCTCTTTATTCACGGTAAATTTGTACTGGGATTCATTGACATCCGGACCTAATACCGGAATTCCATGTCGTTTGCACTCTTCCATGAACAAGGTCACCTGTTTCAGGTCACTCATGTTGTTACTCAAGACAGACGCCATGTATTCAGCCGGATAATTTGCTTTGAGATAAGCTGTTTGGTAAGCAATCCATGCGTAACAGGTAGAGTGAGATTTATTGAAGGCATAAGAAGCAAAGGCTTCCCAATCTACCCATATTTTTTCCAGAATTTTTCGATCGTGTCCGTTTTCGGCTCCCTGATCTAAAAATTTGGGTTTCAATTTTGCCAAAAGATCAAGTTTCTTTTTTCCCATGGCCTTTCGCAAGGTATCTGCTTCACCTTTTGTAAAACCCGCCAATTTTTGCGACAATAACATGACCTGCTCTTGATAAACCGTAATTCCGTAGGTTTCTTCCAGGTATTCTTTCGTAGCCTCCAGATCATATTCAATCTCTTCCAGCCCATGTTTTCTGCGAATAAATGAAGGGATATACTCTAATGGCCCCGGACGATACAAGGCGTTCATAGCGATCAAATCAGCAAAAACAGTAGGCTTCAGTTCTCTCAGGTATTTTTGCATTCCGGCAGATTCGTACTGGAATATACCTACCGTCTCTCCTTTTTGAAAAAGCTCATAGGTTTTTTCGTCGTCCTTTGGGAAATTCTCGGGATCCAAATCAACTCCATGTCGTTGTTTGACGATTTTAACAGCATCTTTAATTAACGTAAGTGTTTTAAGCCCAAGAAAATCCATTTTTAACAGACCGGCATCTTCTGCCACCGAGTTGTCAAACTGGGTACAGTACATATCCGAATCTTTGGCCAGTGCAACCGGCACAAAGTTCGTGATGTCATCCGGGGTGATGATCACACCGCAGGCATGAATCCCCGTATTTCGTAATGATCCCTCCAATAAAATGGCCTGATTCACCACTTCACCAGCTAATCCCTTAGCCTTTGCTATCGTTTTGAGCTGATTGGCCTTATCGATATCGTCCTGATTGTTTTTCAGTTCATCTGCTAATTCCACATCATCCAAACCAAATATTTTCTTGAGCTTGATCTCCGGAACCAGTTTTGCAAGTCGATCTGCCTCATGTAAAGGAAGGTCAAGTACCCGTGCGGTATCACGAATAGATGATTTGGCCGCCATGGTGCCATAAGTGATGATCTGAGCTACTTGATTTGCCCCGTATTTTTCAATGACCCAATCAATCACACTTTGCCTGCCCTCATCATCAAAATCAATATCGATATCCGGTAAAGACACCCGTTCAGGGTTCAGGAAACGCTCAAATAGTAAATCGTACTCAATAGGATCCACATTTGTAATTCCCGTACAATACGCCACTGCTGAACCGGCTGCAGACCCTCGTCCGGGTCCTACTGAAACGTCCATATCCCTGGCTGCCTGACAAAAGTCCTGTACAATCAAAAAATAGCCCGGATAACCTGTGTTGGCAATGGTTTGCAATTCAAAATCAAGGCGCTCTCTAATTTCATCTGTAATTTTATCATACCGTTTCTTGGCTCCTTCATAGGTCAAATGTCTGAGGTAATTATTTTCTCCCCGTTTTTTGCCATCTTCCTTGTCTTTTGGATCCCGGAACTCTTCCGGGATTTCAAAAGCAGGAAGCAATGTTTCCCGAGCCAATTCATAGGCTTCACACTTTTGAATCACCTCATTTGTGTTCTCAATGGCCTCCGGAATATCAGAAAAGAGCTTTTTCATCTCATCCGGCGATTTGAAATAATATTCTGAATTCTGTAATCCGAAACGGAAACCACGTCCTCTTCCTATTGGTGTGGATTGTAATTCTCCATCTTTGATGCACAATAAAACATCATGCGCCTTGGCATCAGATTGATTTAAATAGTAAGTGCTATTACTGGCGATCAATTTAATGTCGTGTTTTTTTGAAAAGGCGATTAAGGTCTCATTCACCCGGTCTTCTTCCGGTAAACCGTGGCGGATCAATTCAATATAAAAATCATCCTGAAATTGCTCTTTCCACCATAAAAGTGCTTCTTCTGCCTGATTTTCTCCAACATTCAGGATTAAATTAGATATTTCTCCCTGCAAATTTCCAGTTAAGACAATCAAGCCTTCTTTATACCTTTCAATTATTTCACGATCAATCCGGGGAACATAATAAAAACCCTCTGTAAATCCAATTGAAGATAATTTCGCCAAATTGTGATACCCTTTTTTGTTCTTTGCCAAAAACACAACCTTAGCCCCATTGTCTTTGTTGGATTTGTCCAAACGATCTGCACATACATTGAATTCACACCCCACAATCGGAATGAGTGGTTTTTTATTAAAATCTTCTCCTTTTTCCAGAGCCGCCTCTCGTTTTTTCTTTAATGAAGCGTTGTAATTACTCACATCTCGAACAAAATGAAAAGCCGCCATCATATTCCCGGAATCGGTCAATGCCACTGCCGGACAACCAAAATCACCGGCCCTTTGCACCAAGTTTTTCACCTTGATTGTTGACTGAAGAATAGAAAACTGAGAATAATTGTGCAAATGTGAAAACGTGACTTCTTTAAGCCGGGAAAGGTTTTCACGAATTTCAACCACCGGTGTTTCTGTTACCGTTTCTTGAGCTTCTCTGATTTTATCTGACTCAGCCTTTAAATTTTGGTGTTCTAAACCAACCGCTTTTATTTTATCGGGATGAGCCTTTAGAAAATCACGAATATAGGTATCGGTTGCATGCAGTTCTTTTTGTGAAAAGTTTCCGGTTCGGATCAATTCAAAGAAACAACGTGTTGTTGCTTCAACATCTGCTGTTGCGTTGTGGGCATCTTCAAAGGGTTCATGAAACAAATACTCATGCAACTCTGTCAGGGTAGGAAGTTTAAACTTCCCTCCTCTTCCTCCCGGAATCTGACACAACTGCGCCGTTTTTTCGGTACAGGTATCCAACACCTTCATCTTATGCATGGGAGTTTCAACGGCATATCGAACAAATTCGCATCCCATTACATTGACATCAAAACCAATGTTTTGGCCGACTACAAACTTTGCTTTACGAAGGGTTTCATTAAATGCTTCGAGCGCTTGCTGAATCGGAACTCCTTTTTTTTCTGCCAGTTCAGTAGAGATACCATGAATTTGTTCTGATTCAAAGGGGATATTAAAGCCATCCGGCTGGATGATATAATCCTTGTGTTCAAGTAAGACTCCATTCTCATCATGTAACTGCCAGGCAATTTGAATACAGCGCGGCCAATTCTCCGTGTCCGTGTAGGGAGCGTTCCAGTTTTTAGGAAGCCCCGTAGTTTCTGTATCAAAGATGATGTACATGAAGCGTTTGGTTTGTTGTTTGTTCCGGATGTAAATATAGGCATTTCAATAGGTCGATTCAATACCTTTTATCAAAAGAGAAACAAACTTGTACACAAAAACTCAGTCTATGAAATGAGTGAAGCACCACCTTTACTCTTGGCTGTTTATTTTTTAATGTCAAACTTTATCCAGGTTAATCCCATAAAAAAAGCCTTCCATTTCTGGAAGGCTTTTAGATTTTTTACAATCTATTTCGTTTACTTAACGATAGAAAGTGTCCACCACTCTTCAGCTGTAAAATCATCATACTGACTTGTAGTAGTTACTCCACCAGTAGTAAAGCTAGATGAACCAGAGAAGTCTTGATCTGTTTTCCAGATCATCTCTTTTGATTTCAACTGGTCGATTTCATAAATCTGAACCACTTCACCGCTTGAGTAATTAACTGAAGATGAAGACGAACTTGATGAAGACGTTGATGTTCCGTCTGTATCATTGTTATCATTCACTGTTTCTTCGTCAGAGCTCTCGCTTGTCAAAGTATTTATGATGATTCTTTCTTTCTTTTTGAATTCATCTTTCACTTTTCCTGCGAAACTCCAATGACCTGTAGTCGTTGTTACTGAGTTAGTCGTAGTAGTTTCAGTATGCTGATCACCCATCCAATCAGTATAGGTATAGCTTTCTACTTCTGTTAGATCCATAACACTTGACCATGTTCCGTCTTTTTCAAAGGCATACGTTGCTTCGTTAAGCGTTACCGTTGAAGTAAAGGTTGTTGATGTACCGCTGTCAGAATCATAAGATGTAGAGTTGTACGTGATTACATCTCCATCAAGCTCAGCATCAGTTTCATAGTAATCACCATCTGAGTCATCTTCTCTACTGGTATATGAATAAGCAGTTACTTCCCAGTTTCCGGCCACTCTGGCTTTTCTTGAGGATAAACTTAAAAACGGGTCATTTTCTCCTTTTTTACAAGAAGGGGTAGCTAGCATTAAACCTGCAGCTGCAAACATTAAAATAGTCTTTTTCATTGTTTTATTTATTTAATAATTATTAATTCATTGGTTTAAACGCAAATATAGTAAAAAGGTTTGGTTTATATACAACAAACTAATCAAATCATTGATTGCCAAAATCTTGATCAGTCTATTTTTTTTTTGCATTTATCGATCTATGGAACCCGTAACGCGTTTCATAAACTCATTGAGCGCTTCTTTTTCAGACTTTCCTTCACGCATCAGTTTACTGACTTCTACTGCTCCGTATAAGTTAGAGAGAATCTCACCAATTACGTCCAACTCTTCGTCTTTAATCGCCGCCTCGGTTAAGGCTTCAAGCGTCTCTATTGTTTCCTTGACATAATCCTCATCATTCTCTTGAATGAAGTGAATCATGTGTTTAATGATCGGCAACCTCATCAATAAAAGATTTTAATACGTCAAATTTGTTGGTCTGAACCTGGTTCAGGAGATGTCCATTCTTAAAGGCTGCAAATGTAGGCAGATTATCTACCGTTGCTAACTTTCGGCTTTCCGGAAATTTTTCGGCATCTGCAATCACAAATTCCATTTTCTCATACTCCTCGGACAACTTTTTAAACTTGGGTTTCATGATTTTGCAATTGCCACACCATCCGGCACTGTATTGCACCACCACCAACTCATTGTCCTTGATCCTCTGGTTCAGATCATCTTCTGTTAACTCAATTAATGCCATAATTTATCAGGAATTAATGAGAAGCTAAGTAAGCAGCAACGCCTTTGCTATCTGCTTTCATAGCATCTTTTCCTTCTTCCCAATTTGCCGGGCACACTTCTCCTTTTTCCTGAACATGCGTAAAAGCATCAATTAAACGAAGGTACTCAGCTACATTTCTTCCTAAAGGCATATGATTAATACCTTCATGAAAAACATTACCTTCTTCATCAATCAGGTAAGTTGCTCTGTAGGTGACATTATCTCCTTCAACAGTAACTACACCGGTTTCTTCGTTAAATTCTTCATTGGTAATATCCAAAATACCCAGCGTTGCCGAAAGGTTTCTATTAGAATCTGCCAAAATCGGATAGCTTACTCCTTGAATTCCGCCATCATCTTTTGGTGTATTCAACCAGGCGAAATGTACTTGAGGCGTATCGCAAGAGGCTCCAATTACAATTGTATTTCTTTTTTCAAATTCTCCCAAAGCTTCTTGAAAAGCATGAAGTTCTGTCGGGCAAACGAAGGTAAAATCTTTCGGATACCAAAAAAGCACAACTTTTTTCTTCTCTGTTCTTGCTTTTTCCAATACATTTATCTTAAACGTGTCGCCCATTTCATTCATGGCGTCTACTTCCATATCTGGGAATTGTTTTCCTACTAATGTTCTCATTGTTTTTAAATTTTAAAAATTAATTTCCCTCAAATTTACACAGAAAAAGGGCATGAAAAATTCGATAATATTTATTGTACGATAAAAAATCTCTATATCGTTAATTCATGAACATTCCTACAGCAAAACCGGCAAGAATGGCTAATAACTTATAGAAGTTCAATTTATGTCCTTCGCTTGATTCAAATATAATGGTGGTTGAAATGTGTAAGAACATCCCGACAGCTATCGCCAAAATGAGTGAGGGATCTATTTGAAACGCTTCCAAAGCAGGGTTACCGATCAGAAGTCCCAGTGGAGCTGTTAAGGCAAAAAGAAGCATAAAAAACCAGGCTTTTCCACGATCATATCCTGCTGAAACCAAAATAGTCATCAGTGCAACTGCCACCGGAATCTTGTGTAAAAACACTCCCACATAAAGATCATTCACATGTTGATGTCCGTGATGATCCAGGGGGACGGCTTCAATAAAAGAATGCAAGCATAAAGAGAGGAAGATAGCCAATGGGAACATGCGTTTGCTCAGCTCGCCTTTGTGGGTATGGGTATGCCCATGCTCTGCCCCTTTTGAAAAGTATTCAAGAATCAGTTGAAGCAAAAATCCGACCAGAATGAAGTAGCCCATAATCTTACCATTGTTTTGGTAAGATTCTGGCAGAATATGGGTAAAAATAATCGTCAATAAAAAACCTCCCGAAAATGACAACAACAATTTTAGATGGGACGTTTTCTTAAATATTTCTACCAATATACCCCCGGCAATTACAGAAATAAACAAACCTGCTATTTTAATCCACAGTGTCATCTTACTTTAATTTTGCATGTATAATAAGACGCTCTGACTGTTCTATAGAGAATTCATTCAGTTGATAATCGCCAAATTTATTAATGAGGTTAAAGCCATTTTCACCCAGCAATTTTTCAAAATCAGATAAGGTAAGCGCCTGTACTTTCTCCCGAAATCGAAAATGTTCTTCTTTATCCTGAAAGGATATGGTTTTTACAATACATCCCTGATCCATTGATTTTTTTATTTCAAAGTTGATCCCTTCCACATTTTTCACTTCCTCTGCTTGCTCATCAAGATGTTTTTTCACTTTTACCACATTCATAAAGTCAATGATGAGATCCCCTTCTTTTTTTAAATAGGACGCAATAGAACGCAATACCTTTCCATTTTCGGATAAACTACCAAAATACCCAAAACTTGTAAATAAATTTAACACTACATCAAATTTTTCTCCAGGTAAAGGATCTCGCATATCATGTACTGCAAATCGCAATCCTTCTTTCTCAAATTTTTTAGCGTAACGAATACTCTCTTTAGACAAGTCTACTCCAACAGTATCCAACCCAAGTTGATTTAAAAACAAGGCGTGCCTGCCTCTTCCACATGCCAGATCAAGCGTTTTTTGATAAGGACGTAAATTTAAATAAGCATAGAGATGGCGAATAAATTCTTTTGCTTCATCATGATCACGATCTTTATATAATACGTGATAATATGTCGTGTTAAACCAGTCCTTGTACCACTCTGCCATCTCAGAGAATTTTGTGCAAAACTAATACTCTTTTCAGTACATTATGAAAATATGATAGCTAATCTTGAGAATAGATAAGTTAATTTTATATATTTGCCTTGCACACAGTTAGCGTGGATAAAGTTTACCAAATATATAAACAGCTAGAAGAGAAGAATGTACTCTTGTCATTTAAGGGTATGATTACGTCTGAATTACTGACAACTATTCTACAGATCATGGAATCTAAGATGGATCACATTGAGGAAAAACCGAAAGTGAAACGTAAGGTGTTTAATATATTGGTTGAATGTTTGCAAAATCTTTATCACCACATTGATCAGGACGAAATAGTGTACATTCCTACCGAAGATAAATCAGCTTTGTTGATGATCTCAAAAAATGAAACTGAATACGAAATTACAACAGGTAACTACATGAAAACTGAAGATGTAGAACCACTAAAAAACAAGTTGGATTTAGTAAATAGTATGGATAAAGCAGAACTAAAGGCTTATTATAAAAAGGTTTTGAGTGAAGGTTCATTATCCAGTAAAGGAACAGCAGGACTTGGGATGATTGACATTGCACGAAAGTCAGGTGAGGCTTTGGTTTATGGTTTTCAACCCATCAATGATAAAACAACTTTTTTTAGTTTAGCAGTAAAAATAGCAGAGTAATTATACTTACAATTATGGAAAATTTAACTTTAGAAGGATCAGCAAAAACGCCAACGGTTAGTTTTGATTCTCAAAATGGCGTTTTAGAACTAAAAGGAAGATCAATTCCTGAAAATTCAATTGAGTTTTATAAACCATTGAACGATTGGATTGATGCTTATGCAGCCTCTCCTCAGCCAAACACTATTGTAGATGTAAAGTTGGAGTACTTTAACACCTCTTCGTCTAAATGTATTTTGGATTTGTTCAAGCAGTTAGAAAAATTGAACGCCGGAAATACAGAAGTAAAGGTGAACTGGTACTTTGAAGAGGATGATGAGGATATGGAAGAAGCCGGTGAAGATTACCAGGCAATTATCGATCTTCCGTTCAAAATGATCGAAGTAGAAGAGATTTAAGAGCTTCACGCCAAAGGCGTTATGAATCATTATAAATCGGTCGGGATAACCGGTGGGATTGGATCCGGAAAGACATACGTTTGCCGTATCCTTGAGACCATGGGTTATCCCGTCTTTTATTCAGATGAGGCAGCTAAAAAAATCATCCGCTCTCATCCTAAAGCCATTAAAGCATTAAAAGCACTTTTTGGTGAACAGGCATACCTGAAAGGGGAAGTCAATACGACCTATCTAGCCGAACAAATTTTTTCAAACCCCACCTTACGAAAAAAAATGAACGCCATTATTCACCCGCTTGTTCGAGGTGCGTTTAAAGATTGGGCACAAAAAACCAACCAACCTCTTGTTTTTAATGAAGCTGCTATACTTTTTGAAACCGGTGCATACAAAAATTTTGATTCTATCATTTTAGTCTATGCGGATGAAGCACTCAGAATAAAAAGGATAATGGAACGGGATAAAGTTACTTTGGAACAAATCAAATCCAGAATGTCAGCACAGTGGCCTGATGAGGAAAAAGAAAAACTGGCTGATTTTACGATTAAAAATGATGGTGAAACAGCCTTATTGCCGCAAATCAATCACATTTTAAAGCAGCTGAAATGAGCATTCCTGTTTACGATTCTGAAAAAATGCAGGCTTGGGATCAATACACCATTTCTCATGAACCCATTGCCTCTATTGACCTGATGGAAAGGGCTGCCACTTTAGCCACTAAGGTTATCTTAGGGAGTACCGCTTTTCAGTCCGTATCTATTTTCTGCGGCCCCGGAAATAACGGTGGTGATGGTTTGGTCATTGCTCGCCTGCTACATCAGCAAAAAAAATCGGTGTCCGTTTATCTGCTCCGATTTGGTGCTGACTCAGCTGATTTTAAAACCAATCGAAAAAAGCTCCCCAAAACCATACCCATCAGAGAACTTTCTGAAAAAAATCATACTTTTCAATCCTCTGATGATTTGATCATTGATGCCGTATTTGGTTCGGGCTTAAACCGCCCGGTATCGGGATGGATTGCTCAGGTGATTGATGAAATGAACCGCCTGGAAGCTCAAAAGATTGCGATTGATATCCCTTCAGGATTAATGGCAAAAGATAATCATAAAAATACTTCTTTCCCTCACGTTTTCAAAGCTGCACAAACCCTTACTTTTATGGCACCAAAAATGCCATTTTTCTTCTCGTCTTATGCGCCTTACGTAGGTCATGTCAGAATTCTGGATATTGGCCTACATCCGGATTTTCAGGATGACCCAATTGCCAAATACATCACTGCCGCAGACATCTCTATCAAAAAAAGAGACAGATTTGATCATAAAAATCGCAATGGCGTGCTTCATCTGATTGGTGGATTTGAAGACATGAGCGGAGCCGCTATTATTGCTTCAACGGCTGCCATGAAGTCAGGATGTGGTTATCTCTTTACTACTTCGGGAGAAAAAAGCCGGTTGGCTTTAAACGTTGCTTTACCGGAAGCTATCTGGAGGGACTCCGCAGCATTTAATATCCCTGAAAAAGTAGATGCCATTGCCATTGGTCCGGGACTGGGACAAAGTGAACTGTCAACATCTATTCTTCAAGAAAGCATGAAATCCGGCAAACCTATGCTTATAGATGCAGATGCCATCAACCTGATCGCTACTGATCAAAAATTATTAGATCTTCTGCCAGCCAATGCTATTCTAACGCCCCATGTTGGTGAATTGAAGCGATTGATCGGTGATTTTGAATCAGAAGAAGAACTCCTTGAAGCACAACTTGCTTTTTCAAAACGCCACAAGGTGTATCTTCTTCAAAAAGGAGCCTATTCTAAACTGACAACTCCTGAAGGAAAAATTCACATCAACAGTTCAGGAAACCCCGGCATGGGAACTGCCGGTATGGGGGATGCACTGAGCGGGATTATCGGTTCACTTTTAGCACAGGGATATACAGCAGAACAAGCCGTGATCTATGGTACATTCTTACATGGCTATGCCGCAGATCGAATATATGTAAACCTGGGAGAATACGGCTGGACAGCTTCAGATGTAATTAAAGAACTACCCCATACCATTAATTCATTTACCCGCTAAAACCGCAAAGTAATTCCTGCATTGATCGCCAAACCGTACATTCTGTGCGTTAACGGCTTTTGCGGATCATAGGTATTCAACAAGTGGTGTCTGTATTCAGGATAAAGGGTAATCCCTATCCAGTCAAAATTATAAGAAAGGCCAACACCTGCAGTACCCATTAAATTAAAAATCGACAATTTTTCTTTCACCAATTCGGTTTCCCTTTCTACCACTGTCCCATCCATTCTTGTGAATAGCTCATTGAAACGCACATTCAAAATATTGACCGGTGTAAGTCCCACAAAAGCAAATAACTGAAATTTATCCCCATAGGTATAGCGCAATTTCACAGGCATCCCTATTTGCATATAAGTATTGCTGAAATAATAAGTAGAATCCGAATCCGGATCATCAAAATTATACTTTTCCTTATGTCCGAAATAAGTAAAGCCCAAATCCAAAGAAAAACTACCCGTTAATGGCAAAAAAACACCAATTGTACCCCCTCCTGAATAATCGGCTTTTTGATCGTTCCAATCTGCATAAGAACCGTAAACACTATTGTCTACAAAGCTGCGATATCCGTAGTTTACCATGCCGGTTAAATAATAGGTGGTTCCGGACAGGCTATCGCGCTTTACTTCTTGCTTTGGTTTTTTCTCTTTTTTCTTCTTCTCTTTCTTTTCCTCTTCTGAATTCATTTCTCCACTTATAATCTGCGCCTGCAGGGATGAAGCGAATAAAAATAAAAAGAAAATTAAACTCAATCGGTGAAATGCGGACATAGAAGCCTTATATTTGGTGATCATATTTCAAAAATAGGAATATCAAATGTATTTCAATGATGAGTTGAGGATAAAGACCAAATCACTTATCCATCATTACACTTCACCAATTTAATGGACAAAATTAACATTACACATGAAAGTATCTTTTAATTCTCCGGTAATCTTGACTTTTTCTTTTTTATGTGCCATTGTCTACTTACTCACCTCGGTTAATATTGCTGAAAATCTTTTCACTCTTCAACCGGAATGGAATTTTAGTAGCGTCAGTTGGTATTTCAAATTTTTTACGCATTCGCTGGGCCACGCCAGTAGTGAACACCTTATTGGGAATCTTGCGTTTTTGCTGCTCCTCGGCCCGATAGTTGAAGAAAAATACGGCGGAAAAAATTTGGTGATTATGCTTTTCACCTGCTCTCTGGTTACCGGCCTGATCCATGTTTTGTTTTTTGATGTAGCATTATTGGGGGCAAGCGGAATTGTTTTTATGTTGATTTTATTGGCTTCTTTGGTTAACTTCAAGAATAAAGAAATTCCTCTGACCTTTATTCTGATCGCCCTCATTTATCTCGGTAAAGAAATTATGGGAACTTTTGAATCAGATAATATTTCTCATTCTACACATATTATCGGAGGTATTGTCGGAGCAGTTTTTGGATTTTCATTGGCGGGAAAAAAAGCAAAAGCAAAATCGAACAATAATTTAGATGTTGTTTAAGTTCTAGTTCTTAAACTATATTCGTACTTTTAAAGGCCTATTAACAATTATGGAACAATTATCAGATAAAGAAGGAGTAGATTTACTCGTCAAAAAATACAACGAACTCAATCAGGAAATACACAAAATAATTGTCGGTCAGGAAGAAGTGGTGCAACAGGTCATGATGTCTATTTTTTCAAATGGCCATAGCTTGCTGGTAGGGGTTCCCGGTTTGGCAAAAACCCTTTTAATACAAACCATCTCTGATTCATTAGGTCTTTCATTTAAACGAATTCAGTTTACTCCTGACCTTATGCCTTCAGATATTGTTGGTTCAGAAATTTTAGATGATTCGAGAAACTTCAAGTTTATTAAAGGCCCAATTTTTGCAAATATTGTATTGGCAGATGAAATCAATAGAACACCTCCTAAAACACAGGCCGCTTTGCTGGAGGCCATGCAAGAAAAAAATGTAACCGCAGCCGGAACCAAGTATGAGTTGCAAAAACCCTTTTTTGTATTAGCGACCCAAAATCCGATTGAACAAGAAGGAACCTACCCTTTACCCGAGGCACAATTAGACCGTTTCATGTTTAATATTTGGGTGGATTATCCTTCTTATGAAGAGGAGATCAATATTGTAAAAAATACCACTTCTAATGTTCAGGTAGAGCTTCGTCCCATTTTAACTGCTGAAGAGATCATTTACTTTCAAAATCTGATCAGAAGAATTCCTGTGCCTGAAGCAGTATACGAATATGCGGTAAAATTGGTAGGGAAAACGAGAAAAACAGGAGGACTAACCCATCCGCTTACTGAAAAATATTTGGATTGGGGTGCCGGTCCCAGAGCTTCTCAATACCTCATTATCGGAGCAAAATGTCATGCCGCTGTCAACGGAAAATATTCTCCGGATATTGAAGATGTCAAGGCAGTGGCTTTTCCTATATTAAGACACCGGATCGTTCGCAATTATAAAGCAGAAGCAGAAGGATTTACCGTTGAGAAAATTATCCAGGAAATGATGGACGAGTAGTTTTCTTAACATCTACCGCTGTTTTGTTGTAAGCTTCCCCGCCTGCCGCACGAAAAATATTGACGCTGGTGCGCGAATCTTTTCACTACCGTAAAGTGTAATCGTTTACCCAAACGCCTCTATAACGGTCTCGGGATCAATTACACTTATGTATCATCCAATACAAAATAGGTTTTATATCCGGTTACCGGCCTTATTCGTTAAAATACCGTAACTTTATGGCATCAAAAAAGCAGGCATATGGTAATGACAATCAAACACGGAGCCAGTAAAAAGAGTTTATTGAGCTTGTTGAAAAAACTCAGGGAAAAAACCGTTAAAGGAGTAGATGTAAGAAAATATAGCGGAAAAATAAAACTCAAAAGAGATCCGCTACAAATCCAGAAAGAATTAAGAAATGAGTGGGACTAAATTGTTTTTAGACACCGCCTGCCGCGCAAAGAATATTGACGCTGGTGCGCGAATCTTTTCACGTTCCAAGTCACTGAAGCATACATAAGTTCTCTCCATTTTTAAATAGATCGGTTTTCACTATCTTTGCGCTTTTACTTTTTATTGCTATAACCGCTAAGCAAAGCACAGAAAATTTCACACCATGAATTCCTTAACTGCTATTTCTCCTATCGACGGGAGGTACCGATCTAAAATTGAAAACCTTGCCGATTATTTCTCAGAATATGCATTAATTAAGTACCGCGTATTGGTAGAGATTGAGTATTTCATTGCACTTACACAAGAAGACATCAAAGGTTTGGCAGATTTTCCTTCAGAAAAAGCAAAAGATCTGAGAAAGATTTACGAAAAATTTAATGAGAGTGATGCTGAGACGATTAAAAAGACTGAACAAACAACCAATCATGACGTCAAAGCAGTTGAATATTTCATCAAAGAAAAACTCGCCGATTTAGGCTTGAGTAAATATGAAGAATTTATTCATTTCGGATTGACCTCTCAGGACATCAACAATACAGCTATCCCACTTTCATTGAAGGATGCCGTATACAATGAGTATGTGCCGATTTTGGATGATTTGATACTGACATTGAATGAGCTGGCTCAAAAGTGGAAAGATATTCCTATGTTGGCTCGCACACACGGACAACCTGCTTCTCCCACACGCCTGGGGAAAGAGTTTTTTGTTTTTGTAGAACGATTAGATGTGCAGAAACAGCAATTACTGGCAATTCCCTTTTCAGCAAAATTTGGTGGGGCAACCGGGAATATGAATGCACACTATGTAGCGTACCCACATATTGATTGGGTTGCATTTTCCAATAAATTTGTCAACGATCAGTTAAAGATTGAGCGCAGTCAAACCACCACGCAGATTGAACATTATGATAATGCTGCCGCCTTGTTTGATGCCTTAAAACGTATCAACTCCATCATTATCGATCTGAATCGCGATTTATGGATCTATATTTCCATGGATTATTTCAAGCAAAAAATAAAAGAAGGTGAAATCGGATCTTCTGCCATGCCACACAAGGTTAATCCGATAGATTTTGAAAATTCAGAAGGGAATTTAGGGGTTGCGAATGCACTTTTTGAGCATTTATCTGCCAAACTGCCTATCTCCCGATTACAAAGAGATTTAACCGATTCAACCGTACTGAGAAATGTAGGGATGCCGATCGCCCACACCTTGATCGCCTTTCAATCTACACTTAAAGGGCTCGATAAATTGCTGTTGAATGAAGCGAAACTAAATGATGATCTGGAAAGAAATTGGGCAGTAGTTGCAGAGGCGATACAAACCATTTTGAGAAGAGAGGGATATCCAAAACCTTATGAGGCTTTAAAAAATCTGACCCGAACAAATGCTGCCATCACCAAAGAAAGTATCCGTGAATTTATAGATTCGCTAAACATTTCTGAGACGATTAAGGAAGAGTTGAAACAAATCAGTCCGCAAAATTTTACAGGAATTAATCTGGTAAAATAAAAAAGATTACTTCTGAAGTAAGTTATTTTTCATTTCTGCCTTTTCTTGCTCAGTCAGGCAATGGTTTGAATGTTTTCCCATCATGCGAATAATTTTACTCAGTACGGCACTGTCTTTTTTATAGTTTTTACACATTTTGCACAAAACAAGGTGAAAGCGCAGTTTTCTTCTGCTCCACCAACCCACTTTTTCAGCAGCGTCTTTTTGATCAATTATTTTGGCAGCTTTCTCGCAATCTATCATCATGAATTTACCCATTTAGCGGTAAGACATTCACGCAATTGAATTTTTGCTCTGTGAATGATCACCCATAAATTTGACGGAGTGATATCATGCTCCTTACACACCTCTTCACTTTCCTTGTGATCCACCAGTTTATCAATGACAATTCCGCGCCACTTTTCAGGGAGATCCCGAATACAAGTCATAATGACCTCTCCCAGTTCCTTGTTCTCATAATCCACTTCTATTTCTGATATTGAGGGAGCATTTTGACGTTGCAGTATCCGCTCTTCACCGGATTCATTTTCAGTGGCAGAAG
The DNA here is from genome assembly GCA_040880585.1 of Crocinitomicaceae bacterium. Lineage (GTDB taxonomy): Bacteria > Bacteroidota > Bacteroidia > Flavobacteriales_D > Crocinitomicaceae > Paracrocinitomix. The sequence goes on along the minus strand of JBBDID010000044.1, from coordinate 70,349 downwards.
CTGACATGGGTTTTGTTTTTCGAACATCTTGTTTTCTCCAATGATCAATGATCTTACGCTTCAAAATGGAAAACAACCAGGTTTTTATCGTGCTTTTTCCCTGAAAATTATCCAGTGCCTTTAAAGCTGAAACAAAAGTGTCTTGCACCAGATCTTTTGCCATTTCATGGTCGCTTACCCGTGTAAATGCATAATTATAAAGCATATCAGAGTATTCATCTACCCATGCTGAAGTATCAATTGTTTTCGGGAGGTTTGGCATACTCAATATTAGCTATAATTTAGAATGAATCAAAAGAAAAATTGATAAATGTTTAAACATATATCTCGGGGAACGATACCTTCATTTACCCATTAAAAAAAGCCATTTATACCACAAAAAAAATCCTGAAACCAAAGTGTCAGGATTTTTTGTTTCTTAGTTATTAATAGCGTCTGAAAAACAGTATTCGTTTTTATCTATTAGTTTTTGAGCGATCAGCTGTCTTGCATTTTTCGTATTGTAAGGTGCCACTTTTGTAAAGCGTTTCAAGCCCATCATCATCATACGCATATCGTCTCCTTCTACAAATGCCATCAAGGCGTCTTTACCGGATTTATTAATTTTATCGGCGGCGTCAAAAATATAGGTTTTCGCAATGGCTATATATACTTCAGTTTCTTTCTCTCCTTTTGATTCCACCATTTTTTCAACCCGTAATAAGACTGATTCGGCCAAATAAACCTGATTCACCATATCGGCTATATTCAGTAAGATCTCCTGTTCTTTAGCCAACTCCATCATTAACTTCTGCGCAGCAGTTCCGGCTACCATTAAGACGGCTTTCTTAAAGTTTTCAATGTATTTTTTTTCTTCGGCAAACAATTGATCTGAAGGCTCTTCAAAATCCGGAATACTCATCAAATCATTGGCTACAGCCTGTGCAGGCCCCATCAGATCCAGTTCACCTTTCATGGCTTTTTTGAGGATCATATCCACGGTTAACATGCGGTTGATTTCGTTGGTTCCTTCAAAAATTCGATTAATTCTGGAATCCCGATAAGCTCTTTCCACGGCTGATTCTGCAGAGTATCCCATTCCTCCATGAATCTGTACACCTTCATCCACAACATAGTCTAAGGTTTCTGATCCCACTACTTTTAGTATGGCGCATTCCGCTGCAAATTGTTCAATTCCTTTTAAGGTGGCTTTGTGCTTATCCATCCCCTCTTCAATCAGATTGTTTATACTATCCTCAATATTTGCTCCACATCTGTAAGTAGCCGATTCCAGCACAAAAGTCTTGATCACCTGCTCCGCTAATTTATGACGTATCGCACCGTATTTAGAAATAGAGCGCCCAAATTGCTCTCGCTCATTTGCATATCTAACAGAATAATTAATTGTTTCTTTTGCGCCACCCAACACACCGGCAGCTAATTTAATTCTTCCAATATTGAGAATATTCAAGGCGATTTTAAATCCACCCTGACGTTCTCCCAATAAATTTTCAGCCGGTACTTTTACATTATTGAAAAATACCTGTCGGGTAGATGAGCCTTTAATACCCATTTTCTTTTCTTCCGGATTTAAAGATATCCCTTCAGACTTGGCATCTACAATAAATCCCGTCAGATTTTCATCATCTCCTATCTTCGCGAAAACAGTAAATACGTCTGCAAATCCACCATTGGTGATCCACATTTTTTGACCGTTCATGAGATAATGGGATTTATCGTCTGATAATACGGCTTTTGTTTTTCCTGAATTGGCATCTGATCCTGAACCCGGCTCTGTTAAACAATAAGCCGCTTTCCATTCTCCACTTGCTAATTTTGGAATGTATTTTTTCTTTTGATCTTCATTTCCGTAATACAAAATCGGCAAAGTTCCGATTCCGGTATGCGCACCATAAGCAACAGAGAAAGAATTTCCGCGGCCTAAATATTCTGTGGCAATCAGAGAAGTGGGAAAATCAACTCCCATTCCGCCCAAATCTTCAGGGACAGACATTCCCAACATACCTAATTCTCCTGCTTTATTCAATAGCGAAGGCATCAATCCTTCTTCCATTTCATCAATTCGATCAAGGTTCGGTTCAATTTCTTGTCGGATAAAATCCAAACAAGTTTGTGCAATCATGCGTTGTTCTTCATTGAATTCTTCAACTGTGAAAATTTCACTGGCTTCTGATGTTCTGATCAGAAATTCGCCTCCTTTAATTGGTTTTTTATCTGCCATTTTTAATAGATTTTTTTTGTTTATAGTATTTCCAATACACCTGCTGCTCCTTGTCCGGTTCCTATACACATGGTTACAACACCGTATTTTTGTTTTCTTCTTTTTAACTCATTTATTATCTGAACGGATAGTTTTGCACCGGTACATCCTAGCGGATGCCCTAAAGCAATTGCTCCCCCATTCACATTTACGATATCGGGGTTTAATCCGGTTTCTCTGATCACAGCTAATGATTGCGAAGCAAAGGCTTCATTTAATTCAACCAGTGAGATGTCATTTTGTTTTAAGCCGGCCATTTCAATGGCTCCCGGAATAGCATCTACAGGACCAATTCCCATAATCCGTGGGGGCACACCCACCACTTTGTAAGAAATCAATCGGGCAATGGGCTCAAGGTTTAACTTTTTTACCATTTCTTCTGACATCATTAAACAAAAAGCTGCGCCATCAGACATTTGAGATGCATTTCCTGCAGTAACGGTTCCTCCCTGCATAAATACAGGTTTCAAACCGGACAATGCTTCAACACTTGTACCGGCTCTCGGTCCTTCATCTGCTTTCACCACATTGACCCGCTCTGCTTTTTTTCCGTTTTCATCCAGATACACCTCAGGCACTTCAATCGGAACAATATCGTCATCAAATCGTCCCTCTTTTTGTGCAGCCAAAGCTTTTCTGTGTGAATGGTAAGCAAATTCATCCTGATCATCTCTGGATACTTTATATTTTTCTGCCACAGCTTCTGCGGTATTTCCCATTCCCCAGTACCAATCGGCATGTTCTTTAGAAATTTTTGCGTTGGGCACAACTCTCCATCCTCCCATTGCAATTGCCGACATGGACTCTGTACCACCTGCGATAATCACATCAGCCAAACCGGCCTCAATCTTTGCTTTTGCAATGGCCATGGTCTCTAATCCTGATGAACAATAGCGATTTACTGTCATTCCGGGAACTTTATTTGTGTTTAAGCTCATCAATGAAATAAAACGTCCGACGTTGAGTCCTTGTTCAGCCTCAGGCATGGCGTTACCAACAATGATATCATCAATTTGATCGTGTTCCAGATTGGGGACTTCGCTTAAAATATGTTTAATGACATCTGCCGCTAAATCATCCGGCCGCGTGAACCGGAACCCGCCTTTATTTGCTTTTCCAACTGCTGTTCTGTAAGCTTTTACTATGTATGCTGTTTTCATGTTAATGTTTTTATTTAGAGCCAAGATTGTTAGATTCAAGAGCCAAGACTATTAGATTCAAGAGCCAAGGTTGTTAAATTCAAAATTCTTAGACTCCTGATTATGCCTTTATCGTAGACTTAAATCCAACTATCATTTTCTGAATCTCCATCACCTCGGATGTTAGTTCTTTCGCTTTATTATTTTCTAATATCCCAACCCTATTTGCGATTACCAATTGTGCTTCCATTTCAAAGGCAGAACCCAGAGCAATGTCAAGAAACCTTGAAAAATCCTTTTTTGTTCTCCTGGATGTTCCCTCAGCTATGTTTGACGGAATCGAAATCCCACATCTGTTTAATTGTGAGGAAAGATCGTATCTGTATTCTACCGGAAATTTCTTAGTCTCTCCAATTATATTTACAGCTAAATCAACTGATCTTTTCCATACATTAAGGTTCTTGAAATTATGCATAATCATATTGGTTTTTAATCACCCCTCCGTCCCAAACTCGGTTATTTATATTTTACGTTTAATTTTATTCTCTTTTATAATTTATCCTCAACCTACCACACATCTTGCATCTGGCAATCTTGGCCCTTGGCTCTTGGCTCTAATAATCTTGATTCTTTTTAATTCCTCAACACCTTCCCTTTTGTTACAATTGATTGAATGCGTTCCAATGTTTTCTTTTTAGTACATAAATGCAAAAAAGCTTTCCGTTCTAAATCCAGCAGATATTGTTCATCTACTTTAGTCAACTCAGAAAGATCTCCTCCGGCTAAAACAAACCCCAACTGTTCAGAAATATATGCATCATGTTCAGAAATATATTTTCCGTGCTCCATTGAATCGGCACCAACATATACTAAACCAAGGGCTTCTTTACCCAGCACGGTAATGTTTCGCTCTTTAACCGGTTGTGTATAACCTGCATTGTAAAGTGCTAAACAAGCTTCTTTTGCTCGTGTTAACTGATAATCTCTATCTATCACTACCTCATCTATTCCTTCTCTGAGATAACCCAAATCAAAAGCTTCATAAGCAGAAGTAGCGACCTGTGCCTGTCCAATGGTCAAAAATTTCTCCCGAAATCGATTCACCCTTACATCACCTTCTCTAAGTTCTTCAGATAATCTCTTGGCAAATTCTTTGGTGCCACCACCACCCGGAATAAGCCCCACTCCAAATTCAACCAAGCCCATATATAATTCAGCGTGAGCCACTACTTTATCGGCATGCATTGACATTTCACAGCCCCCTCCCAACGCCATATTGTGAGGAGCCACCACTACGGGGCAAGCTGAATGACGAATCCGCATCATGGTGTCCTGAAATTGTTTGATGGCAAAATTCAGTTCATCATATTCCTGCTCTACTGCCATCATGAAAATCAATCCCACATTTGCTCCGGCAGAAAAATTTTGTCCCGTATTAGAAATAACCAGACCGTTGTATTCGGTTTCTGCCAAATCAATTCCTTTTTGAATACCTTGTAAAACACCACCTCCAATGGTATTCATTTTGGTGTGAAACTCTAAATTCAAAATTCCATCTCCTAAATCTACCAAATGGCAGTCCTGATTTTCCCAAACCGTTTTCGAATCCCTGAGATGATCGAGGAATAGCAAGTCTTCTGTTCCCGGAATCACTTCATATTTTCCGGAATTCTGATCGTAAAACTTCTTCACTCCATTTTCGATCTGGTAAAAAGAGGTAACACCAGAACTGACCATCTTTTTCACCCAATCTGCCGGTTCTTTACCGTGTTCTTTCATCACGGCTATTCCTTTTTCAACTCCTATCAGGTTCCAGGTTTCAAAAGGCCCCATTTCCCATCCAAATCCTGCTTTTAAAGCATCATCCACCTTATACAGTTCATCTGAAATTTCAGGAATGCGATTGGAACAGTAAGCAAACAAACCGGAAAAAGTTTTGCGGTAGAATTCACCCGCTTTATCCTTGGCAAAGAATAACATTTTTGTTCGTTCGTTGAGATCTTCCACCCCTTTGGTTTGTGCCATGATCGGGAAACTTGCCTTTTGACTTTCCCGATATTCCATTTTATCCAAATCCAATGTCAGAATCTCTGATTTCCCGTCTTTTTTCACTTTTTTATAAAACCCTTGCCCGGTTTTAGATCCCAGCCACTTTTTTTCTACCATTTCGGCTACGTAATCGGGCAATTTAAACTGATCTCTTTCTTCATCATCCGGACAATTCTCCACCAACCCATTAGCTACATGCACCAAGGTGTCTAGCCCTACTACATCACAGGTTCTAAAAGTGGCAGATTTTGGTCTACCTAAAATAGGTCCGGTCAGCTTATCCACTTCTTCTACGGTCAGGTCCATTTCTTTTACTGTGTGAAATAAAGATAGGATGGAATACACCCCTACCCGATTGGCAATAAATGCCGGCGTATCTTTACACAGCACGGTTTTTTTACCTAAAAAACGGGAACCGTAGTTCATAAAGAAATCTACTACTTCCGGTGCTGTTTTTGAAGTAGGAATCACTTCTAATAAGCGCAAATATCTTGGAGGATTAAAAAAATGGGTGCCACAAAAATGTTTTTGAAAGTTCTCGCTTCTTCCTTTCAGCATCATGTGAATAGGAATGCCGGATGTATTAGAGGAAACCAAAGTACCCTTTGCCCGGTACTCATCTACCTTTTCAAAGATTTTCTGCTTAATATCTAAGCGTTCTACCACCACCTCAATGATCCAGTCACAGTTTTTGACTTCTTGAAAATCATCATCAAAATTTCCGGTTTTGATTCGCGTTGCAAATTCTTTTTTATATATCGGCGAAGGATTAGATTTTAAAGCTGCGGTTAAATAATCATTCACTAATCGGTTTCTCACCAATTGATCCGATAAAGTAAGTCCTTTTGCTTTCTCTTTATCGTTCAGTTCTCTTGGAACCATATCCAATAAAAGTACTTCACAGCCAATATTTGCTAAATGACATGCTATTCCCGATCCCATAATTCCGGATCCCAAAACGGCAACTTTTCTAATGTTTCTTTTCATTTGCTATTTCTGTTTTTTTGTTAAGATACTACAGTTGTAGTATTTATTTATCGCTTTTCTTCCAATAATTCATTCAGGTATTCATCTATTTTCAATGATACCTCAAAAAAAGCTTTTATTTTCGTTTTTGGTAATTTATCGTATAATTTTTGGTTAAATTCCAACACCACCTCTCTCGCCAACCTTCTTTTTTCCACGCCTTCTTCTGTTAAAAACACCAGTGACTTTCGCTTATCTGCTTTGTCCATCCTTCGAAAGATCAATCCTCTTTCTTCCATATTTTTTAGCGTCCGCGATAAACTGGTGGGCTCCATTCCCATTTTTGGCCCCAAAGAAGTACTTGGAGTGCCTTCTTTTTCTACGTTTAACAATATAAATCCCCAGGAAAAAGACATATTATCTTTCGCCGCTACCTGATTGTAATAACGAGAGATTTTGTACCAATTATTGCGTACATAGAATTCAAAAAGTTGTTCTTTATTCATTTCAAAATGCTATCTTAGTACAAAGATATAAATCTTTTCTTATGCGCGCATAATTTTTACACTTTTTTTCACTCTTTTTACAGCATCATTATTCGGATCACTTTATTTTCTTTATGAGCACACGATTTTTGACTTTAATTCTGTTCGTTCTACACCTTTCTTTCTCCCATTCTCAAAGCGGTAAATCAAGTTTAAAGTTGTCAGATATTATGTCAGGCAACGAATTTATTGGTCCGCAGCCTGATGCGATCTCCTGGGCGCCGGACGGTAAATCATTTTTCTTTCAGTGGGATCATGACAACAATAGAGAGTCCAGCTATTTTGAATACCGGCTTGACGACAAAAAGTACAGCGCATTAAATGAACAGCAAATCAGTGAACTTCCTGTAAATGGATTTTTAAAAGATCCTTCAGGAACACACATTTATTTTAAGAATGAATCCGGGGTGTTGTGTAAATGGGAAAAATCAGGAATCCGTCCTCTTTTTTCATTTCATACTGCTTATGGAGTAGAAAAAATATTTGAATCGGGGGATGTTTTGCTTCGTTTAGGTGATCAATTTTACACGCTAAAACCTGAAAAAAGTTCTTTTTTGATAAGTTTTACTTTTAAAAATAAGCAGCATTCTCAGCAAGATGATCATTTTCTCACTGCTCAACAGAAAGAACTTTTTCAATACTTCAACAAACCTGCTCCCAAAAAAACTCAAGTTGAATATCCGGTTATTTCTTACGAAAAGGGAGAAACCATCAGCTGGATTGAATCAAATCAGTCACTTCGTACCATCTTATTTGAATCCAGCACATATCCACAACATGAGCCTACTCATTATATGAGTTATGTAACAAAAGACGGATACGCTCAGCATCAAAAAGCGCGTCCAAAAGTAGGGAAAGAAGATCCATCACACTGGCTTTATCTTTATCAATCAAATGCAGACACAAGCATACAACTTGATATTTCTTCCTTGAGCAGTGTGACAAAAAAGCCAGCATATTTACGCCTCTATAATAAAGAAGCATCCGAAGAATATGATTCTCCTAAAAAATGTATTTATCACTCACATGGCATGGATCCCTCCGGGACCTATTTTTTGGTGGAAATTAAATCTTATGACAATAAGGATAGATGGATCACAATAATTGACACCAATGGTGTTTTGACAGAAATAGATCATCAGCATGACGAAGCCTGGATAGGCGGCCCCGGAATTAGTGGATGGAATATGGTGTCCGGAAATTGTGGATGGCTAAATGCCAATGAAATTTACTTTCAATCAGAGAAAACAGGCTATTCACAATTATATCGCTATGATTTGAAAAGCAATAAATGTGATGCGTTAACTTCGGGTGCATTTGAAATCCACCAAGCCGAATTATCAAAAGATAAACGTACCTTTTTCATTACCGCTAACAAGACACATCCCGGTAATCGAGATTTTTACCAATTGGATATTCAACAGAAAAATTTAATCCCCATTTTAACTACAGAGGGAAATCATGAAGTATTCACCTCTCCCAATGAGCAACAATTAGCGATTCGGTATTCTTACAAAAACAAACCCTGGGAAATATACCTTTCTCCTCTTAAAAAGGGGGCGGAAATGCAACAGATTACGGAATCCACACGAAAAGAATTTCGAGAATATCCCTGGAGAGACCCAAAAATCATCACCTATAAAGCAAAAGACAGTACTACGATTTATGCAAGACTTTATCAGCCGGAAGATTCAATCAATAATAAGGCTGCCATTTTATTTGTTCACGGAGCCGGTTACTTGCAAAACGCCCATAATTGGTGGAGCGGATATTACCGTGAGTATATGTTCAACAACCTTTTGGCAGATAAAGGTTACACGGTTTTAGACATTGATTATCGGGCAAGCAAAGGATATGGTAGAGATTTCAGAACTGCTATTTATCGAAATATGGGAGGCAAAGATTTAAGCGACCATTTGGATGGTAGGAACTATCTGATTCATGAACTGGGTATTGATTCATCCAGAATTGGCATTTATGGTGGATCATACGGTGGCTTTATTACACTTATGGCCTTGTTGAAAGAACCCGGTAAATTCAAATGCGGTGCAGCTTTGCGATCAGTAGCAGACTGGGCACATTACAATCATGAATACACCTCTAATATCTTAAATACCCCTGCTACCGACCCCGAAGCATTTGAAAAAAGTTCTCCTATTTATTTTGCAGAAAATCTGAGTGACCGTCTGCTCATGTTACATGGAATTGAAGATGACAATGTACAGTATCAAGATGTAGTCAGATTGAGCCAGCGGTTTATAGAATTGGGGAAAAGAGAATGGGATTTAATCGGATATCCTATTGAAAAACATGGATTTAAAGAAACTTCAGCATGGGCAGATGAATACCGAAGAATCCTTGAATTATTTGAAAAAAACTTAGAATAATCTGCTTTACTTTATAAATATTTTTTTTTAATCAACCTTTCAGTAATTATTTTCGTATAGGTATTTAGAAGGGTTATCGTTAAATTCCTGACATTAATCGATCATATTTCATTCGATTGATGTAAATTTGCGAATATTATTAAAAGAAATTACCGTTGGACTACGAAATGAATAGCTATTCTTACATGCTTACACGCCATTTTTTTTATAAGTTGAGAGCGATCTTATTGATCTTGTTTGGCTGTTTTACTTTTTCTTCCGTCGCACAACAAGATACTATTTTTTGGTTCGCCGCACCGGACATATCTTCAGCGGTAGGTGATAACCCCGTTCATCTACGTTTAATGACATATGATCAGGCAGCAACGGTCACCATCAGCCAACCCGCCAATGGGGGCTTCACACCTATAACTGTCCCAATTGCTGCGAATTCAGTTTCAAATGTAGACCTCTCAGCATTTCTGGCAGATATTGAAAGTCCGGGAGCAGATGTTGTAGCAAATACAGGATTAAAGATTGAATCTACTGCAATTATTTCAGCTTATTATGAACTTTCTAGCGCAACAAATAAAGAAATATTTTCTTTAAAAGGAAACAAAGCTTTGGGTATGAACTTTTATACTCCTTTTCAAAAAGAGTGGGATAATGCTGTTATTTCTCCCTCTACTTATTCCTCTTTTGAGATTGTCGCTTCTCAAGACAACACCACTATTGCTATTACTCCAAGAACAGATATTACAGGACATTTAGAGGGTACTACCTATAATGTCGTTTTGAATGAAGGAGAAACCTACAGTGGTCGTGACACGGATGTAAGCTCAACTACTTCCTTGTCAGGATCTATTATCGCTTCTGATAAGCCTGTATCGGTAACACTTTTTTCAGGAGCTTTAAGTCACGGAGGTTGTACCTCTTCTATGGGAGATCAAATTACCCCTACTGAATATTTAGGAACCGATTTTGTGATTCACAGAGGCAATTCTTCGGATGACAAAATTTTCATTCTTGCTACACAAAATTCTACTTCCATAACTATTGAAAATTTATCCACTACCAATACATTAATCAACTGGAGTGAGACTTATGAGTACGATTTAAATGACACTTATAACTACGTGCACACTTCCAAACCGGTTTATTTATGGCATGCATCAGGCTACGGTTGTAATTTAGCCGGAGCTCAATTACCCAATGCCTTTTGTGCCGGTAAATACGATCAAACTTTTACGCGGGCTACAACAGATTCTATCGGAATTCTTTTGCACATACGGGCAGGTTTTGAAGATCAATTCACCTTAAATGGAAGCTCTACCCTGATTACAGCAGCTGGATTTACCGTAGTTCCGGGTACAGGTGGTGAATTTGTAACGGGTGTTTTCTATTTCAATACTACAGATGTACCAGTGGGTAGCTATAATATTGTCTCCAATTCAGAGGACGTATTTAGTATGGCTGTATTAAGCGGTGAAGACGGGCAGGGAGCGGCCTATGCTTATGTTTCTGAATTCAGCTCATACCCTTTTGTGGATGCCGGACTGGATGCTACTGTATGTGAAAATGTTCCTTTTAGCCTTAATGGTATTGTAGGAGGAGGAGATGTTACAGGAAACTGGAGCGGTACCGGATTTGGATCTTTTGAATACAGCACAGACTCACTGATCAATATTTATAATGCTAGCCCTATTGACACAATTATTAGCCCAATCAATCTTATCCTTACCTCAACCGGCCCCTGTCCTGAGGTGAAAGATACATTAGTACTAACAGTAACTCCATCCCCTATTGTAAATGCAGGAGCAGATCAAATCGTCTGCGCAAATAATTCTACTGTAAATCTAAATGGTGATGTAAGTGGCGGGGCTTCTACAGCCACCTGGACAACTTTGGGTTCTGGCACCTTCTCTCCTGACCCTGATACGTTGGACGCTCAATATATTCCATCTTCAGCAGATACTACGGCAGGTAGTGTACAATTGGTACTTACTTCTACCGACAACGCTTCTTGTATTGTTGAAACAGATACCATGACTATTACCATAACAGATGCTCCCGTTGTTAATATTCCTGAAGATACCATTTATGTTTGTTCTAACAACCCGGATTTTAACCTAAATGGAACAGTAAGTGGTGGGACAACCACCGGAAAGTGGACAACTAGTGGAAATGGTATTTTTAGCCCGGACAACTTAACACTTAACTGCTCCTATCAGCCAAGTCCTACCGACGTTAACGGTGGAGAAATAACCATTTATCTACAAAGTACAAATAACGGTTCATGTACCAGTGACATGGATAGTGTTGCGATAGTTTTTACTGCACCACCGGTAGTAAATGCCGGTTCTAATATTTTTGCCTGCACCAATGAAGCTACCGTTGACTTAGCAGGTGTTGTAAGCGGCCCCACCAACACAGGGGTATGGTCAGGAGGGTCAGGAACCTTTAGCCCTGATAACACAACTCTTGACGCAAGTTATGAGCCCACTGCCGCTGAAATTACTTCAGGATCAATCAATTTAGTGCTAACTTCTACCAATAATGGAAATTGTCTGGCAGATAATGATGATGTTCAAATTGATTTTGTCACCCCGCCATTTGCGAATTTTAATTTCAATACAGTTTGTCAAAATGATACTACTTATTTCACCGATTTTTCACTGAATGGTTTCGGAAATATAATATCCTGGAACTATGATTTTGGGGATGGTAACACTGCCTCTGTACCAGATACCTATCATATTTATGGAAGTAGTGGGAATTTTAATGCTGAACTTATTGTAGAAAGTGATGCTGGATGTCTTGATACAACTGTAAAAAATATAAGTGTTCACGAACTCCCGTTAGCAGATTTTTCATACACTTCAAGTTGTAATAATGAACAAGTTGTAATCAATTTTTCCGACGAATCGACTGTAGGTACTGGAACAATTAATAGTTGGTTTTATGATTTTGGTGGAATGGGAAGTCAATCCACACAAAATCCATCTCAATTATTTACAGGACAGGGAAACTTCACCATCACACAAATTGTATCTACTTCTAATAGTTGTAAAGACACAATTATTCAAGTGGTTAATATCCCACCAAGCCCCGTTGCCGGATTCTTTTACAATACATCAGGCGGACTTAATATCGGAGCGGAGTTTACCTTTATTGATACCTCTGATTATACCTCATCCTGGTATTGGGAACTTGGAAATGGAGAGACCTCTGTAGAGCAAAATCCAACAACCACTTATTTTGCAAATGGTAACTATGAAGTCACCCTTTTCGCAACCGGTCCATTGGGTTGTGTAGATAGCACAACAAAAACACTGACCATTAATACAGTAACCGAAGAGATTAATTTATTGATCCCAAATGCCATTTCACCCAACGGTGATGGTAAAAATGACGTCTGGAAGTTAGCGTTTATTGATTTAGTGAACCCTGAAGCTGAAATTGTAATTGTTAATCGTTGGGGGCAAACCGTCTTTCAATCCATTGGATATTCAGACCCGTGGGATGGAACATTTAACGGAGAACTTGTCCCCGAAGGAAACTATTACTATGTTATTAAGTTAAGTGATAACGAAGAAGATATTTATCAAGGAGCTTTGCTCGTCTTAATATCCGGAAATAACTAATGAAAAGAATTGTCACCATATCAGTCATAGTATTGTTGTCATTCAAAATGGAAGCACAGCAACAACACGTGTTTACTAATTTTTTAATGAACGACTACTACTATAACCCTGCTATTGCAGGGAGTAAGGATGTTCATTATGCAAATATTGGCTTCAGGTCACAATGGGTTGGATTTGATGATGCACCGGTAACCATCTATGGAAATTACTACGGCTCAATCAAGAATAAACGAAAACATGGCTATGGTATTTCAATTGTTAATGATCGAAGTGGGTTGGTTTCTAATACAGGGTTCTTATTAAATTATGCTTACCATGTTAAACTGGGAGAAAAAGTAAGATTAGGAATGGGTATCCGTCCGGGGTATCAACAATACAATATTAGGCTGTACGACGCTCAATTGGCTGATGCCAATGACAATGTTTTATCAAGTACCGGAGTATTATCTACAGGAGCTCTCGACCTTTCTGCAGGTTTAAATCTGTATAGCGACAAATTTTTCGTTATGATGTCTATGCGTCACATTTTAGGTGCAGCAATTGAATTTACAGGATTCAATGACGGTCTTTCAAAACATTACACGGTAATAGGAGGTTATAAATGGCTGGTCAACGGAAAGAAGAAAGTTCCTTTAGATGAAGATGGAAAACCTATTAAAAAGAAAAAAGATTTTGAATTAATGCCTGTTTTAATGGTCAATTATGTAGCTCCCTTAACTCCTCAAGGTAGTGTCATGTTGCGTGCTACTTATGACAAAAAGTACTGGTTGGGCTTAACCTATAGAACAGAAGATGCTGTGGGTGTGTCACTAGGTGTAAAACTAAAAAATCGTCTCACAATTGGTTATGCTTTTGATTACTCATTAGGGGCTGTCAAAACATACAATTCAGGGACACATGAAATTATGCTTTCTTTTCAAACAACATCTAAGAAACCTTCTTTAGATGAACAAGACGAAGAGTTGAATAACAGTATCTTTGAAGAAAATAAAAAGAAAGATGATTAATAAAAAGAGGAGCGTATGAAGTGTATTAAATTAATCATATTAACAATTGGTATTTGGTTTGCAACAGGGACGCAAGAGGCAAGGGCTCAAATTGATACAGCTTTTTGGTTTGCAGCGCCATGGGTGACTCCAGATCACGATCAGAATCAACCAATGGCCTTTCATTTTTCAACTTTTGCCAATGCAACAACTATTAGGCTATACCAGCCTGCTCATACATATGACACTACATTTATTGTTCCGGCAAATACACTATTTTCTAAATATGTCTCTCATTTAGTTAACACACTTGAGAGTAAACCGGCTGATATGGTATTGAATTGGGGATTTAAAATTGAATCTGATTTTCCCATTATTGTTGTTTATGATTTTATATCATCTCCGGATAATGGAAGCTCAAATAACCCTGAAACATACTCTCTTAAAGGTCAAAATGGTATGGGATATGAGTTTGTCACGCCCTTTCAAACGCTCTGGGACAATCGGTTTTTAACTTCAGACAGAAACGGAGATGGTGATATTACTCAACCAAAGCAATATTTCTCTGTTGTAGCAACTGAAGATAATACCACCATTTACATCACGCCCCGTTGTGATGTAATTGGAGGTCACCCTGCTGATGTAACGTATTCAGTATTTCTACCACAGGCAGGGCAATCTTACACTTGTGAAAACCTGGTAATGACAACCAGTAATCCCGGTAGTAGTTTAGCTGGCTCGATTGTTGTCTCGGACAAACCTGTCTCTGTAACAGTCAATGATGATTCTGTAAACCCATCTGGTGGTGGCGGGTGCTTTGACCTTATGGGAGACCAAATTGTACCTACGGATGTGATTGGAAAAGACTACATTGTCAATAAAGGATTCTTAAATGCAGGTTCTGATGAATCAATATTTGTAGTTGCAGTTGAAAACTTCACGACCATTACAATAGATAATGGAATAACCACTACAACTCAAATTATTAATCAGGGAGACACTTATCAATACAGTATTACAGAACAATTGACATCAGTTTCCGCCGACAAAAATGTATACTTATTACACATGTCCGGATACGGTTGTGAATTGGGGAAAGCTTTACTTCCACCATTGAATTGTGCAGGTTCAGATCAAGTAAGTTTTACCCGAACAAATGATCAAAGCTTTTTGTTAGATATAGTTGTTCCGTCAGGTTCAGAGGGCAACTTTACCTTAAACGGCGACCCCACTTTAGTCCAAGCCGGTGATTTTAATCCGGTACCTGGAACAGGTGGTGCCTGGATGGGTGCTCAAATTGCTTATAATACGACAGATATTCCTGTAAATTCAGCTAATTTATTAATCAACTCCAGTGACTTTTTCTCTTTAGGTATTATCAATGGAGGAGCAACAACTGGTTGCTTGTATCATTATATTTCTCCATTTTTGCGGAGAGTAATTGTAGATGCCGGAGAAGATACAACACTTTGTAGTGCAGAATCCATTATCAACCTAGACGGAAGTGTGAGCGGTGGCGCATCAACTGGAATATGGAGTGTGTTGGATGGTACGGGAACGCTGAATAATCCAATTAACTTATCAACTACTTACGATCCGGTTCAAAGTGATTATGATCAAGGGTACTTAACTTTTGTTTTACAATCTACGGGTAATTGTGATCCCCGTTATGACACCATGAAGGTAGAGTTTATTCAGTCTCCTTCTGTATCGGCCGGGACTGACGATAGTTATTGTAAAAATAACGTAGGTGCCATTCCGATTAGTGGAACACTTCAATATGCCCTTGCTTCTACCTGGTCGGGGGGTTTTGGAGGATCATTTGATGATGTAGCTGATTTGAATACTACCTACACTCCCTCTCCTACTGATCTGGCTAACGATAGCGTTGTATTATACCTTACTTCAAGCGGAAGTTTCTTTTCTTGTCCAAATGATGAGGATACTGTTATATTATATTTTACTGAATCTCCTTCAGTTGTCGCAGGTGCTGATATTGTGACTTGTTCAAGTGACCCGGAAGTGGCCCTTAATGGTGTAGTTAGTGGCCCTACAGCTACCGGAGTGTGGACCACTTCAGGATCAGGCGCTTTTGATCCTTCAGAATTTAATTTGGCAAACGATTATTTGATCAGTGCGGCTGATACAGCTTCAGGATCTATCACCTTAGTATTAACCTCCACTAATAATGGAAATTGTCTGGCTGTATCCGACAGTTTACAACTTAGTATTTTGGATAAACCTATTGTAAATATCCTCACTGAAGACTCTTTATGTGCCAACGTCCCGACAATTGATCTGGATGGTACAGTTACAACAGGCTATTCTACTACATGGACAGTTGCAGGTGGCGGGTCAGTTACTGATCCCAGTTCACTTAATACCACCTATAATATAGTTCCGTCAGATACTGTTGGTGGATCACTTACTATTTACCTGGAAACCAATGGTGGATTTTGTCCGGTAGAGCAAGATTCATTGATCCTTACTTTTGTTGCACCTCCTCAAGTATTTGCTGGAATTGATCAGGATTTCTGTGCCAATGAGCCGGCAGCTCTTAACGGCACACTGTCCGGTACTGCTTTAGGTGCTTCCTGGTCATCCACAGGTACAGGATATTTTGACCCTAATAATAACCTGCTTACCACTTTTTACTATCCCTCAACTTTGGATTTGAGTAGTGGAACTGTAGACCTTATCCTTACTTCTTCTGCAGATTTTGGCTGTTTAGCAGATGATGACACCATCACTATAACTTACAAAGCTGCTCCTATTGCTGAATTTACCAACTCATCTGCTTGTTTAGGTGAAAATACAGAGTTCTTTGACCAATCTACTACTACAGATGGAAGTATTAACAGTTGGCAATATGATTTTGGTGATGCTGGTACTTCAATTGCAGCAGACCCTATTCACAATTATACATCTTCCGGTAATTTTATTGTTACCTTGATTGCAGGTGCCTCAAATGGTTGTTTTGACACAACATCTCGTTCAATTACTGTAAATCCGGTACCGGTAGCTGCTTTTTCACACTCATCTGCCTGCGAAAATGAAGCAGTTGAATTTATAGATCAAACTTTTATTGCCTCAGGTGGTATCGCATCATACAGTTGGGATTTTGACAATGGAGCAGGCTCCAGCACTATACAAAATCCGTCCTTTATTTTTGGAAATGCAGGTAGCTATCCTGTTGAAATGGAAGTCACTTCTGATTCAGGGTGTGTAGGCACAATTTCTCAAGACATTCAAGTATTAGCCGGTCCTACAGCTGTCTTTTCTGTTAGTCCGGTTCCTGCTTTAGCGTTGGAAAATGTCTTTTTTACAGATGAGTCAACTGATGGACCTATTACCACTTGGTTTTGGGATTTTGGAGACGGAATTGGCGGATTTAGTCAGAATGAAGTCCACTCCTACGCAAACGGTGGCACTTACGAAATAACGCTTACTGTTTCAGATACAGCAGGATGTACAGATACAACGAAAAAATTAATTCAAATTATACTTGAGCCGGCCCTTCCTACTGCGTTCACACCAAATGGAGATGGTGAAAACGACTTTTACCTTATTCGAGGAGGACCTTTTGATGCGGTAGACTTTAAAATATTTAATAACTGGGGACAATTAGTTTACGAAACAACTGATATCAACCACGAAGGTTGGGATGGTACATTTGAAGGACAACTTGCTCCAATTGGGGTCTATTCCTGGACGTATACTGTAATTATGCCGGGAGGGAATGAATTCATTGAAGAAGGAGACGTGACATTAATGCGATAATGAGATTGAAAAAGCTATATCTATTACTATTTTGCTGTTTTTCGTTAAATGGATTGAAAGCACAAGACTGGCATTTGTCCATGTATGATGCAGCACCCATGTATTTAAACCCTGCACTAACAGGTGTGGTTGACGGACAATGGCGAATACACGGTCAGTACAGAAATCAATGGAGTTCTGTTAACTATAAGGCCTATAATACAGCCTTGATAAGTTTTGATGTGCCCTACAAAAAATGGGGATTTGGTGCGCAAATTGTAAATTACCGGGCAGGGATAGGAAACTTCAATGCATTGCAAGGTGTCGGGTCTATTGGCTATACTATTTCTTTAGATAAAAGAAGGGCGCATAATATTACCTTTGGTGTACAAGGTGGGTTGACACAAAAAAGGGTAGAATACCAACTGCATACCTATAATAGTCAATACACAACGACTAATGGAGGAGGGTTTGACAACGGTTTGGCAAGTGGTGAAACATTTAATGAGCAAGCTTTTATTATTCCTGAACTAAACGCCGGCCTGCTTTATTACTATGCCAAACAGCAGACAAGATTAAATCCCTTTTTAGGAATTTCTGCCTTTAATTTATTAACGCCTAACGAATCCTGGTATGGCGCCAATAATAAACTCCCCATGCGGTTTTATGCACACGCCGGAACCAGAATCAATATCACAGAAACCTTTTACCTGATCCCAAAGGTGCTTTTTATGTATCAAGAACCATTTACCGAACTTACTTTTGCGGTAGATGCCGGAATCTATCTTAAGCCTAGTGAATTTTACATATTGGGAGGTCTTACTTTTAGAAATCGTGATGCTTTCATTGCTTCAATAGGAGCTAAAAAAGCCAACTATATTGCCAAAGTAAGTTATGACGTAAACCTTTCTAAGTTAGCTATTGCATCTTCTTACAGAGGTGGTTTTGAAATTTCTTTTACTTACATGCATCAGAAAAAAGATAAGAAAACGGTTAAAATTTGTCCGCGATTATGATGGCAGTTATTAAAAAAGTCTTTTTGATCGGCTTGGTTCTGACAACTGCCTTTCAAGGTTATTCTCAATCAAAAAAAGTATGGTTGTATCAAGCCGATTTTTATTACGAAAAGAATGATTTCCCATCAGCCTTGAGGCTTTACAATATGGTATTAGATGATTCTTTAGGTTTATCGACTATGATACTTCCCTATGAAGCGACTTTATCCAACCAGAAGTTAAAGAAACCGACTTCTAAAAATACTGACAGCACAGACACAAAGAAAGTAAGTATTGAGGCGTACACCAGACACCAAATTGCTATGTGTTATCGCAAATCCCATGATTATGGAAGAGCATTAACTTATTTTCAGGAATCTGCCAAAACAAAAGAATACCCGGATGACTACTACTATATAGCCAACTCCATTATGTTGCAAGGGAAATACAAAGAAGCCCTTGAAGCATACGATCATTTTATTTCTTTAGAGGGTACTTCAGATGAATTACTGGAAAGAAGTTTACAGGACATGACCGGTTGTAGCTACGCCTTAAAAGTAGAAGAAGATCCGGATATAAAAGTAAATATTGAGGATACTGCTGTATTTAATAAGGGAACTGCATCTTTCGGTGTGTCTTACTGGCATAGTCCTGATAAAGTGGTTTTCGCCAGTGCAAGAGATGGGGGTATAATTCTAGATCCCGAGCAACAAGAATCCAGTTATTTGTTGGATCTCTACTGGACAGATCGAGACGAAGGATCTGACACATGGAACGCTCCCAGAAATTTTGGTCGACCTCTAAATTCTTCAGCGCATGAAGCTTCCGGCTGCTTTAATAACGGGAATGCTATTTTTTTCACGAAATGGAGTGATGAAAACCGAAAGCAAAAGCATATTTATGTAGCAAGAGAAATCGGTATGCGATTTTTTGAATCGCAAAAACTTGATTCTCTGGTGAATACAGATAGCTGTCAGAGTATTAACCCTTATGTCACAGCGGATGGTGAATGGTTGTATTTCTCATCTGACCGACCCGGAGGATTTGGAGGATTGGACATCTGGCGTATAAAAATTGATGAAAACGGCTTACCGATTGAAGAAGCTGAAAATCTGGGCAAGCCTGTTAATTCAGAATTTGATGAAAAAACTCCTTTTTATCACCAAAAATCATTGACTCTATTCTTCAGTTCTGACGGTCATGAAACAATCGGGGGGCTAGATGTCTTTAAAAGTAGCTTTGACAATAGCGCCGGAAACTTCAGCATACCTAAAAATATGGGATTACCTATTAACTCTGAAAATGATGATGCTTATTTTGTTGTGGACAATAATTTGAGATTTGGATTTATGTCCTCTAACCGAAGTAACTGTACCGAGTGTGACTCCACTTTTAAAGATTTATGCTCTCATTGTTACAAAATATTTAACGTTGAGCTCCCTGAACTAGAGTTCAAAATTCAGGGATATGTTTTTGATATGGCTACCGACGAAATCATTCCAAACGCCAGCATTGAATTCAAAGACGTTAGCTATAAATGGGATCATTTTGAGATCCAGACTGACGAAAATGGGTACTACGAACATGAATTAGTTCCCGATTTGGAATTGTTTTTAAGAGCAAATAAGAAAGATTACTTTGCTGATAAAGCTATTGTATTTACCAGAGGGATCACAGATTCTCGTGTCTACACACAAGACTTTTATTTAGAAAAAATTCCTGAAGGAGAAATTACCATAGAAGGAATTGAATACGATTTTGACAGTGCTAATTTGCGTCCAAAATCAAAAAAAATCCTCGATAAATTGATTGAATTTTTGGAGCTCAATAACAATTTAAAGATCGAAATTCGCTCACATACAGATATGCGTGGAAGTGACAGCTATAATATGGATCTTTCTCAAAGAAGAGCCCAATCTGTTGTGAATTATCTGATCGAAAATGGTATTCCTATGGATCGATTGGTTCCCAAAGGGTATGGAGAAACCATGCCCGCTGAAGTCCCGGATAAAGATGGAAATATCGTCACTCTAACTCCGGATTATATCAAATCACTTAGTGATAAAGATCTGATTGAAGAATACCATCAACGTAACAGACGAACTGCTTTCTTTGTTTTAGAACAAGATTAAATAGTCAATAAGGATTTCTTTTTTTCTGACCTTATAGTTCATTCAATCACTTCTGCTTATTTTCTCAAGCCGTTTTTTGCGTATTCTTGTAATCTAATTTGCATGGATGGATAGTTTATCTGATATTTTACTGCCAATTGGTATTGGATTGATCATGTTTGGGATTGGTACTAGTTTAAAATTCAGTGATTTTAAAATGGTTATCACCAAACCCAAAGCGGTTATAACCGGCTTGGTCTGTCAGCTTATCCTTTTACCGATCATTGCATTCTTACTCATTTATTTTTGGCCAATTGATCCGGTTTACAAAGTAGGTATGATCATTATTGCATCTGCTCCCGGCGGAACCTCATCTAATCTAGTGACACATATGTTAAAGGGACGTGTTGCACTTTCGGTTTCTCTTACTTCCTTCAACAGTTTTATCATTTTATTAACCATTCCCCTCTATATAAGTATCGCCTTGCAATTATTTATGGGCGAATCTGAGAGTATTGTCCTTTCTCCTTATAAAGTCACTCAGGAAATCCTGTTGCTGGTTCTTATTCCTGTGCTTCTGGGTATCACACTCAATGAATTCACTTCTAAACAATTCACCGAAAACTTAAAGCAACCTTTGCGTTATATTATGCCTGCTTTATTAATTGGCCTGTTTTTGATCGTTATTTTTGCAGATGAAGGACATCAAATTGTTGCTTTTAAAAATAACTTACATCTTTACATTCCATTAGTGATATTTAACCTGATCACTATGCTGATGGGGTTTTATGTTGCCAAATCAATGAAAATTGATCATGAAAGCAGTTATACCATTGCTGTCGAAATGGGTTTACAAAATAGTGCTCTGGCTATCTTTATTGCTGCCCAATTATTGGATAACCAAAAAATGGAATTGATGGCAGTTCTTTATGCCAGTTTTTCTTTCTTTTCAACCTGGTTTTTTGCCTGGGTCATGAAGCATTATTTGAAGCCTGCAGAAAATAATTAAATTGCAGTTATAATTTTATTCTAATGAGCATTAGATCTTTAATATGTCTGTCTATCTTACTTTTCTTTTTCAAGGTTGGGTATACAGCTGATTTGAATCAGATAAAAAAATTCGGTTCTAATCCGGGAAATTTAAAGATGTATAATTATCTACCGAAGAATGCTGACAGTACAGAGCAATTACCATTAGTTGTAGTTTTACATGGTTGTAACCAAAATGCAGAAACCATAGCAGAACAATCAGGGTGGAATGAGTTAGCTGACAAACACCATTTTGTTATGCTCTATCCACAACAACAAAGAATAAACAATATGTCTGGCTGTTTTAATTGGTTTTATAAACGAGATATTTTTAAAGAAGGAGGAGAAACCCAATCTGTGTACCAGATGATCAAATATATGATTGAGCACTTCCCTATTGATACCTCCAAAATTTTCATTTATGGTTTATCAGCTGGAGCTGCAATTTCTGTAGGAGTGATGGTTCACTACCCAGAACTTTTTAAAGCAGGGGCTATCTTTGCCGGAGCACCTTATGGAATTGCAACAAACCCGGTCAAAGCAACAAAAGTGATGTTGTCAGCCGAAGATAAAACTCCAGAACAATGGGGGGATCTTGTAGAAATAAAAAAAGAAACTCAATATCCAAAAATATTGATCTTTCATGGAACAAATGATCATGTCGTGAATATTAAAAACTCATACGAATTAATAGAACAATGGACTTATATTCATAACATAGATACAATAGCAGATGATAGCATCATTTCATTTAAAGAAAACCCTGCCATTAATCGATACAGCTATACCGATAACAATCTTAACGAATTACTTGTTTTTTATAAAATTCTTGATGGAAGACATTCTTTGCCTGTAGATCCGGGTGATGAACCAAACCAAGGTGGAAAAACAGGTTTGTTTTCTTCTGATTATGATTTCTTCTCTACTTATTACGTTGCTAAAGAGTTCCAACTCATTAAGTAAAATTACAGCTTGATTATTCTTTTGATCACAACCTTCTCACCTTGTACCAATTGAATAATATATGTTCCACTTTCCAGATCCGATAAATCCAATAACTGCTTATTGTTTAGATCAAACATACTTTGAATTACCTGCCCGGAAGGACTAATTAAATTCAAAATATCTACTTTATCTGAAAATTCTACGTATACCAAATCATTAGAAGGGTTAGGGTAAACCTTCACTTCAAAAGCATCTTTTTCTCCAAAACCTATATCATCAATCACAATAATATTACTCACATCAGAAAATTTAGAACATCCATTTGAGTCTGTATAAAGTAAGGTATACGAACCATTTTGTCCCTGATTCACCCAATTCAGTGAGTCATCTGTCGCTCCATTTACTACACTGTTGTCAAAATACCATTGATTTCCTGTTGAATAAGATGAAACTAACCAAGGGCCATTTTCAGTAATTACCGGTGCAGATGGTAAGGGATTCACAACAAGGTGAACTGAATCTTCTCCAAAACAACCGTTCGCATCATAAGCATCCACATAGTATGTAATGTCTGAAGTTGCATAACTCCACGGGTCAGGAACAATATTGCTTGATAAGGAAGGGTGATTTATCCAAATATAAGTAACTCCGCCTGTTGCCATTAGTTGAAGACTGTCGTTAATACACATAGATGTATCAGAACCGGCATCAATAACAGGTAATGCATATAAACTAACAGTCACATTTGCCTCATTCTGACAACCTGTCGCTGTAATTGTTCCTTCAACAATATAAGTAGTAACAACTATCGGCTTCACCCACGGACTTGAAGTGCTTGTTGTTGATAAAAATGTCGGATGTGAATCCCACTGATAGGTATCGGCTCCTGTAGCATTCAGCTGGGTAGAATCTCCATCACAAATACTAAAATCAGCCCCTGCAGAAACATTGGGAAGCGGATCTACCGTTATTGTCACAGAATCAATATTAGAACATCCGTTAACATCCGTACCTTCTACAAAATACTCATTCGTACTGGTATTACTTACCCAGGGATTGGAAATGGTTTCATTTGAAAGTGTAGGGTCTGTCGTCCATTGGTAACTGATCGCTCCTGAAGCAAACAATTGTGTTGAATCCCCTAAACAATGTGAGGTTGGAGAACCAGCATCTACTCCAGGAAGAGAATAAGTAGAAATGGTTACATTATCTGAATCAGTACAACCATTTCCATCCGTACCTGTAACCGTATACGTTGTTTGCGAAGTAGGAAAAGCCAGAGGATCTTCAATTGTCAAGTTAGATAAAGTAGGTGAGTTGTCCCATATATAAGTAATTGCACCGGAAGCATTCAGTTGAGTAGTGTCTCCTGAGCATATTTGTTGATCCAATCCTGCATTAACTACAGGAGAAGTATATATTGATACGGTAACAGAATCTGCATCCTTGCAACCATTCAGATCTGTACCGGTAACATAATAAGTTGTTTGAACCGTTGGAGATGCTGTTGGATTAGATATATTCAACTGAGACAAAGTTGGGTCTACATCCCACTGATAAGTGTCAGCCCCTGTAGCATTCAATTGAATCGATTCTCCGGGGCAAACCGATTCATCTGTCCCTGCATCTACGGTAGGTAGTGTATACACAGTTACTGAAGCATTTGCCGAATTTTGACAGCCATTAGAATCCGTTATAGTAACGGTATAACTACCACCTGAATACACCGTGGTGAAACTATCAATTGATGTAGTACTCCACAGATAATCCGCATAGGAATCGGTATATAGCGTTACGGAATCCCCATCACAAAAATCTAAAGGGGTATCATTGTAAATAGTCGGATTTGGAATAGCGTTAATGGTAACTGTTACAGTATCGTAATCAACACATCCTGAAGCACTTTCACTGCTCACCGTATAAACAGTCGTAGTGGATGGAGATGCGGTAGTTGTGGCACAGGAAGTACAAGATAAAGATCCGATATCTCCACTGACGACAGCCCACGTAATGTTAATTCCTCCCGTGGCAGTCAGATCTACACTTTGTCCTACACATAAAGCAGTATCCGGAGAAGCTACTGTGGTTAATTGACAATATTTAATCGTACTGTAATCCTGATTAGAGGTTCCTCCATGGCTTTTCCCGGTAACAAAAATATTTTCACTGGCATCCAACACCATTTTAATTGCTTGATCGCTTAAACCCGCAGGTCCATTGAATCGGGTATCCCAAATAAAATTTCCGGCATCATCATATTTTACCGTAGTGTAATCATTATTGGTTGAAGATTCATAACTGTATCCCGTTAAGTACAAAAAACCGGTTCCTGACAACTTAATATCCGTTGCTTCATCAAAGCCTAAACCTGAACTTGTATATCGATCACTCCATAACTCTGTTCCTGATGGATCATAAGCAATTGTATAATAATCTTCACTAGATGCATTTGACTTTGATCGTCCGGTAACAAAAACATTCCCATTAACCTGATCTATAGCTAAGGCGTTGATTCGATCCAATGCTTCAGCATCTCCAGAGTAAGTTCTTGTCCACTGATGAACACAATTATTGTTGAATTTCATCAGTACGTAATCTTCTTCCTCAACAGGAGCATTAAATCCCTGACCTCCTATATAAATGTTTCCGGAAGCATCCAACTCCATTGTGTGAGGAGTATCCAAACCATTAAATCCGGCATCTTGAGTTGTAGCATTCAGCACTGCCCCTGAAGGATCAAACTTCATAACTCTAAAATCAAAATACGTAGTCCCCGAATCAAATTCAGAATGCCCGGCCATGTAGATATTGTTACTGGCATCCGTTCTTACCACTTTTCCTTCATCATTATCAGGCGTCCCATTTGTCGCTACCCAATCGAAAACCCCGGTCGAACTATATTTTAAGACAATCCAGTCTATATCTGTTGAGCTAAACGAATAGGTACCGGTGATGACTACATTATCAGCCCCGTCTACCGTAACATCTTTTCCTCCGTCAAAAAAAGAAGAACCTGCATAAACCTGACTCCATAACTCTGCTCCTGTTCCACCATCATATTTTACCACAGCAATATCCCAATCTGATCCTGAGATAAATCTGGATCCCGTAACAACTATATCTCCGTTTGAATCCATAGTCATGGCCTCAGCCTCATCAAGCCCTGTACCTCCATAAGAGGAGTTCCACAACTCATTTCCATCTGAATCATATTTAACCGTCACCCAATCATAACTGGATCCGTTATAAGATGTTCCTGTAACATAAGTATTACCCGAAGCATCCAATTCAATATCAACTGCCTGATCTACAAAATCTGCAGGATTCTCATAGCGCGCTTCCCACTGAACATTAATTTGCGCAAAGATTGGAGATACAAGTAATAGAGTTATAGCGAGAATAAAATTTCGCAGCATAAGTAGTTTTTTATCATTCAAGCTGCTAAAATAAGCAAAAAGTAGCTTGTATCAAAAAAAACAAAATTACCAAACACTCAAATACTTATAAAAGCTCAATTATTTACATTAATTCAGACTTTAAAAAGCGTTAAAAACGACTAAAGTTTGTTTTAGAGCATTAATATTAATAATTTTGCTCTTTTACACTTACTCGTTAAACAGAGTTTGAACATGAGAAAATTACTACTACTGCTTTGTCTTGTTTTATCGGGATATTCATTTGCTACCCACGTAGTTGGGGGTGAAATTGTATACCAACACGTCGGAGGATCCTCCTATATTTTGACGGTAAAATTGTATCGAGATTGTGATCCTGCATCTGTTGATTTCCCCAACTCAACAACGGTAATTGTTGATGAAGGTGATGGAACTCCTTACACAACCTTTTCCTTACCCCGACTTGGCAGAGACACCTTAAACCCGGCATTAGACACTTGTGCTTTTGATCCCGGAATTTGCGTTGAAGAGGCAATTTATCAATCTGTTGTATCTCTCCCTCCCGGCTCAAACGGCTATCACCTCTATTACCAAATTTGTTGTAGAAACGGATCAATAGACAATATTAATAACCCACTGAATGCCAGGGAAACATTTTATGCTTATGTCCCTGATAATAATCTCTACCTAACTAACTCAAGTCCGGTTATTACCAACTTTCCACCGGTTTACGTCTGTAATTCTCAAGATCTTAGTTTAGATTTTGGCGCTACAGATTCTGATGGAGACTCGTTGGTTTATTCCTTTTACACACCGTATGATGGGGTTAACGGAACAGGGATCACTTATAATGCAGCTACTCCACCTGATAACTTTCAAAGTAGTACAGTAACTTGGTTACCTAGTTTTAGTGCAACTAGCCCGCTAGATCCGGCAGGATTTCCGGGCTTAAACATAGACCCTCAAACAGGTTTTATCACCGGATCTCCGGTAATGACAGGTCAATTTGTAGTAGGAGTCATGGTAGACGAATATCGGGACGGTGTTTTAATTGGAAGAGTTACCAGAGATTTTCAGTTCAATGTAGTGAATTGCCCTCCTCCTCAGGATGCGGCTATTGGACCGGTAGATGCTTGTAATGGAACCGCTATTACTTTTGATAATCAATCCGGTGCCGGAGCCAATAATTTTTGGTGGGATTTTGGTACTGGAAATCCGGCAGATACTTCTATAGTCTTTGAACCAACATTCACCTATGCCAGTATGGGGCCTTATACAGTAACCCTAATTGCTCAAAAAGGTACTTTATGTGCGGATACCGTTTATTATAACATGATTATTTCCGGACTTAATACAGATTTTACAGCTCCAGATACTGTATGTGTTGGTGAATCTGCCGACTTTACAGATACTTCGGTACCTGCCCCTAACGGTAATATGAGCGCCTGGGAATGGGATTTTGGTGACGGAAATACTTCCAATGCTCAGAACCCCTCTCATGCTTATGCAAGTGCAGGAGATTATACTGTTCAATTAATTTCACATACGGATGTTGGATGCTCTGACACCATGACTAGAGATATTCACGTAGAA
Source organism: Crocinitomicaceae bacterium (assembly GCA_040880585.1). Lineage (GTDB taxonomy): Bacteria > Bacteroidota > Bacteroidia > Flavobacteriales_D > Crocinitomicaceae > Paracrocinitomix. The sequence goes on along the minus strand of JBBDID010000044.1, from coordinate 42,567 downwards.
AACCCTCCTCAGGCAGGTATTACTCCCCTTCCCGGATGTAATGATCTTGCTGTGAGTTTCACCAATGCTTCTGACCCCGAGGCAAGTGGTTTTTGGTGGGATTTTGGTACCGGATTTCCTGCGGACACCTCAGTATTAACGAACCCTTCTTTTACATACGGATCTTATGGTAGTTACACAGTGACGCTTGTCGCTCAAAAAGGAACTTCTTGTGCTGACACAACCACTATAAATCTCACTTTATCAACTATTACTGCTGATTTTACAGCTGTTGATACTACTTGTACTAATGTACTGGTGGCTTATACTGACGCTTCATTTACTACCGGTGGTGGTAACGTAGATTCCTGGCAGTGGGACTTTGACGGTGCAGGATCCTCCACCCAGCAAAATCCAAATATTGGATATACAGTTCCGGGTGATTTTGACATTCAATTGATCGCCACCTCTGACCTTGGTTGTGTCGACTCTGTTACCTACCCCCTTCATGTTCAAAATGCGCCAATCGCACAAATAGGACCAACCGACTTTTGTTCCGGACTTACCGTAGATTTTAATAATAATTCTGATCCTAATGCTTCAGGATTTTGGTGGGATTTTGGTACCGGTAACCCCGCAGATACATCAATCGTTGAAAACCCTACCTTTACTTATCCCGGTTATGGTGCTTACACAGTAACACTTATTGCTCAAAAGGGAACAGTGTGTGAAACCAATACCACCTTGAATGTTACCGTCTCTGATATTACTGCAGATTTTATTTCGGCAGATACCGTATGTGAAGGGTCACAAATCACTTTTACAGATGCTTCTGTCAGTCAGACAGGCACGACAATCACAGATTGGAGTTGGGATTTTGGAGATTTAAATGTATCCTCAATACAAAACCCCACTCATCAGTATAATGGTACCAACGGTACTATACCAGTAGAATTGATTGTAGAATCAAATGTTGGTTGTACGGATACCATTGTTAAAAACATTGAAGTAGTTCCTATTCCCATTGTAAATGCAGGAATAGACACGGCGGTTTGCGTATCTAACCCTTCTTATCAGCTCAATGGATCCATATCTAATGGTTCAGGTGGTGTCTGGACAGGTAACGGAGGTGTTTTCTCTCCAACAGCTACCGCTATGAATGCTACTTATTTTCCCTCTTTGGCAGAATTAAATGCGGGTTCTACTAACCTTGTCTTAACTTCAAACAATACGGGATATTGTGCCTCTGTAACCGATACTATTACCATTCAATATTTATCCACTCCAACTGTTGATGCCGGTCCAATTATGGAAGTATGTGTTGACACAACCTACATTCAAATGAATGGATCCGTTCAATTTTCTTCAAACACAAGTTGGTCAACAAACGGTTTAGGAAACTTTGATGACAATACGCAATTAGATGCGACTTACACCTTTGATCCGACTGAAATTATTGCAGGAGATTCCATTTTATTTCATATTGAAACTTTCAATTTTTCAGGTTGCCCGGATGATCAGGATTCCGTTTGGTTATTCTTCAATGAACCGCCGGTGATGAATGTTTTATACAACGACACAGTTTGTGAAGGCTTCCCTATCCCGCTAAACTCTAACTCAAGTACAGGAAATGGATTATGGACCACTACCGGAGACGGAACTTTCAACCCCGATTCTTCAGATGCTACGCTTTATAACCACGGATCAGCTGATGAAGCAAATGGAGGCGTTACTATTTACTTTGAATCGCTCGATAATGGGGGATGTCCGGCCTTATATGACACATTGGATATAATTATTGTTCCTTCTCCGACCCCAGGTTTTGAATTCACTGAAGATTGTTTTGGTGATCCAACCATTTTTTCAGATACCTCATCAAGTCTTGATCCAATTACCAATTACGACTGGACATTTGAACCGGGATACACCTCTACCCAACAAAACCCAACACATACCTTCACCAGCCCGGGGATTCATCCGGTTGAATTAATTGTCACCTCTACAAATGGATGCAGTGACACCTTGACTCTTGACGTAAATGCGCACCATATTCCAATAGCTGACTTTTCTATCCCACAACCTTGCTTATTTCCAGCCAGCTACTTTTTTGATTCATCATCTGTTGTTAATGATTCAATCGTTTCATGGACCTGGGATTTTGGTGATGCATCAGCATCCAGTAATGAACAAAACCCAGCACATGTGTATGCCGGAACCGCTACTTACTCTGTCAATCTGGCTGTCACTTCAGGATTTGGATGTTCACATGACACAACAATTACCGTCATCATCTATGAAGGGCCGGACGCAGCCTTTTCTGTGAACCCTGCAACAGGTGCTCATGTTGGGGATGATATTTATTTCACAGATAACTCTATTGAAAACCCCCGACCCATTGTTAGCTGGGAATATGACTTTGCTGATGGCAATACCGCAAATACACCTGAGGCCGTTCACGCTTTTGATCCGGAAGGAGAATACGACGTAACACTAATTGTTATTGACGAGGCCGGCTGTACAGATACTGCTATGGTGATGGTTCCGGTTTACCATGGTCCTCAAATCCCGTCAGCTTTCACACCAAACGGGGATGGAAAAAATGATTTTTTAATGATCTTTGGAGGTAATTTTGAATCGGTAGACTTTAATGTATACAATAACTGGGGAGAGATAATCTATCAAACTCAAGATCCAAATGCCTCTGGTTGGGACGGTACACATAAAGGTAAAGATCAACCAATCGGAGTTTACGTTTACGTAGCAACCGTGACCACCTATGATGGTGAAGAACATGTTTTAAAAGGAGATGTTTCACTGATAAGATAATTTGGGATGAAAAAACGTATATTATTACTACTTTTTATTGGAGGAATTCTCAATCATACCAACGCTCAGGATTTTCACCTGTCTCAGTATGATGCCGCCGCACTGAATGCAAATCCGGGAATGACAGGTGTCTTTAAAGGAGATTACAGAATTCACGGGCATTTCAGAACTCAATGGATGGCTATTGCTACAAAACCTTTTACCACCGGACTGATTGCTTTTGATGCTAACCGTGGAAAGTGGGGTTGGGGAATACAAGCAGCTAATTTAAGAGCCGGTACCGGAAGTTACAATGTCGTCAGTGTACTTCCTTCTTTCGCTTACAAGATTCCATTTGGAAAGAAAAAATACAGCTTTATTAGTGTTGGTGCACAAGTAGGGATGTTCCAGAAATCGATTAAAATTTCAGCACTAACATTTGGAGACCAATATTCAGCTTATGATGGAGGGTCTTTTTCTAACCCTACAACAGAAGCTTTTGGAGATGCTAATCATTTAAATCTGGATGTAAATGTAGGCGCTATGTATTATTACGCAAAACCTAACATTCGTGTCAATCCATTTGGTGGTATCAGTGTGTATCATGTTAACCGACCCACAGAATCATTTATTGATAATGGAGAAAATAAATTACCCTTCCGTTATCAGGCAATTGCCGGTGCAAGAGTTGTAATTACAGATAAGATTGCAGTCATCCCAAAAATGCTTTGGCAGCATCAGGAACAAGCAAATGAGCTTACTTTTAGTGCGCTTGGTCAGTTTTATCTTGAATCGTATGATTTGTTTATTCTTGCGGGAGGAACTTACCGTAATAAAGATGCAGCCATTGCAGAAGTCGGTTTTAAATACGGAAACTGGGTAGGAAGATTTAGCTATGACATCAATACTTCAACTTTGACTAATGCTACAAATGGACGCGGAGGATCAGAGATCTCTGCCACCTACGTTTTCAATAAGCCTAATCCTAATCCAGTACCTACTTGTCCGAAATTATAATGAAAAAACTACTTATACTTTCACTATTCTCTCTGTTTGTTTTTGGCTCGGTTTATGGGCAAACAAACAGAGAACTCCTAAAGTTGGGAGATGCCGCTATGGTTACCGGCCAATATACTAACGCCGTACATTATTATTCGCTCATCTTATTTAAAATTCAATCTGGGGATGATGCCTTATATTATCCATTTGAAGTTTCCAACACTTATAAAGCACCCGAAAAAGATGAAACCGGAGCGGTTCAGCCTCCCTCCAATCCTGACGATAAAGAAACAGTGATCATTCATAAATTGGCTGATGCCTACCGTCTCGCAGATGATTACAAAAATGCTGAAAAATGGTATATAGCTGCACTTGAACATCCTCATGAAGAATTTCCATACGCTCAGTATTTCTATGGCGTTTCTTTAATGTACAATCAAAAATTTGACGAAGCCAAAAAAGAATTTGAAACCTTTCAAGAGAGCAACAATAATCCGGACAATAAATATTACAAATTGGCAGGAGATAAAATAGCCAGTTGCCAATTTGCGCTAAATCCAACAAACACAAAAGAACAAGTAGAAATTACTCTTTTAGACTCTTCTATCAACCGTGGAAGTACAAGTTTCGGAATTCAATTCATGTCTGATAATTATATGTTGTTTTCATCTGCCAGAAAAGACAACAAGCCCGATTCTATGCGGACGGAAGAAAGTCATCCGCTTGCGTATTATTTACTGGATATTTATATGGTGAAAAAAAATGAAGATGGTTCATTTGAAAAACCTGAAAAATTTCCCTTTGAAATCAATTCTGAAGATTACCATGAAGGAAGTGCTACAATTTCTTCTGATGGAAACACCCTCTTCTTTACAAAAATGGATCCCTTTAACCGAAGTGAAACTAAAGTTTACGCAAGTAGAAAATTTAATCACCAATGGCTAAAACCTTTTCCACTAGATAAAAATGTAAATATGGATGGGTTTCGCTCTATGAACCCCCATTTATCTGAGGATGGAAAAACACTTTACTTTTCTTCCAATCGTCCGGGAGGTGAAGGAGGAATGGATATTTGGATGACAACACTGGGGTCGAATGGTGAAACCACAGAACCTCAAAATGTGGGCAATCAAATCAATACTTCTGAAGACGAAATCGCCCCCTTTTTCCATGAAGCCACTAAAACATTGTACTTTTCTTCTGCCGGTCATATTGGGTTTGGAGGAAAAGATATTTTTATAAGCAAGTGGGATGAGGATACTGAGTGGTTTGGTAATTCAGTCAATGCCGGAGCTCCTATCAACTCTTCTCGTGATGACAGCTATTTTATAATCGATCCTAGCTTGCAAAATGGTTATGTAACCTCTGACCGGGAAGCTTGTGCTGAATGTGACTCTATCTATAATTTAAGCGTGCATTGTAATCGTATTTTTGAAATCAAAAAGCCTGAAATGAAATTCAAAATATCAGGATATGTATACGATATGGCAACCAATGAAGTGATTCCCGGAGCAACTATCGAATTTAAAGATGTCAGTTATAAAATGGAACATTTTGAAATTACTGCGGATGAAAACGGTTATTATGAGCATGATTTGGAACCCAATTTGGAATTATTCCTTCGTGCCTCTCAGAAAGATTATTTTGCGGATAAAGCACTTGTATTTACATTAGGTGCCACCGAATCAAAAGATTATACCCAAGATTTTTACCTTGAGAAAATACCGAAAGGAGAAATTACCATTGAGGGTATTGAGTATGATTTCAGCTTAGCCACACTTCGACCGGAATCAAAGAAAATTTTAGATAACCTGATTGAATTTTTACAACTTAACAGTAACTTGAAAATTGAGATTCGATCACATACCGACTTTAGAGGAAATGATGCTTATAATCTTGATTTGTCGGAAAGAAGAGCGCAAAGCGTTGTTGACTATCTGGTTGATAATGGTATTCCAAGATCTCGATTAGTTCCAAAAGGTTATGGAGAAACTAAACCGGCTGAAATTCCAGATGACAATGGTGAGATGATTATCTTAACACCTGACTTTATTAGTTCGGTTCAAAACGAAGATAAGCGAGAAGAATATCATCAGAGAAACAGACGAACGGCTTTCTTTGTACTTGAACAGAATTAAACCGATTAACAGAAATTAGGAAATCCTGCCTCTATCTAATTTGAGGCAGGATTTTTTGTTACTATCTTTGAAAAAACATTTACATGAGCAAAATAAAAGACGAAGCAAGTTACGGAGTTGGGATGAGTATCGGTCAAAGTTTAGCAAATCAGGATTTGGATGACCTTAATTTGGATCAATTTTTAAAAGGTGTTCAGGATATTCTCTCAGAAAAAGATCCGAAGTTTAGTCCGGAAGAAGCCAATGAAAAAATTCAACATTATCTGGAAGAAATTAAAATAAGTCGTTTTGAAAAATTCAAAAAAGAGGGAGAGGTATTTCTCAAAGCTAATGCTAAAAAAGAAAGTATTACAGAACTACCTTCGGGATTACAGTACGAGATACTAAAAGAAGGAAGCGGTCCGCAGCCCAAAGCAGATTCACAAGTAACCGTTCATTATCATGGCACCCTAACCAATGGAGAAATTTTTGACAGTTCTATTAATCGGGGAACACCTGCCACTTTTGGTGTAAATCAAGTAATAAAGGGATGGACAGAAGCGCTTCAACTCATGAAGGAGGGCGCTAAGTGGCGTTTATATATTCCTCAGGATTTAGCGTATGGCGCCAACCCACATCCTTCTGGTCCTATCAAACCTTATATGGCTCTCATTTTTGATGTTGAACTAATCAATGTTAATTGATGCGATATTTTTTAACATATCTACTGTTTTTCTCATTACTGGCCTGCTCAGGCGAGACAGAGAAAGAACAAAATCAAGAAGACGTTCCACTGGTTTTTCAATTTGATACTTATACTGAAAAAGTAAGTTATTGTATTGGTTTAGATCATGCCAGAGGATCCTACAAGGCGTATACCCACCCAAATGTTTTGGGTAAATTTAACGTTCATGAAATTGAAAACGGTTTGGTGGATTATTTAGCCGGAAACGAATTGCGCATTTCTTTTCTGGATAAAGATAGCTTACTTGAGCTTTATTTATTGCCAAATGGCGAAGTGGACGAAACCGCCGTGAGTAAAGATGACGCAAGTTATGCCGTTGGTCTGGAGGAAGCATTTACGCTAGTGAGCTCTCTGGTAGGCCGAAAAATTGATCAGGAGATAGATGTAGATTATTTGATTAAAGGTGTAAAAGAAGGAATGTCAAATAAAAATCAACCAGCCATCCCTTATATGGAGGCCAGACGTGAAGTAGAAGATTATTATGCGAAGATAAATATTAAAAATAGTGCGGATTTTTTAGGTGAAAACAAAACAATTCCGGGAATTGAGGAAACAGAAAGTGGTTTGCAATATGAAATCATAAAAGAAGGTAGCGGAGAATCTCCTAATATTACTGATTCTGTAATCGTTCACTATACAGGGCGATACATTGACGGAAGAGTGTTTGAATCTACCATCCCCTCAAATCAACCTTTTCAGGGATCACTCATGGGGGTTATTCCCGGATGGCAAGAGGGTATTTCTATGATGAAAGAAGGCGGACAACGAAGACTTTATGTTCCGCATGAATTGGCTTACGGAGAAGAAGGAAAAGGCATTATTGAGCCCTACTCTACCCTTATTTTTGATATTGAATTGATCAAGGTGATGCGATTTGAGTAGAGCGGTTTCTTTTTCGAAACCGTTGCTTTATCCCCCTGATTTGATCTGTATCCAAAAAGAGTATATATACAACAATCATGATCATCCCAAACGTGAAAATCCCCATACCGATAGCTATTCCCAAATGAAAAATTACACCAAAAATTAAAAAGGGAATCTTCACTCTTTTTACCCACACAACAAACGGAAATAAGAGTTGATATGCCAGTGCGCTGTAACCAGCTATTGCTGAAAGTAAATAATTATCTTGAAAAACAGCAGTGAATGGAGATTCGAAAATACTTAATCGGGAGATGTACTGAATAGCATGCCCGGAAATCCATGCATCATCATACAGTTTAAATAATCCGCTAAATAAATAAAGTATACAAACCTGAAATAACAAGATGTAATAAAAAGTATTGTTAAGAATATTTTGAAAATCCCCAAACCAGGAATCATCTCTGGGATGATGAATAAACATCAGGTAAAAAAGTACATTGTTGATCAACACTTCACCACCTGTGAATGCGAGATAGCCTTTCATGTGAAGGTTTACGGTGAACAGGTAAATCAGTACTGCCGATACCCTTGGCCAAATATTAAACAAACCTAAGATTAGAAAAACTATTTGCCCTACAACAAAAATGACATAAACCCACTGATAAATTGAATTTGCCGGATGACTCAATATATTAATAAACATCTTAGTTCCCTGCTTAAGTAAGGGAACGTCCGTATTCCAACCTTTGGTTCCTACCAATCCGTAATAAGCGTAAATATCCCCGACAATAGGTAATAAACTCAAAGCATTAAACAATAAAAAAGCATAAAGTATCGTCCGGAAAAAAGAAATTTTCTCCATGTCCTGAAAGGGTCGCGTAAATATTTTATCCATCCTAAAATCCATGCTACATCTTCATTGCTGGAAGATAAAAGGTTCCCTCTTCGTCGGTTTTAACATTCTTTAATTCACAAGCTAACTCTACAGAAACGACCTCTTTATCCATTTTTTTTGATATTCCTACTGCGTATCGACGGTAAAGCACATAGGATTTTCCTTTATTAAACTCAGCTAATTTTTCTCCGGTCAATTCTTCACTAAAAGCAAACTGCATGCCTTCTAAATCACGCCCTAACCAAAACACCAAATGAGACTCCAACAAAGCCAACTCACTGTGATGGGAGCCCCTGAAAATAGAATGCCAATACACATCTCCTGCAAATGGGTAATGCCAATCAATTGAATCCTTCTGAAAGTTAATTTTCATCTTTACTCTGCCGTCAATTACAGGACAGGGAGCAAATAGAGACCAGTTCTGACGAAAAAGGGGATCAATATAAGCACTGACCTTTTCTTTATACCTGTCGGGGATAATCTGACTCGGAGCAGCATGAATGAACAAGCAACTCATGTGAAAAATGACGAACAAAAAAGCGAGCCATCCAACCAGAATTTTATTTTTTCGCTTCACAAAATTATTGTCCTTTTAAACTGTTAAATTTGTTACAAAATACATAATAAATTCAAATCGTATGTCAAGTAAAATATCGAATTCAGCCCACTCATGGGTCGAAGTAGAACAAAATTCTGATTTTCCCATTCAAAACCTACCCTTTGGAATCTTCCAAACAATTGATCGTCCTGCAAGAGTAGGTGTTGCGATCGGAAAAAAAGTACTTGACTTAAAGAACTTATTTGACCTCGGTTATTTGGATGGATTAGGATTTTCACAATCTGATTTTTTAAGCGATTATCTAAATCCACTTATGCTAAAGGGAAAAGAGGCAAACCGCAAACTCAGGTATCGTTTGTTTGAGCTACTTGAAGAAAGCAATGACATTCTGAAATCCAAAGAGAATCATCTCACACAGGTGCTTCTGGATCAATCTTCAATAGAAATGCTTTTACCCGTTAAAGTAGGTGATTATACTGATTTTTATTCAAGCAAAGAGCACGCCACTAATGTGGGTACTATGTTTCGCGATCCTGAGAATGCTTTATTGCCAAACTGGTTGCATATTCCGGTAGGTTATCATGGTCGTGCTTCATCTATCATTCCTTCAGGACAGCCCATTCGAAGACCTAAAGGACAACAAAAACCAAAGGAAGATGAACCCCCGGTTTTTGGCCCTTGCAAATTGTTGGACTTTGAATTGGAAATGGCTTTTGTCACCTTTGAAGGCAAACCGCTGGGTGAAACTATTTCTACCCATGAAGCGGATGATTATATTTTTGGAATGTGCCTTTTTAACGATTGGTCAGCTAGGGATATTCAAAAATGGGAATATGTCCCCTTAGGACCATTTCTCGCAAAGAATTTTGCTTCATCCATGTCTCCCTGGATCGTTACTTTAGATGCATTAGAACAATTCAGAATTCCGGGACCAAAACAAGAACCCAAAGTACTCCCCTATCTTGAATATAAAGGAAACAAACACTTAGATATTGATTTGGAAGTGGCTTTAATACCCGAAGGTGGCACAGAAAATATCATCAGTCGATCCAATTATAAATATATGTACTGGAACATGAACCAGCAATTGGCGCATCATTCTGTGAATGGATGTAATATTAAGTGTGGTGACATGATGGCTTCCGGAACCATTTCAGGACCGAAAAGGGAAGCGTATGGCTCAATGCTGGAAATTTCATGGAAAGGCACTCAACCTTTACAGCTCAATGATGGTTCTGAGCGCAAGTTTTTGCAGGATGGCGATACCGTAATTATGCGTGGTCATTGTAAAAATGAAACGGTTAGAGTTGGATTTGGGGAAGTGTCTACAAAAATTTTACCAGCCCATTAAATGGGTTAAAATGGAGTGAATAGCAATGTTTCAAAGAGATATTCGTCTAAAGTAAATAGCACTAGCATAAAAAATGACTGAAACATCAGAAGACATAGCATTAGAAGCAGAGCGCAAAGAGATTTTGAACGCCTATAGAGGATTGTTGCGTGCTTCAAAAAATTACCGAAATCGGGAAGATACACGCTTGATTCGAAAAGCTTTTGACATTTCAGTAGAAGCGCACAACGACATGCGGAGAAAATCGGGAGAGCCGTATATTTTTCATCCCATTGCCGTTGCCCGGATCTGCGTTGAAGAAATGGGATTGGGCACCACAGCTATCGTTGCAGCATTACTGCATGACACCGTAGAAGACACCCATATCACACTCAACGATATTGAAGAGCAATTTGGTAAAAAAGTACGCGATATTATTGACGGATTGACCAAAATCCCAGAAGTATTTGACGATAATATTTCTCTTCAAGCTGAAAACTTCAGAAAACTCATTCTTACCATTTCAGATGATTTGAGAGTTGCCTTTATTAAAATGGCAGATCGGTTGCACAATATGCGTACACTGGAGTCTATGCGTCCGGATAAACGCCTTAAAATTTGCTCTGAAACAGAATTTTTGTATGCACCTCTCGCTCACCGTTTAGGATTTAACAACATAAAAACCGAGTTTGAAGAAATTATTTTCAAGTATAAAGAACCCGTCATCTACAAACAGATTGAGCAAAAACTTGAAAAAACACGAGAAGTTAGAAATCGATTCATCCGACACTTTACCTTACCCATTAAAGAACGGTTGGATCATGAAAATTTTTCATTCAGCATAAAAGCCAGAACTAAAAGTATCCCTTCTATCTTCACTAAAATTCAAAACAAACATGTCACTTTTGATGAAATCTATGACATTTTTGCGGTTCGGATCATTGTAGATGTCCCCTATGAAGCTGAGAAACCAACTTGTTGGCAAATCTACTCCATTGTCACTGATTTTTATCAACCCAACCCCGATCGCCTACGTGACTGGATATCTACCCCTAAAGCCAATGGGTATGAATCTTTGCATACAACCGTGATGAGTCCCTCCGGTAAATGGGTAGAGGTTCAGATTCGCACAAAACGCATGGACGAAGTGGCAGAAAAAGGATATGCCGCACATTGGAAATACAAAGAAAACTCACCACAAGACAATACCTTTGACCGGTGGGTAGGCGAAGTAAGAGATTTACTGGAAAACCCGGATTCAAATGCCTTAGACTTTATTGACGAATTCAAATTGAACCTGTTCAGTGATGAAATCTATATCTTCACCCCTAAAGGAGACCTAAGGGTATTGCCAAAAAATTCCACAACGCTTGATTTTGCTTTTGATATCCACACAGATATTGGACTATCTTGCATTGGAGCAAAAGTAAACGGAAAATTGATGCCACTGAGCCATGTACTAAACAGTGGTGATCAGGTAGAGATCATCCGATCAAATCAACAAAAACCGAAAGAAGATTGGTTAAAATTTGTTGCATCAGCGCGCGCTAAATCTAAAATTAAATCAGCCCTTAAAGAAGAGCTGAAAGCGATAGCCAGTGATGGAAAAGAAATATTACAACGAAAATTCAGACAACTCAAGGTGAACTGGAGCAGTGAAAATATTCAGGCGGTTGAACAACTCTATCACGCTCCCGGCACCACAGAATTCTACTTTCAAATTGCGAAAGGAAAAATAGACCTCTCGAAAATCCGGCAATTGGAGATTCAGAATCATAATTTTGTCCATCTCAAAAAACAACCTCAAAAAGATGAGAATGTGAAGATGCAGGAAATTGTAGCTTCGGTAGATCCTAAAAAAGACACCATTATTATTGGGGATGATTTTAAAGAATTTGAATACAAACTGGCTAATTGCTGTAGTCCTATACCGGGAGACGAGGTTTTTGGATTTGTTACGGCTACAGACGGCATCAAAATTCACCGTACAAATTGCCCAAATGCTACCCAATTGATGTCTAACTATGCCTATCGTATTTTAAAAGCTACCTGGCAAAGTTCAAGAGTGAAAGAAAGACTTACTTCATTGCTTGTATCCGGAATTGATGATATTGGAATTGTCAATGAGCTAACCAAAATTATCACAGAAGTTCACGGTGTAAATATGAAGTCTATCACTTTTGAATCTGATAATGGCTTTTTTGAAGGACGTATTGAATTATACGTATTTGACACAGAGCAACTTGACTCACTAATTTTGAAGTTTGAACAAATTGAAGGCGTCAAACAAGTTACTCGTATTTAATCCATTTGTTAATTCCATTTAAACTTAGAAATCTTCGTATCTTTGTATACGTACGTATCAAGAGTTTAAGTACAAAGTAAACCATAAGCATGGACAAAGAAGAATTGCAACAAACGGTAAAAGACATTTTTTCAAATTTTTTAGAGAGAAATGGTCACCGGAAAACACCAGAACGGTTTGCCATTCTAACTGAAATTTATTCACACAAAGGACATTTTGATATCGAATCTCTCTATGTCAGCATGAAAAATAAAAATTACCGGGTGAGCCGCGCAACGCTTTACAACACCATGGATCTCTTATTGACTTCTAATTTGGTTCGAAAACATCAATTTGATAATATCTCTCAGTTTGAAAAGGCCTATGGCTTCAGACAACACGATCACGTAATCTGTACCAATTCAGGAGATGTCATTGAATTTTGTGACCCGCGTATAGAAAAAATAAAAGCCACTGTAGAAGAACTTTTCAATGTGAAAATCCATAATCATTCACTTTATTTTTATGGAGAAAAAATCAAAGAACCTGCTAAGCCCAAAAAATGATTCTGGATATTCAAACCGTTCATCACCTCAATTGTAACGAAATCATTCTGAAAGGACAGGCGTTGAGTTCACACGAATTTAAACCCCTCGACGAAAAAGTAGAAGAACTACTGAAAAATGGAGAATCCAACTTGATCATCAACCTGAAAGAAGTAAAACTTTTAAACAGTTTAGGTATTAATGCACTGATCAAAACCTTCACCAAATGTAGGAATCAAGGAGGAGATCTCTACATTGTTAATATCTCGGACAAAATAAGTCAGGTGCTTCTACTCACAAAATTAAATACTGTTCTTAATATTGCACCTTCACTAAATGATGCTATAAACCAATTCGCCACTGAGCATGAAAGTTGATGTACTGTTAGGATTACAATGGGGAGATGAAGGAAAAGGAAAAATTGTTGATGTAGTCACCCCTGATTACGACATAATTGCCAGATTTCAAGGAGGTCCAAACGCCGGCCACACACTTATTTTTGAAGGCAAAAAGAAGGTTCTCCACACCATTCCATCCGGTATCTTCAGAAAAAACACCATAAATGTAATTGGAAATGGTGTTGTTATTGACCCGGTAACACTTAAAGCTGAAATTGAAGAAATTGAAGAAATGGGGTTTGACGTTTCAGAGAACTTACTCATCTCACGAAAAGCCCATCTCATTTTACCTACCCATAAAATTTTAGATAAGTATTCTGAAGAATCAAAAGGAAAAAAGAAAATCGGATCTACCTTAAAAGGAATTGGTCCTACATATATGGATAAAACCGGTAGAAATGGGATCCGTATGGGAGACACCGAATCTCCAAAATTCAAAAAGAAGTACAAGGCTTTAGTAGAAAAACACAAGTCGATTTTAGGCGATTACAAACATAAAAAATTACTCAAGAAAACCGAAGAAGAATGGTTTGAAGCGCTGGATTACCTCAAGAAAATTAAATTGATCGATAGTGAACACTACCTGAACAATGCCCTATCTGAAAATAAGCGAGTTTTAGCAGAAGGCGCACAAGGCACTTTGCTGGATATTGATTTTGGTACCTATCCCTATGTGACTTCTTCCAATACAATTACAGCAGGTACTTGTACCGGTTTGGGAGTAGCACCTAACAAAATTGGCGAGGTTATTGGTATTTTTAAAGCCTATTGTACCCGTGTCGGAAGTGGACCTTTTCCTACCGAACTCGATAATGAAACGGGTCAAAAAATTAGAAAAATTGGTCATGAATATGGCGCTACAACAGGAAGAGATCGAAGATGTGGATGGATTGATTTGCCTGCTTTAAAATATGCGTGTATGATCAATGGAGCTACACAACTGGCTATGATGAAAGGAGACGTATTGGATGCCTTTGAAAGCATTCAGGTATGTACCCACTATAAGATTGACGGTAAAAAAGTAGATTATCTCCCTTATGATATTAATGATTTAGAAATTGAACCGGTCTATGAAGAAATCAAAGGTTGGAATACACCCCTGACAGAATTGAGAGACCTGAAAAATGCGCCTGCTGAATTTTTAGACTACATCACATACTTAGAGTCTAAATTAAACGTTCCTATAGCAATCGTGTCCGTAGGCCCTGATAGGGAACAGACTATAATTAAGAAATAATTGCAATTTTTCTTTAAAATAATACTACAGGCGCTTTTTTTAAGCGCCCTTTTTTTTCCGGTGAATCTTCTTTCTCAAGAGGATATCATCAGACTGGTCTATGCTGAAACGGTGAAAGATGCTGAAGGGTATACAAACACTACCAAAGCCATTGGAAATGTTCACTTTGAGCACAATAAATCTCAGTTGTATTGTGATTCGGCTTTGTTTTTTCGCGATAAAGATCTGGTATATGCCTATAGCAATGTTCATATCAATCAGGGAGATACGATTAATTTATACTGTGATTCTTTGCGATATGACGGAAAAACAAAAATTTCTAAACTCAAAGGGAATGTTCGTATGCGCGATAACACCTACAAACTTATTACTGATTCACTAGAATATCACGGCGATAAATCCATGGGATTTTATAAGAATAATGCCGTCATCACAAGTATTGAAGATGAACTTAAACTGACTTCCGTAAAGGGCTATTATTATGCCGGAAAAAAAGCCTTTTTCTTCAAAGATAGCGTTAGAGTAAGTGGTGAACAGTACCGTATGGAGTGTGATACACTAGAGTTTCAAACCAGCACATCTACTGTCCACTTCCACGGTCCTACTGACATTTTTTTGGATTCTTCTACGGTTCATTGTGTTGCCGGTGTGTATTACACGCAAGATAATTTCGTTGAACTTTGGGATGGAGCCTGGCTGTACCAAACCAATAAAAGCCTTTATGCGGACAGCCTTGTTTATAACGAGAAAACCGACATTGGAGAAGGTTTTTGTAACGTGATGTTGTATGATTCTACGGATAATATTCAGTTCATGTCTGATTACCTTTGGAAATCCAGAGACAATGACACTCTGCTGTTGAAAGAGTCCGCTAAAATTTTCCAGTTTTCAGAAAAAGATACTTTGGTCATACTGGCTGATAGTATTTTTCATTATCAGGATACTGCAAAAGACCAACAACTATTCATTGCTGAAAATAATGTCGCCATTCTCCAGGTAGATATGCGTGTAAGGTGTGATTCTGCCTACTTTTCCGAAAATGATTCTATCATTAAGTTCTACTATAACCCAATTATCTGGAATAAAGAAACACAACTGTCTGCAGACTCTATTTTCACCACCTATTTTGATAATGAATTTCACGAAATGAAACTGTACAGCAACGCTTTTATCATTACTGAACAGGACTCTCTTCACTATGACCAAATCAAAGGGAAATTAATGACAGCCTATTTAGACTCCGGAAAAATCCAAAAAGTACATATAGAATCTAATGCGGAAACCTTGTATTATGTCACCGAAGAAAGCACCGATTCTCTGGGGAATAAAGTCAAAGACATAAGCGGTATGAACCGGATTGATTGTAATGAAATTTTTATGTATTTCAAATCTTCGGATGTTGAGCGCATATCTTTTATAGAACAACCTACTGCCACCTACTACCCCATTGATCAGGTTCCGGCTAACGATTTCTTCCTAAAAGGATTTTTATGGCAAATTAGCCGTAAGCCTACCCCCATTTTTGGCGAATAGTTTTATCTTTATCCACATGAAATTTTGGCTGATTTTTTCCGCCCTGTTGATAGCGCACTCCCTTTTCGCTCAAAATGACTACCCTTACGGACAGTTTAATATCCGAATTATTGATCATAGTGAGAATGAAAGCGGCGTACAAAACTGGGATATCATCCAAAATAATGATCAATTGATTTATGTCGCTAATAATTCAGGTATTCTTGAATTTAATGGCAATCAGTGGAGTATTTTCAAAATGGAAAATCAAGAACACCCCCGCTCATTTGCCAAAAATAATAAAGGAGAAATTTATGTAGGGGGACAAGGTGAGTTTGGAGTGATCCGGTACAACGAAAAAGGCGAAGCTTATTCCAAAAAACTCTCTGCAGATGTTGATTCAATAGATTTTAAAGATATCTGGAAAGTACATTGTATTGAAGAAAAAACCTATTTCATTTCACGCTCACACATCTTTATTTTGGATTCCAATGGAATTGAAGTTCTACACCCCCCATCTGAGGAATCCCTGACGAGAAGTTATCAAGTCGGAAATTTAATCCTCTGCTCCTCCAAAAGAACCGATACGCACATCTCTTACGTTTTGCGTGGAAATAAATTTTTTGACATTATTCAGTCTGAAGGAATTCAGACCACCGGGATTGTTCAGGATGGAGAGGAAACGTTTGTTATAGATCAAAATGGTAAATTTTACAGATTTTTATCCTCAGGCAATAGATTCAAGTTAGAACCGACCAACAGAAAATTTGATTTCAAAGAAAAATATAAAATAAAATCCGTTCAGCAGAATGATAAAGTAGTCGTGATCGGAACAACAGGAAACGGCGCAAAAATGTTTGATCTTAAAGGTCAGTTTATTCGATCCATTGGAGAAACAAAAGGACTGAACAACTCAATTACACACACCTCAATTTTTGATCAGTACAATAACCTTTGGCTGTGTAATGACAACGGTCTGGCCTTTGTTGAAATGTCATCTCCTATTACTGCTTTTTATCAAGAAGAAGGTGTCACATCCGGAATAATTGAAGACCTTTTGGTAGAAGATGATGAAATTTATTTGGCCACACACTCTGATATCTTTCGCAGTGTTAAAAAGAAGGACCGCCTGGTTTTTGAACAATCCCCGGTATTTAAAATGGAAACCTGGCAAATTAAGTCATTCACCTTTACTGATGGAAAAAAATACAATTTAGTGATCGCCAATGACGGGATTTATGCCTTATCAGATCAAATGGAGAGAACGGTTGTACAAAAACCAATTTTTGCCTGGGATATGCATCAATCCACAACTAACCCCAACCGTATTTATGTAGGATTAGATGGCGGCGGGGTTGGATCCCTTCTTTACGAAAAGGGTAAATTCACCTATGAAGGTCATTATTCGAATACATCCGGAGATGTAAGAGCAATTTTAGAGTACGACAATCAGGTTTACTACACCGTCAAATATGAAGGAGTTCATAAACTCGACACCAATAAAACCCAAAAAGAAAATCAATTACAGGGATTAACGGGGTTCAGAGATTCCTCACTCATTTACGAACAGTTTACCATAGAACAATTTGAAGGCAAAGTGTATGTAGGAACTTCTCATGGGTTATTTGAAATGGAGAACGACAAACTGAAAAAAAGTGAAATTATTAATGGGCATTTTATTGAAGAGAAATTGCTGATTCACCGACTCATTAATGATGGCGAGGGGAAACTCTGGATCGTCATGTTTCATAAGTCCGGTTCTGAAAATGAACGCGCAGAAATCGGATATTTAAATACTGAAAACGGAGAGTTGGTATGGAATTCTTCCAAATTTAATAGTATCAAAAATGACGTAATTTTTTGCCTTGAAAAAGGAAACAATGGCATTTATTGGTTAGGGGGCGTAAAAGGTCTCTATACCTATAATGAAAGTATTGCCACCAACTTTGACCGCCCTTTTCAGGTAGATATTTCAAGCGTACATCTTAATGAAGATAGAAACTGGATTCACCATACGAAATATGCGGAGCAAAAAAAACACACCATTAGTTATGAGCAAAATACCATTCGTTTTGAATTTGGATCCAATGCCTATTTGGGTGGATTAACCAATGAATTCAGTTATTACTTAGAAGGAGAAGAAGATAATTGGAGCAAATGGAAAACCGTTAATACTTCAGAATATCAACGATTAGCAGAAGGAGATTATGTTTTTCACGTAAAGGCGAAAAATTTCTATGGCTACGAAAGTGAACAAGCAACTTTTTCGTTTACCATATTACCGCCCTGGTACCGAACCTGGTGGGCTTATCTCATCTACTTTCTGGCGTTTATTTTATTGGTGACTGTTATTATTAAGCTAAGTATTCGAAGAGTAAAAGCTCAAAATGAACGCCTGGAAGAAATTGTAAAAGAACGAACTGCAGAAATTGCTCAGCAAAATACAAAACTCGAATTTCAAAAAGCGGAGATTGAACAAAAAACAACCGATATTCTAGACAGCATCAAATATGCCGAACGAATTCAAACTGCTATTCTACCTACAGATGAGACATTGGATGAAATATTTGACGGAGAGCATTTTGTGTTATACAAACCAAAAGATATTGTTTCCGGTGATTTTTACTGGGCCGATCGTTTTGGCTCTGAAGCCATATTTGCAGCAGTAGATTGTACCGGACATGGTGTGCCGGGTGCCTTTGTTAGCATTGTTGGATTTAATGGGCTGAACCGTACCGTAAACGAATTCAAATTAAGAAAGCCCGGTGAAATCTTAGATAAACTGACAGACCTTGTAGTGGAAACTTTTGAAAAAAGTGAATCGCAAATCAAGGACGGAATGGATATCGCCTTGTGTAACATCAATTATGAAACAAATATGTTAACTTATTCCGGTGCAAATAACCCCTTGGTAGTAATCAGAAATAAAGAGATTATTGAAATTAAAGCAAATAAACAGCCAATTGGAGAATTTGAAAGACGTGAACCATTTATTACTCACGAGTTTAAACTTGAAAAAGGAGACTGTGTGTATATATTCTCAGATGGTTATGCAGATCAATTCGGAGGAGATAAAGGTAAAAAGTTTAAAGGCAAAGCACTGAAAAATCTGCTGGTAGATATTAGTACATTTGAAATGAATATACAACTTGAAAAGTTAAATACTACCTTTCACGAATGGAAAGGTAATTTTGAACAGTTGGATGATGTTTGTTTATTTGGAGTAAAAATATGAAGTTAAAAAGGATAATAGGTATACTGACCTTGCTTGCAGCAATTAGCATGCTCATCTTGACATTTTTGATTCTCTATCAAGGGGTATTATTCAAAGCGATCCTGGTTAAATCTGCCATTTTTAATCTCACAGCACTGATTGTTTTAGCAGGATTTTATCTGATTGAGATGCAAGAAAAAATCAATCGTATCGCAGCAACAGGAATTAAGGTTTACGGCATTGTTCTTCTCCTTTTTGGATTAATGGTGAGTTTCAATATTGTTGATTATCAGAAAACCTGGAATTTGCTAATCGGTCTTGGTGTTATCTATATCGCCTTAATAAAGTTGCAATTACTCCATTGGGAGAAAAGCCAAAACCTTTTAAAAATACTCGGTTTAATCACCATTCTCTCTAATTCCTTTATCGCTATTTTCTTTTTGGCTAAATTGAATATAAATGCACTGGGGACAATCCTGGACATAGCAGTGATAGCCGCAGTTTTTTCCTTTTTGATCGGTTTGGTGTTGTCGCGGGCAAAAAAATTGAAGCAAAAGAACTAATTCTTCTCCCCTTCATTCAACAATTATGTATGGATAAGTATGTGCCTGATGTCACTCAAGGGGCACTGTTTTGCGATAGTTTTGTAGTTGGAATAGACTATTTTGAATGAAACTACAAAATCCAACATCAATTCAAGACATAGCTGCGTTACTAGGGGCTACGTTTGAGGGTAATAAAAAGCTCCTGATAAGTGGTATTAATGAAATCCACAAGGTAGAAAAAGGTGACTTGGTATTTGTGGATCATCCTAAATATTACAAAAAAGCACTCCACTCTAAGGCAGATGTTATTCTGATCGATCAAAAAGTTGAATTTCCAAAGGGGAAAGGAATCATTATTTCCAAACATCCTTTTGACGATTTTAATAAACTTACGCAACATTTTTCTCCCACTGAAAAATGGACATCTCCAATTGGTAAAGATTTCAAACAGGGAAAAAACACAATCATCCATCCCCATGTCGTAATCGGACATCATGTGACGATTGGAAAAAATTGTATCATTCATTCCGGCGTCATTATTGGCGACAACACAACTATTGAAAATGATGTGATCGTTGGTCCTAACTCAGTAATTGGACATGATGCTTTTTATTATAAAAAGAAACCGAAAGGGTATGATCGTCTACTCAGTTGCGGAGGCACACTACTTAAAGATCGTGTAGAAATTGGTGCTTTAACCACTATTGATAGAGGAGTTACAGGACTCACCATTATCGGTGAAGGAACAAAAATAGATAATCAGGTGCAGGTTGGACACGATACAGTAATCGGAAAAAATTGCCTGTTTGCAGCAAATGTAGGTATTGCAGGTTGTGTTGTTATTGAAGACGAGGTAACACTATGGGGACAAGTAGGAGTAACTTCTGATATTGTCATTGGAAAAGGAGCCGTTGTACAGGCACAATCCGGAGTTGGAAGAAGTTTAAAAGCCGGCGGCATCTATTTTGGATCTCCCGCTGTAGAAGCTCGAAAAGCATTGAAAGAAATGGCAGCACTACGCAAATTGCCTTCAATTATTCAACATTTATGAGCTACGTTTCAGAAAAAGCAGTAACCGAACTTGAAAATAGAGTCCGCTCAAAAGATTTTAAGCTAAATTCTCTGCTTGAAATTACCAAAGCTATTAATACAAATGCGCCGGTTACTGATATTCTGAATATTTATAATTTCATTCTCACAGAGCAGCTCGGTATCCGTAAATTTATTTTATTCAATCAACAAAAAGAATGGTACGTTCTTGATAAGGTAGGGATTAAAGGAAAAGTAAAAGACATCCATGTAGAGGAGGATTTTATGAGGTTCAAAGATATTACGGTAATTGAATCTTCCTACAAAAAATCGCTTGATAAGTTTGACGTGATTATCCCTGTTTATCACAAAGAAAAACCCCTGGCATTTTTAGTAATAGGCGGCATTAAAGATCAATTACTGAGTAATGACAGGCGATCTTTTATGAACCTCAATTTTATTCAAACCTTAACCAATATCATTGTAGTAGCCATTGAAAATAAAAGACTGGTCCAAGAAAGTCTGATACAAGAAAGCGTCAAAAAAGAGCTGGAGATAGCCTCAGAAATGCAACGCCTGCTTTTCCCTGAAGAACTCCCTTCCAATGAAAAACTCGATATTTCAGCAAAATACCTGTCACATAGCAAGGTTTCAGGAGATTATTACGATTACATCCGACTGAATGAAGATGAATTTATCATTTGTATTGCAGACGTCTCAGGAAAAGGAATTGCTGCTGCTATGCTGATGGCTAATTTTCAGGCAACCGTCCGCACCTTATACAATTACAAACGTTTCAAACTTGAAAAACTGGTTGCTGAACTGAACCAAAAAGTATATTCTAGCGCAAAAGGAGAAAAATTTATCACTTTTTTTATCGCAGAATATAATTCAAAGAGCCGTCAACTTAAATATGTCAATGCCGGGCACAATTGGCCGATTTTAATCAAAGGACAGACTTCTCGCTTTTTGAATAAAGGATGCCTGGGCTTAGGAATGATGAAAGAACTTCCCTTTCTTGAGAGTGAGACGCTAACAATAGAACCAAATACTACCCTGATTCTCTATACAGATGGGATTGTTGAATTGGAAAATGCACATCACGAGCAATTTGAAACCAATCGATTAACCCAGATCGTTCAAAACTTCTATCCCTTATCTATGGAAGATCTAAATGAAATCGTTTTCTCTAAATTAGACCAGTGGAGAGGTAAAATGAAGTATGTGGACGACACGGCGATTTTGAGTTGCCGAATTTTTTAAATTTTAAACGTAGCTTTCTTATATTTAGTCAAAATTTTGTCTTATGCAAAAACCACCAACTTGGGGCAAGGCCATTGGAATCATCATCATTTGCTTGGGAGCTTTGGGGTTTTTCTACAATATCTATAAACTAATCATCCCTACTTTTTTAAACTTCCAAAGCGAGTTTATGGGTGAAATGTCCAACTTGGAACACAATGAACTGCAACGTGCCCCTTTTGACACCTTTCAAGAAATGATCTCAATTACCCCCTGGCAATCACAGGTAATTGTGGGTTCAGGAATTTTGGGTATTATTCTTTGCGGGTTTTATCTGGCGGGAGGCATCAAATTGCAAAAAGCCAACTATAAGAATTTTATTTTTGCCAAAAATGCTTTGATCGCTTTCATCATCCTAAATGCTCTTACCCTTATACTGGTATTTTTCGATAATTTCAACTTTATCGTATTTGGCTTAATGGTCTATCTTTTGATCGGCCTGATATTCGATATTGTTTTGTTAATCATCATGCTTAGCAGTGATCGCTCTATTTATGAAAGGAAGGCTTCTGACTTAGATAGCTACACTGTCAATCGCGATTCAGACGAAATTATATAAATGCGGAAATCTGCCCCCCACTACAATTCAAAATCGTATTCGGTAAGATGCTTTGACCAAAGTTTCTCTGCATGTTCCTGAAATCCATCCGGTGCATTTTTAAATTCTTCCCCCACCGTATATTCTCCTTCATGCTCCATAAAGCTGGTATGGCCTCTTAAAACGTATTTATCACCATTTTCGATCAATATCAGCTTTTGTGTAGCAGGACTCACATCTGAAGTACAGTTCAAACGGTAGATAAACGAGACCTCTCCCAAACCATTCTCATCCAAATCTGTCAGGCTTATCGCATCCAATTCATGACCGATAATCAAATCAAACTGACAATCTTTCACAAAATCAGTAATTTGACATAACAATTTGATCCCTCCTTTTTCATCTTCTACATAATGATAAGCATACAGATACTGTGATCGAGAAGGTAAATCTTCTGAAATTTCTTTTTCCCCTTCAGTGGGCTTACCCATAGTTCGCATAAAATAATTTAACCCATTCTCATCTGTCCAGGTATATGCGTCTACGACTTCTCCTTCAAACTCACAATCTCTCGGAATGTCTCTGATTTTTGTTAAGCTAATGTCGATTTCCGGGGAATCCTGTTGCTCTTCCTGCTGTCCATCCACCTCATCAGCTGAACCATCCCCATTCATACCATCTTCATTCTCCCCCGAACCACAGCCTGAAAAGAGTAATCCCGCAACCACTATATAGAAAATTTTTTTCATCTCATTTGTTTTTGTATCCCCAAAATTAGAAGAAATCGTTACATTAAAGGTGAAAATAAACCATTAACAGGATGAGCAAACCATTTTATCAGATATCAAATGAACAAGAATATCGTAAAGCCTACCAAAATTCAGTGGATCAGGCGGAAGAATTTTGGGAGAAAATCGCCCAATCATTTGTTTGGAAAAAAGAGTGGAAAAAAGTACTCAGCTGGGATTTTAAAAAGCCGGATGTTAACTGGTTCATTGACGGAAAACTCAATATTACTGAAAATTGTATAGATCGGCATCTTAAAAATAATGCAGACAAAACAGCGCTTATTTGGGAACCCAATGATCCTACAGATAAAGTAAAAAAATATACCTACACCGAACTGCAAAAAGCGGTCAATCGATTTTCAAATATCTTAACCAACAATGGCATTCGTAAAGGAGATCGCGTATGTATTTATTTACCTATGATTCCTGAAGCTGTTTTTGCCATGCTTGCCTGCGCCAGAGTAGGAGCAATTCATTCAGTAGTTTTTGCGGGATTTTCAGCGAAAGCCCTTTCTGACCGTATACAGGATGCTGAAGCAAAAATGGTCATCACATCAGATGGTCTGCTTCGTGGAGAAAAGAAATTATTGTTGAGAGATATTGTTGCTGAAGGTGTTGAAAACTGTTCATCCATTGAGACTGTACTTACTATAAGACATACAGGCGACACTGTTAAAACCAATCATTTGGATAAATGGTATCATGAAGAATTAAAAGAAGCATCTGATCAATTTGATGCGGTTGAAATGGACAGTGAAGATGAATTGTTTATTCTTTATACCTCCGGATCAACCGGTAAGCCCAAAGGAGTGGTGCATACTTGTGGCGGCTATATGGTGTATGCCGATTACAGTTTCAGAAATGTCTTTCAGTATGAGGATAAAGATGTGTTTTGGTGTACGGCAGATGTGGGATGGATTACCGGTCATTCTTATATAGTCTATGGTCCACTTTTAGCAGGAGCTACCTGTGTAATGTATGAAGGCGTACCCACCTATCCAAATCCTGACCGTTTTTGGCAGATTGTAGAGAAGCATCAAGTCAGTCAATTTTATACTGCGCCAACAGCCATCCGGGCTTTGATGGCCAAAGGTGATCATCATGCTGAAAAGTATGACATGAAGAGCTTAAAAGTGATTGGATCTGTTGGTGAACCCATCAATGAAGAAGCCTGGCAGTGGTATTTTGAAAAAGTAGGTAAAAAACGTGCTGCCGTTGTTGATACCTGGTGGCAAACAGAAACCGGTGGGATTATGATATCCAATCTGGGGAATATCGGAGAACACAAACCCACACATGCAGGGCTGCCACTAGCCGGAATTCAGCCCGTTTTACTTACACCTGAAGGAAAAGAAATTGAGGAAAATGAAAAAGAAGGCTTGTTAGCGGTAAAATTTCCCTGGCCATCAATGCTCAGAACTATCTGGGGAGATCACCAACGTTGCCAACAAGTCTACTTTTCGGCATTTAACGGCTATTACTTTACAGGGGACGGTGCCAAACGTGATAAAAATGGGTTGTACCGTATTATTGGACGGGTTGATGATGTGATCAACGTTTCAGGACACCGAATGGGTACTGCAGAGGTTGAGGATGCTATAGACGAACACGAAATGGTTATTGAATCTGCTGTTGTCGGATATCCGCACGAAATTAAAGGTCAGGGAATCTACGCCTACGTTATTTGCGCTGAATTGAATGGTAACGAAGAACAGGTGAAAAGTGAAATTCTTGATTTGGTTTCCCGTGAAATTGGAAAAATCGCCAAACCCGATAAAATTCAATTTGTTTCCGGATTACCCAAAACACGCTCAGGCAAAATTATGCGTAGAATTCTGAGAAAAATTGCAGAAGGTTCACATGATCAATTGGGAGATGTATCTACCTTACTCGATCCGGATGTGGTTAATGAAATTATTGAGGGAAAGTTGTAAGCCAATGCAGCTATAAAAAAAGCAGACTCTTAATAAAGGATAATTCTTTATTTTTTAATAAAAATTACTCAGATTTTAAGTTCAGGTAATTCAAAAACTCCTGCTTCACGCCGGATTCTTTAAATTTTCCTCCAAACTCTCCGGTTACAGTACTGCTTTGAATATCGCGTATCCCTCTTGAATTCACACAAAGGTGTTTGGCGTCAATCACACAAGCCACATCTTCTGTTCCCAAAAACTTCTGCAAGTGTTTCACTACCTGAATGGTCATTCTTTCCTGCACCTGTGGGCGCTTGGCGTAATAATCTACGATACGGTTCATTTTTGACAAACCAATTACATTTCCGTTTGAAAAATAAGCAACATGTGCTTTCCCAACAATGGGTAAGAAATGATGTTCACAGGTAGAGTATACCGTGATGTCTTTCTCTACAAGCATCTCAGTATAGTTGTATTTATTTTCAAAACTTGAGCTTTTGGGTGCTCTGTCTGGATTCAAGCCTTCAAAAATTTCTTTCACATACATTTTAGCAACTCTGCGAGGAGTTCCTTTTAAACTGTCGTCGGTCAAATCAAGGCCCAAAGCATGCATGATTTCTGCAAATTTCTCCTCTATAACCAGCATCTTTTCTTCATCTGTTAAATCAAATGCATCCTTGCGCAAAGGCGTTTCAGATGAAGAGAACAAATGCATATCCCCTACCTGCTCAATATCCATTTCAGCTGTATCTTTAGTTTTGATGTGTTTCATGTATTGTCTGCAAATTTAGTAATATCTCTCATCAATAACCATTCTAAACAATTATTGTTTGAATTCAGTCTTATTTAACGTCGCTTTATTAGTCGTGTTTTTAAGAAATGGATTACAAGCAATATGCTTACTTTTGACTGATGGATCAAGGAATCAAAATACGGCTTTACAAAAAATGTCATGAAATTGTAGCGGATAAGATTCGCGATATTGAATTGGCCATTTCAGAAGCTCAAGATGCAGCCAATCAAGAAACCAAAAGCACTGCCGGTGATAAACATGATACGGCAAGGGCTATGATGCAGTTGGAGGTTGAACAAAAATCCAGACAATTGGCTGAAGCAAAGAAGCTGAAACAGGCATTAGCTAGTTTTGATCCAACTTCAGGACAACATAAAATTGAACAAGGAAGCCTGATCATTACCGAAACTGCCAACTATTACATTTCTATAGGTCTGGGAAAATTAGAAGTTGACAGGGAGCTTTATTTTGCCATTTCTCCTTTGAGTCCAATCGCTCAAGCTGTGATGCATAAAAAAAATAGTACTTATTTTGAGTGGAACGGGAAAAAAATTGAAATTAAACGTTTCTTTTAAAGCAGTTTGGAATTCATTTTTACTGCCTGATCCCGTATAAACTCTTTCATGTCTGAATCAGCCATTGGCACTTTTCCCAAGCAAGGGATCCCGCTCATTTTTAAAATAATCGACTCACTTTCTGCATTGGGATACCCATTGAAAATAATTCCTTTTACCGTTAACCCTCTCTGCTTAAGTAAATCAAGACTCATCAAGGTATGATTGATACTTCCCAGATAATTTTTTGAAACCAAAACTACTTCATCTGCCAGTTTTTCAATCAGATCAATGATCATATCCCCTTTATCATTCAAAGGAACCATTAATCCACCGGCTCCCTCAATCACCAAATCATTGTCGGTTTCAGGGCATTTAAAATCATCCAGTTCGATTTCAATACCATCTATTTTAGCCGCAGCATGAGGGGACATAGGTTCAGAAAGTAAATAGCGTTCTGTATGAAATACGGTAACATCATTTGAGATAAAATCCCTCACCCAAAGCGAGTCGAGATCTTCTAATCCTCCGGATTGTATAGGTTTCCAATAATCTGCTGATAAGGCTTCCACAATAATGGCAGAACAAAATGTTTTCCCCACTTCGGTGCCGATTCCGGTAACAAAAATCTTTCTACCCATTTATAATCTCACTTAAAGCATCAATTTCTTTTGCTGTATTGTACGAATGTAAGCAAAATCTCAGTCGCTCCTTTCCCTTGGGAACGGTTGGCGATAAAATCGCTTTTGTGGCAAAACCTTTTTTTGTGATTTTTTCAGACCATTCAATCGCCGGTTGATTTTCAGGAATGAGCAACGATTGTATCGCTGAATTACTTTCAATCCATTCATATTTTGAAACGTCCAGTGACTTTTTGAAATGATCGATTAACCTTCTCAAATTTTGTCGTTCGCTATCCAATGTAGCAACATAACCAACCATTTCCCTGATTCGTTCTTGAGTATGGGGAGATAATGCGGTTGAATACATTAAAGGTCGTGCAAAATTAATCAGGTATTGCTTCAACTGTTCACTACCTAAAACAATCGCTCCATGACTGCCGTAAGCTTTCCCAAAAGTGATAACTTTTGCAAAAACCGCATCATCCAACTCAAGCTCACTCACTAATCCTCTTCCTGCTGCGCCATAAATCCCTCCTGAATGTGCTTCATCTATCACCAAAAATGCTCCGTTCATTTCGCAAATGCTTGCAATGCTCTGTAAAGGCGCCGTATCACCGTCCATAGAGTAAATAGCTTCTACAACTACATAGACAGTACCTTTAGCTCTTTTTATTTTTGCTTTAAGCTCTTCCGTATCATTATGTTTAAATGAAAAAGAATGAGCATATCCCAACTGAATGCCGTCGCGGATGGAGGCGTGTGACAATTCATCATAAATTACGGTATCTCCTCTTTGTGGGACGGATGAAAAAAATCCGAGATTGGCGTCATATCCCGAATTAAAAAACAAAGCGGCCTCCTGCTGGAAAAAACCAGCCAAATCCCGCTCAATTGCTTCACTCTTTTTACTATTTCCCGATAATAAACGAGATCCTGTTGATCCTTCTTGTAAATGTTGAGTAGAATGTCGTCTGGCCATTCCCAGATAATCATTTGAATAAAAATCTACCAAATGATGGGCATCCATTAATTGACGCAGGGCATGCTGCTGTTTTCTCGCTTCTAATTTCTTGTCAATGGAAGATGGAATGCGTTTCATGGTATGATTGGGCAATTACTCAAGCGAAATTTTTCTGGGTTGAAAATCTGCTTTAATTGTCGATTTTTTGGCTTTACGAGCTGCCTTTTCAGCCCGCAACTTTTTAGCCGCTTCTACCTTTTCATCCACTTTGGATTGTGGCTGTTCCCCATCCTGAAAAGGTTGCTTTGACTTTAATCCTAAAACATCAAACAATTGTTTATCTTCATTAAACTCCGGATTTGGTGTTGTCAACAACTTATCTCCTGCAAATATAGATGAAGCACCGGCCATAAAACACAAAGCTTGTGCCTCATGAGACATCTGTGTTCTCCCCGCCGAAAGTCGAATGATTGACTGAGGAAATAAAATACGTGATGTAGCGATCATCCGGATCATTTCCCAAATTTCAATGGGCTTCTGCTCTTCAAGAGGTGTTCCTTCTACAGCTACTAAAGCGTTGATTGGAATCGATTCAGGAGGTTGCTCCATGTGCACATAAGTCATTAACATACCGATTCGATCTTCGGCAGTCTCTCCCATTCCTATAATTCCACCCGAACAAACAGTTATACCGGCTTTACGGGCATTTCCAATGGTATCAATTCTGTTTTGATACTCACGGGTTGAGATGATGTCTTTATAAAATTCTTCAGAAGAATCCAGGTTGTGATTGTAGGCGTAAAGCCCTGCATCTTTCAGACGCTTGGCTTGTTGCTCATTCATCATTCCCAGCGTGGCACACACTTCCATCCCCATTCCATTAATTTCCTGAACCATTTCTACTACCTTGTCAAAATCCCGGTTGTCACGAATTTCTCTCCAGGCTGCTCCCATACACACCCGTGATGACCCGTTGGCTTTGGCATTTTTAGCTAATCCGACCACTTCATCTACTCCCATCATGGCTTGTACTTCTAAATCGGTATTGTACTTAGCCGATTGCGGGCAGTAACCACAATCTTCAGGACATCCACCGGTTTTAATAGAGATGAGTGAGCTCATTTGCACCTCATTAGGCGTGTGATACTCTCTGTGAACACTTGCCGCTGTATAGATTAAATCCATCAAGGGAGTATGGTACAATGCTAATGCTTTTTCTTTCGTTGCGTATTCCTTGTTAATTTTCATCTTCATTTATTCTTTAAGTTCTACCTCTTCTCCCATTTCATACATTTCTTTGATGTCAATGCTTCCATCTTTCATGTAATAAATATACTCACCGTCCTTTTCATTATTCGTATAGTTGCCCTCTGTTTTTAACTCTCCCGATTCAAACCAGTGCCTTGTTAATCCATTTAATAGCCCATAAAGATAAGTTGCCTCCATCTTTTTTTTGCCATTCTCCCAAAAAGTTGTTGACAAGCCGTTTAATTTTCCATCTTTCCAATGAGATATTTCAGCACTGTTTCCATTCTCGTAGTAGTGTTTCCATTCACCGGTCTGCTTTCCGAAATCGTACTGTCCCTTTGTTCTTAATTGTCCATTTTCATACCATTCTTTTACCACTCCATCCGGCGTACCTAACTGAAAATGATTCACTGCTTTGAGTTGCCCGGATTCATACCAAAATTTCCATTTCCCGTCCTTCACATCTTTCACAAAAGTTCCCGAAGCAGTTCGTATCCCCTGCTCAGTAAAATAATTCCACGCCCCTACCCGTAAATCTTTTTTGTAGGATCCCTGTAGTTTTTCTTCTCCGTTTTCGTAAAACTCTACGATTGATCCATCTGCCAAGCCCTCTGACCATTCTGAAATTTCTTTGATATTCCCTTTTCGATAATAAAATCGCCACTCACCGCTGACCTTATCCTGAACAAATGTTCCTTCCGCCTCTTTGGTATCATCAGCCCGATAAAATTCCCAGAAACCGGTGCGTTCTTCACCATTGAGTTGCCCTTTTCCATACCCACCTCCAATTGCCGGATGTTCATTGAATTCTTTACAACTGACAACAGTCAATAAAAAAAATATGAAGATGTACCTGTACATAAACCCCGCTAATCTACAAATTATCAATCGTTCAATGTTTTCCAGATCATATCTTTCAGCTCCATCAAACCCGTTTGAGCAACAGAAGAAATAAAGACATACGGAACCTTAGGAAGGTTGGGTTTGATCTCATCAATGAGTTCTTCATCCAACATATCTGATTTTGAAATGGCCAGTAAACGCGGTTTATCGATCAACTCTTTATTATATTGTTGTAGTTCATTTACAAGTATGTTGTACTCTTTCTTGATATCTTCTGCATCTGCCGGTACCATAAAGAGTAGAACTGAATTTCTTTCAATATGCCTCAAAAATCGTAAGCCCAAACCTTTTCCTTCATGCGCTCCCTCAATAATTCCGGGAATATCGGCCATTACAAATGAACGATAATCACGATAAGCTACAATTCCCAAATTAGGTGTCAGGGTGGTGAACGGATAATTTGCGATTTCAGGTTTTGCAGCTGAGACCACTGAAAGCAATGTTGATTTTCCGGCATTGGGAAAGCCAACCAGACCTACATCTGCTAATATTTTTAATTCTAAAATAAGCCATGCTTCTTTTTCTGGAATTCCGGGTTGAGCATAACGTGGCGTTTGACGGGTAGAAGATTTGAAGTGAACATTTCCTTTTCCGCCTTTTCCGCCTTCCATCACAATTATCTCTTGATTATGTTCGGATATTTCTCCCAATACATCTCCCGTTTCTGCATCTTTAATCAAAGTTCCCAGCGGCACCTCTACTATTTCATCCTGGCCATCTTTACCGTGTTTTTGGTTGGATGCACCGGATTCTCCATGTGAAGCTTTGATGTGTTTTCTGTATTTGAGTGGCAGCAAAGTCCACAGTTGTTCATTGCCTTTGACAATCACATGACCACCTCTTCCACCATCTCCACCTGCAGGCCCGCCTTTGGGAATGTATTTTTCCCTCCGCATATAGGTAGACCCCTTGCCTCCTTTTCCTGAGCGACAATGTATTTTTACATAATCAATAAAATTACTCATGACACTCTTCTATTATATAATTATCAGGCAAGTATTGAATCGAGCGAATCAAACAGGCGTTCTGTAATCTCGTCAATATCTCCATGCCCGTTGACCTTGATCAGCTTCCCTTGTTGATGATAGAACTCTTTTAAAGGATACGTCTTATTCATGTATTCCTTGATTCTGTTCGCTATGATTTCAGGGTCTGCATCATCTGTTCTACCACTAATCAGCGCTCGCTTTTTTAAACGCTCTTTTAACTCCTCTTCTTCAACGTCCAAGGCCAATAATCCGGTAATGGAAGTTCCTCGCTTCAATAAAATCTCGTCTAACGCCTTTGCCTGTGCAATTGTTCTTGGAAAACCATCAAAAATAAACCCATCTGCTTCAGGATGCTTGTCAATTTCTGAAACCAATAAATCAATGGTTACATCATCAGGAACCAGTTCACCTTTGTCCATATAACTCTTTGCCAACACGCCCAAAGCAGTTTCTTCTTTTATATTTTGTCTGAAAACATCTCCTGTTGATAAGTGGAATAAGTTGTACTTATTAACCAATTTTTCGGCTTGTGTTCCTTTGCCTGCACCCGGAGGGCCAAATAATATAATGTTTATCATTTTATTTTTTTAGCACCGCAATTCTCCAACACGGCGGATCATTTGCGGATTCAACAACCAAGACTTATCCGGATTATCCAGACAGTTTCATGGTGCATATACAAAGTTATCGCTAATAATTTTCTTTGAGCACGGAATTATTAAAAATTATCAACACTTATAAAATCGTCAGTAAAACTGATAAAAATCAGAAATTTTGTCACTTTAAACACCTAATATGCGCCATATTTTCCGATTTACTCGGTAAAACAAGGTCTGGAACCAAATTTGAGCCTACCTCATTAGATACAATAAAAAGAAACAAATGGACATAGATAAATTAACCACTAAATCTCAAGAAATATT
Source organism: Crocinitomicaceae bacterium (assembly GCA_040880585.1). GTDB lineage: Bacteria > Bacteroidota > Bacteroidia > Flavobacteriales_D > Crocinitomicaceae > Paracrocinitomix. Next base: position 9,975 of record JBBDID010000044.1, on the reverse strand, counting down.
AGCTAAGGCGCAAAATGTCGCTCAGGCATTTGGGCAGCAAGCAATTGAACCCGGTCATATTCTAAAGGCCATGTTTGAGGTGCAGAATTCTGTTTTGCCTTTCTTGTTAAAAGAACTCGGAGCTACTCCTGAAAATATACGGGGAGCCGTAGAAGGTATCGTAAATTCCTACCCAAAAGTGAGTGGTGGGCAAATATATCTCTCTAATCACTCCAATAAACTCATTCAAGAGGCCTTTAAGCTAACAGAAGAGTTGAAAGACGAATACCTTTCAACAGAAGTATTATTTCTGGGGATGTTGGGAATTAATGATTCAGTAGCACAAATGCTAAAAGATGCCGGACTGAATAAAAAAGAACTGAAAGAAGCAATTATGAAACTAAGAAATGGAGATTCCGTGAAATCTCAAGGACAGGAAGACACCTATCAGGCTTTGGCAAAATACGCCAAAAACCTCAATGAAATGGCTGCGACAGGAAAATTAGATCCTGTAATCGGTAGGGATGATGAGATCAGACGAGTATTGCAAATCCTCTCAAGAAGAACAAAAAACAATCCTATCTTAATCGGTGAACCGGGAGTAGGTAAAACAGCCATTGCCGAAGGTATTGCACACCGTATTGTAGAGGGGGATATTCCGGATACACTTAAAAGTAGAAGGGTTTTCTCATTGGATATGGGAGCCTTGATTGCCGGAGCCAAATACAAAGGAGAATTTGAAGAGCGTTTAAAATCTGTAGTGAAAGAAGTTATTCAATCGGATGGAGAAATTATTCTCTTTATTGATGAAATTCATACACTTGTAGGTGCCGGAGGTGGCGGTGAAGGAGCTATGGATGCGGCTAACATCTTAAAACCTGCACTGGCAAGAGGTGAATTACGAGCCGTAGGAGCTACCACACTTAATGAGTATCAAAAGTATTTTGAGAAAGATAAAGCTTTGGTCAGAAGGTTCCAAACGGTTATGATCGACGAACCGGACAGAGAGGATGCCATATCTATCTTAAGAGGTATTAAAGAAAAGTATGAAAATTATCACAAAGTCCTCATTAAAGATGAAGCGATAATTGCTGCTGTAGAATTGTCACAACGTTACATTACTGAACGACATCTTCCCGACAAAGCCATTGACCTCATTGATGAGGCTGCTTCAAAACTGCGAATGGAGATGAACTCAAAACCTGAAGAGTTGGATGAAATCGATAGGAGAATCATGCAATTGGAGATCGAAAAACAGGCCATTAAACGTGAAAAAGATCAGAAAAAACTCGATTTGATCGAAAAAGAACTGGCTGAATTGAATGAAAGAAGGTCTGAATACCAAGCAAAATGGCAGGCTGAAAAGCAGGTCATTGAAGGAATCCAAAATGCAAGTGAAGAAATTGAACAGCTAAAGTTAGAAGCTGAAAAAGCAGAACGGGAAGGAGACTATGAAAAAGTAGCCGAAATCCGTTATCACAAACTAAAAACGACCGAAGAACGAATTGTTGAATTGAAAAAAGAACTCGCCGAAATTCAAAAAGATGCTAAAACCATTAAAGAAGAGGTGGATGCTGAAGAGATTGCTGAAGTGGTTTCAAAATGGACGGGCATTCCGGTTTCAAAAATGATTGAAAGTGAACGGGAGAAGCTACTGCGTTTAGAAGATGAACTGGCACAGCGAGTGGTAGGTCAAAGAGATGCCATTGAAGCAGTTTCTGATTCTGTAAGAAGAAGCAGAGCCGGATTACAGGATGATAAAAAACCAATTGGTTCCTTCATATTTTTAGGTACAACTGGTGTTGGTAAAACAGAACTTGCCAAAGCACTCGCTGAATACCTTTTTAATGATGAAAATCTCATGACGCGAATTGATATGAGTGAGTATCAGGAGAAGCATGCTGTAAGCAGATTAGTAGGTGCACCTCCGGGATATGTGGGATATGATGAAGGAGGACAGTTAACGGAAGCCGTCAGAAGAAAACCATACTCCATCATCCTATTGGATGAAATTGAAAAAGCACACCCTGATGTCTTTAATATCTTATTACAGGTGCTGGATGATGGTCGTTTAACCGATAATAAAGGACGAACCGTGAACTTCAAAAACACCATTATCATCATGACTTCAAATCTTGGATCTGAAATTATTCAGGAAAAATTTGAAAACATAACCGATAAAAATAAAGATGAAGTAGTAGAAGAAACAAAAAAGAAAGTTTTTGAAATGCTTCGGAAAACGATTCGACCGGAGTTCCTGAACCGTATTGATGATACAATCATGTTTCAGCCACTTTCAAGAAAAGATGTACTGGATATCGTCAAAATTCAATTCGGATTGCTACAGAAGCGACTGGCTTTAAAGGATATCTCGCTTAATGCTACTGAAGAAGCACTTGAATTATTGGCGATTGAAGGATATGACCCCCAATTTGGAGCAAGACCTGTAAAACGAGTAATGCAAAGAGATTTGCTAAATACGTTGTCTAAAGAATTGCTTGCGGGTACTATAGGAGCTGAGAGTGAAATACTGATCGACCTCAAAGATGGTGAATTGGTTTTTCAAAATAAAAGAAAGGTCGCAGATCCAAATTTAAATTAAGCTTATATCCATACAAATATAGCTGGTTGCCTGTGGTAACCAGCTTTTTTATTTGTGAAAAAAGCTCAACTCAATAGGTCAAGCTATATTTTTCTTTACGGAAAGAGTTATTACTTTTTCGCCTCTGTAAGAGATTGGATCAACTCGATTTTTTGATTTTGCTCTGCTTTGTATTTTGAATAATCAGCCTGACGATAAGCGTCACAGGTATGGCCTCCGCCACAACTAGTCATTCCTAAAGCAAACACTCCTAATAGTCCTCCTAAAATTACTTTCTTCATTGTTTTTGGTTTTTTCTTGGTTTTATAGTCTTTGTCTTGTGCTGACAAAGACAAGATCCTGCCAACCCTAATAATGTAAATACTAAGACGAAAATAGTTAAAAAATATTATTGTGTCAAACTTAATTGTCATAAATATCAACAGGTTGCAGTAATCACGGTCTGCAAACAACATCTCAATCACTCATAAACACTAGGATAATCAACTATTAAAAAATGTTAATAAATCTATCTAACAGATCGACTTAATGTGTACTATGGTTATAAAAATTAGTGATTTTATCTAAAAGTACTTTACTTAATTTATAATAAGAAGCGGAAGTCCATCCGCCAATGTGTGGAGAAAAAACCACCTTATCCGACCTTAATAAACGCTGTAAATCCTGATCCATCACTTTCTGATCTGTAAACATATTCTCAAATGAAGTTGTTTCTTGTTCCAGCACGTCAAGACAAGCTCCCAGTACTTTTCCGTTATCAAGGGCATGAAGCAGATCTGATGATTTTACGATTTTTCCCCTGGATAAATTGATTAGATAAAATGGTTGCTTCATGCTGTCGATAAACGCCTCATCCACCATACTAAGTGTTTCCTCATTCTGCGGAATATGAAGGCTTAACACATGGCTTCGGGCTTTAATTTCATCTAAACTTACCTCCTGTATATACTCATTTCCAAATCCTGACTTATATTTATCATAAGCCAAAACTTCAACCTCAAATCCCCTTAGTTTTTTCGCAAAGGCTGATCCATTATTACCATATCCGATAATTCCTACGGTTTTTCCATCCAACTCTATTCCCCGATTACCTTCCCTGTCCCATTTACCGGATCGCACTTCAGCATCTGCCTTGTGTAAATTATTAAACAACATCAACAACATGCCTAATGCGTGTTCGGCAACCGCATTTCTATTGCCCTCAGGGGCGTTGAAAAGTTCAATTCCTGTTCGTTCACAGTATCCCACATCAATATTCTCCATGCCAGCCCCTGAACGTGCTATGAATTTCAAGTGAGGAGCATTTGAAAGAAATTTTTCATCTAAAGGAAGTTTTGAACGAACGACAATCCCTTCATACGCATGTATTTTTTCGGGAATCTTCTCAACCGGAACTGTGGTTAAATCGACACACTGATATCCTAAATCAGTTAAGCCCTTTTCTAAAACCTCATGAACAGTATCTAAAAAAGCAATTTTCATCTCTTAAAGATACACAAGATACGCCACAACAAAATAAATGGTCAAACCAATAATATCATTCGCTGTTGTAATAAAAGGACCGGTTGCAAGAGCTGGATCGATCTTTATTCTATCCAACAACAAAGGAATGACTGTACCCAAAACAGCCGCAATAACAACCACTAAAAACAAAGAAATTGAAATGGTAATTCCCAACCTGAAGTCACTGAGAAAAAAATAACTCATCCCAAAAATAATTACCGAGCAAATTACACCTACCAGCATCCCCACCAGGGTCTCTTTGCCCACTTGTTTGAACAATCCTTGAAATTGAAAATCTTTTGCTGCTAATCCCTGTACAATAATGGCTGATGATTGAACACCAACATTACCCGCCGTTGCCACAATTAATGGAATAAAAAATGCCAGAGCCGGATTTATATCTATCTGAACTTCATACCCTTTAATAATCTGAGAAGATGCTACTCCTCCTGCTAATCCGATTAGAATCCAGGGTAAGCGAGATCGGGTGTTTTTAAGGACACCGGATGAGGCTTCAATATTTTCTGAGATACCGGATGCCATTTGGAAATCCTTCTCTGCCTCTTCCTTGATCACATCTACCACATCATCAATGGTAATTCGCCCCACTAACCGATCTTGACGATCCAAAACCGGCAAGGACACCAAGTCATATTTCTCCATGATTTCAGCTACTTCTTCAGCTTTTTCATGGGTCTTGACATAATGTAGTCGATCTTTTAAATATAGGTCGTTAATCAATGCCTTGGGCTCAGCAAAAAGCAAACTCTTCAAAGATAAAATCCCCAGTAACCTGTCTTCTTTATCCACCACATAAATAGAGTATACACGATCAACATCTTCTGCCTGTCTTCTCAACTCAATTACACACCTGTCAACCGCCCAATGTGACTTGGCTTTAATGAATTCTTTGTGCATCAAACCACCCGCCGTATCAAACTCGTAATTGAGTAGGTCAACAATTTCAGAAGCATGCTCAGGATCCTCCAGGTGAGAGATGATTTCATCTTTCTGATCCTCTTCCATCTCCCCTAAAAGGTCAGCCGCATCATCCGTCTCAAGTTGATCTACCTGATCAACAATTTCTTCAATAGATAATAACTTTAAAAAGCGATTTCGATAATCTTCATCAAACTCCATCAGCACAGCTGAAGTCAATTCATTATCCAAATGATCAAATATGAATTTTGCTTCATCTGATGACAACGACTCCATGATGTCAGCAATATCAGCAGGGTGGATGTCCTTCAACTCATGCTTAATTGCCACAGCATCCTCATGCGCTATCATGAGCTGAATGCGTTCTAAAAATTCTTTTGACAATTCGAGTTTCACAGCTTAATGACTTATCGATTAACTGAGCGCAAAGATACAGGCTTTTTATTACTTAATTAGCATACGTCTCTTACCGATTTTTTGTTGACTCTTTGTTCAGTATTTTCTAAGTAAATAAAATGTAACGCAAACGTTAGATTCATTATAGAAAACTATACATACTTCATTTTTCATTATTTTTGTCTTTACATGAAAATCAAAATGTTCAAAATAATAAATTACTCATTGCTATTGATGATGACAACAAATTCAGCCCTCGGCTGTGATTTATTCTTCTGCACCAATGATTTAAAGTCTCATTTCAACGAGATTTTAAATCAAACATCTTTTCGATCTTGTGGCGTTACTGCTGACTTTACAGCTTCTACAACCAATACCTGTACGGGTGAAATAGTGACCTTTACCAACACCTCTAGTGGGGCGTCCTCTTATGTATGGAAATTAAACGAAACAGCTTTTACAACAACGACTAATACACTTCTAAGTTTTGGATCTTCGGGAAGTTATGACATTGAATTGATAGCAGATGACGGAGCAGGTTGTCTCGACTCGGTAACGGTAACAATTTTTGTGGATGAAGCGGTTAATGCCGGGACTGATGATGGCCTGGCTGTTTGTAATACTAATGACTCGATTAATTTGAACACATTAGTGAGTGGGGATGCGGGCGGAACCTGGCAAGAAATTACTGCTTCCGGACAATTCTCTCCGGCCACAGCCACTTTCGATTATACTGATTTAATCCCAGATGATTATATTTTTGATTATATAGTGAGTGGATCAGGAACTTGCCCTAATGATACTGCAACTTTTACTATACAGGTAAAACAACAACCCAACATTACACTGAATCTATCCTCTAATTCTATAGATGTATCAGACTCCATTCTTATTGACTTTAATACTACAGGTGTATTTCCTACCGCCGCCTTTCTTTGGAGCTTTTGTGATGGAAACCTAACTACAGATACAAGCGCTTTTTATTATTCCTGGGTAGCTGAAGGTAACTACTGTGTCTGTGTAGACGTGAACAATGGTAACAATTGTACAACAACCGTTTGTGAAAACAATATAACTGTATTTGATGCCTCCAAATTATCCGAAATCAAGCCTTTAAATGTAAATGTCTTTCCTAACCCCACTTCGGAGCTACTTAACATTGATTTGTCTCGGCTTAGTGGAAAAGTTGAAATCATCATTTTTGATGTAATGCAAAAAATAATCTACCAACAAACTGTATCAGGAGGTGTAAATCATATAATAAACATCCGGGTTTTTGAATCAGCTAACTATTATGTTCACATTAGAACAGCTACCGCTAAATCAACCCTCCCCATTGTTTTTGAATAGTCGTTTAAAACTCATATTTCTCTTTCTTCTTACTGTACTCTGAAACCTGACATCTGAAATCTGAAATCTGTAACAACAATAATTCCCCCCCTTACAAATCCTTTCAACAGAAGATTGTACTTTTGGATAAGCTAATCGCCCTATGAATAAAAACCTTTCACTAAATCTCAAGATCGATTGGAAGCAAATTGTTCCGAAAATTGAACCGGATACACTATGCCTTCTCCTGGAAAATGATCAAAATTTCACCTTGGCTTGGGGAGTAGGCACTCAGTGGGTTGCCAAAAAAAAACTGAAATGGTCTGATTTTCAAAAATTTAGAGGTAATTATAAAAACACAACTTCCTTTGGGTATTTGGGTTATGACGTTAAAAATAGTATAGAACCCTTTTTAAGCAGCAAAAATAAAGACTTTCAAAAATTCCCACTCGCTTACTTCTTTGTTCCAAAACATGTTTTAAAAGTCAACTCAAACAGCTCCACCTATAGCGGAGTATACAACCTCGAAGAGATAGAAAAATTTCTTAATTCAGCACCATCAAAACCAAAAAATAATAAATCTTCGCCTGTCAATCTCTCCCCCCAAACTAGCAAAGAAGAATATATTCATAATGTAGAAAAGATTAAGTCTCATATCCAAAAAGGTGATCTATATGAAATGACTTATTGTATCAACTTTGTTGCAAATGTGAAGGAATTTAACCCTTTTAATACATTCATAAAATTAAATAAACACACAAACGCTCCTTTTTCTGCCTACTTAAATACAGAATGGGGAGCGGTTCTATCAGCTTCTCCTGAACGGTTTTTAAAGAAAAAAGCAGATTCACTAATTTCTCAACCAATAAAAGGAACCGCTCCAAGACACCCCGATAAAATAAAAGACGAACAAATTAAAAATGATCTGCGTGAAGACATAAAAGAAAGAGCTGAAAATGTGATGATTGTTGATCTGGTCAGGAATGATTTATCTAAAATAGCTCAAAAAAAATCAGTGGAAGTGGATGAACTTTTTGGGGTGTATACTTTTCAAACGGTACACCAATTGATTTCTACAGTAAAATGCAAAATAAAACCTGCTACTACAGATTCAGAAATTTTCAAAGCACTATTCCCCATGGGATCAATGACCGGAGCCCCCAAAATTAATGCCATGAAGTTTGCTGATAAATTTGAGAATTTTAAACGAGGGATTTATTCAGGCGCTATCGGTAGCTTTGATGAAAAAGGAGATTTTGATTTTAATGTCGTTATAAGATCCATCATTTATAATAAAACTTTTCATACCTTATCTGCCCCGGTAGGTGGAGCAATTACCATTAAATCAAACCCCGAAAAAGAATACCAGGAATGCCTGACTAAATTAGAAGCGCTAAACAAAGCATTATGCTAGAGCAGTTTAAAGCAACGATAAAACAAGATTTTCCCGATTTTAATAAATACGAGATTTACGTTGCATCTAGTGGTGGAATAGATTCTATGGTGCTTACCTCCCTTTTGATCTCCGTAGGATATCAACCGGTTATTTTACACTGTAATTTTAAATTAAGAGCAGCAGCATCCGAGGCTGATGAAAAATTCGTTAAGGACTTTGCAAAAGCAAATAATTGTAAAGTCATCACTACCGCATTTGAAACTGAAAAAATTGCAGCCAATAGAAAAACAAATATTCAGGAAACAGCTCGAGATTTGAGATATGAATGGTTTCGATCAATTGTTAAAAATCATAAATCCCTCATCCTTACAGCTCACCACTTGGATGATGCTGTTGAATCCTTTTTTATGAATATATTGAGGGGTACGGGCATCAAAGGCTTATCGGCTATCCCTAAAATTAACCCTCCTTTTTATCGGCCATTACTCCAATTCTCGCAGGAACAAATCACCCGGTACGCTCAAACAAATAAAATAACCTTTAGAGAAGATCAAAGCAATCAAAAAACAATTTACCGAAGAAATAAATTGCGACATGAAATCATTCCGCTTTTTCACGATCTTGAACCCGAATTTACCAAAAAAATGAAATCATTCTTTTCAGAAATGACAGATCTGAATGAATGGATGGACATAAATAAAAAGTCATTGATTAAAAAACTAATCATCCAAAATGAAAATCAAACGATAATTGATATCCAAAAATTAAAAAAGCTGAGCACTTTTGAACTAAAACTAGTAGTCGAAGATTTTAATATTAACAGAAAAAAATTAACTGAATTTAGTGCTTTTCTAGATAGTGATACCGGAGCAGTATTTAATAGCAATTCGCACCAATTCCTGATCAATAGAGGTCAACTTATTATTAAAGAACAATCAAAAAACTTTACAATCCATGAAACAATTGATAACCTACCGTATCACCTTCAAACCTCTTTTGGTGTAGTCGATATTAAGGCTTCAGATTATTCAGTAATTACACCCAAAAATAACCTCTTGCAACTTGATTTCGATAAAATCAAACTTCCCATTCGCATCAGAAACTGGCGTCACGGTGATAGAATAACACCACTTGGAATGAAAGGGTCAAAACTAATTTCCGACATCTTAATTGATAAAAAAAATTCTCAGTTTGAAAAAAATAAAATACTCGTGCTAGAATCTGAATCAGGTGAATTAATCGCAATTATCAACTTTTTAATTAGTGATGATTATAAAATATCCTCTACCACAAAAAGAATCCTTGAAGTTAAATGAATGAATAACTCCTAGTGTCAAGTCAAGTCTTGAATGACGGGTAAGGCGGCGGTAGATTTTGAGATGTATCAAGGCTCAAAAAATGAGCATAGCTGTAGTTAAGTGATTTTTTTGGAACGCAGAGACATCTCAAAATACACACTGGATTACCCGTAGGTTTAAGCTTGACTTGACACTAGGGTGCCTCATCCGTCTACGGTCTTTAGTTACCATTTATATTTGATCATTCACAAAGCAAATAACGAGCTTCCGCTGGTCGCTATTATTTGTCTTGTTCATTAACATCAAATACAAATGCTAAGCTATCAACCTCCGCCGGGGCACATCCACCAAAAGCAACCAATCATACCCAAATCAACCCGCCAAAGGCGAAAAAATCACCCCTCCTCCTCCTGGTAAAAACCGCCGAAGACGAAAAAATAGCCCTTCCTCCCTTTGGGAGGAACACCCGCCAAAAGGCGGGAAGGTGGGACAAAAAAAACCTCACTCCATAAATGAAGTGAGGTTAAAAAAGT
>JBBDID010000043.1:7181-19546 GCA_040880585.1 Crocinitomicaceae bacterium | reverse complement strand
CCTTCCCAATCGGCACCACTACGGTGACTTATGAAGTAACCGACGCCAGTGGAAACACAGCTAGTTGCTCATTTGATGTAACGGTCAACGACACGGAGAATCCGACCATCACTTGTCCTGCAGATATTACCGTAAATAATGATGTTGGCGATTGTGGAGCAGTAGTAAACTATGTTACTCCAACCGGAGCCGATAACTGCCCTGGATCTGTTACAACTTTAACTACCGGTCTGGCTTCAGGATCTACCTTCCCAATCGGCACCACTACGGTGACTTATGAAGTAACCGACGCCAGTGGCAATACGACCAGTTGTTCTTTTGATGTAACGGTCAACGACACGGAGAATCCGACCATCACTTGTCCTGCAGACATTACCGTAAATAATGATGTTGGCGATTGTGGAGCAGTAGTAAACTATGTTACTCCAACCGGAGCCGACAATTGCCCGGGTTCCACCACCACATTAATTACCGGTCTGGCTTCAGGGTCTACCTTCCCAATCGGCACTACTACGGTAACCTACGAAGTAGAAGATGTCAGTGGCAATACCGCCAGCTGTTCTTTTGATGTAACGATCAACGATACAGAATTACCAACAGTCATTTGTCCTCCTGATCAAAATGTATTTTTTGATGCTTCTTGTGAACACACCTTACAAGACTATACTACGCTTTCTACCGCAACGGATAATTGTGCTATTGCTTCAGTGACACAAACTCCAGCTGCAGGAACTGTTCTTACCGCAGACCAAGTTGTTACCATTACAGTAACTGATATCTATGGAAATGTAAACAATTGTAATTTTACGGTTTTTATATCGGACAATACTAACCCTACTATTACTTGTCCCGGAGATCAAAATGTATTTTTTGATGCTGCCTGCGAGTATACTTTGCTAGATTATACCGGTATGGCAATAACTGCCGATAATTGCGGAACAGTTACAGTTTCACAATCGCCAGCTGCCGGAACTGTGATTACCGCTAATCAAACAATAACATTAACCGCAGATGATGGGAATGGTAATACAAGCAGTTGTTCATTTGAAGTTATCCCTACAGACAATATTGACCCTGCTATTGGCTGTCCTCCAAATCAAAATGTGTCTTTTGATGCCAATTGTCAGTACACTTTGCTAGATTACACAGGGATGGCTACAACATCTGATAATTGTGGTCCAATTACAGTTACTCAAAATCCTGTAGTAGGAACAGTTATAACGTCTAATCAACAAGTTACGCTTACTGCTACGGATGCTGCCGGGAACACTAGTTCTTGTACTTTTGATGTTATTCCGTCTGACAACACTTTGCCTACTATTGTGTGTCCTCCAAATCAAAATGTTTTCTACGATACTAATTGCGAATACACTTTACCGGATTATACGGGTTCTGCAGCGGCAAATGATAACTGCGGACCTATTGTCGTAACTCAATCACCCTCAGCAGGGACTGTTATCAGTTTAGCGACTACTGTAACCCTAACGGTTACGGATGCTGCCGGTAATATCAATACTTGTTCTTTTGATGTGATACCTGAAGATAATATCCCTCCTGTTATTACTTGTCCGTCTGATCAGATTGTTTCTTTAGATGGAAATTGCCAGTATATTATGACTGACTTTACACCATTAGCCACCGAAACGGATAATTGTGGAGGTATTACCGTTACGCAGGATATTCCTGTCGGTACAGTTATATTGACAACACAGACTTTAACGTTGACTGCTATGGATGCTGCCGGAAATACAGATCAATGTAGTTTTGATATACAACCCATTGATGACACCCCCCCAGTCATCAGCTGTCCAACCGATCAAAATGTGAGCTTTAATAATAATTGTGAATTTATTCTTTTGGATTACAGGTTGATGTCTGTCAATTCTGATAATTGTGGGCCAATTACATTAACCCAAAGCCCTAGTGCGGGAACAGCGATAACGGGGCCTCAAACAGTCACCATTACAGCTCAGGATGCTGCCGGAAATTCTACAAATTGTACATTTGAGGTGAACCCTGAAGATAATACACCTCCGATCATTACTTCTTGTCCTCCTGACCAAAATGAATACGTAGATAATGCTTGTAAGTATACCTTACCTGATTATACAGGAATGTTAACGGGAATAGATAATTGTGGTTCATTTACGGTAAGTCAGGCACCTGCAGGAGGAACAAATGTATCTACAAATACAAATGTTACCCTAACGGCAGTAGACGGAAATGGAAATACGAGTAGTTGTAATTTTGACGTATTATTATCGGATACCATATCTCCTACGATCAATTGCCCACCATCTCCTTTAGATGTATATTTTGACGTAAATTGTGAATATATCCTACAGGACTATACAAGTATGGGTATTCCTTACGATAATTGTGGAACGACTATTTTGTCTCAAAACCCACCTTCAGGAACTGCAATTACCGGAAATCAAATCATGACGCTAATTGTTCAGGATGCCTCAGGTAATTCTGATCAATGTACTTTTGAAATTGTTCCACAAGATACTATTGCTCCTGTAATTGGCTGTCCCGGAAATCAAGTTTCTTATTTGAATGACACCTGCTATTCTGTTTTGGCCGACTATACATCTATGGCAAACACATCTGCTAATTGTGAGGCAGTAATAGTAACACAATCACCGACTCCGGGAACTGTGTTCAATTCTTCTCAAACTGTTGTTCTTTATGGTGAGGATGCTAGCGGAAACATTTCGTTTTGCTCCTTTAATGTTACATTGACGGATACCATACGACCACAGATTACTTGTCCTCCGGATATTTATACCTGTAAGAATAAAGTTACATTTAGTATACCTACGGCGACAGATAATTGCGGTTCGACATCAATAACTAGGATTACGGGTTTACCTTCAGGTAGTACTTTCCCTGATGGACCAACATTGATGACTTATGTGGCTACAGATGGTTATGGAAATAAGGATACCTGTCAATTTACGATCAATGTATTTGAGAAACCAGAAGGAGATCCCTCAGTTACTGATATTAGTTGCTATGGAGAGCAAGATGGCTCGGTTGATTTAACGGTGAACTCAGGCAATCCTCCGTTTACCTATCAATGGTCAAATATGGCAACTACAGAAGATATCAATGGGCTTTCTGCCGGGACTTATCAAGTGATAATAGTTGATAATGAGGGTTGTAGAGATACCGTAGAAGTAGAAGTAGAAGAACCGGATACTTTATGGATTGACTCTGAAGTTATTGATATAAGTTGTTTTGGAGAAGTGGATGGTGAAGTTTTCGTTACTGTAAATGGCGGGACATTTCCTTACTCTTATAACTGGACACCAATGGGTGCCGGAAATAGTGCGAATAATCTTTCTGAGGGGGATTATACCCTGACCATTATTGATGCACGAGGTTGTGAAATAACCGAAATATATACCATTAATGAACCGGATTCTATTACATTGGATGCTGATATTTCACAATATCCAAACGGATGGCAAATTTCTGAAGAAAATGGTTCTGATGGTTGGATTGATCTTAATACTACAGGAGGAACTCCCCCCTTTAATTACTCTTGGGATAACGGAATGACGGATCCGTATATTGACCAGTTAACTGCTGGAACTTATACTGTATATGTAATAGATAGTAATGGGTGTACGCAAGAGGGAACTTACATACTGGATGAACCATTGGCTCCTGTTATGTCAAATGCTTTTAGTCCAAACGGAGACGGGTTAAATGATGTCTTTTTCATAAAAAATATAGAACGATTTCCTGAAAATACCTTAACTGTAATGAATCGTTGGGGGGATGTGGTTTACGAGAAAAGTGGTTATATGAATGAATGGGATGGTACACCAAATAAAGGAATAGTAATATATGGAGACAAAGTCCCGGAAGGATCTTATTTTTATGTATTTGATTTAGGAAATGGTCAAGATAAAATTACCGGATATATAGTCATAAAGAGGAGGTAGTATGATGAGGGTATTTATAACAGTAATATTGATTTTAACGAGCTTACACCTGACAGCACAAAACAGGGTGAGTTACAGTCAGTATATGCATAACCATCAAGTTTTTAACCCTGCATTTGTTGAAGAGTCCACGAATTTGGGAGGATCTGTACTTTATCGTAACCAATGGATGGGAATAGAAGGAACCCCTGTTTCATTTATTGGAGATGTTTTTTACGGATTTAGAGGCCACAATTTTGATGTGCAATTTCTTCATGATCAGATTACAGTATTCAAACATTTGGAAATTGGCGCAAGCTATAGTTATTCTGTAAACTTGGGTCGTTATACGCGAATGGCAATGGGGATAAAAGCCAGCTTTAATCAGCAGACAGCAAACTATAATGAACTTTCTTATTTTGATGGGGGAGATCCTTCTTTATCGGGAACGGTTAAACAAATTGGAGTAAATTTTGGTGCCGGATTATTTGTACGAAATAAGAATTGGCATGTCGGACTTGGTGCTCCTTACTTGTTTAATAACGGAAATGTTAGTCCACAGTCTACTATGTTTGGGGATATGACCTATCAACATTTTTTTCTAACCGGGGGCTATCGGTTCGTGAATGATCGGGATTTTCAATTTTATCCGACAACTTTGATTAAATGGACAAAAGGGAGCCCGTTGACTGTTTCTTTAGATATGAATTTTCTTTTTCGTAATCGATTTTGGGGATCTGCAGGATACCGAATCGATCATACAATCATTCTTTCGGCGGGGATTATTCTTTGGAAAAACTTTAAAGTTGTTTACTCGTATGATCTGGGATTGGGAAAAGTTAATCGTCTGGGTGGGATGACACATGAAGTTTCTTTGGGGTATGGCATCTCCTTATTTAAGGATTCATTTGAAAAAAGAAAGTTCATCAATAAAAAGGGCGGTAGAAAACGAATTAGAAAAAGCAGATGGAAATAAAAATTTACTTTTACAGTTAATAACAGTCATGAAAGTTCTGGGTATAATTCCATCTCGCTACGCTTCCAGCCGCTTTCCCGGAAAGCCTTTGGTTGATATTTTGGGAAAATCCATGATCCAAAGAGTGTATGAACAGGCTGCTCAATCTAAAATGATCCAGGAAGTAATTGTGGCAACAGATGACAAACGAATTTTTGATCACGTTATAGCATTCGGAGGAAATGCAGAAATGACTTCAATGGATCACAACAATGGGACAGAACGTTGTGGAGAGGTAATTGAAAATCATCCGGATGTAGACATTGTCATCAATATACAAGGGGATGAACCGCTTATAGAGGCTGAGCAATTAGAACATGTTATCCGCCTTTTTGAGGATCCGGAGGTACAAATCGGAACATTGGCAAAAAAGATGCACACAGAAGCAGACATCATGAATCCAAATCGGGTAAAGACCGTCTTGGACAAGGATAATTTCGCTTTGTATTTTAGCCGCAGTCCCCTTCCATACACCTCAGAAGAAGACCGATCAAAATGGCTGACTTCACAGTTGTTTTACAAGCACATAGGGATTTACGCCTGGCGGAGGGAAACACTCTCGAAAATCCTACAATTGTCAGCAGTTGCCTTGGAAAAAGCAGAACGGTTGGAGCAACTCAGGTGGTTGTATCACGGATATCGGATTAAAGTAGCTGAAACCAAAAAGGAAACACCGAATATTGATACCCCCGAAGATCTAAAAGAAGTGATTGAAGCACTTAAGGGCTAAATATTCTTTCATTATAAAGTCACTATTTCACCTCATCTTTGCAAACTAAACCTAACTTTGTAAAAGATTTAAATTAGTTTATGTCAGAGAAGCGTCAAAATGAAGGAGAAAAGCCAAAAAAAAGATTGGCTGAAAAGAAACGACAAACCAGAGGAGGAAAGGATAAACCGTTTGCACAAAAGAAGAAAAAAGGCGATCCCTTACCGTCATTTAGCGAAGAAGTTCGATTGAACAAGTTTTTGTCAAATGCAGGAATTTGTTCGCGGCGGGAAGCGGATGTATTGATCAAAACCGGTGTCGTTGAAGTCAATGGAAAGATCATTACAGAAATGGGGTTTAAAGTGAAGCCCGGCGACGAAGTGAAATATGACGGAGCAAGAGTTCAGGCTGAAAAAAAGCAATACGTATTACTCAACAAACCCAAAAATTTTATCACCACTATGATGGATCCACAAGGAAGAAATACAGCCTTTGATCTGGTGAAAAATGCTTGTAAAGAGCGCATCTATCCGGTGGGTAGGTTGGACAGGAATACAACCGGTCTGTTACTGTTTACCAATGATGGGGATATGGCTAAACGACTGACTCATCCAAGGTATCAGGTAGCTAAATTATATCATGTTACAATTAGTGAATCGATCAAAAACGAGCAGGTGGAGGCATTAAAATCCGGTGTTGAACTGGATGACGGCTCTTTTGTGAAAGCAGATAATGTTGAAATCATTCCCGATTCGAAAAACAAAGAGGTGGGAATTGAAATTCACTCCGGAAAAAATCGGGTGGTGAGACGGATGTTTGAAGCGATTGGACTTACCGTTTCTAAATTGGATCGTGTGAAGTTTGCAGGCTTGACCAAAAAGGATCTGCCCCGCGGAAACTATCGCCACCTGACTGAAAAGGAAGTGAGTTTCTTAAAAATGGTTTAAAACCTGACAAGACATTAATGCTTGAGTAATTTCATCCTCCAAACTACTTCTTGTTGATGGATTTCAACAATATAACTACCGGCTGAAAGTTGGGATAAGCCCGTGAACGGATTCAGTTGATCACTTGTACCTTCACGACTTAGGATTAATCTGCCGGCGGCGTCATATATCCAAACCTTAGCTGAGGGTTCAATTAATCCATCTATGTAAAAATACTCAGTAAAAGGATTGGGATAAACCTTAAACATCTTTTCTGATGATTCATTTAAGTCAAGATGATCAATAACTTCTACTTCTTGAACTGTGGTGTCATCCGGGCAAATAAAGTTCTTACTGATCAGAGTAACGGTATAGACTCCGGCTGCTCCGTAATCATTCCATGGGTGGGTATCTGTAGAAACATTTCCATCTCCAAAATTCCAAACATACGCACTGGAATGAGAAGAGGAGTTGGTAAAATAGATGGCAGTATTTGGTAAGTACACCGGAGAATTGCTGGAAAACAGAGCTTGTGGAGAATTAGCAACATTCAGACTAATGGTTTGTTGGTAAGTGCTGCTATCTACCCCATCTATTGCATAAAGTGTAACGTCATAACTTCCGGATTGCATATAATATACTTGCGGATGAATATTCGTACTTGTTGCGGGAATACCGTTTTCAAACTCCCAATAATAAGAAGTTGCATTGGTTGAGGTATTGGTAAACTGAATGATTTCACCCTGACAAACATTGGTGTTGGCAGGCAGGTCAAAATCAGCCTGAGGGTTACTGCTTGAGCTCACACAACTATAATCGGCTACCCAGCCCGGTCCCACCGTCGCGCCATCTGATTTCCAATAAAAGGTCAGGTCGCCGGTTGAAGTGGTAAATATCCCCGGAGAATTAGCCCCTGTATACGCCCCGATCAAAGGAGCAGCAGTTGAATTGCCATCATAAATAAATAAGGTATCATACCCCACTTCTACATCAAATGAAGTAAAGTTGACATCAATTGTAGCAGCTCCGGAAGGAGATAGTGTCCAGGTATAGTCTTCATTGTTGTAGTAGGCTTTTGTAGGGCCACCAAAATCGTGAATTGTCCCGCTACAGGGATCTTCCTGACAATCGGTAAGGTAATCTTCCATGGCTGTCCAGAGTTGGTTGTAACCGTTGTCGTAACCCAATGCCCAAATACCAATTCCCGCAATGCCGGTATTATTGATATGTTCTAACCTTTTTCTGAAGCCATCTTCCAGGGTGATATAACACTGCTTGTTGGTGCCGTCATTGAAGGCAAAAATATCGGTATAACTATCGGCATCCCAGTAATAGTTTCCCGCTGAATAATTTCCAGAAGTATTGTTTTTCACATAAGCAAATGTCCTTGCTGTTCCACTTCCCGTGGTAGAAGAGGGGATCGTAAGATCAGTGGTGGGCCACTCATAACCGTAATAGGGTAAACCCATCACTAGTTTGTTGGCAGAACATCCCTGATCAAGATAATAGGTCGTAGTTCTGGACAAAGTATAGTTGTATGTAGAACCAAAATGATAAAGCGGATCACAAGGGCCTGTGGTAGAACTTCCTTGGTAATAATAAGCATATCCCATCACAATAAAATGATCTACCACCGGATCCATTATGGCAAAATCAAAAACATCATTCCAGTCTACAGCATAGAGAACTGTGCTTACTTCAGAACCCGGAATAGCGGTGTGCATTTGATTACAAAGGTCAACCATAAAGTTGGCAAAGTTTGTTTTTTGCGAACTGGGTAATCCCTCAAAATCTATATTCACGCCATCCGCACCACGCGTTTGAACCAGATTGATCAGATTATCAATTAAGGTCTGTTTGGCTGTTGCATTGGTTAGAAAGTTAGAAAGCTTGGTACCGCCAAAAAGGGTCACAC
The DNA here is from genome assembly GCA_040880585.1 of Crocinitomicaceae bacterium. Lineage (GTDB taxonomy): Bacteria > Bacteroidota > Bacteroidia > Flavobacteriales_D > Crocinitomicaceae > Paracrocinitomix. Next base: position 11,046 of record JBBDID010000043.1, on the reverse strand, counting down.
AAAGGGTTACTTTCACATTGTTGGCAAGTGCAGAATCAACAGCATCTGCGGTAGACCAACCGTGAGTGGATAAAGGGTCTCCTGTATTTTCATCCACCTCATAAGAAAAATAAGAGAAGTGGCTGAGAAGATTCCAGTCATAATTGTTATACGCACTTCCCATCCAGTAGGGATGCCATCCGTAAACCACTTTATTTAAGGTGCAATTTGCACGTGATTGAGGAAAATCATAAATGCGGGTGTTGACATTTTCTTCATACCATTCGGCAGATTTATTTTGCGCATTGTAAAAATCCTGTTGTTCGTGATGAATGGAGGTGTATTGTGAAAAACTAAAGCTGCATCCAAAAAGAAGGATTAAAAATGTAAAAAGTTTTTTCATCTGACGTAGGTTTAACGACTTCAAAGATAGGAAATTTGCAGTCTGCACTCAAGTTTAAAATTATCAGGGCTCTATTTTAGCACAATCCCCTCTGTATCTGAAACCTGAAACCTGAAATCTGACAACTGAAATTTGAAATTTGAAATTTGAAATCTGACAACTGAAACCTGAAATAAAAAATTCAATCCCACAAAACCCGTAACTCATCTAATCTAAATTCAGTCAGTGACGGTAAAATCCTATCTGCAATTTTGAGCCGTTCGTCATAAACGTGTGATTTTTCAGGAACCGCCACAACCTTCATACGAGAGGCTTTTGCAGCGATCACACCATTGAGCGAATCTTCGATTACCAAACAATCTGTAGGGTGCACTTTCATCTTATCGGCTGCAGATAAAAACACAGCAGGATGCGGCTTCCCAAAAACTTCATGCTCTGCCGAATGTGCAATTTCAAAAAACTCACGAATCCCCAAACGATCCAATACCACCTCTATAATACACTCAGCCGAGGAAGTCGCCAGGCCAATCTTCAGGTCGTTATCCCGAATATGTTCCAATGCTTCATAAACACCATCCAGCGCTTTTCCCTGCACACCGATCTCACGAATCAAAACACCGACAATATCATCTTCCACCTCCTGTAATGAGCGGTTGGTCCAGCCCACTTTTTGATGCCACATTTGAACCACTTCATCAATGCGCAAGCCGACAGTCTCTTCACAATCCGTATGTGTCAAATCCAAGCCCACCTTTCCAAAGCCTTCCACTTCGGCAATTTTCCACAGGGGTTCAGAATCGATCAAGACGCCATCCATATCAAAAATTACTGCTTTCATTCTTTTAATTTAAGGTGATACAAGTTGCCGCCACCCAAACCTTTTTTATACTCATCTGTCATGTACCATTCATTTTTATTCTTAAAACAAATCGCTTCCCTTTGTTTGATACCGACTAAGTTATGGGATGAAATTGATCCCTCCCAAAAGCGGTTTCCCGGAAAATTAGAAAACAAATGGAGGTGGGTATAAGTGAGTATAACCAATTGGTTGGTCTCCGGATGATAATCGGCTGCCGTGACCGAACAAAATTGCCAACCCCATTTACACAGGGAAATCTCACCTAGTTTTTTCGCTTCATAAGTGCCGGCTTCATCCGGCAAAATATAAACAGCACTTTTTCCCGTATAAGGTTTACTGCGGCATTTGGTGAACAGATAGATTTTTCCTTTCATCCAAATCATAGCTTCTGTATCATAATTCATTTGATCGGCCGGCGGAGGAAATTCTTTTTGGTCTTCATACGTAAAGGTGATTTTTTCTGCATTCACCCGATTGTTTTCATCTATAATAAAATCATCCCTCAGGATGTAAATGCGACATTTTTTGTGAGTATTATCATTGTTCCCGAAATCACCAATGAATAAACGCCCTATTTTATCTACCGCCAGGTCTTCCCAATCTCTGTTTTTAGCTTCATCTACTTCAATTGTTTTTAGCAATTCTCCTTCCAGATTTAAAATATAAATATGATTGCTATTTCCTCCGTCATTGTGAGTGATGAGGTATTTATTCAGGTAAAGCACCAGGCCGGATGTTTCTTCCAGTTCTTTTGGTAAATCGGTCAATTTTTTCAGCTTAACTCCGGCGAAGCAATTACCACCCAACAGCAGTAACAGTAGCGTAAATGTAATTTGTATTTTCGGCGCGATCATCACAAATCCAAAGGTAATTGTTATTTACCGATTACGGTAAAAGCAGTACTTACAAAAGCAGATGCAGCGAAAAGTGATTGGGAAGACCTTACGAAAACTACGCAAAATCATATTTCTTGTTGCATTTGTGACAGTTTTAAAACGGCACTATAGCAAATAGCAGGTTGGCGAAGCCGGTTCAAATTATCAATTCAAAAAATATTCACGGGAATTTCTATCTTTAAACCACAATTGCAAATACCATGATGAACCCGAGTAGTAGTGGATGGATCAAAAAGTTTTTTTCACTGCACGATAATTTTGAAGAATTGCTAATCATCCACGATCAGGAGATGACACTTGGAGAGCAATTGTATGGGTTTTTACAGCCAACAGGTATTATATACGGCTACCCCACAAATTTTATTTTCGTTCCTGAAGAAATTTATAGTAAATGGTCAAATGAAGAAAAATTCAAAGTATTGTTGTTTGAATCATTGATTGTTAGCGATTATCTGTTTTCCGGTAGAATTCGCATGGATAAACTGGAGGTGTACATTCAAAATTTTGTAGGTTTTTATGAGCAAACAGCCATTGAAAAGGCAAAACGGAATTGGCTCAATTTTAAAGGGGCGGATGCATTTGAAAAATTAGAGTCTATTTTAGACCAGCGAGTGGATATCAAGATTAGCCTGTCACACGGATTGTGGACTTCTTATTTACACAACAGTTTGGTGTTTCAGGATTTAATTTTTTATATGGAATACCTGGGCAATAACGATACAGGCATGGTGGCAGGGCAACGCTTTGATGTCATGATGGACATGTTGAAGGTGGTTTCAGTAGCGGCACATGCAGATGGAAAAGTAGCGGAAGAAGAAGAGGCTTTGTTTGATATTTTAATGGCTTCATCACGCTTGCAAGGAGTAGACAAAGAAGAAGTGGAAACCTTTTGGAAAGAAAATAAAACGCTCAACGATATCCAATTTAATTATGAAATGAGTTGGTTGATGAAACGCTATTTTTTGGAGATTGCGACTTTAACCGTTTGGAGTGATAAAGTAGTTACCCCTGAAGAGCAAATCTTCCTGGATGAGTTGGGGAAAAAAATGATGATGGAAGAAGATGAGCAAGATAAGTCATTCATTGCGATTCAAGCTTTTGTTTTGGAAAATGCAGCAGTTGTTCCCTTTTTGAGCGGGAAAAATGAGACGGAGCATTTTATGAACGGAGCTGTGGAGAAATGGAGACGTATTTTGGGGAGAAATCGTGAGAAATTGGCTGCAGAATTGCAACAAAGTAAAGATTTAATGGCACTTATTGCCAAATCAACTACTTCAGATTTAACAAGTGAAGAAAAAAAACGCGCTAAAACACAGCTGAAAGATTTGGCAAAAACAATACCTGCCTTTACTCTTTTTATGTTGCCGGGAGGTGCGATAATAATGCCTTTGGTGTTAAAATTGATTCCGGACCTAGTACCCTCAGCATTTAAAAGCAACTATATTGCGGCAAAGATTGAAGAAAAACAGAGCGAGAATGAGAGCGAGAATGAGGAAAAACAGAATGAGTGTGAGTGTGAGAATGAGGGAAAACAGAGCGAGGGAAAACAGAGTGAGAATGAGAGCGAGAAAAAACAGAGCGAGAGCGAGAATGAGAGTGAGAATGAAGGGAAAACAGAGCGAGGGAAAACAGAGTGAGAGTGAGAGCGAGAATGAGGAAAAACAGAATGAGTGTGAGAGCGAGAAAAAACAGAGCGAGAGCGAGAATGAGAGTGAGAATGAAGGGAAA
>JBBDID010000043.1:0-7081 GCA_040880585.1 Crocinitomicaceae bacterium | reverse complement strand
ACAGAGCGAGGAAAAACAGAATGAGTGTGAGAGCGAGAATGAAGGGAAAACAGAGCGAGGAAAAACAGAGTGAGAATGAGAGCGAGAATGAGAGCGAGAATGAAGGGAAAACAGAGCGAGAATGAGAGCGAGAATGAGGAAAAACAGAATGAGTGTGAGAGCGAGAATGAAGGGAAAACAGAGCGAGAATGAGAGCGAGAATGAAGAAAAAACAGAGTGAGAATGAGAGTGAGAATGAAGAAAAAAAAGAAGTGAGGAGGAATAACACTTACCAATCACCACACTAACTCATACCTGTCCGGATATAAAGAAGATTGCGTAAAGCCCGCCTCTTTGAGGTAATTAATATGGACAGTATTGTCTGTTAAAGCGATCACTGAATTGATTCCTTTTTTTTGATAGTCCTGTAGGCGTTTTTCAAAAAAGGCTTTTCCAATTCCCTGATCACGGTATTTTTTTATCAGATAATCCACATCAATGTGAAGTTCGTCTCCTTTTGTTTGAGAAATAACAACACCTATAATGCTATCGGCATGGGTAAGCACCAAAATATCGCCAAATTGGGCATCTTCTTCACTGAAATGAGGGAAGATATGTGAAATATCCGCTTCATTTTCCGCCATAAAGGCTTTAAAGTCTGAATTGTCGTGCTTTGTTTCTTTTACTTGAAAATTAATCATTTCGTTATTTTTTGTTTGGGCAATACGGCGATACCGTAAGGGCTTACAGTAAGCAGTGAGAGAAGAAACAAGTCAATAAAAGCGGGATATAATTTCATGGATGCTTTTTACCAAAGGTAAATATTTCTGCGGAATGTGATCCTCTGCTAAAGAACGCAATCTCAAGTTTAGTACAAAAAATTATTGTACGGGTATCGGATCTTAAAAATACGCTTTACTTCTTTGTAAAGCCGATCTTTCAATTCATCAATATTTGTTTTTTCCTGAGCTGAAATAAAAAGGCAGTTTCCGTCGCCTAACTTTGCCATCCAGCTCTGCTTTAGCTCTTCCAAAGCGAATTTTTTTCCTTCAGGGTGGAAACCAATCTCCTCCGGACTAGGGTTGTAAGCGTCTATTTTATTAAAGACTACCAGGGTTGTTTTTTCTTTTTGATGCTTATCAATCTCAGCAATGGTTTCGTTGACCACGCGGTAATGATCTTCAAAGTTAGGATGAGCAATATCCAGAACATGTACCAAAATATCTGCTTCCCTCACTTCATCTAATGTGGATTTAAAAGATTCAATTAGCTGATGTGGCAATTTTCTGATAAAACCGACGGTGTCTGATAAAAGAAAAGGGAGGTTACCAATAACAACTTTTCGCACGGTGGTATCCAGTGTAGCAAATAATTTATTTTCTGCAAAAACATTTGATTTGCTTAGCAAATTCATAATGGTTGATTTTCCCACATTGGTGTATCCCACCAGCGCTACACGAACCAATTGTCCGCGGTTGCCTCGTTGTACCGTTTTTTGTTTGTCAATTTTTTCTAATTTGCTTTTGAGCAGGGAAATTTTCTGTTGAATGATTCGTCGGTCAGTTTCTATCTGCGTTTCTCCGGGGCCCCTCATCCCAATTCCTCCTTTCACCCGGTCAAGGTGAGTCCACATTCGTGTTAAGCGGGGTAATAAATATTCATACTGTGCCAGTTCAACCTGTGTTTTGGCATCTGCTGTTCTAGCTCGCGTTGCAAAAATATCCAGGATCAGGTTATTTCTGTCCAAAATTTTAAGGCTAAGTATTCGTTCAATATTTCTGAGTTGAGAAGGAGATAATTCATCATCAAAAATGACCGTATCTATATCGTGTTCTTTACAATACAGGTTGATTTCTTCCATTTTACCGGATCCCACATACGTTTTCGGATGAGGTTTATCAATGCGTTGTGTGAATTTTTTTTGACAGATGGCTCCGGAAGTTTCTGCCAAAAACTCCAACTCATCTAAGTACTCTTTTGATTCTTCTTCTGTTTGATTAGCGGTGATGACACCTACCAGTACTACTTTCTCCGGCTCAACAGCTGTGTAAATATATCCGTCTTCCAATTTGCTTTCCTTTTTTAATTTGATTAAAACCACTTTCCACCCAACAAATCCCTAAAAGGCCAGGGAATAGATAGTAAAACAATGAGCAGTGTCATGGTATAAAAAATGGCCTGAATCCTAAATTTTTGCTTTTCAACGGACGTTTTTTTGGCTTTAGAATAGCCCATTGTAATCAGTATCATGGCAACCGTCATCATAGCAATGTGTTCCAGTGTATAAAACCGAAGCATTTTGTTAGCCATTACGCCTTCTATAAATTGCACTTTAGGACTGATAAAATAAAGCACCAGACCTATAACAAATTGCAAGTGAAAAGCAATCATGGTGAACAGACCTAACTTGCGGTCACCTTCTGTATAATGAGCACCTTTTTTCCACCCCTGAACCATTTTAATGATTGCCACTAATAACAGTAAAAGCACAACCCATCTCCAACCTGAATGCGCCCGTGTAAGTATCTTGTACAAAGTCTCCATAATTGCTTATTTTTGGACAAATTTAACGTTAAATGCCATTCATCATAAAGGAGTACAGATATATTTTGATATTGTTGTTCTGTAGTTTAGCAGCAATTTCAAGTCAAGCGCAGGATTTTTCGCCTGAAAACGGAGTGCATGATCCCAAAAACACAACTTATGTATTGACCCATTGCAAAATTGTAGTCAGCGCAGATAAGACATTACCCATTGGAATGTTGGAGGTGAAAAACGGACGCATTCAAAAAGTCGGGATTGTTGAAATTCCACCGAGGGATGCCGTAAAAATTAACCTGAAAGGATTTACGATTTATCCTTCTTTTATTGATCCCTATGCTACATCCGGGATAAAAAAATCTGCAATAAAGAACAATTCACGTAAGCCTCAATTAGAAACATTAAAAGAAGGGCCGTATTACTGGAATCAATCCATTCATCCTGAAGTAAATGCGTATGAACTTTTTCGTAAAGAGGAGATGAAAGATCTGGAAGATTACCAAAAAGCCGGTTTTGGAGCAATTTCAACACATCAGGCCGACGGAATTATGCGGGGGACGTCAGTTTTACTGGCTTTAAATGAGGATGAAACGGTAAACAATGTCATTAAAGCAGCATCTGCCAATCACCTTTCCTTTTCAAAGGGGAGTTCGCGTCAAACTTATCCTTCATCCCAAATGGGAGCCATTGCATTGATTCGACAATTTATCTATGATGCAAAATGGTTTGAAGGATTGGTAGAAGTAGACAAAGAAAATATATCCATACAATCCGCACTTGAAAACTTTAATTTACCCCAAATTTTTGGCTTGTCCGGCAAACTTGAGATTTTAAGAGCTGCCAAACTTGCCCGTGAATTTAATTTTGAACTCATTGCTAAAGGAGGGGGAGATGAATACGAACGTATACAAGAGATCAAAAAGAGCGGAGCAAAATTGATTGTCCCCGTAAATTTCCCGGATGCCTTTGATATGACCGACCCTTATGCTGCAAGGTATGTTTCTCTGGCGGATTTAAAAAGCTGGGAGCTTAAGCCTTACAATCCTTACATTTTATATAAAAACAAAGTTGAATTTGCATTTACTACGGACGGTTTGGAGAAAAAAGCAGATTTTTTGAAAAACATTAAAAAGGCAGTGGAAAGCGGTTTGCCTGAAAACGAAGCACTACGGGCACTTACTGAAACGCCGGCTAAGTTTTTAAGAGTAGAGGATCAGTTGGGAACATTGGAAGAAGGAAAAATAGCCAACTTTTTAATTGTTAAAGGAGAGCTGTTCAATGGAGGAGAAATTTATGAAAACTGGAGCAAAGGCGATCGAAAACGCTTTAATAATGTACATGAAGTGGATTTGAGAGGAAGCTATGACTTGAGTTTGGGTGATATTGTCTATGATTTGAAAGTGGAGGGGAAGATCGATAAACCTTCAGCTACTGTTTATTATTACAGCATCACAACCAATGCAGAAGGAAAGTCAAAAATGGACACGATCAAAATTAAAGGACAATTAGACTTCAGTGACACGCAAATGAGTTTAATGTTTGAGGCAAATGACAAACACCACAAAGGAGTGGTTCAATTGAATGGCGCCTATCATCCCGGATTGGGAATTTTGGACGGAACAGGAACCTTGCCGGATGGTAGTTGGGTAGAGTGGGGGGCGATTAAATCTTCCAATTACAAAGAAAAAGAAAAGAAATCGGATGAAATAGAAGTAGATACTTCAGCAATTTCAAGCCTGACTTATCCTAATATGGCCTATGGCTTTGATGAATTGCCGCAACAAAAAACCTATTACATCAAAAACGCAACGGTATGGACAAACGAAGAAGAAGGAGTGATTGAAAAGGGCACAGTAACAGTAAGGAATGGAAAAATAGTCGCTGTAAACGCGGGTGGTGCGCCCGGTGGTGCAATTGTAATTGATGCTCAGGGAAAACACCTTACCTCCGGAATCATTGACGAGCATTCTCACATTGCCATTAGCAAAGGAGTCAATGAAGGTGGGCAGGCGGTGTCGGCAGAAGTATCGATTGGAGATGTTGTGCGTTCCAACGATATAAACATTTACCGGCAGCTTTCAGGCGGAGTTACGGCAGCGCAACTTTTGCACGGATCGGCAAACCCAATTGGGGGACAATCGGCTTTAATCAAATTAAAATGGGGATTTTCACCGGAAGAAATGCTGTTGGAAGATTCGCTGACAGATGGATTTATCAAATTTGCTTTGGGAGAAAATGTCAAACAATCCAACTGGGGAAGTGATCAAACCGTTCGTTTTCCGCAAACAAGGCTGGGCGTTGAGCAGGTATTTTATGATGCCTTTATCCGGGCAAAAGAATATAAAAAAGCTTGGGCAGACTACTATAAAATGTCTCCTGATAAAAGAGCATTGGTAAATGCACCCAGAAAAGATTTGGAGTTGGATGTGATTTCTGAAATATTGGATAAAAAACGATTCATTACGTGCCATTCTTACATTCAGTCTGAGATCAATATGTTGATGCAAGTGGGGGATTCCATGGGCTTTACCGTTAATACATTTACGCATATTTTGGAAGGCTATAAAGTCGCGGATAAAATGAAAGAACACGGAGCAGGAGCCTCAACTTTTGCCGATTGGTGGGCGTATAAATACGAGGTGAAAGAAGCCATCCCTTACAATGCTGCCATTTTACATAGAATGGGTGTAATCACTGCAATCAATTCAGATGATGCTGAAATGGGAAGAAGATTGAATCAGGAAGCTGCTAAAGTGGTTAAATACGGGGGGATTTCGGAAGAAGAAGCATGGAAAATGGTGACCTTAAATCCGGCAAAACTCTTACACCTTGATGACAGAATGGGAAGTATCAAAGAGGGGAAAGATGCTGATCTTGTCATTTGGTCCGACAACCCTTTATCTATACATGCCAAAGTTGAAAAAACCTTTGTAGATGGAATGTTACTGTATGATTGGCAGCGTACCCATGAACTGATGAAGCGGGATCAACAAGAGCGTAAAAGAATCATTGCTTTGATGTTAAAAGCCAAGGAAAATGGAGCGAAGACGAAAAAACCGGTGATGAAGAAAAATCCGCAATATCATTGTGACAGTGAAGGGGAAGAAGGATAGGTTTTAAAGTAGTGAAGTATATTAAAAAAGACTATCATAAATAGACAAAATGATTAGATATGTAATAATATTGTTGGTGTTTTTTGGGATGGAGAAATCTGCCTCTGCTCAGGTTCCTGCTCCAATTGAACAAACGCATGATCGAATTTTATTGCTGCATGCTAAAGCACATATTGGCAATGGAGAATACGTAGACAATTCAAGTATTGGCATTGAAAAGGGAAAAATTTTGTTTGTGAAGAACGCCCTGACCAACCCTTATGAAAAGTCAGAATGGGACACGATCATAGACATTACCGGAAAACATGTTTATCCCGGATTTATCGCCCCAAACATCACCATGGGTCTCACTGAAATTGACGCAGTGCGTGCCACTCGAGATTTTCGGGAAACGGGAGAAATCAACCCACACATTCGGGCATTAATCGGCTTTAATATGGATTCTGAGGTGATGTACACCACTCGAACAAATGGTATTCTGGTGACGCAGTCCACACCCAGAGGAGGGATCATCTCAGGTACATCTTCGGTGATGGCGTTAGATGGCTGGAACTGGGAAGACGCTGTATATCGGGCAGATGACGGCGTACACCTCAATTGGCCAAATATGTATAAAACAACCGGTTGGTGGGCTGAACCCGGACCCACTTCTAAAAATGAAAAGTACACCGAGATTAAGAGAAGGATATACGATTTTGTTAAAGCGGCAGAGGGGTATCTTAAAAAAAGAAATCAAGAAGAAACCAACCTAAAATTTGAAGCCATGCGTGGGGTTTTTAAAGGCGAAAAACGGCTTTACATTCATGCGGATTATGCCCCTGAGATCAATGATATTATTGATTTTAGCAGAGTGTTTGACTTTAAATACCCTGTACTAGTGGGTGGATATGACGCCCATCTGTTGGCTGCAAGATTGAAAGAGAATCATTTTACCGTGATTATCAATCGGCCACATAATTTACCTGAATTTATAGGAGATGCAGTAAGTGCGTATTACGAATTAGCGGTTAAATTACAAACATCAGGAGTGTTGTTTTGTATTTCAAATGCCGGTGATATGGAAGTGATGAATGCGCGAAACTTACCGTTTTATGCCGGAACTGCATGGTCTTACGGTTTGACCGAAGAGGAAGCGGTGGCGGCAATTACACTGAATACAGCCAAAATTTTAGGGGTTGATAAGCAATTGGGATCGCTGGAAAAAGGGAAAGACGCCACTTTATTTGTTTCAGATGGAAATGCACTGGATATGCGAAGCAACAATGCTTATCTGGCTATGGTAAAAGGGAGGTTTATTGCGCTCACTAATCATCAGATTGAGCTGTACGAAAAGTATAAAAAAAGATACGGATTAACGGAGCTTGAGTAATTAGTGTGCCAGTGTAAATGATTCTCTTTCAGTCATCCGCAGGATGACGGTCTTGGTTCTTTCATCTTTTGTCTTGGTT
>JBBDID010000042.1:0-98877 GCA_040880585.1 Crocinitomicaceae bacterium | reverse complement strand
GATTTCCGACTCGATTTCCGACTCGATTTCCGACTCGATTTCCGACTCGACTTCCAGCTCACTACGGCGTCTGCGGGTAAAAAATATCTTCCGCAGACATGCGCAGATAAGCTGTACTATTTTTTAACTGTTGGGTTCTACTTCACCTTGAATAGTGAGCTTTTTTTGTGTGGTGTAATAGACTAACTTCCTTTTTTCACCCATTCATGTTCAAAGGTGCAGCTTTCAGCATACTGATCAGAAACCCAGATGTAATTTGAATTCACTTTACTTTTTACCCACTTATTAATTACCTCTTGTTTTTTCTTATTCATAGCCGCCATTTGAATCAATTGGTAATCATCCGTTAAGTTGGCTACATGCGGCTTGCTTTTTCCCAATAATTTGACAATTCGAATACCTTGTTTTTGCTCCATATAATTTTGATAGAGCGCTGGAGAAGAGTAATCTCCGATTTGTAAACGATCAATAATACGTGACATCTGTGGATCAATGTCATTGATATTTTGAATGTCCCATTTGTAATCTCCGGTATAGGGATTGATGATTTTACCCCCATTGTCTTTTGATCGCTCATCCTGACTATATTTTGAAGCGGCTTCTTCAAAACTGATGGAACCACTTCTGATGGCAGAATAAATACTATCCATCCGGTTTTTAGCCAACACCAAGGCTCTTTTATCTACCGAAGGGGCAACGAGTATATGACGGACATGGTAATTGTCTCCTTTTCTGCCTAACAATTCTAAAAAGTGATAACCATATTGTGTTTCAAAGATGGGGGATATCTCTCCCTTTTCCAGTTTAAAGAGTTCTGCCTCAAACTCCGGAACCATAGTCCCTCTGCTTTGCCAACCCAAATCACCTCCCTGAATCCGGGATCCCGGATCATCAGAAACCATTACGGCTTCTGTTTCAAAAGAGGAATTTCCACTGACCACATTTTCCCGTGCAACTTTAGCCTTCTTTAGCGCAACAGCTTTATCAGCTTCTGTAATTTGAGGATACAGCACAATTTGCGAAACAGTAATTTTAGAGTTAATGTAGGGAATACTGTCTTTGGGCAGGTCTTCAAAGAATTTTTTGACATCTTTTGGAGTGACATCTACATTTTCAGTGATGCTCTCTTTCATTCGCTCAGCCATCATTCTTTTTTTGATCACTTCAAAGAACTCAGCCTTAATTTGCGCCACTGATTTACCGTAAAACTCTTCCAGTCGTTCAAGACTTCCGATTTTTTCAGCAATCATTTGAAGCCGGCTTTCCATTTCCTGATTCACCACCTCATTTCCCACCTCAATACTGTCTAACACGGCCTGATTGATCAATAATTTCTCATAGAGCAAGCCTTCCAGTATTTCACAATCGGTGTTATCGTTTGTTTCCATGCTATTCTGTATCATAGACAAACGTTGGTTCTGAATGTCAGAATAAAGGATGTATTCATCTCCCACTTTCGCAATGATCTTATCCACCATATCCTGAGATTTCAATGGATTCAGGTAAAAGAAAAGTGCTATAACAGCAATTATTTTAAAACCACTAATATATTTTGACGGCTTTGTCATCATAAGCTTTAGATATTATATCTTGTTTTACCTTATCCCTGAGTTCTTTTACCCGAATGTTCAGGATACGCTCTCTTATGTTCTTGCGCTCAAAACCCAGCGGTGACAAGGTATTCTTTAATTTATAATCCAGAATATTCAAAAAATAATGATACCCCTGTTCCTGAAAACGGATTTTAGAGCGTTTCATTATAAATCGATCCTTATTTATGTCTTGCAAAGGTATCTCTTTTAAAAGATCATCAAAATAGATCCAACTATCTTTATCATAATAATAGTTGGTAGCATATATTTTGGCATAGATTTCAAGCGCTTCCACATCCGTCTCTTTGTTTAGTTTGTAAGTGGATACAATTTGTTCAATATCAGGTGCATCATCCGGTATTTTAATGTAAAGCACCTTCACAAGGTAGTCGTTTAATTGGAAGTCTTGTTTGTGTTTTTCATAGTAAGATTTAATTTCCTGATCAGAAATGATCGTATCCAGTTGCTCATTCACCAATTGTTGTTCCAACTTCAGGATATAGAGATCTTTTCGAAAGCGATCTACTTTGCGTTCTATTTCCTCCTCATCAATTTCCTTGTGTTTTTGGGCGTGATGTATCAAGATGTGATCATCCAGCCATTCCTGGATAAATTCATCTGCTATCATAGCACTGTCCTCAGAGGTATAATCAATTTGTTTCAGATGATCTGTCAATTCTTCTTCGTAGAGTTTTTCGTCATACACCTGTGCCAGCAAGCGACCCTTGCCGTCTTTTCCTGAACAAGCGCTTAAAATAAGCAACAAAAACACTATGAATAAAGAGTACCTGGGCATACCGGTAAATTTACGGATTAAAAAAGCCAATCCAGTTTTAAAATTGAATTGGCTTTTTGGTTTTTAACAATTATTACCATTAATCATGCAAACCGTATAGGTTGTCGTGCTGTACTTCAACGTCGTAACTCTTACGTAATTTTTCTAACCACTCTTTTTCCAGCTGATTTTGATACGCAGCTGTAACCAAACCTTTGGCTTCTTTGAATTCTCGTTTTCGAGGCTGTAATACTTCCTCTACTTTAAAGACATAATATTCTCCATTAGATTCAAAAACTTTATTCAATCCTTTTTTGAAAGTGAGTGTCTTTTTGCCATTTTGAAAAGCAGAGGTGGTAGTAGCATTAAAAGTTTCTTTTCTAACCACCAGATTGAGTTGAGATTTTTGATTGATGATCTCTTGAATTTTTCCAAAAGATAAGGTGTCACTTTCTACCAACTCATAGACCTTTTTGGCAGTTGCTTTATCCTTACACTTATACAGTTCCCCTTTATATCTTAATGGAAAGGTGAAATCTTCACGGTGTTTTTCGTAGTACGCTTTAATGCCTACTGTGTCCTTGGCAGCTTTATTCCAGATTTCATTTTGCATGATCTCAAATACTAAAATACCATCCCTGTACTCTTTGATGAGGTTTTTAAATTCAGGATACTTTTTTTCAAGTTGACGATCTTCGTATTCCAATAACTTATGGGTAGCCCAGGCATCAAATTCTTGTAAAATATAGGCTTTCATAATACCGGCTTTTCTGGCGTTTTGTATAGATAATAGGTGTTTTTCAAAATCACCGACTGTAAAAAACACATCTTTAAAACTAAAAAGAATGTCGTCTTTATGTGCGTCTGATTCCAATCCTTTCCAGCGTCCCTGATAAAATTCGTCGCCAATTGTAGTGTAGAACATGGGTAGTAATTTTTGAGCGTTGGCATCACTAAAACCATATTCTATTTTGAGTTGATCAATAAACGCTTGCCTTGTAGTTTGCGCACGTACGTCTTTTTCTACTTTTAACTTTAGTTCGCGATACATATCCTCATAAGAAGGAACAGGCAATAATTCAACTCTTTTGATAATATGGTATCCATAAGCAGTTTTAACCGGTTTGGAATATGCGCCGTCTTCATCTATGGAAAAAGCAGCTTCTTCAAACTCAGGTACCATTCGTTGTTTGGCGCCGGCACCGAAAGTAGGGAGCATGCCTCCTTTTGTTTTTGATGATTGATCGTCAGAATATTTTTGAGCCAACTCTTCAAATTTCTCACCTTTTTCCAGAAGGGAGTAAATCTCGTTGATCTTTTTTTCGGCTTCTATGAGATCTTCTTTAGACATTTGGTCATTTGCAAGAATCATAATATGGGCGGCTTTCATCTTCCCTTTTGCTTTTCTGATATCATGAACCTTAATGATGTGATAACCGAACTTGGTTTTTACCGGCATGGATATATCACCGGGCTTGGTGTTAAAGGCAGCATCCTCAAAAGGATATACCATTTGCAAGGCAGAAAAATATCCCAAATCACCTTTATTCATTTTGACAGAGGGATCCTCAGAACCCCCTTTTGAAGCTGCAACTGTTCCGAAATCTTCTCCTCCCTCAACAATTCGTTTACGTATCTCCACAATTTTATTGTAGGCAGCCAGGGTATCTTCAGGTTTAGGATTAGGGGGAATCCTAACCAGAATATGGCTGGCATGAATTTCATTTTGGATGCGGTAATATGCCTCTTCAATTAACTTCTCATTCTTTTTCTTATCCACCATATAAGGCATAGAGAGTTGCTTTCTATATTGTGCCAGTTCTCGTTGTAGTTGAGGAATGGTGTCGTATCCCAATTTTTCAGCCTCTTTTACCTTGAGTTTATAATTGATGAACAACTCCATATAATCATCCAAACTGTCTTTATGGAAAGAGGGGTTGGGATTATTTTTGGTATAGATGTATAAGAACTCGGAAGCGTGTATACCTTCGCCGTTTATTTTTAGCACAATTGGATCTTTCTCATCATCATGTGCAAAACTGAAGGTAGCAACTAACAAACTGAGTAAGACAAGTTGTAATTTTCTCATAATAAATTTTATTTTATACTGTAATTGGGTGCTTCTCTTGTAATAGTGATATCGTGCGGGTGACTTTCCATCATTCCTGCACTGGATATTTTAATAAAGGGCGCACCTTTTAAGTGCTCAACATCTTTTGCCCCACAATATCCCATCCCTGCTCTGATTCCACCAATAATTTGATGCATCACTTCTTCTAATGTTCCTTTGTAAGGAACCCGTCCCGAAATTCCTTCTGGAACTAATTTTTTTGCGTCCTCTTCATCTGATTGAAAATAGCGGTCTTTTGATCCCTTTTGCATTGCTTCTACTGATCCCATCCCCCGGTAAGTTTTAAATTTTCTTCCCTGAAAGATGATGGTTTCTCCGGGACTTTCCTGAACACCAGCAAACATTGAGCCAACCATAATGGTGTCAGCTCCGGCCGCAATAGCTTTCACAAAATCTCCGGTATACCTGACGCCTCCGTCTGCGATAACCGGAACTCCGGATCCTTCCAGAACCATAGCCACATCATTTACAGCTGAAAGCTGAGGAACACCAACACCGGCAATCACGCGCGTAGTACAAATTGATCCGGGACCGATTCCTACTTTCACCGCATCTGCCCCTGCTTTTACTAAATATTCTGCCGATTCTTTGGTGGCAATATTTCCAACCACCACATCAATATCACTATACTTTTTCTTGATGGCTTTAAGTTTATCAACGACACCTTGCGTATGCCCGTGAGCAGTATCAATCACAATGGCATCTACCCCTGCTTTTACCAAAGCATCTACCCTTTCAATGGTGTCATTAGTTACGCCAACAGCTGCAGCAACCCGCAAGCGACCGAAGGTGTCTTTGCAAGAGTTAGGATGCTCTTTCACTTTGATGATGTCTCTAAAGGTGATCAGACCAATTAGCTTATTGTCTTTCCCTACCACCGGTAGTTTTTCAATTTTATGTTTTTGCAGTGTTTTTTCTGCATCAATTAAGGTAGTGCCTTCTGAAGCAGTAATGAGATTTCCTGAAGTCATCACTTCCTTTATCGGACGACTGACCTTTTTTTCAAATCGCAAATCCCGGTTGGTGACAATACCTACCAGTATATTTTTATCATCTACAATGGGAATTCCACCAATACTGTTTTCTTCCATTAACCTTAAAGCGTCCTTCACCAGTGCATTTACTCCCAAAGTGATTGGATCAATGATCATTCCACTTTCTGAACGTTTTACCTTTCTCACCTCCAGTGCCTGATCTGTTATGCTCATGTTTTTGTGAACCACACCAATTCCGCCTTGCTGTGCAATGGCAATGGCTAACTTGGATTCAGTTACCGTGTCCATAGCCGCCGAAACAATGGGTGCATTGAGTTCAATATTTCTACTGAATTTAGTTTTTAACGAGACTTCATGCGGCAGTACCTCAGAAAATCTGGGAACTAGCAGAACATCATCATACGTCAAACCTTCCTTTACATTTTTAAGATCTGTGATTCCCATATTTCGAACTTATTTCGGTTATAAATTCCCGCAAAGTTAATAAAAAAGGTATTTGTTCAGTTCATAATAACGCCCTGACGTGTGATCGTATGATTAAATTATGTTAAATCGTTTTGTGATCTTGTGATAAATAGAGATATTTGTAGTGTACAGTACATCATGAAAAAGATATTTAGCACATTTATTTTCTTGCTTTCTCTGAGCGTTTTATTGGGTCAGGATTCAAAAGCTTCGGGAAAGAAGGACTCTTTACAGCTTATTCAAATGACAGGAATTGTAATTTCTGACAGTATGGATCGGGTACCTTTTGCCAAAATAGTGGATATATCTACAAGAAGAGGGGTGATTGCAGATTACTTCGGCTATTTCGCTTTTGTGGTTCACCCCGGTGATACTTTGCAATTTTCTTCCATTGGATACAAGAAAAAAATTTATATCGTGTCGGATTCTACCAAATTAGAAGCGATTAGTCTGGTGCAAATTTTGAAGTTTGACACCATTATGTCTGAACCGGTGGATGTTTATCCCTGGCCATCAAGAGAAGCATTTGCCAAAGAATTTGTTGAAATGGAAAGCCCAAATTCAGACCTGAAACGAGCCAGAAAAAGATTGACACCACAAGAAATGGCTTTTGTTGGGGAATTAATGAGTTCAGATGGCTTGTCTTCTTACAGCAGTTACCAGCAGCAATTTTATCAAGACCAATATATCCGTGGGCAGGGACCTAAAAACAATCTCTTGAACCCTTCTTCCTGGGCTGAATTTATCAATGGAATAGGTACGGGAAGGTATCAGATTTCCAATTAGTTGACTTTTTTTAGCTGTTTTTCATTTCATTCAATTCTTTAAAATCCGGAATTTCTTTTAGAAAACGCAATGCTTTGTTTTTGACATCAACAAATGCGCAATAATGTTCCAGGCCATTGGTGAGCACCAAAAAAGGAGCTTGTAATACGCTGGTGTATTTAGCGATTTGGTAAAAAGTGTCCTGTGTGATTTTTACCTCCGGGGCTTTGCATTCGACAATCAGATCTACCGATAAATGCTCGTTGAAAAGCGCCAGGTCACATCTTTTTTTCATTCCATTATAATTCACAGTATGTTCACTGACCATTCTTCCCATGGGATAGTTCTTGTGCTGAACTAAATACAATAAGAAATGTTGACGCACCCACTCTTCCGGCGTGCAGCGATAATATTTTTTGCGTAAAGGATCCCAGATTTCAGTTCCCCTCATTTTAACGGTGATCTCAGGAAGATTCAAAGCGGCGTACATACTACAAAGTAAGTTAAATTCTTTGAAGTAATGAGGTTGGTAACATTTAGCCAGTTTAGAGTTAGTAATCCTTCAAAGTAAAGACTGTGGAATTTATGAAAAGTGTAAAACTGCCTTGAATTAACGTAGCTTGCTAATAACCGAATTGTAAAACTTCTTTCAGCAGAATTTGTCTGCTCTTAGGCACTTATTTCAGCTTACGTATTTGACCATTCTTTTCAAGCAGGAATGATTTTGATCCTTTGAAGAGTATGATTTCTCCGATTTTACTGATCTCAAAGTCGTCAAAGACTGCTTTAGCAATTTTTTTACCATCAACTGATAAAACACCATATTTCTTGTCTTCTTGAAATAACAGGTAGGGTTGTGGTGAGTTCCAGTCAAAGTTCACACTATACCCTTTGATATTTCCGATAATCGTATCATATTTCGGTTTTAAAATAACTTTTTCTTCGGTATTGATCAGACCGTATTCACCATTAACAGCGTAACTGAATAGGCCTGTTGTTGCCAAAAACAGGTCATTGACCTGATGTTCCTTTATCGGTAAAAATTCCTCACCGTTTGAAAGAAATACGCCTGATTTTCCGTCATTTGTACTCACAATGACGTATTTAAAATCGCCTGCCTTACTGAAATCTTTAATGGGTTCTACACAAATCGGCGGAATAACCTCCTTCATATTCGAATCAAGTAAGCCATATCCTTCAGTTGATTCAATTTTTATAAAATGATGACCGCGCTTCAGATGGTTGAAGTTTACCTTTGATGTGTATTTAAAAGGCACAATGACTTCGCCACTTTTATCAACCACACCATACTTACTGTTAAGACCAACACTTAGGAAGTTTTTATATATTCCTTTTGCCGCCTCGTATTTATATTCCGTTAACATCTTTCCCTCACCGTCACAAAACCCATAAAGTCCATTTTTTTTAACAGCTGCGAATGATCCGTCATAATATTTGATCTTTTCAAACTGAGGCTCTATGATAATTTTACCTGTCGAGTCGCAAATTCCCTCAATATATTCAGATTCCTCCACCTCGAAGTGTCCAGAAGGTAGCTGCCTGATTTCAACATATTTTTCTTCATGAACCCCATTGATAAAGTCAAAAAAATAATAGCGAAAATTATTGTCGCAAAGCTTTCCGAAATCATCTCTATAGAAATGAATATCCCGGTAAACAGCAGGGAATATAATATTCAGGTTTGTATCTAATAAACCATATTTATACTTGTAAGATGACCGGTAATTCTCCATTGCTCCCGCATTAATTTGTTTAGTCACAATAATGTAGGTGTTCTGTATTTTATTGTAGTAGTCATACTCTCCCTTATCGACTCTTTTCCCATTTTGATCAATGACAGCGAATTTGTTTCCGTATTTAATTTCCCGGTACTTAGATGACAATTCTTCAGACACTTTAAAATCAAGAGGTTCCATTGTTTCTCCCTCAAGATTTAATAAGGCAGTTTTTAAACCCTTTACTACAGAAAAAGCTTCGTTGGCGTAACTGATGTATTCGTACTCACACGGAATAATGAATTCACCGTTACCCTTGATGATTCCCCGTTTCCCATTATTTTCAACTTCAAAAAATACAGGCCCGGGATTATTGCGGCTTCTGTCATGTTTAATTCTTATGGAGTTGTAGCGATTTTCCAGTAACATTTCTCCACTGGGTGATATTAAACCGTAGGATCCGTTATTTTGGGTTATATAAAAGTCAGCTGTTTCGTAATCATCTGCTTTTACGTTATCAAATCCGCCTGCAATTAAATTGCCATCTAAATCAAATAAATACTTTTTACCGTTTTTTTCACCAATTATTCTGTTTTTCCATGAGTTAATTTCAAAAGGCTGGTCATATTCAAAGGGAATAAGCGTATTTCCGGAAGAATCAATTACTCCGTATTGATCATCTTTATTTTTCCAGAACATCTGTTTAGAATACAGGTACTTGTCCCAGAATAAGTCATATTCACCATAGTATTCCCAGGGAATTATATAAACCGGTGGAACAATTTCTTTTCCTGAAATCATATTGAAAATACCGTGATACTTGTCATTGGACAGCAGTGCGAGATGGTCACTTACATACCGAATATCCTTATAAATCGCATTGGAAAGTACACGTCCGTAACGACTGACAAAGCCATACTTACCATTTTGAGAGTAACTGTAAAAGTCGCCGGGCAGGGCTTGAATTTCACTGAATTCTGCTTTAATTAAAATGTTTCCGTTTGTATCTGCGATACCCCAGTAACCATTGTCTGAATATGCAAACTTTCCTTCCCCGGCATCAATTAAATACTCGATAGAATCAAATTTTGGCTTGACAATAAGTCGATTGCCGGAACTGACTAACCCCCATTTTACTTTCTCTTTTACAGCCAGGACCATGTCATATCCATCCAAATAATGAAAATTTATATCTTCATAGTTAAAAGGGATCAAAATAGTGTTCTGGTAGTCTATGACACCATATTTTCCGTTGTACTGTGCTATGATTTTGTCTTTATAATATGGATGAGGATGCGTTGTTTTGATGTCACTGTAGATGAATGGAATTACAGCAGAATCATTATCATTGACAAAACCATATTTTTCATCCTTCTTAACACAAACAATTTTTCTGAATGTAGGGCATTGCGTTTGCGTATAGAAATGATTGACATAATCATATTTAACCTTAACTTTTGAAGTGCCGTTTAATCTCAGTAGCCCTTGTTTATTGCCTTTCTGAGCAAGAAATAAACTTCTAACATGCGAGCATCCGGAAGATCTTCCTACCGATTCTAATTTATCGTAAACCGGCGGGTAAATTATTTTATTATTTTCTTCCACAAGTCCGTATTTACCATTCTTTCTGACAATAAATACGGCAGGATTTAGCTTGCCAACCTGGTATAAGCTATCGTATTCCGGAGCAATAATTTCTTCACCTTTTACAGAAAAAACACCATATTTTTTATTTACGATTCCAATGCGACACTTTCTTGGTTTTTCCGATATATCGTCTTCATTACGGTTTAAATAACGGTCGTTGTATTCACATTCAAACGGAGGATTGTAGGATCCTTCATCTTTATTAAGAAGCGGAACCCGATATGCGATTATCTCAATTCCGTTGTATTTCTTTTCAAAAGGAAAAATGGTATCCTGTTTTTGTGAAAAGCCGTTAACGGATAGATATGAAACTGATAAAAGAAGGCAAATTCTGAATAAATCATTCATGGACAGTAACAATTTAAGGAGAAATTAGCAATAATTATACCTTTTTCGAATTAGATAAACAGGCTGCAAGGAGTTGGAGGGGGAGAATCAGTTTTAGTTTTTTCATTGTTGGGCTGTTGGCTTTTACTTGTAAAAATCACTCATAAATTGTCTCAACCCAATCACCTGAATATTTTCTTTTAAAAAAAAGGTGTCTTTTGTTGGTATAATGACGTAAAGTTTCTCCAATTTTAAATCTTTCATTACTTCGTAATTCCCTCTGCTAAGAGAAGGTGTAGAACTTAATTTAATTTCTACGCCTATTTTTTTTTGATTGGAGAATGTTAAAATCAAATCTAATTCAGCTCCATGATTGGTTCGATAATAGCAAACATTTACATTGTAAGGCAGGATGGCTTTTATTTGTTGGATAACAAATCCTTCCCAAACATTTCCTGCATTTGGGTTGGAGAGTAGATCGTTATATGTACATATTCCCAAAAGATAATTTAATATACCCGAGTCTCGGATGTAAATTTTAGGAGATTTGATAATTCTTTTAGAGCTATTCCCTGAATAAGGTTCCAGTAAATCAATTAAAAAAGCATGTTCTAAAAATTGTATGTATTTTTTTACGGTAGGAGCACTTACTCCTAATGATTTTGATAAGGAAGCGTAATTTAATAGCTGTCCGTGAAGCTGAGCAACCATTCGAAGTAATCTTCTCGATTCTGCTGGAGATATTGGCAAACCCAACAAGGGCAAGTCTTTTTCTACGTATGTTTGAATAAAACCTTCTCGCCAAAATTCACTCATTTTATCACTTTTCGCCAATAATGAATTTGGAAATCCACCTCTGATCAGTAAATTTTCTTCCCATTCTTCTTTGAGTTCTAATAGATGAAGAGGTGTTAATTCTTTATAAAAAATTCTACCTGCTAATGACTCTGAACTATCTCTAATCAATTCTGGTGATGCCGAACCCAACAAAATAAACCGAGCTGGTTTTCGATTTTGGTCCACCATAGCACGGAGTATAGGAAACAAATCTTTTCTTCTTTGTATTTCGTCAAGCACAATGCATTTATCTTCATTGTTTTCAAAAAAACAAAACTGGATCGCTTAATTTTACTTCGTGACGTCGTGGGTTTTCTAAATCAATGTAAATTACTTCCTTCGAAATTTCTTTTTCTAAAGATTTAACGAGTGTTGTTTTCACAACTTGTCTTGGATCAACTATTGCTATAACAAGAAATTCTGTCAACAACTCAAATAATTCACTAAGAATAAATCGAGGTATCATTTACTAGTTTTACCGTGTAAATACAAATATCTATTTTAGATATACACGGTTGTTTTTAAATTGATATTTAGGAATGCTAATTCAAATATGGCTCACTAAACTCTCACACCTATGATACAAACGTCATCTACCCCGATTATGAAAAAGCTACAGCAAATAAATTGTCTTGTTTTTCTATATCGGGATCTATTCCGCCATACATTCTAGTTCGCCCTCCTAAAGTCGGACTCCGATAATGCAGACGTCCGTTAGCGCGGATTTGCACCTTAAATCCGCGCTAACGAGTAATAACTTCACTTCTTGCGAAACACTATATTTGCACTGATGCATTTAAAATTATTGTCAATCGTTAACTTTAAAAATTATGAGGAGGCCGGTGTAACCCTGAGTCCTGAAATCAACGTGTTTGTAGGTAATAACGGACATGGGAAAACCAATTTACTGGATGCTATCTATTACCTTTCTTTTTGTAAATCCTTTTTAAACCCAATTGATAAACAAAATATCCGCATAGGGGAAAAGTTCTTTTTGCTCAGTGGCCAATATTTTAAAGAAGAGAAAAAAATTGACATTACTGTTTCGGTACAGGCCGGCCAAAAGAAAAAGGTGAAAAAAAATAAAAAGGAGTACGAGAAACTCTCAGAGCATATCGGTCTTTTCCCTGCCGTGGTGATCTCACCTTACGATAGAAACCTGATTAGCGAGGGTAGCGATACCCGCCGAAAATTCATAGACAGTATTATTTCACAATATGATCGCTTATATTTGGACACCTTGATCCGCTACAACAAAGTGCTGCAACAAAGAAATGCCCTGCTGAAACAATTCCAGGAGATGCGGATTTTTGAAGCCGAAAGTATTGAAGTGTGGAATGAGCAGCTCATCAGCTTAGGAGAAGTCATCCACAAAAAAAGGACGGATTTTTTGAATGATTTTATCCCGATTTTCCAAAAATACTTTGATCTGATCTCAAACAAAACAGAGACGATATCCATTACTTACGAATCACAGCTCAATGAGAGTGATTTTGCAACACAATTGGAAAAATCGCACCGAAAAGATGCTGCTGTAGGTTATACTACGGTGGGCATACACAAAGATGATCTCATTTTCAATATCCATGACCACCCCATTAAGAAATACGGTTCACAAGGTCAGCAAAAGTCTTTTTTAATTGGCTTAAGGTTGGCGCAATTTGAGTTGATCAGTGATTTGTTGAAGATGAAACCGATCTTGCTGTTGGATGATATTTTTGATAAATTAGATCACCTGCGGGTGGAGCATTTGATGAAATTGGTGTCTGACCATGCTTTTGGACAGGTATTTATTACCGATACAGATCAGGACAGGATTGATAAAGTATTTCAGAAAATTGATATTGAACGATTTGTTTTTAAAGTAGAGGAGGGAAAACTTGAAAAAATCCGATAAAAAAGAGTGTGTATCTATGAGAGAAGCCATGGATAGTTACTTGCGGGCATTGGGCATTGATAAAAAAATGCATGAAGCATCTGTGCTGGCAAAATGGGCAGATTTTATGGGAGAAGCAGTAGCCAAACGCACGGAACGGAAGTACATCAAAGATCGGGTGCTTTACATTGAGTTGAATTCTTCTGTAATGCGCAATGAGCTGATGCAGAGCCGTTCGGAAATTGTAAAAAAAGTAAATGCTGTTGCCGGAGTTACAATCATTGATGAGGTATATCTCAAGTAATTGGTGAGTTTTAGAGAACTTTGATTATATTTAGTGAAAATCTGTTGAGTATGAAAAAAGTATTTTTAGTAGTTTCTATTGGTGTACTGTTAGCTTCTTGCGGGGGATACACAGAAGATCAGGAAAATGCGGCAAAAGAATTTTGCGAATGCATGGAGAAAGAAGAATTTCAGGATTTTGATATTGACTTTTACGAATGTGATCTTAAAATTTCAGAAAAGTACGATAATGAAACCTTTTCAGATGATGGTTGGGCACTAGCCTTAGAAGAAAAATGCCCAAGTGTTGCCGGTAAAATAGCCGATTCCCAGTAAGGTTATAGAATGGGACAAATGTGGGAACCGGGGCATTGATTCACCTCAAATTAACGCTTTTTAGCCGCAATGGAGTCTTAAAAAATGATGTTTCATTAAATTAAAGACAAAATCTTTAGTCTAAAGTCTAGCGTCTAAAGTCTTTTGTCTAAAGTCTAACATCTAGCGTCTAACATTTAAAGTCTAACATCTAGCGTCTAGAATCTAAAGTCTTTCGTCTTTTGTCTTTCATCTTTTGTCTTTCATCTTTCGTCTTTCATCTTTCGTCTTTCGTCTAGCGTCTAGCGTCTAAAGTCTTTCCCCTTACTCTTCTATCGTAATACTTTCGATTTTGTCTCCGGCTTCGATATCGTCTACTATATCAACCCCTTCAATTACTTTACCAAAACAGGTATGATTGCCATCTAAATGCGCTGTATTGTCTCTGCTGTGGCAAACAAAGAATTGAGATCCTCCGGTATTTCTACCTGCATGAGCCATAGACAACACGCCCTTTTCATGATGTTGTTTTTCGGCATCTGTTTCGCAATCGATTGTGTAACCCGGTCCGCCGGTCCCTGTTCCTTCAGGACATCCACCCTGAATTACAAAATCAGGAATTACCCTGTGCCATATTAAACCGTTATAAAAACCTTCTTTCGCCAATTTTGAAAAGTTGGCTACCGTTTTTGGAGTGGCATCTGCGTATAATTCGGCTTCCATAACGCCTTTGTTTGTTTTTATGATGGCTTTCATTAGTTCAAATTTTATTTGTGTTTATGCAAGGTTACAAAATTGCAGTTGATTTTTTGACCGCTTGACATCAATTTTCCCGTAGAAATTATTTTATTTGTAGGAGATTAATATTTAATCCAATGAAAACCCAGTATTTGAATGAGCTAAATAAGTACATGATAAACAACAATAAATAAGTATTATGGATGAATTAGACGAAGTACTGGAAGAAGCAAAAGAAGAGAAGAAAATCCCGGCTATTGTCAAAACTTTGGCCATTATCAGTTATGTGGGCAACTCCTTTTATGCCTTGTTAATGTTGGCGATTATTTTCCTGTTGGAATCTTTTAAATCCGAATTTGTGAATCAAATAGAAGATGCAGATGTTTCTACGGATGATTTTATGTTGTACATGGTAGTAGGTTGTATTATTCTTATTATCGCCAGTATCGCCTGTATTATAGGAGCCTATAAAATGACAAAAGGAAAGAAATGGGGATTTTTCGTCTATACACTCTTCAATGCACTTTGGGTAGTAGCTTTAATAATGGGCGGAACTCCGCAAGGGATTGTAATGGGAATTGTCTCTATCGGTTTTATTCTTGGTTTTGCTTCACAACTCAGGCATTACAATAAATAACAATAGCAACTCATTAAAACAAAAAGAAGATAAAATCTTTTTTTTTGCTGTATGGCAGGTTCATAATTGTAATTTTGTAACATGCTAAAAACGCACTACCAGTTTGAAGACCTTCAACTCTCATCTCAGTTAATACTGGATTTGATTGCAGAAAAAGAGTCGGTAAAACCCTTGATCAATCAGAGTTATAATCTTGAAAATGTTCGTGATCAGCTAAAAGACAAGCGTATTTCACCGGCTATCAGAAAACAGTTGGTGGATGCTTTGAAACGACAGAATGCTCAACTGGAAATCAGCCAAAAATCACAAGAAAATCTAACCTTACTTTCAGAAGAAAGTACCTACACAGTAACAACCGGTCATCAGCTGAATGTATTGACAGGCCCCTTATATTCACTGTATAAAGTTGCCCAAACCATTGTTATCGCAAAGGCATTGAAGGAGAAATACCCGCACTCCAATTTTGTGCCTATTTTTTGGATGGCTACTGAAGATCATGATTTTGATGAAATTAACCACCTTCATTTGTTTGGACAGAAAATAGCCTGGGAGAAAAGTGGACAGGAAGACAAAGTGGTTGGAAGAATTTCAACAGATTCAATAGATGATTTTTTAGAGCAGATAGAAGAAAAATTTAAAGACCCTGAAGCGCTTAAGGTCGTTCGGGTATTTACAGATATTTACCGAAAAACAGATACATTAGCAGCGGCCGGTCGACAGATCATGGATCATTTTTTCGGTCGGGAAGGATTGTTGATTTTAGACGGAGATGAGCCCGATTTAAAGTCGTTTTTTGCACCGGTAATGGTAAAAGAAGTAGAAGAGCAGTTGATTAAAAATCAAGTAGAAAAGACCAATGCTTACTTGCAGAAAAATGGCTATCATGAACAGGTTTATGTACGTACCTGTAATCTGTTTTTTATAAATGAAGAAGGGAAGCGCATCCGTATCAGGCGTGAGGGAGAAACGTTTCATATAGGTGACACAGCATACACAAAAGAGCAGTTGACAGCCCTGATCCGTGAGCATCCGCAACAATTTTCTCCCAACGCTTTAATGCGTCCTATTTACCAGGAAATGCTCTTGCCTAATGTGGTGGTGGTAGGCGGTGGCGGAGAAATTGCATATTGGCTGCAGTTAAAAGGTGTTTTTGATCAATTGGAATTGAGTTTTCCACTGCTTCGGGTACGGGATTCTGTCCTGCTGCATACCCGGGAAGAAAAAGAACTGCTGAATGAGTTAAAGATTGAATTGATGGATCTGAAGATGGGAGTCCACCAGATTATCAAAGATATTGCTTTACAAGAATCAGAGTCAAATTTGCAATTAACGGCGGCTGAATCTGATTTGTTTAAGGCAAAGAGCAAGGTGATGGAAAAAGTACATCAGGTAAACAGTGCCCTCGAACCCATGGTAGAAGCAGAGTTTACAAAAATGATCAAGAGTATAGAAAAGATAGAGTCAAAATTGATTAAGGCAGAAAAGGCAAAACATGAGAAAACCCAAAAAAACCTGCTGAAAGTAAAGGAACATTTTTTTCCTGAAAATGGCTTTCAGGAAAGGCATGAGAGCTTTTTATTTTATTACCTGAAAGATGAACTTTTCATCCAAAAAATTCTGACTAATTTAAGTGCCGGTAACAAGGCAGTAATCCAACTAATAGAAATTTGATACATGGCTTTTGAAGCATCAGAATTGACACTAGATAAAAACGGTAAGGTTTACCATTTGGGCGTTGGCTCCGGTGATTTAGCAGAAACAATCATTTTGGTTGGAGACCAGAAAAGGGTGGATTTAGTCGGTTCTTTTTTTGAGAAGATCCTTTTCAAGACGCAAAATCGTGAATTTGTCTCTTTGACCGGTTTTTATCAGGGAAAAAAGATGTCAGTGGTTTCTACGGGAATCGGGACAGATAATGTGGATATCGTGCTGAATGAAATTGATGCTGCTTTTAATATCGATTTAGACAAACGAGAAGAAAAAGAAAACAAAACGGTCATTGATTTTATCAGAATTGGTACCTGTGGCGCCTTGCATGAGGATATTGAACCGGGCTCACACATCATCTCTAAATATGCCATAGGCTTAGATGGTGTAGCTAATTTTTACAAAATCCCTTATACTCCGGATGAAAAAGAAGCACTCAAAAAATTCATAGAAGAAACAAAATGGGGGAAATCTTTGAATGTTCCTTACGTAAAGCGTAGCAGTGATCGCTTGAGAGAAAGCTTAAAAGAAGGAATGGAAGAAGGTATTACTACCACGGCAAACGGATTTTACGGTCCTCAGGGACGTACCATTCGAATTCCCCTCAGTGTTCCTGATTTCAAAGAAAATATCAGGAGCTTTCGCTGGGATGGCAATCGTGCTACCAATTTGGAAATGGAGACTTCTGCCTTGTATGCACTTTCAGCCGCTTTGGGACACCATGCCGTGACCTGCTGTTTGGTACTGGCCAATCGCTACTCTAACCAATTTATGCCCGATTATCAAAAGGCTATGAAACAACTAATTCGCACAGTTTTAGATCGGTTAGCACGTTCTTAACACTTCTTTTTCAAAGGATCAATTAGCTGATAAATAATAAATTAACAACCCCTTGCTGTTGTTTTTCTTTAGGTCAACTAACATTGTGAAGTGTAAAACATTTGAGTCAGGTAATTTATTCCCGCTTTCATCCACCGTACATTTGTGGAAGTGGAAACATTGAACGTAGATAATAATCAAATAACCGCATTGATACGGTTAGTAGAAGATCCGGATCCAACTATTTTTGGGCATGTCAAAGACCGCTTGATTGGTTTAGGGAAAGAAGTTGTACCCTCTCTGGAAAATACAATTGAAGTCCGCCGTCACCAACTGGCTTTTGATACAGATCATCTGGATCGCATCAAATATATTATTGATGAAATTCAGTTCAATCAGGTAAAAGTAGAGTTGGAACAATGGCGGGCGTCCTCTAACCGGGATCTCATGAAAGGAGCCATGATCATTTCTAAATTTGAATCGCCCAATATAGATGAAGAGGTTGTCGATCAGGAGTTGGAGCAGATTAAACAAAAAGTGTGGTTGGAAATCAATGAAGAAAATACGGCTTTTGAAATTGTCAAAATATTTAATCATGTCATTTTTGATATCTGCGGATTTGAATCCAGCAAAAACAACTTTTACTCCTCTGAGAATTCATATATCCATAAAGTGCTGGAGACAAAAAAGGGAAATCCTCTTTCTTTGTCTGTACTGTATTCGGTGATTGCCCAGCGTTTGCAGATTCCCATATACGGCGTAAACTTGCCCAACCATTTTGTGCTGGGGTTTGTAGATGAGTTTCAAACCTTAAAAATGTTGGGCTTGACAGATGATCGCAATATCCTCTTCTATATAAATCCTTTCAGTAAAGGTCGTATCTTTGATCACAATGAGATTGAGAATTACTTGCGAAGTTTAAACTTACCTTTGCAAAAGAATTATTTTGAACCGTGTTCAAATACCGACATATTGAAGAGGATGCTCACCAACCTGACCTACGCTTACAGCAAAAACGGAAACGAAGAGAAGGTAGAAGGCATAAAAGCTTTACAACTTATTCTGGAGTCGTAATTTTCTTATTTTTTTCACTTTTTTCACAGGCTCAACAACGATTAATCATTAAAAAACATGAGATTGGGGATGGCATTTCTCCCAAATCAATTGTGTCAAGCAATACCGGTATTTTTGCTGCACAAAACATGATGTATCGCCACAGCATCACCATTTATGATAAAAGGGGAAGGCTATTGGCTAAAATCAGAGATGCGGTAGATCTAAGAAAATTTGGACACACATCTTATTTTCCGGGAGAATATCTGGGTGGACCGGTAGAAGCTGCATTTACAGCAGATGGTGATTATTTGTGGGTATCAAATTACAACATGGAAGGGAAAGGCTTTAAACATCCCGGATGTGATGGCTGTCATGGAAGTGAGTTTGATCCGGGTTTTCTGTATAAAATCAATGTGAGCACTTTTGAAATTGAAAATGTAGTAAAAGTAGGTGCAGTACCTAAATTTCTAGCTATATCCAACGATCAACAAACGCTATTGGTCTCCAATTGGAGCAGTGGAGATGTTTCTGTTGTTGATTTGAAAAAAGAGGTGGAGGTTGAACGGATTAAAGTGGGGGTGCATCCACGGGGAATTGACATTACAGAAGACGGTAAGCAAGCCTTTGTCACCGTAATGGGCTCCAATAAAATCGCAGTAATTGACTTACAGGATTATTCAGTGGATTACCTGGAAAACTTTGGGCGTTCCCCACGACATTTGATTTTGGGATCTCATGATTCGGTACTCTATGTTTCCCTGAATTCCGGAAATCAGGTGGTGCGATACAATCGGTTTACCAAAGAAAAATTGACTTGTAAAACACCCCCCGGCCCTAGAAGTATGTGTATCTCCCCGGATGAATCCTATTTATATGTGGTCAACTATTTTGACAATACCTTTTCTAAAATAGACTGCAGGGGGATGGAATTGCTTGAAGTTGTCGCTACTGCTGAAAAACCTATAGGAATATGTGGAAATTGGGAAGATGCCGAGATATGGGTAGCCTGCTATTCAGGGAAAATTGAAATTTTCAAAGACATTGAGTTGGAAAAACTACAAGCAGATAAATCCTTTTTTAATCTTGACTGGAGCAGCTATTTTTCAACCAGTGAGATAAAAGAAGAAGTAGTTATACCGGAAGTTGAAGAGATGAAGCCTTCAGATTCGCTGATGGGCAATTCGGTTTTACCGGCGGTTACTTTGAGAGAAAAAACGGAAAGACCCATCACTAAAACATTTTACCAAAAAAGTAAAGACTGCCACTATCACTTGATTGCCGGATCCTTTTCAGTACCTGAAAATGCCGATAAAAAAAAGGAGGAATTGAAGTTGAAGGGATATTCTGCTGAGGTGATTGTAGGAAAATTGAACTATGTATCGGTAAATTGCTATGGTAGTAGAGAAGAAGCCGAATCACATCTTGACGATATAAAAAAGCAACTCAATGAATCGATTTGGATATTAAAACGCTGAAAAAAACATTATTGTCCGGTGAAAATTTCAATTTTCCCCTTTCCGTCTAAGACGGATGTAGGATCGCTTGATAATACTAAGGTCAAGCCATTTCACTTCCGCCAGTTGGCGGATGGGGAAATGAAATGGCGGAAATGGGAGTTATAATTTCCCCGGACATCAATGATTAGAAAAAACAAACTAATTTTATCCAACTCTTCCCCCAGCCCCTAAAGGGGAGGCCAGCACTCAATGTACTACAATGCTGATAAAATATTGTTTGAATATGCAGCTCTATTAAGAAAGCATATGACCCCGGAAGAGAAAATTTTGTGGGAAGAACTCAGGCATAGTCGCATTGGTGCTAAATTCAGGCGACAACATCCCATTTCCAGATTCGTGGTTGATTTTTATTGCCACCAACATAAACTTGTCATAGAGGTTGACGGAAAGATCCACCTAAAACCAGAAGTTAAAGCAATTGATGCCGAAAGAGAAAATGAAGGCAGAGCCGTCGAGGTATCAAATGGCGTTTGCAAGGCAAACATATTTATTTCCGACCCAGAGGGTCGGGGAATTGAACCACTTGAGAGAAAAGAAAGCTTCTGATAAACAGATTTATCTTTTCTCTTTCAGTCCGCCAGAGGCGGACGATCTTTCTTCTTTACTCTTTCTTCTTTGCTCAATTAAATGTTACTTCTTACTGAATCTTGTGTTTCAGAAGTAAAGTGAATACAAAATTGTAATTAACTTTGGCGCATGAGTGAAAAACCATTGATTCTGGTCACCAATGATGACAGTATAAAAGCAAAGGGAATTGCTTCTTTGGTAGAATCCATGAAACCATTGGGGGATATTGTTGTGGTTGCACCGGATACTGTTCAAAGTGGAAAAGGGCATGCGATTACTATCCATGATCCTTTGCGGCTAAAAAAATCGGATCAATTTCCGGGAATAGAAGCGTATACCTGCTCGGGCACACCGGTAGACTGTGTTAAACTTGCCATTTATGAAATCATGAAACAGCGGCCAACGCTTTTGGTTTCAGGGGTAAACCACGGTTCTAACGCAGCCACTAATGTGTTGTATTCCGGCACCATGTCAGCAGCAGTGGAAGGAGCGATTGAAGGTATACCCAGTATCGGTTACTCCTTGTTGGATTATGATGCTGATGCAGATTTTGACGCTTCCATGCACTATGCAGAAAAAATAGCTGCTGCCGTTCTTAAGAACAATTTGCAAAAAGGCGTTTGTTTAAATGTGAATATCCCAAAAGGTAAGTTAAAAGAGTTGAGTGGTATGAAAATCTGCAGGCAGGGCAGGGCGTATTGGGAGGATTCTTTTGATAAACGAAAAGATCCATTTGGCTTGGATTATTATTGGCTCACCGGGGATTATACCACCACAGACAAGGGTGAGGATACCGATTTATGGGCTTTGTTGCATAATTATGTTTCTGTTGTTCCTACCCACTTTGACATGACTGCGCATCACCTGATTTCAAATTTAAATGAGTGGAATATACAATGAGTGAAAGACTAAAAAAAATCGACAAACTACAATGGGGAATTGTTATAGGAGTGGTTTTACCCATTATTGGGTTCCTTATTTCTTATGTAATAAAAACCTGGGGCGTTTATCCTGTAATTGGTTTTAATGATTATGTGCGTATGGCATTTGGCGGATCTCAACATCAGCAGGATATTCTCATCTTCAGTTTAATTCCTAACCTCTTTATGTTTTACTTTTCAAATTTCAGGTGGAGGCTCAATGAATTCACCAAGGGATTAGTGGGCGTAACGGTTCTCTGTTTGATTGTTGTAATTATTTTGACCCTTTAAGATTTAGCGATTTAGCATTTCCCGGAGATCTGAAATTCGGAAAATTCTCAACACAAATGCTGTCAAAATACCCAGTGCAATTAAACTCAACAGTGCCAACAAGCTGTGTAGATGAATCTCCATGACTCTCCAGCCATAAGTAGCGGCAATCATGATTACGGCTAAAGCAGATAGACTAAAAACCGCTTTATAATTTATCTTAAATTTAAAAATCTGATAGACCAGTACGATCTGAATAAACGCAGTAATACTTTGCGTGATTAAAGTAGCTACCGCTGCACCTTCTGCCTGAAATTTTCTGATTAAAATATAATTGAGTACCACATTCAAGGCCACCCCAAAAATCGCCATTTTATTCAATGCCCTCAAGCTTCCATTGGCAGTCAACAAAGTTCCAAAAACATACGTCAATGAAATCGGAATAAAACTCAGTATTAACCAGCCAAAAATCAAAGGGGATGCTTCACTTGCCTGAGGATATCTCAGATCGATCAATTCTTCTTTAAACCCAAAACACGTAATACCCACAATTATGCTGATTCCCGCCAATAAACGATAAGCCAACTGCATCATCTCCTGAAAATTTTGCTTTTCTTTTATCAGCCTTGAGAAAATGGGTAACAACAAACCGGCAAACAAGAGCGCAAACATATTTACCGCATCCAAAAATCGGAATCCCTGGGCATACATACCAGCTTGCTTGTTACCATCAGGCAGTAATCGTTCAATCATAACGGCATCTACCCGATTATACATCATCATCAAAAAAATAAGCAATGCATACGGAAAACTTTGTTTGAGTATGGCCACCGAGAAGTTCTTTTTGATTCCTATTTGAATGCGTCCTACTTTGCTCCCCAAAATTCCCACAGATAACAGAGCAGTAATAGCATACGCAATGGTTTGGGCGTAAACAAACCATTCAATTTGAAAAGGACCTTCAAACAGATTTGTCCAGAGCAGTATGGCGCAAAAAATAATGAGTAAAGATCGATCCAATACAGAGATAAACGCATCTGTTTTAAACAGGTGTAAACCTCCAAAATTAGAGCGAGCATATTGAATAGTTGCCACTAAAAATTGATTGATGATCAATATACTGAGCAAATAAAACTCAAAAGGGCTATACCCTACAATAAAACCGGAAATGAGGGTGAAGGCGGCATAAGGTAAAAACAAGCCCAGGCGTAGACTCAGTATGCTAAAAAAATGCTTTTGCAGCAATTGTGGGGATTGGGCAATATTTCTGGTGTTGAAGTTCGTAATCCCTGCATCCAATAAAATGTTTAATAGAAAAGTGAAGTTGAGTAAGGCAAAATAATTTCCGTACACCTCTTCCCCCACTCTATTTTGTACTTCAGCATCAATACCCAACAAGTAAAAAGGCTTTACTAGGAGATTAAGTAAAACAATTAAAAATAAACCGGATAGAAATTTCCTCTTCATTGCTACAAACCTTAATATTACGAGAAAAAGAGCGTTTTGTTTTAACTTATTTTTATTAGTTTTAACTTCGTTCAAAATAATACGCAAGATGTTTAGCAAAATCCTATTGCTTTTTTTGTCCATCACCTTAGTGTTTGGCTCTTTTGCTGATTCACCTTTAACCTCTACCCCATTTTACAAAGCCTACCTGGATAAAAAAATTGTCAAACGGGCAAAAGAAAATGGATTAGATAAAAAAGTGATTAAATATTTAGGCAAATCAAAGCATGATGCTGCTTTAAAAATTGCTGCTATAAATGCTGTGGGTTGGGGAAAAGAAGGCACTACCAAAAAATTTGAGGAATCCCTCTTGAAAAAACGAAAAGGATTGGATACAGCCGTTTTTAACTTTCTTCGGGAAGTGCCTGAAAAAGCTCCCGTTGAGACAGAGCAAACAAAACTATTAACTTCAGATGATCTTATGTGCTGGACATATTTACAGGCAATGGAAGATTATTTTCATCCGGAAAAATGCATGAGTGGCGCCTTTTTTTGTTTTGTACGCAATGAAAAAAGTATGGCTCACGCTACTGTTTTTGCTCTAATTGCCTGTCAAAATTCTTTTGATTATGATTGGTGTAAAATCTATCAACTGGGACAACTTTATCTGGTTGAAACTGATTATGAGGAAAATAAATTATCTACTGAAGCCGTGAAAATCATTTTGGATTACCTTAATTTATATGGAGATTCCTGCAAAGAATAAATCAATTTTCAACAGCCTTTACTTTTCTTAAAAAACGATTATATTTGCACCCCTTAATTAAACGTATTGAGAATGTTTTCTTCCCTACTGAACGTCAGGGAAGCTAACAAACTTAGCGAAGGCTTGAAACACACCACCAACATTTTGGCGAGGTAGCTCAGTTGGTTAGAGCGCAGGATTCATAACCCTGAGGTCGGGAGTTCAAATCTCCCTCTCGCCACCAAAAACCGAAAGTGAGAACTTTCGGTTTTTTTGTTTTCACACCCGAGCGAAGTTTCACTTCAGCGAAAGGTGGGGAAACAAAAAACAAGGCGCGTTAGCGACTTTTGGTTTTTGGTGCAAAGCACTCCCCTATAAGATTCACGAAGTAAATCTCCCTCTCGCCACCCCTACGCCGGCGCGAGCGTCTCGCTCGTGCCATACACTCCTCTACGCCTTACTCCCCATCAAATCAATTTCTAAAATTGTTTGGTCTCCGGCATAGTTTCTCGCACTACTGTATTTCCAATCTATAGGATTTGTTACTAAACCTTCTTCAACCGGGTTCATATGAACATAATTCACTTTTTGCTCAATGACTTTATTACTGTATAGTTCCATTGGCTGATTGTGATGTTGCCACAACTGATACTTCTGAATATTACTCTTACTTTTTCCTGCTTTTTCAAACATTTCAAGTAAATACTCCTTTCTACTTTCTTTGGGATTTTCTTGAATGGTTTGAATTAATTTTTTGGAAGTATATCCTTTAAAATCTCTAATTAGGGCAGAAGGATTTTCATTCGTTGAACGAAAAATCATATGAACATGATTAGGCATAAAACAGTAAACGTACAGTTCCATGACTTTGTTTTTTCTGCAGTAGGTGACACTCTGAGCCAATACATCAAAATATACTTCTCTGGTAAATAAATCAATCCAATTGACAGTAGCAAAACTTATAAAGTATGCTGCTTCTGGTTTATGAAACTTATACTTACGGCTCATAGTATAAATTTATCTATATTTTTGAAATCGGTTTTTTAGGTACTTAGCACGAGCGGGACGCTCGCGCTGGCGTGAGAAGCGGATGAATATCCGCTGAATTTGCAGTTAGCGCAGGATGGATATCCTGCGCAGCCTTTAGGGTTTAGAACGTGAGTTGAATCAGGTATTAAATTTGCGTATCTTTACAGTAATTGATCAAGCAAACACATGTATTATGAGTATTGAAACAAGGAAATTATCACTGATACAGCGCCTTATGCTTATTCAAAAAGAATCACTTCTGGATAAGATAGAAGCCCTTTTAAATAAGGAGGCTCATTCTGAAATTCCACAATGGCAAAAAGATGAAGTAAACCGCAGGCTTAAAAAATTACAAGAAAATACTGATACGGCTATTGACCTGGATGAAACGGTTAATAGAATGCAAAAAAAACATGGATTATAAAGTTATAGTTTCTTCACTGTTTGAAAAAGATCTTGAACAGGCTATCATTTGGTATATCGAAATTAACCCTGAATTAGCTAAAGAATTTTTAAAGGAGTTCAATACCGCACGAAAATATTTAAGTAAACACCCAGAAAAAATCCAGATTCGATACGGTAAAACACGAATTGCTTTTTTCAAAAAGTTTCCCTTCGGTATTCATTTTACGCTTGAACAAAAAACTATCTATATAATCGCATTATTTCACACCAGTCTTAACCCTAAAAACTGGAGGTAAAGATAACCAAGCTGCTCGCCCAACAATGTTTTTATTGAGTAAACTAAGAGTAGGTGTTGAGAACATCCCTCTCGCCACAATAAACCAGAATCAGAAGGCTGCGCAGGATGAATATCCTGCGCAGCCTTTAGAGTTGTAGCTTATCCAAGTTGATTTGTGGCTTTTACTTTTCTCATTCTTTCAGATAAGAGCAAAATGGTACTTTCTATTACCCTTCTCTAAATTCCTCCCATTTTACTGGGATTTTTGCATTTTTTTTAGTAGGTTATGGTGAACGATAAATGAATAAACATACCAAAATACTTAATCATTAAAATTATGGACAAAGAAACATTTAAGATAGAAGCAAAAGAAAAAATTGAAGATATTTCCAGTGAATTTGAGCAGTTGGAAAAGAAGAGTGAAAAATTATCTTCAGAGATAAAAAAAGACTTTAAACAAAAACTGGATAGCCTCAAGGAACAAAAAAAGAAGCTTGAATCTAAATTTGAAGAAGTCAAGGCATCTTCTCAGCTCAACTGGGAAATTGTTCAGGAAACTTTTGAGAATACTGAAAACTCAATTAAATCAGGAATAAACGAATTAACAGAATCAGTTAACTAACTCATCCGCACAAATAAGCCACAAGAAAAAGCTTGTTGAAATGGATGGGTTATTGTGTTTATAAACAACTGTTACCATTCATCCATCTTCTCGTATTCAATACGCAAAAAAATATTATCTTTGCGTTCTGCCTGAATTTGAGGTGATATAGTAAAATACGATAAAAACACTCAACTAAGTAGTTGATAATAAGATATTGAGATGTCAGAGAAAATGAAATATGAAATGGAATTTGAGGTGAACTCTTCTCCAGCGGTTCTTTACAATATGATCTCAACTCCAAGTGGCCTGAGTGAGTGGTTTGCAGATAACGTAAATATCAAAGGTGAGACTTTTACTTTTTTTTGGAATGGCACTGAAGAAGAAGCACAGTTGGTCTCTACAAAAAAAGGAGAATCGATTAAGTTTCAGTGGCAAGATGATATTGATGATGGTTTGGATACTTACTTTGAAATGGCGATAAAAATAGATGACCTTACCAAAGATGTAGCACTGATTATCACTGATTTCGCCGAAGAAAATGAAAAAGAAGAATCCAAACGACTTTGGCAAAATCTCATTTCTGAACTCAAAATGGTAATCGGATCTTAAATTCCATTAATTTCTACGTACTTTTATCCCTATAAATACGTTCCAGGAAATAAAACGTCTTGAAAAGGTTACCTGTTTTCATTATTCGATCGTTTATCGGGCCGTTCTTGATAACGTTCTTCATTGCCATGTTCTTTCTGATCATGCAATTCTTGTGGAAGTATATTGACGACCTGATAGGAAAAGGATTAGAAATCACTGTTCTTTTAAAGTTGCTTTTTTACGTTTCTGCCACTTTAATTCCCTTAGCCTTACCGCTGGCGGTTCTCTTTTCATCCATCATGACTTATGGTAATTTGGCTGAACACAATGAACTAACAGCTCTTAAATCTGCCGGGCTTTCCCTACTAAAAATTATGCGCCCCATGTTTGTGTTTGTAGTGTTTCTTAGTTTGGGAGCCTTTTATTTTACCAACTATATGCTACCCGTTGCCAACTATAAATGGCGGACGATCATTTATGACATTCAGGAAAAAAAACCCACTTTTGGTATCACAGCAGGTGTTTTTTATAACGATATTGAAAATCACAGCATTCGGGTGGATAAAAAAAATGATAATACGGGTGAACTGGAGGGTGTGCTAATCTACCAGTTCTCTCCGGGTACTTCGGGTAAAACGATCAAAGCCAAAAAAGGTCAAATGCTCAAGTCTGAAAATGACCGTTATTTGCTCTTGAAACTCACTTCAGGAACCATGTATGAGAAACTAGCACCCTCTGAAGTTAAAGATGCTAAATACCCTTTTCAGAAATCTTTTTTTGAGGAAGCCATTATCAAATTTGATCTTTCAGGTTTTCAAATGCAAAAAAGCAATGAAGATTTGTTCAAGCGGGATTTTGAAATGCTCAATGTGGTGCAACTGAATGAATCCATAGATTCATTGTATGGAAAGTATAATTCATCACTTCAGGATTTTAGTGAAACCCTTCGAAAAAAATATGTTCTCCTCAATGACGACTATAAGGTGGACACCAGTCGCAGAGATTCTTCCGGCAACCGGATAATACAAGATTTTAAAGCTGTCGATACCATTATCCACATAGATAAGATCAATCAATCCGAGCTAAAAGTAGCCTTGACAGATGCCCAAAATGAAATTCGTTCAATGAAAGATATGTTGCATGGACAGGTCACCTACAAAGATGCACAGAAAAGAGTCATTGATCAATTCATCACTGCCCTTCATAAAAAATTCACTTTATCGGTAGCCATTTTGGTGCTGTTCTTTATTGGAGCCCCTCTGGGAGCTATTATTAAAAAAGGGGGGCTGGGAACTCCGTTGATTTTTGCTGTGCTCTTCTTTCTCTTGTATTACATTCTCACAATTATGGGAGAAAACATGGTGGCCTCGGGATTTATTGTCCCATGGAAAGGAATGTGGATAAGTACCTTGATTTTAACTCCCATTGGTCTTTTTCTTACTTATAAAGCGGCCAATGATTCCAGTTTATTTGATATAAATGCATACGTTAAGTTCTTTAAAAAAATAGTCGGCCGATAATGGATCAGATGAAAATACTACAATTGTGTCATAAGCCCCCCATGCCTAATGTTGATGGTGGTTGTATTGCCATGAGTAGTTTAGCAAAAGGCCTTTTAAAGAAGGGGGTATCCCTTAAAATATTAACTGCTTCCACCGAAAAACATCCTTTTTTGCCGAAAGAAATTCCTGCTGATTTTCAAAGCCAAACAAGTATAGAAAACATCTTTTTAGATACACGAATCAATGTCGTTGACGCTTTTTCAGCATTGGTTACATCAGATTCTTATAATATCAGTCGTTTTTTTTCACCTGATCTTGATAGGCGATTGATTGAATTGCTGCAAGAAAATAGCTACGATATTATTCATTTGGAGAGCTTATTTATGACGCCCTACATCTCAACTATCAGGGAGCATTCTTCAGCAAAAATTATCCTGAGAAGTCATAATTTAGAACATTTGATCTGGGAACGGCTGGCTAATTCTACTGGAAATAAGGCTAAAAAAATGTATTTAAAACACCTGGCGGCTAAATTAAAAAAGTACGAGCAGAAGACGATCAATGAAGTTGACGGAATTGCAGCAATCAGTAATCAAGACAGCCAACGATTTTTAAATTTCAGCTGCAAAAAGCCTATCATTACGATTCCTTTTGGTGTTGATCTTAATCGCTATCAGTACGATTCTACACTTCGGAAAGGCAAGATGCGCCTGTTTCATATCGGTTCTATGAACTGGGAGCCCAACAAAGAAGGCATTAGCTGGTTTGTAGATGAAATTTGGCCAATAATGGAAGCGGCAGATCTGGAGTTTCACCTGGCCGGTCGTCACATGCCTACTTATCTGAAAAAACAAAGTTCAGAAAAATTTATTGTCCACGGAGAAATAGAGGATGCCCAACAATTTATGCAAGATTACGACATCATGATCGTCCCTTTGTTGTCAGGAAGTGGTATTCGAATTAAAATAATTGAAGCCATGGCTCAGGGTAAAGCCATTATTTCTACTTCTATTGGTGCAGAAGGAATCGCTTACGAGCACAACAAGAACATTCTCATTGCCGATAGCGCTAAAGCCATTGCAAAAACCGCTATTGAATTAGCTGCCCACCCTGAAAAGATTCATGAGTTGGGAAAGAACGCCCGTGCGCTGATCGAATCTCATTACGACAACGAAAAAATTATGGATAACCTTCTCACATTCTACCGCAGTTAATGAAATTATTCGTCCTTTTATCCCGTTTTCCATACCCGCTTGAGAAGGGGGATAAATTGCGTGCTTATCATCAAATCAGATTGTTATCCCAACAGCATGAAATTCATTTGTGCTGCCTTTCTGATCAAAAAGTAACCGCTGAATGGCGCAATGAATTAGCCCCTTATTGTGCATCCATTCATGTATTGAAACTTAGAAAAATACTTATCTACCTAAATACTTTCCTTCAATTATTTACCGATAAGCCTTATCAAGTGGGCTATTTCTACCAATCTCCTGTTCAAAGAAAAATCAACCAGCTCATCTCTACAATTCACCCTGATCATATTTATTGTCAATTGATCCGAACCACAGAATATGTTAAAAATATTCACAACATTCCCAAGACATTGGATTATCAGGACGCCCTCAGCAAAGGGATGTTCCGAAGAGCAGAGATCAGCCGTGGCAGTAAAAAGCAACTTTTCCGCGCAGAAGGTAAACGCTTAAGTGAATATGAAAATCGCATCTTCGATTTTTTTAATCATCATACGATTATCTCCGAACAAGATCGCGATTTTATTAACCATCCTTCTAAAGATAGGATTGAAGTCATAAAAAATGGGATTGCTGAATCGTTTTTCAACTATGATATGCCTTCTGTGAAAACGCATCAGATTGTTTTTACAGGAAACATGAACTATCCCCCCAATATTGAGTGTGCCGAATTTTTAGTGAATGAAATTTTGCCCTTATTGGAGGATGACGTGCGTATTTTGTTGTCGGGTGCTTCTCCCCATCAACGGGTACTACAACTGGCTTCTAAAAAAGTTGAAGTTACGGGTTGGGTGGATGACATTCGTGAATCCTACGCGCGGGCAGAACTATTTGTCGCTCCACTTTTTATTGGCACGGGTTTACAAAACAAACTATTGGAAGCAATGGCTATGGGAATCCCCTCTATTACAACTCCGCTTACAAACAGTGCTTTGGGAGCTAGCCCTGATCAAGAACTTCTCATTGCCGAAAATGCCTCACAATTTGCTGAACAAATTAACCGGTTATTGAACAATAAAAAACTGTATGGACAAGTTCAATTAAATGCAAAAAAGTTTGTTCGTGAAAACTTCAGTTGGGAAAAATCGGTGAAGCAATTAGCGCATTTGATCCAATCCTGATTTGGCTTTCTTAAAAAAGCAGTACTTTTGCACTATGAATACAGCCGAAATGAACGTAACTCTGAACACAATTGAAGAAGCGATAGCAGACATCAAAGCCGGTAAGGTGATTATTGTCGTAGATGATGAGGACAGAGAAAACGAAGGAGATTTTTTAACCGCTGCGCGCAATGTCACGCCAGAGATTATCAATTTTATGGCCACACACGGGCGGGGATTAATTTGTGCCCCTCTCATTGAAGAAGAATGTGATCGTCTGGGATTGGAAATGATGGTGCAAAGTAACAGTGCTGCCTACGAAACTCCATTTACGGTGTCTGTTGATTTAATGGGTCATGGATGTACTACCGGTATATCTGCTGCTGACCGGGCAAAAACTGTACAGGCATTGATCAACCCTTCTATCCGACCTGAAGAGTTGGGAAAACCGGGACATATTTTTCCGTTAAGAGCAAAAACAGGAGGTGTATTAAGACGTGCCGGACACACAGAAGCTGCAATTGACTTATCGAGATTGGCTGGATTTGAGCCTGCAGGTGTGATCGTAGAGATCATGAATGAAGACGGAACCATGGCTCGGCTTCCTGAATTACAAGAAATCGCCAAGAAATTTGATCTGAAAATCATTTCCATTGCAGATTTGATCGCTTATCGGATGAAAAATGAATCCCTGATCAAAAAAATCATGGAAACTGATATGAAAACCCTTTGGGGTGATTTTAAACTTGTCGCCTTCAGACAAACCACCACAGATGAAGAACACCTGGCTTTTGTAAAAGGAGAATGGGAAGATGATGAGCCGATTTTGGTTCGTGTAGAATCTTCTTCCTTTACGCACAACTTACTGGATGCGGTGAGGTCTGACAAACAATCTAACTTAAGTGCTGCCTTGCAAATGATCGAAAAAGAAGGAAAAGGAATGCTGCTTTTTATGCAACAAGAAGAAAAACAATTGGGTTTGATTGAACGATTAGAAACATACAGTGATGAACATCTTCTAAAATCAGATAAGAAAGATTATGGGGTAGGTGCTCAAATTTTGCACCATTTTGGGGTGAACAAATTACGCCTCATCTCCAATTCAAAATCAACCAATAATCATCAGGTCATTCACGTGTACGGATTTGAAGTTGAAGAAGTGGTCCCTTTCAGCTAACAGCAAGTTCGTTCTGTATGGCTTCAGAAAGTGAAATGCCTTGTATATTAGCATTAATCCAGGCGCGCAAGTCAAAATATTCAAGAATCACATTTTCTCTTTCTACCTTAAGCAGGTGCTGTAAACCTTTCTTAA
Organism: Crocinitomicaceae bacterium; assembly: GCA_040880585.1. Taxonomy (GTDB): domain Bacteria; phylum Bacteroidota; class Bacteroidia; order Flavobacteriales_D; family Crocinitomicaceae; genus Paracrocinitomix. The sequence goes on along the minus strand of JBBDID010000042.1, from coordinate 66,642 downwards.
ACTCCTGAAAAACTTCCACTTGTTCACTTTTACTGCCTCCCCGTGATAAAGCACGTATATGCTTCATAAATAATTGCTCTACTTTGTAATCCTTTACATATTTATTGAGGTATCGCGCAGTAGATTTCATGTCATATTCTAAAAAATCATAATTTTTTAGCTCAAAGTGGATCACCAAGTTAAAAATTCGCGCAAAGGAATAAATATCCTGCCGAAGCATCTTCTCGTTATCATTCAATACCTCATTAATATATTTCAATGCCTTGCGGTATTCCCCTATTCCAAAATATGCATAGGCAGTGTTGTAAGTAAATAGCAGCAACTTCTCCTTGTTGATCTTATCTCCGTACACTTCCATTTTATTCTCAATTTCCGGAATCAGGTTTAAGGTTTTCATAAAGTCACCTTGCCGGTTAAACAGTTGCATCTGTCCAATGTAAATGGATGTGAAAATCCGCACACTTGCATCCAATGAGCTGTAATTTTTTTGCCCTTGTAGTGCTTTCAATTGCTCTACTACCTCTTGTGCTCTTTCAAATTTATGGCTATCCACATAACAGTGCATTAAAAAGCTGAGGGTATAAATATATCTTGTTTGCAAGTCGTCTTTTATATGTGGCTTGGCATCCATTACTGATTTAGACTTTTTAAAGTTGACCAGGGCATCTTCATAATCTCTCACGGATGCAGCACAAAGTCCTTTGATATAATAGCAAATGGTTGTTGCCCGTGTAGAAATTGCCGTATTTTTTCCTTTGATCAAATAATGATCCGAAATTTCTGCCACTACTTTTCGTTCACTTTCATTTCGCGTAAAGCCACCGGATCTGAAAATGTAATTTATTTTAGAATACAATATGTGGTATTCAGCCAGATTCCTGAGTTTTTCAATGACTATCGTTTCTTCTTCGATCAGTTTATCCAAATCCTTAGTAAAAATACCCGATTCATAAGCTTCTTCCAGCAACTTTTTCTCCCAATTGATCAATTCAAACCAATAATAAAATTTTTCGTATTTCTCAGCAACTGCCTTGGCCCGATTCACAAACTTATTGCACTCTTTATAAAGTGCCTTTTTATAAAGAATTTCAACGTTTTTAATCTCTTGCTTGAGTTGAGAACTGATGGTTCGATCCGAATAATAGGAACGTAAGCTCTTAAGCACCAACTTGTACAAATGATTTTTTTCTGATGGTAAATGCTTGATGAATGTCTCTGCTTTAAAATGCTTCTTTAACTGCTCTTCATTATATTCCTTTTGTTTCTCAATGAAATCAAATATTTTTAAATAGTTCTTATCACCGGTTTGCAAAGAAGAATTGAGTTTAAAGAATCGCTTTTCTGACTTGGTCAGTGATTTTATTAAATCGAATAATTCAGTAGATGGCTTCATAGTACTTACCTCCTTTCTGTGATTTCCAGCTTTTTAATGATCCCAAATCTGATGGTAGGAATTCAAGCATTACACCTGACAAGATACGGAGAAAAAAAGTCAATTAATTAAATTCTTCAAGGGAATTAATGAAAATAAATTGAAATGTATCATTCATTGAGTCAATGGTTAATCAAATAAATCTACGGAATTTATAGACTACTTACTCTCTGCTATGGCAACAGTAAGCAGATGAATTTTACTATTAATCGCTGCGATAAACTCTCGCTAAAAATACGAGAATTGACAAAATAGAAAGAGCCTGCCGAAGCAGACCCTTTCACAACAACAAACCAAAAACCCTCCTATCGATTCACGATTACCGGAGGATTACTTTTGTGCCTTTCGGCAATATCTCATCCGCATTGTCACTCATGTTATATTTCAATAATTTTTTCAATTTGATTCCTTCAATTTGTGCAATATCTCTCAAGCTCAGAGGTTGATTACAGAGGTGGATGTTATTTCCGCGTTTTGATCGATTGCGTTTGGGATCCAAATAAATGATCTCACCTTCTTTCAGTACATCTCTTTTTCCCAAGTCATTATAGCGATACAGCTGCCACAATCCCAAATCAAATTCCTGCGCAATTCTGTAATAGGTATCTCCTTTATGCACCCTTACATAACGGATGCGATACTTATTTACCTTCACTTCATGTGGGGCAGACGACACCTCCATCTGAATGACTTTTTCTTTGGCAATTTCTTGTGGATCCTCAGGAATAACATGAGGCTCATCTATCTGTATCGTCAAATCTTTTTTCTGATCCGTAGGTAAATAAGGCATCTTATCATACTTTGCCAAATCGTATTTTTCAATGATCTCAATCAATAAGTCCGCATATTTTGGATTGGTCGCATAACCCGCTTTTTTCAAACCTTTTGCCCAGGATTTATAATCAGTCATGCTCAAGTCAAATAAAGCCGCGTATCGGCTTCTGCCGGTAAGAAATTGGGAGTGATCGGTATAAGATTGCGAAGCATCCGGATAACTGCGAAAGCATTCATTGGGTGCGTCATCATCTTGAAAAAACATTTCTCCATCCCAACCTTTGTGACATTTAATCCCAAAATGATTGTTTGCGACCCTGGCCAACTCACTATTTCCGTTACCGCTTTCTAAAATTCCCTGTGCCAATGTAATACTTGCCGGAATGTGATGTGTATTCATTTGCTCGATCGCTGTAATCTTCCACATATCTACATAATCTTCTGTAGACAGTTTTTTAGCCGCAACCGAAAATTGTGCTGCGAAAAATACAGTTGAAAGTAAGATCAGCCGTTTCATAATGCTTTGATTTGTGTTGGTTGTTACACTCTTATTACGGGATTCTTTTTTTGAGGTTACAAAAGAGGTGAAATAGATTCCCTTTCAAGTACTACGATTTATCCCTTAAATAGACAAATTCTCCAGCTGTGCTCTCTTTTGGAGAGAAATAATACCCATCCGAATCAAAGGCTTTAAGGTCCTCAGCTTTTTCCAGATTGTTTTGTATGACAAACCTTGCCATGAGGCCCCGTGCCCTTTTTGCCCAGGTCATGTTCACTTTATAGCTTCCATCTTTAGAGCGGTCTTTGAAAATGGTTGTAATTACGTCAACATCCATTTTCCCCAATTGAGCGGCTTTTGCATACTCATTGGAAGCAGCATTCACCAAAATCGGACAAGCATCTGCTTTTACTTCTTTCTCTAGCTGTTCTCTTATTTTATCCTTCCAAAAAAGATAAAGGTTACTAACTTTCGGTGTGACTTTGAGATTAGTTCCCATTTCCAAACGATACGGCTGAATGAGGTCTAGCGGCCTGAGCAATCCATACAGTCCGGATAAAATGCGTAATTTATCCTGTCCAAGTTGTTGCTCTTTTTGAGATAGGGAAGGGAAATCTAAGGTTTGATAAGCAGCCCCTGAGAACATATATCCCGCAGGAATTGCATTATCCGCAGTAAAGGGTAATGACCAATTTTGAAATCTTTCGTAATTCAATTCAGCAAGATCGTCACTCAAGGACATCAGTTTTTTTAGTTGTCCCTGGGATAGTTTTTTTAATTTCTTTGCCAGGTATTCACTTTCTTCTTCAAACAAAAGATCAGTTGCCTTTCTTCCGTCAAAATTTACTGCTTCATTTAAAGATTTAGCCGGTGATAGAATTACTTTCATATATAAATGCTCGGTTTTTTCAGATAAAGGTAATTAATTTCACTATTTGTGAACAGGTCTATTAATGTGGGGCGCAATAAGGTTTCTTTAAAACCGCTTGGTATAACCGTGACAATAGGGTGTCCCTCCCTTTTTAGAGTAATAGTGCTCATGGTAATCTTCAGCTTCCCAAAATTGAGTGGCTTTAGTGATTTTAGTGGCTACCTCTACTCCTTTTTCTTCGAGTATTTTTTTTAGTTTTTCAGCAATTTTCTTTTGATCTTCATTCAAATAAAAAATCTCTGATCGGTATTGGTCTCCAATATCAGGGCCTTGTCGGTTTACCTGAGTAGGGTCATGTGTTTCAAAAAACAGCCGGGCTAAGGTCTCATAATCTGTTTTTGAAGGATCAAACACTACCCTTACTGCTTCTGCGTGACCGGTGGTATGTGCACAAACCTCATCATAAGTAGGATCATCTTTATGTCCTCCAATGTATCCAACTTGAGTTGACAAAACACCCTCTTCCTTTTCAAAGAAATATTCGGTTCCCCAAAAACATCCTGAAGCAAAGATGGCTGTATCTGTTTTCACTTTGGATGTATTCTCCAATTCTTCTTCCGGTATAAAATCCAGCGATATTGAATTCACACAATGCCGGGTGTTTTTGTCCGTCATTTGTTCCCCTTTAAAGACATGACCTAAATGTCCCCCACAGTTAGCACATACAACTTCTGTACGGTATCCGTCTGCATCCTGAATTTCTTTTACTGCTCCTTCAATGGCATCATCAAAAGCCGGCCAGCCACTCCCCGATTCAAATTTATCTGCTGAAACAAATAAAGGGGCATTACATCTTTTGCAAACATATACACCTTCTTCGTGATGTTTCACATACTCTCCCTTCCAAATCTGTTCTGTTCCCTTGTGAACGATCACTCGCTCTTCTTCAGGGTTTAACTCATTCCAATTGGTTGAATCTGTCATAACCTCTATTGTGTTTATCTTATCTCTGTTTGTTTCCTCCTGCTGCTGATTGTTACTTTGACTACAAGCCGTAAAGCTGAGTCCGAAAAATATCTGGGCAAGAGGTACGAATTTAATAAATACCTTCATTTCTTTTCTGAATTTATTGATTAGACGTTTCTTTAGTCATTTCATTGCAACTATATCTGTTAACCCTTTTGAATGCCAATTGTTTTTTAAAATTGTTTTTTTTTTTGATGAAGACATCTATTACTATCTGAATATGATTAATTTTACTTGCTATGCCGTGGATAAAGAAATATGCAGCCATTTGTATCCTATTGAGTGTTTTCCCTTTAGTTTGGGTAGTTGGCCGAAGTTTTATTACTGAAGTCGATACCGAGATCTATCGTTACATTCCGCAAGAAAGTGACGTTGTTATTGAGATCAACAACACCAATTTTATTTCAGAAATTGCCTATCAACGCGTGTTTAATGAAGCTTACGTTTTGGAAAAAATTGAATTTGAAGAAGTAGAGGTTGACGTTAAAACCGGCATTGACTTTTTTTCAAAAACGATTCTATTTCGTGAAAATTGGTCTAATGAATCGGTCTGGATAGCTGTAGTGGCTTATTCTAACCGGGCAGATTTTGAGAAATACATTCAATCAAAAGTAAAAGAAGCGCATGTTACATTTGGTAAAAAGCATGCCATTGTCCAGCTCTCTCCATCTACCCATCAGGAACAATTGGACGAGCACTTGAAGAACATTGCCAATCAATCTATAAAACCCTTTACCACGCGTGTAAACCTAAAAAAATACTTTCAGCCGGACAATGAAATTAATTGTTATATCATCCCTCCTTCCACAGATGTCGATAATCAGTTGATTGATGGTCACCTCCATTTTGACTTCTTGAAAGATCACATTGAAATAGATGGAAATTTCACACCGGTGAGCGGCTTTGAAAATACGCCCCCTGTGAAATATGCTTTAAATGAAGCGGCTGCTTTTAGCATGCGTTCTTCACTTAATGTGTTTAACAGTATTTACTGGTTTACCAAAGAAAAAATAAAGGATGTTCCTCAATACAGTCAAATGGCATTAGACTATGACGGCAGCAAGATCTTTTTGGTCGATCACAAATGGGGTTACACTTTCCCTTTTAAAACCTTCCCTGAAATCCAAGCGCGATTTGATATAAAAAAACCTCAGGTTTGGCAGACTTTTTTAGACACACTCATTGCGAATGAACAAGTACGCGTTGACACAACTACCGGAATACTTGTTACAGAACAAGGTGCTTTTTTTCAATATAAGTTAAATCATGAAGTTTTTGAACTAAGCCGAGGCACTACTCAATTTGAAGAAAATCCGGCAAACAACATTTATTTTGATTTTCAGATGCAGATCTCCCCTTTGCTGGATCGAACAAATTTTTCTGTAGATGAGGATAATCCTCCATCTCAGTTAGAGCAAACCATTGGCTTGAGTATCGCCGAAGAAATGATTTCTGATTTACATGTATTTGATAACATTGAACAATTGCGTTTTCAGTTGATCAAAGAGAGTGATAACGCCATCAAAGCAAAGGGTACTGTTCAGATGCATGACAGGGAAGGGCAAACCATGATTGAAAGCATGTTCTTTTTTGCCGAAGCTATGTTATTTCTCCGGGGATTTTGATCCATCCAAAAAATGCCTAAAATACTCCTTCATTTTTAACATTCTGGAACCATACCAAGAAAACATTTCGCCATCAACGATCTTCACTTTTGCCCTGCTTAATTTCTCCCATTCATCCTTATCTTCTTCTTTAAAGGGAAAAGGTTCGGTGGATAAAAAAATGTAATCCGGATTTAACTGTTGGATTTCTTCAGCGCTCACCTCCACATAACGCGGAGCAGTAACAACATTGGTAAATCCCAATTCATGAATCATGCTGTTAATGAAATTATCGCTTCCACATGCCATAAAAGGATTTTTCCAGATGAGATAGAGCACAGTACCTGAATAGGTAGGAAAATCTGCCCTGTCTTCCTCTATTTGATCGATTATATCTACCGTTTGCTGTTCGCGTCCGCATAATTTGCCTACATCCTTCATCATGTTTAAAGCATCTTTCACAGTAATAATATCACTGATGTACACCGGACAAAGCTGCTTTAGCTTTTCGATATCTGGCTTCGAATTTTCTTCTTTATTGGCAATGATCAAATCAGGATGTAGGGACTTAACTTTATCGATTGCTACATTTTTTGTGCCTCCCACGCGGATTTTCGAACGAAACCATTTATCGGGATGAATACAAAATTTAGTAATGCTCACGGTTTCATCATCCAGACCCAAATCATAAAGTAACTCTGTTTGAGAAGGAACCAATGAGACAATTCTTTGAGCCGGGTGATCTAACACCACAGGAAAGTCCATTTGGTCTTTCAGCCGGATCATTTAAGCAATGGCATTGATCAAATCATGACGGGTAATGATGTGATATTTACCGTCAGATAATTCTACCAAAACAGCTGGAGTTTCTTTATTGATTTTTGAAGAAATCTCATCAATCTTAGCTTGCTCTTTCACAATCGGCAAGGCCGATCCCATTATTTTACTTAATGGGTCGTCAGAGTGAATGGTATTATCGATTAGCTGCTGGTACAACCTTGTTTCATCTACATGTCCAACAAATTTTCCGTCTTTTAATATGGGGATTTGAGAAATATTATAGGATTTAATTTTTGCTACTGCATGTGAAACAAGTTCTTCAGAACCACAAGTTACCAGTTCATTATCTCCATGCTGTTCAATCAATTCCTTAGCATTTCTAAAACCTTCTTCCAGAAAGCCTCTATCCCGCATCCAGTCGTCATTGAACATTTTCCCTACATAACGACTTCCATGGTCATGAAACAAAACCACGATCACATCATCTTCTTTAAATCTAGCTGTCATCTGCAACATACCTGCAATTGCTGCACCGGCAGAATTCCCAACAAATATCCCCTCTTCTCTGGCTAATCTTCGGGTATAAACAGCAGCATCTTTATCGGTTACCTTTTCAAAATGATCGATTACTGAAAAATCAACATTCTTTGGCAGTATATCTTCACCAATTCCTTCTGTGATATAAGGATAAATCTCATTTTCATCAAAAATACCGGTCTCGTGATATTTCTTAAATACAGAGCCATAAGTATCAATGCCGATAATTTGAATATCCGGATTTTGTTCTTTCAAATATTTTCCAACTCCTGAGATGGTTCCTCCGGTTCCAACTCCTACAACAAAGTGCGTAATTTTTCCATCAGTTTGTTCCCATATCTCCGGTCCCGTTTGCTCATAATGTGCAATGGTGTTAGAAGGATTATCATATTGATTCACATACCATGAATTGGGAGTTTCTTCAGCTAATCTTTTGGAAACCGAATAATAAGATCGTGGATCTTCAGCAGCTACATTGGTAGGACAAACGACCACTTCTGCTCCTACTGCTCTCAAAATATCCATCTTTTCTTTTGATTGTTTATCACTCAGTACACAAACGAGTTTATATCCTTTTGCAATACAAGCCAGAGCCAATCCCATTCCTGTGTTGCCTGAAGTACCTTCAATAACTGTTCCGCCGGGTTTAAGAATGCCTTGCTCTTCAGCATCTTCAATCATTTTTAAGGCCATTCGGTCTTTTACTGAATTACCCGGATTCGTTGTCTCTACCTTTGCTAAGATCAATCCTTTCAGAGATTTTGTCAGTTTATTGATCTTAATTAAAGGTGTATTCCCGATTGTTTCCAGTACGTTATTGTAATACTTCATTTTCTGATTTTTAGTAGTGCAAATTTAACAAATCAGATCGGTGAATACGGAATAAGGGAATAAAAAAACCCGATTCATTGATGAATGAATCGGGTTTAAAATTTATTATTGTTTTTTACTAGAAGTAAAAGTTAAAATACAACTGTGTATTAAAGTTGTCAAGACCGGAAGAAAAAGATCTACCGCCTAACGTATTATCAGTATGTGAAACTACTGATCCTTCAGTTGTACCGTCTCCTTCTACAAACGGGTCAAACCTTTCATAGTCTGTTTGTCCGGCACCTGTTTTTTCAAACATGGCTCTCCATCCAAACTCCGTTCCAATACAAATCTTTGGTGCAATAAAGTACTCAACACCTACAAATGCTCTCACTCCGACACCGAAGGTAGCTCCATTTCGCTGTTGAATCACACGTCCGTATGTATTGTTCCATCCCGGCATAGCTGCTGCTTGTGTTGGAGTTAGATTAGATGCACTCAGGTCATTTCCATAAGTGAAATGGTTGTGACTGTTTGTCCATGACAAAACCGCATCTCCACCGTAAATACCTCGCAACCTCGTTTTTCCTCTTCTCCATTCCCAACCTGCAGAAACGTAAGTCGCCGAACTGTTGAAACGCTGTTTATCTACTACTACTGAATCCGGATCATTTGCCCGATCGTCATACACTTCATACGTCATGGTATTATCACTTCCAAAGTTAGAAATTGACATTCTCAGTGCATTGTTGTCAGAAACCATATATTTTCCAAAAACACTTACAGATGTTCCGGTAAACAAAGGATTATTCACATACGTTTGATTGAAAGAATTATATCCGGTATAACCGAACATACTTCCTACCCAACCTGTGACAGAGTTTAGACCAACACCTATACCTACAGCGAACTCTCCGCTTACCGGCATGATATCAACGTCTTTTTTATTTTGTATTTGCTCATTGCTTTGTGCTGATACCCCAAGGCACAGACAACTTGCAATTGCAATGCTAAATATTTTTTTCATTTTTTATAATCGTTTTAAATTTATAATTAATGCTAATTCTAAATTTTAGCGATTAAGGAATAAGAGATACGCTAAATACGAAATCTTGATTCACAAGAATATCCCCTTGTCCAACTACGTAATAATTTGCCTGTAAACCACCTAAAGAATAAGAAGCATCCCATGTAGAATCAGCTGTACCTGCCATATTAACGTAAGTACAAGTTCCAAGGAAATCCTGAGAACCTAACCAGAGTGATACATTGTTTCCACCTACTACTTCAGTAGGTATCTCAGCTATATAATCTCCGTTAGCATCAATGACAAAAGAAAGTTCAGAGTTGTAACCGGTGTTATACGGTGCATAATCCCAGGTTACTCTTATTTCTTTTCCAGGATATGGAGAAGCTGATCCCATAGGGTAATCAGTAATATCTCCGGAATAAGTAGTTCCTACATTATACTCTCCATATACACTTCCGTAAATCGTGGCCATTCCGTGTTGGTTTGCACCACCGTTTACCGGGCTTATATTAGCATCATATACAACATCTATATTTGCACCTGCGTAGATGTATTTGTTTGCATCTGCTCTATGCACGTAAGACTCTTCAGTCACTGAAGAACCGTCAGTTGTATAAAGTGTTCTGGTTACACCATATTTGTCTTCAAAGACAATAGTAGCTGTAAACCCTTCATCTGTGGCCGGTAATTCTAACGTAAAGTCACCACTGGCATTTGTAGTTGCTGTGTACACCTTTTTATCATAATCGTAACCCGCTTCAGGATTTTGAACCAAATCTGCAGAATTTATCTCTACTTTCACTGTCATTCCTTCAACGCCTTCGGGTGAATAGTATGCTTCATACACCCCTTGGTCATTCATATCATTTGTTTGATCGATATCTGCACGGATAGTACCGTTAATAGTAGCAGTTCCTAACTCTTCAGATACGATTTCATCTTTTTTACATGAGGTAAAAGCAATTCCTGCTACCGCCATGATTGTTAACATTTTTGTTTTCATTTTTCTATGTATTAGGCCTTTTACGGCTAAATTTTTATTCAATTAATTGATCACTTATTAAAAATAAAAGTTAAAATACAACTGTGTATTAAAGTTGTCAAGACCGGAAGAAAAAGATCTACCGCCTAACGTATTATCAGTATGTGAAACTACTGATCCTTCAGTTGTACCGTCTCCTTCTACAAACGGGTCAAACCTTTCATAGTCTGTTTGTCCGGCACCTGTTTTTTCAAACATGGCTCTCCATCCAAACTCCGTTCCAATACAAATCTTTGGTGCAATAAAGTACTCAACACCTACAAATGCTCTCACTCCGACACCGAAGGTAGCTCCATTTCGCTGTTGAATCACACGTCCGTATGTATTGTTCCATCCCGGCATAGCTGCTGCTTGTGTTGGAGTTAGATTAGATGCACTCAGGTCATTTCCATAAGTGAAATGGTTGTGACTGTTTGTCCATGACAAAACCGCATCTCCACCGTAAATACCTCGCAACCTCGTTTTTCCTCTTCTCCATTCCCAACCTGCAGAAACGTAAGTCGCCGAACTGTTGAAACGCTGTTTATCTACTACTACTGAATCCGGATCATTTGCCCGATCGTCATACACTTCATACGTCATGGTATTATCACTTCCAAAGTTAGAAATTGACATTCTCAGTGCATTGTTGTCAGAAACCATATATTTTCCAAAAACACTTACAGATGTTCCGGTAAACAAAGGATTATTCACATACGTTTGATTGAAAGAATTATATCCGGTATAACCGAACATACTTCCTACCCAACCTGTGACAGAGTTTAGACCAACACCTATACCTACAGCGAACTCTCCGCTTACCGGCATGATATCAACGTCTTTTTTATTTTGTATTTGCTCATTGCTTTGTGCTGATACCCCAAGGCACAGACAACTTGCAATTGCAATGCTAAATATTTTTTTCATTTTTTATAATCGTTTTAAATTTATAATTAATGCTAATTCTAAATTTTAGCGATTAAATGTTTGTGATAGTTACAAACACATACTCTATAAACACTGATCCATCAGAGATATTATTCACATTGTATCCACTAATACCACCAACCGTATAAATTGATTGTGCAGTTGAATCGGCCGTTCCTGCTTGATTAGGAATAATTTGATCATCAATGAAATCATCAAATCCCATATAAATATCTACCAGATTAGGACTGTTTACCACTTCTGTAGGAACTGTGATTTCAAATGAACCGTCAGCCTCAAGTGTAAAAGCATTTAATCCTTGTGTACTTACACTATAGGGAGGATTATTGTATCCCCAATATAATGTCTTACCTGCTAAAGGTGACCCCGTAACAAATGGTTCATTATTTCCGAAGATAGGATAATCGTTCTCTGTTGCATCCCAATCTCCATAAAATTTACCTTTTACCGTTGCTGTACCGTACTGTTGGTTGGCATTATTAACCGGCGTAATAGCTGCATCATATACTACATTCAGATCAGCCCCAGCATAAATAAAGAGGTTTTCATCTGTTTTAGAAACATATGCCTCTTCTGTTACAGCTGAACCGTCATTGGTGTATAAGGTTCTGGTAACACCATACACATCTTCAAATTCAATAGTAATTGTATAACCGTCAGCTGTAGCGGGAATTTCTAAAATGAATTCACCACTAGCATTCGTCTCTACCGTATACACCTTTTTTGCGTAATCAAACCCTGCTTGTGGGCTTTCATCCCAATCTTGTGTGTTTACTTCAACCTTTACCAACATACCTTCTACGGCATCAGGCATAGAATAAGGCTCATACAACCCGGCATTGTTCACATCATTTGTTTGGTCAATGTCTGCTCTTATCGTACCATTAATGGTCGCTGTTTCAAGAGCAGAGTCTACCTCTTCTTTTTTACATGACGTCAGTGCTATAGCAGCAATCGCCAATACAGAAAATAATTTCCTTTTCATAACAATTTTTAAATAATTAGTTTCGACAAATATAACACTAGATTACATAAACACAAGTTTTTTTCCGACTAGTTATTTATATAATTAATGTTTTTCATATCACTACCCTATACGAGATGGTTTAAAATAAGGTTGGGTTATGCTATTAATCAACAATTAATTTCTTGAAGCGGACCCGCTTTGGCTCTTCATCTCCCAGCCGTTTTTTTCGATTTTCTTCATATTCAGAAAAAGCACCTTCAAACCAGTACACCTGTGAATTATTTTCAAATGCAAGTATGTGTGTACAGATTCGATCCAGGAACCATCTATCATGAGAAATTACCACCACACAGCCGGCAAAACTTTCGATTCCTTCTTCGAGTGCACGAATGGTATTTACATCTAAGTCATTGGTGGGCTCATCCAGCAGCAGGACATTGGCTTCAGTCTTCAAGGTCATGGCCAAATGCAATCTGTTTCTTTCTCCACCGGATAAAACTCCAATTTTTTTATTTTGATCAGCCCCATTAAAATTAAACCTACTGAGATAAGCACGGGAATTGATCTTTTCATTTCCCACTTCAATAAATTCAGTTCCTCCGGTCACCACTTCAAAAATAGATTTATCAGGATCCAGAGCTTTGTGATCTTGATCCACATAACCGATTTTAACTGTATCTCCCACTATAAACTCACCCTTATCAGGTTTGATTTCACCCATGATCATCTTGAAAATGGTGGTTTTTCCTGCGCCGTTTGGACCGATTATTCCAACAATACCATTTGGAGGCAAAGAGAAATTTAAATCATCATAGAGTAATTTTTGGTCAAATCCTTTGGCTACTCCTTTGGCATCTATCACATTGGTTCCCAATCTTGGCCCATTAGGGATCGGCAATTCCAAGGAATCTTCTTTGGATTTTCGATCTTCAGCCATGAGTTTATCATAGTTACTTAGCCGTGCTTTACTTTTTGCATGTCTTCCCTTGGGATTCATTCGTACCCATTCCAACTCGCGATCCAACATTTTCTTGCGCTTGCTCGATTGCTTTTCTTCTTGCTCCATGCGCTTTGTCTTTTGCTCTAGCCAAGATGAATAATTTCCTTTCCATGGAATCCCTTCTCCTCTATCCAATTCAAGAATCCATCCGGCTACATTATCTAAAAAATAACGGTCGTGTGTAATGGCGATTACCGTACCGGGGTAATGCTGTAAATATTGCTCTAACCACAAAACCGACTCAGCGTCTAAATGGTTGGTAGGCTCATCCAATAATAAAATATCAGGATTTTGTAAAAGTAAACGACACAAAGCAACCCTTCTCTTTTCACCGCCCGATAAGGTTTCGATTTTTTGTTCTTCAGGCGGACACCTCAAAGCATCCATGGCACGTTCCAGCTTACTGTCCAGGTTCCATGCGTCTATGCGGTCAATCTTTTCCTGTACTGCTGCCTGTCTTTCAATCAACTTCTCCATTTTATCCGGATTGTTCAGCACTTCTTCATCTGCAAACCCATTATTGATCTCTTCATATTCCTTTAACAGGTCAACCGTCTCCTGAACACCTTCTTCTACGATTTCTTTTACCGTTTTATTGGGTTCCAGATACGGTTCCTGGGCCAGGTATCCAATGGAATGCTCTTTTGAAAAAACCACTTCTCCCTGAAATTTATCATCCAAACCGGCAATAATTTTAAGTACGGTAGATTTACCTGATCCATTTGCCCCAATAATTCCAATTTTTGCTCCGTAGAAAAACGATAGGTAAATATCTTTTATAATTGGTTTTCCCTGGGGAGTCAATTTTGAAACACCCACCATTGAAAAAATTATTTTTTTATCCTCTGACATAATTTATATTTCTTTAAATGAATAAATCATTCGCTTCATATCTGCTTTGAAATCACTTTTCTGATTCATCAATGTCCAGCTAAGGATTTGGTAAAACGCTTTTTCTCCCTCAATGACTGCAAGCATGTAAAAAACATCCAAAATATTTCCATTCTTCATTTGAATTCCGGATTTGATTTCATTCACCACTGCTTCACGACCATTAATCTCAATTTTATCGGTTTTTTCTAATACCTCATAGGATTGTTTTCCCTCCATGAGATTTTCTACTGAGAGTTGGTTATAAGAAGCTACCGTGTATTCAGCTTTTGAAGAAGTCTTTAACTGTTTTTTATCGTGTACTAAAACAATGATATAATTTTCTTTTACTTCCCCTTCTACTTTTTCAACATAAGCATATTGGAGGCTGGCTTCTACATTCAAAGAATCTTCTTCACGCATTTGTTTGGGAATCTCAATTTCAAAATATTCACCATCTGTTTCTACTCCCCAAACGGGTTCAATCAATTCATTCTGCAAAGCTTCAAAAGATGTGTTCAAGTCTACCTCCTGATCTTGTTTGTCGATATCTTCTGATTCATCACTTTGACAAGCCGGAAGAAATAAAAAAGAACATAAAATTGCAGTGATTAATCTGCTCACTCGTGTCATACTATTATTAATTAATAATTTTGATGTAAAGGTATAAAATTAGGTGCTCTTTTCTGCTAAATACCTGAAATGTTTGCTTTCCGAATACCTGATCTTGACAAGCCTTGAGAACTACAATGAAATTAATGTTTAATTTCGCAAAAACTGTATTATGAAAATAGCACTGTTTGGATACGGTAAAATGGGGAAAGTAATTGAGCGAATTGCAGAAGACCGCGGGCATGAAATAAGTGCGCGTGTGGATAGCAATCACGCAAAAGAGGGGTTTGATTTATCTGATACAGATGTTGTGATCGAATTTTCAGTGCCGGAAAGTGCAGAGGAAAACATTCGTTTTTGTATCGATCACAATTTGCCGATAGTCATTGGCACTACCGGATGGTATGATCAGTTTACCGCATTGAAAAATTATTGCGAAAAACAGAAAGGCGCATTTTTATACGCTACCAACTTTAGCCTTGGGGTTAACATCTTTTTTGAAATGAATCGGAAACTGGCCGAAATTATGTCGTCATTCAAAAACTACAGCGCTGCGGTTAATGAGATTCATCATACAGAAAAACTAGACACTCCTAGTGGCACAGCTATTACTATTGCAGAAGAATTAATTGAGCGACACCAGGGATACAGCAAATGGGAAAATGTTAAAAAATCTAAACTCTCAAACCCTGAAATACTTTCTGTAACATCTGTCCGTTTACCGGAGGTGCCCGGAACGCATGAGGTGAGTTATTCCTCTACTATTGACACGATAGAGATGACACACACTGCTCACAGCAGAGAAGGGTTTGGGTTGGGAAGTATTTTAGCTGCTGAATGGCTAATTGGAAAAAAGGGAATATATACAATGAAAGACGTTTTAAACTTTTAATATGGGTTATTTAGGATTATTGATTGGTTATCTTATTATTTTTTTCACACCCATTATTGGTATGTGGCATAAACGATTTCCGGATCTCGGGTATAAATCATCTTATGCATTTATTCCCTTTGCGAACTATTATTTTATTTTAAAAGCCTGCAAACTGCCTTGGTATTGGGTCATTTTTTTACTTTTTCCGGGAGTTCAGTTCATCATGTGGGCATCACTCAATGTTACTTACATCAGAAAGTTTGGTGAGTTTGGGGTAAAAGAAACCATTTTGGGAATATTGTTCCCTTTTCCTGTATTTTATAAAATTGCCAATCAACCTGAAGCATATAAAGTTGCCGAGCCCACCAATTGGGATATCGCCAGACAGGTGGATAAAAGAACACCTTCTGATCACGTCGCATTATTTTTTGCCCTGCCGGTTGTTGGACATGTCATTGCTGTGCCTTTTTCTATGTTAGGGATCAAGCGAAAACCGGGGAAAAAATCCATTATTAAAGAATGGGGAGATGCTATTCTCTTTGCCCTTGTTGCTGCGGCTGTTATCCGAACGTATGTTTTTGAACCGTACAAGATTCCTACAGGATCTATGGAAAAGACCTTGTTAGTGGGTGATCAATTATTTGTTGATAAGATCACTTATGGTCCACGTATTCCCATGACTCCCTTTTCATTTCCTATTTTTCATAATATGATTCCTTACCTGAACGTAAAGTCTTATTCTACTATTCAGGAAGTGCCTTACACCCGTGTGCCCGGTATTCGTTTTGTCGATCGCAATGATGTGGTGGTTTTTAACTTTCCTGCAGGAGATACGGCGATCAATGACCCGCGTATGCCGGATGGTTTAATTGGTCATAATTACCATGCTATACTGAGAGATGAAGCGTATTATATATGTAGACGTGAAGGACATGATCTGGCATTTTTTGAGGACAATTTTGACTATTATTTATCAAAAGCACGAAAGCAATTTAATGAACAGGGGAAAGTCTATTCTACTATAGTGAGTCGTGACCGAAGTGCCGGTCAGAATCACACCCAATTTAACGGTTTACTTCAGAGGCCGGTTGATAAGAAGGAAAATTACATCAAAAGATGCGTTGCTGTACCGGGAGATGTCATTGAAATAAAAAACAAAGAACTCTATGTAAATGGCCAACTGGGTTGGAAAGCCGAGGGTATGCAATACAATTACGTATTAAAAAGTTATATTCACCCGGCCTGGATTACCCAAAACTGGCTTTGGACAGAAGCTCAAGACGCTTATTTCCGAAAGCATTTTGGGAACAGAACCAGTAATCTGGGAGCTGAAGTGTTTAATGACACTGGCTATGTTTCTATTCCTATGACCGAAAAAGACTATCAAAAGGCAAAGCCCAACTTCCCTAAATTAGTTCCTTACTACAAGGAGAAAGGTTATTACGGCGAACAGTTGAAGGCGGGTCAATCCGGAAGTTATTATCCTGTTTTCCCCAACGATTTTCAATATGACTGGACAGAAGATAATTTTGGGCCATTACGAATCCCAAAAGCCGGGGATGTAGTTCAACTGGATGAAAAAACAATTCCCATCTATCGCAGAATCATTCACGCCTATGAAAAGCATGAACTGGAAGAGCGCGAAGACGGCATTTATATAGATGGTGAAAAGTGCAGTAGTTATACGATAGAAATGGATTACTACTGGATGATGGGAGATAATAGAAATGGCTCTTTAGATTCCAGATACTGGGGATTTGTACCGGTTGATCACATTGTAGGTCATGCTGCTTTCAGCTGGCTATCGGTTGATCAGGAAAAGGGAATGTTTGGCGGTGGAATGAGATGGAGTCGGATGTTTAATAAAATTAGATAGATTATAAAAAAAATGGTAAATCAAAGGCGGTTTCAAACCATTCTGATCATTGCTCTGATCGGCTTAGCCATTTACTTTGGCTCAATTATAGTAATGCCTATCATTTTTAGTGCCTTTTTGGCCATGTTCTGTTATCCTTTGGTTGAGCGAATGGAAGATATAGGAATTCCGTCTTGGCTTTCAATCACATTTACTGTTTTGGGAGTTTCTTTACTCCTTCTAATTATCATCATACTTTTTTCAGTAGAAGGCGTTCAAATTGCCAAAGAGCTCCCTAATGCGAATATGGATTCCAAGATAAAAGAGGCGTTTGACAATCCTGTACAGGTAATGGAAGACAATACCAAAGGTGACACATCTCTTTATTTGGACGAAGTCAGAAAATTATTCGGTACGCTTCAAGAAAAGTTTGTTGCTTTGATTCCAAAAATTTTAGTGCGGTTGAAAAATGTATTTGTATTTCTTGCCACTTGTCCGATTTATGTATTTTTTATGTTGTTGAGTAGAGAGCAGATCAAGAAGTCGTATTTCAGTTTTTTTAATGGGAAAAACAAAATTATAGCTAAGCGTGCCCTGGTACAGGTTCAACGGGTGCTGAGTGAATATTTAAAAGGGATGGGAATTGTAATCGTTGTTGTTACTACACTTACTTCTTTGGGCTTATATTTATTAGGTATTGAGCATGCTTTATTCTTTGGGTTACTGGCTGGTTTTTTAACCATTATTCCTTATTTAGGCGTGGTCATTAGCGCTATTTTACCCACTGCTTTAGCATTGGTTACCAAAGACAGTTTGTGGTATCCTCTTGGGGTCGTTGGTATATTTGGGTTGGTTCAATTTTTAGAGGGTAACATCATCACTCCCAAAATTATGAGCAGTCAGGTGGGACTAAATCCGCTGGCAGTAATTGTCGCTTTGATTTTGTTCGGTGCTATTGGTGGTTTGTTAGGTGTCATGATTACTGTTCCTACGCTTGCGGTACTGAAAACAGTTTCTTATTATGTGCCTGGATGGAAACCCCTGACAAATTTCTTACAAGTGTAAGCTAAAAACAACGCCTGTAAAGGGAAAAATCGCTTACCAACACCTCTAAAATTGTAATTTCGCAGTGATGCATGAGCAAGAATCCGTAATACTACCTCTGTTTTATTTTGGAAATATTGAGTATTTCTATCATTTGAAAAACAATGAAACAGTTTTTTTTGACTTGCAGGAGAGGTATCAAAAACAAAGCTATCGCTCACGCTGCACAATAATTGGCGCCAACGGCATACAACAGCTTTCGGTTCCGGTTGAAAAGCCTAATGGAAAAAATAGCCTCCTTTCAGAAGTGCTGGTCAGTCAGGTAGAAAATTGGAAAAAAGACCATTTAAAAGCCATTGAAAGTGCTTACCGAAGATCTCCTTATTACTTATATTATATTGACGGGATTACAAAAATCATCCAAACGGATTTTAAGTACCTGTTTGAGTTGAATGCTGCCCTCAACGCTTATCTCATTAAAAAAACAGGGCTGACTGTAAATTCTCACTTCACTAAAGAAGCAATTGCCTTGCACCCCAATGATTTAAGGGTAAACTTACATCCTAAAAACAAAAGCGGATTCAAGACACACCCGTACATACAAACCTTTGAAGAACGCCATGGGTTTCACGGCAACCTCAGCATTTTAGATTTACTATTCAACGAGGGGCCCAACAGTATCAGCATTCTTTCTGAATCACATTACTGAAAATAATCAAACTTACTCTTCTTTGAAATCAGGTCTCCCTTTTGTATACGGAATTCCTTTGTCATTGAGCAGTTGTTCTATGCTTTCCACACCTATTTTAAATACATCCACTTCTCCTTTTATTTGTCGATATTCTTCAATCGCCAGTTGATATTGCTGTTTTTGCGTTGTAGTTGGGTTGGAAGTAGAGTACCAGGTTTGATAAACAACAGTTTCTATCCTATTTCCGGTACTTGGTCCTTCTTCTATATCCCTTGATGATTTGTGGTAATCACCCCACATATCAACTTTAATGTCGTGTAAAGCCATCTCCAATTCCTTCACCTCTTTCATCCAACTTAAAGCTGTTCCGGGATACTCTTCAATCGCCGCTCTGATATATTTCAAACGTTCTTCCAGTTCACCCACAATGGCTGCCGTACCTCTGAACTGTCTTCTCAACTCAGCCAACTGCTTTTTAAAAGCCAAATTTTCTTTTGTTTGTCTTGCCAAAGAAGAATTTTCAAGGGTTGTAATTTCAAAAGTCACCGGTTCAGTTAACTGACTAAACACGCCATTTTCAGCCTGATGCAACTCAACGGTATATTTCCCCGGCAATACCAAAGGTCCTTCGTCAGGACTGCTGTACCTGCCTACTTTTTCTTTCTTTAATTTTATCGGTGTACTGGAAGGATATCTCATATTCCAATTGATTCTGTTTACACCTGTTTTCATATCTGTCTTTAACTTTTCCACTTCGTTTCCGGCTTCATCTTTAATCACAAAAAGTAAAAATGGCTTTTCGTACAGGTCTTCGGTAACAAATTCCTCATAGGTCGGATAATCAATATCTGCTCCCTCTTTTTTTAGTTTTTCTTCTTCCGATTGTCTTTTTTCTGTAGGAGATGATGGTTTCTCCTTCACGTAATAAGTAAAAGCAACTCCAAATTCAGGATTATCTGCGGCATAATGTGAAGCTCCCTGAGAACCGGTTCCTCTTCCTCCTAACGGGTTTGACTCAAGGTATTGCAATCCTTTTTTAATCGGAAATATCACTGCCTGTTTTTCAATTGCCTCAGCATTGAGTTCACGCAAAGGTGAGTAATCATCCAAAATATAAAACCCGCGACCAAAAGAAGCCAATACCAAATCATTCTCTCGCTGTTGAATCGCGATATCTCTAATTGCAATGGTTGGGATACCTGAAGAGAGTTGCAACCAATTTTCACCGCCGTTCACCGAACAATATATCCCAAATTCAGTTCCTGCAAACAGCAAATCTTTATTGACATGATCCTCTGCAATGGCATAGACTGAACCTCTTTCCGGTAAATCATCACTAATTGACTTCCAGGAGTTTCCTTTATCTGAACTTTTGAGAATATAAGGTTTGAAATCACCTTTTTTGTGATTATTAAACACCGCAAAGACCGTATTTTGATCGTGCTGAGAGGATAAGATCATATTGACATAAGTCATGGAAGGGATTCCGGGAAAATTATCTTTTTTAGACCAAGTTTCCCCACCGTTCTCAGTGACGTGAATTAATCCGTCATCCGTACCGGCATACAGTAAATTTTCATCTTTAGCCGATTCATCCAGCGCCACAATATTTCCAAAAATCGTGGTGGATTTATTTTTCATGACTACATCCGGTGATTGAATCTCACCCATCACCTTCATTTTATTTCTGTCTAACTGTCGGGTCAAATCAGGTGAGATAGTTTGCCATGTGTCTCCCCTATCATCACTCTTAAATACTTTATTTGCGGCAAAATAAATGCGTTTGTGATTGTGTTTGGACACCACCAAAGGCGCATCCCAATTCCAACGGTAAGCAGCTTCTCCTTTTCCCGGCATAGGTTGAATTCCCATTTTTTCACCACTTTTTCTGTCATATCGAACTAGCCATCCATACTGAGCCTGGGCATAAACGATATCCGGATTTTCAGGATCAACTTGTGATTCAAAACCATCTCCTCCGTTGGTGATATACCAATCTGAGTTTTGGATACCGGCATTATTTACTGTACGAGATGGCCCTCCCATTGAGTTATTGTCCTGCGTCCCTCCATATACATTGTAAAATGGAACGTCATTATCAACAGCAACCTTATAAAACTGGGTAATAGGAAGATTTGCTTTATAATGCCAGTTTTGCGCATGATCCCATGTTTCATAGACACCTCCGTCACATCCCACTATCCAGTGATTTGTGTTTTCAGGATTGATCCACATACAGTGATTGTCAACGTGTTTACCTTTTTCACCGGTTTTTTTAAACGTTTTTCCACCGTCTTCAGTGTGGTGTAACCAGGTATTCATACTAAATACTTTGTCTTTATCTGTTGGATCACAAACAATTTCCTGATAATAATTTCCCGACGTATTATAATCACTTTGTTTGCTCCAGTTGAGACCTCTGTTGGTAGAGCGATAAAATCCCCCTTTATCATCCTCTGCTTCTACAATTGCATAGATATAATCCGTATCTACCGGTGATATCGCCAAACCGATACGCCCCATTTTTCCTTTGGGCAATCCATTGGTGATTTCTAACCAGTTTTTTCCTCCGTCAACAGTTTTGTAAAGCGAACTTTCTTCACCACCGCCCACATAAGTAAATACGTGCCTTCTTCTTTGGTGTACCGCTTCATATAACACATCCGGATCATTTGGATCCATTAGCAGGTCACAGGTACCTGTCTTATCCGAAATAAAGTGAATTTGCTTCCAATTTTCTCCGCCATCTATAGATTTATACACACCTCTATCTCCGCCATCTGACCATAAAGGACCGTAAGCAGCAACATAAACAATATCCGAATTTTTGGGGTGAACAATCACTTTTGAAATGTGTTCTGAATTTTTCAGCCCCATGTTTTTCCAACTTTTTCCTCCATCTACTGATTTATATACCCCATCTCCATAAGCTACTGAACGTTGATTGTTGTTCTCTCCCGTACCTACCCAAATGGTTTGCGTGTTATTGGGATCGATTGTTACACAGCCTACCGAATAAGAGCCTTCTTTGTCAAAGATAGCTTGAAAGGTATTTCCGTGATTAGTTGTTTTCCACACTCCACCTGATGCAATGGCCAGGTAATATTCATTCGGTTGGTCTGGGTTTACAGCAATATCTGCAACTCTACCGGCAGTTAAAGCCGGGCCAATATTTCTGAAAGCTAATCCTGAAAGCAAGCCGGAATTTAAGCCTGATTTTTCTGTGTCTTTGTTCTTTTGAGCCACAAGTGGGATAGTCGCTATAAACAATGCTGCAATAAGAAGAACAAATTTTTTCATATCCTTTAGATTTTTCTTAAAAGTAACAAGATTATTTTCTTCATCACTTTCTCAAAGGTATGAATGCGCTTTTTTTAAGGTAAAAGGTGTATTTTCGTTATTATCATGCATCATCTGTTACGCTTAATTCAGGAATCTGACAATGCGCCGCTTTCAAGGATCATTAAAACATCATTGGAAGAGTTGGGTTGTGCGTTGGAAGGAACTGTTTATACGGATGAAGGAACCAACCACCTCTTTGATTTTTATCAGGACGAACGGACAGCCTATTATATTGCTGAATGGGATGGTAAAGTAGTGGGGGGTTCAGGAATTGCTCCTATACCCAATCAAACTGAAAATTACTGTGAACTGCAGCGCATGTTTCTACACAAAGCTGCAAGGGGAAAAGGAATTGGGCAGTCCCTGATGAAAAAATGTCTGGATTTTGCCGCAGGAGCCAGATACGATTTGGTGTATATCGAAACCTTTGAAACCATGACACAAGCTCGAAAACTGTACGAACAATCCGGATTTCAATATATTGATCATCAACTGGGAGATACCGGCCATTTTTCTTGTGGCGTAAAGATGATATTACCGCTGAAATAGAAAAAAGGAAACGACCAATTGGATCATTTCCTTTTCCCTTGCAAAAACTATAAAACCCGCAACCTACTACAATGAATAGGAGGTCACTCTTTCAAAGCTAAACATTTTTTATCAATAAAAGAAATTCGCAGTTGCTTTTTGCTAAGGGTGGAACAGTATTTTCTGGGTTTCTATCTTTTCTCCATCCGTCAAACGAACAAAATAGTAAGCTTGTTGCAAACTTTCATCACTCAACGACAATTGAATTTCTCCCGTTGGAGCAGGAAGATTATAGGCACTGTACACCAATCTTCCACGTCCATCCATTATTTCAAGCGTCAACAGTTCACCCCATCCTTCTCCCAGTTGAATATTTAGATTTGAACTGGCAGGGTTAGGATAAATTTCAAAGGAAGCATTTTCTGTAAGCGGCAAGCTCAAATCATCCACAACATGGATATTCTGTGTAGTAGTATCATTGGGGCAATTGCCATTTACTGCGATCAGCATCACCTCATAGATACCGGTAGCAGTATAGAGATACCAGGGGTTAACATCTGTAGAAAAAGTACCGTCATCAAAATTCCATACATACCCATTGGCGTGTTGTGACTGATTGGTAAATGATACATACGCATTACTCACATCCACTAAAGTATCAGAAGGTGTGTAACTTGCCGTTGGTACGGTATCCACACTTACATAAATGGTTTGAGTAGTGGTGTCTGACCCACCGATATTAGATGCAATCAAGGTGATATCATAATACCCATTTGCGGTATAAGTAAAATAAGGGTTGGCATCTATCGAAGTTGAAGGAGTCGCTCCGGGAGCTGACCAACTGTAGGTTTGTGCATCTATACTTGAATTCGATACTGACACAGCTTCAAATGAACAGATATAAGAATTGGCTACAATAAAATCTGCCGTAGGAGGACCGGTAGGTTCTTGTAATATCTGTCCATCAGAGGTAATGGTATCAGAATTTAAGCCTGCACCATTTTCAGCATAGACTGAGAAATAATAGGTGGTTCCTACCGTTAAATTTAACCCTGAATGGGTAACGGTTGTATCAAACCAATTATCAGTCCAATTCACCACATCTGTCGCTCCCGGACTGCTACCAATTGCGTACCAGTAGCTCGCCAAATCAGAATGCTGATCAAAAGTGGATGCCCAGTTGGCGGATAATTCAGTATTGGTAGTTGTAATGGCAATATCTGCCGCTGTTCCATCATTCACGTAAGAGACTGCAGCCGGTGGTGTCCAATCTACATTTACTAATTTTTGAGCCACCGAAGAAATGTTCAGCGAGCTGTCTATAGCAATTGATTTAACTTTCCCCGAAGCAGTAAAAGGATCCGGGTTTTGGTGTTCAATTTGCGCGCCCACGCCTACCGTCACGGTAACTGTACTACCTCTTTCATGATACACTTTCAGGTTGTTTGTGGTTAAGGCAGCATCTCCCGATCGAAAAGAAATCGCATTTCCTGTTGTATAAGGAGAAGGATCTGTCCAACTGGCGGCCATTACTCCATCTAACCACAACTGAATAACTCCTGTCGTTTTATCAAAAAGTAACTTCACGTCATACCACTGATTATCATTAATGGTGTAGGGAATATCTGCTTCCAGTTGAAAAACGTCATTTACCGTTTTGTAGATCTGGATTTTATCATCATCCGAACGAAACCAGGCAAAATATGAATTTCCCCGATTGGTTAGCGTTGCGTCATCACACATAAAGTGAAAACCTGCCCGCTTATTTCCTCCTGCTCCACTAATTCTCATAGCAAAATGGTACAACCATTTGTCAAAATTATCTTGATCTAATGGTGTGTGTAGATTGGTATTGGTGAGCGATTCATCTGTTTGGTTTAGCACCCCTGAATTTGTTGCCCAGGTTCCGGTTTGTTGTGTCCAGTCTGCATGAAGTGCCTGATCAAAATTATCCGAAAAGAAACCTTCATTGGCATTAGCTCTCCATGCTGTACCATCAAAATGAATCACCTGATAAAGTTGATGTTGCACGCCGGAGCCATTGACATCATCCGCATCTGTAAAGTTTGCTGAAAAATCAGAAGTTTGCCAATTTCCCGAAACGGTGACTGAAGTGGAAGGCGGTGTCACGTCATTTGGATTAGGGCCGGTAACTGAAGTCCAGCTAATTTCCCAGCCGATATCCTGTGTGGCACAATCTGATCTGAATTCAATCAGTATTGAACCGGATGAAGAAGTAAGTGTTCCCGGATGAGAAGTTCCGGTGTAAACCCCTAGCAAAGGAGAAGAAAGGGAGTTTCCATCATAGACGTACATATAATCCCAATTACTCTCTAAACTAAATTGATCAAAATTTATGGTTACGCTCACTGCATTTGCAGGCTCAATGAGATAGAGTTCTCTTTCGTCATCTGAATAATTTCCGGCAGTTCCGCCCGAATCGTAAAACACACCTGAAGCAGTAGATAATAAAGTGGTTGGAGGGCTATCATTGATCAACTGATAATAATATTCCCAATTCCAGTTAATCCCGGGATCAGTATGTGACTGATTGGGGTAATGTTGATGCCCCTTAATTTTAGTACAACCTCCAATTGTATTTGTACCGGTTGTAGCAGGCCCCTGAAAAGTTCTCAGTGGGTTGATGCCGTAACCACTTTGCGTGATGTCTTTTACCAATGCGGCAGAAGAAGTATACATGGCTACCGTATACCAGGAGGGATCATCAACATATCCTTCGTGTTCCAGCCCAATTGTGTAGGGATTTTCTGATCCGACATGCCAGGCTTTATCAGCTTCGTAAACCATTTGAGTAATCTGCCCGTCTGAAGATCGAAGTACGTAATGATAGGAAACATTTGAATTACAATTTTGCGCCCAGCTAATCGCTCCTGCATAGGATCCCTGAATAGTATGAACAGTGACAGCAGAAACCGGTGTTCCATTTCTGGATGAAAAGTTACAAGAAGGGGTTGCCGTCCATAAAGCCGGACCGTAATCTGCACTTCTATCTTGCGGGCTATAACGTGCTCCTTCTTTATTGGTAATGGTTTCCTGAGAAATCATCACCCTTTTGGCGGATAGAATTTTATAGTTTTCTGTGCCATAGATAAATTTCAGATCAATATCATAGCTCGGAAAGCCAAATTTCGCTTGTTGTTCTTCATCTCTCAAAAAACTGAGAACCTGGTAGCTGTGTGCACTCAATGCGTAATTATTTACTGCGTTTCCATCTTCGGGTATTTCGGATAAAAGTCTTATTAAGTACTCATGCCCTTGAAAATCAGTTGAACGGATTGAATGTTGCGTCATTAATGAGGCATAAGCCTTTGCATAAGCAGCAATTTCTGCAGAAGGATTGTTTAAAGTAGAAAGCGGGACATTTGCCAACTGGCTGATCAGACTTCGTGTGTTTTTAAAATACCCCTGTCCATCCGATATCAATCCAAAAACACCAGTGGCTTGTGGAAGTCCGATACAACTTTGAGCAGCCGGTTGAATATCGTTTATACGGCTTTGTGTAAAAGAAATGGCCTCTAATAATCCAGTAGGAATTTCAGGATGGGACAAATAGGCCTGAGAAAATTCTTGTTGATAAGGATAAAATTGCCGGGCATTGACCGTTTGAATTGTTCCTAAAAGGATTGAGATGATAAAAAAAGCTGTTTTTAGTCGCATTAAGTAGTGAATTTGAATACGGAAAATTACGAAATTCCTCTCAAAGTGTCGTAATACAAAGAGATTAAAATTCAGTTTACTCTGTAGCCTAACTCTTAAAAATATTTTTTTCTCTCCTTAAATTTTAGTAAATTTGGGTATTCTTATTTTAAGAAATACAACCATTCCACTTACAGGTTTGCTATTCTTTAACCTGACATTCTCTTTTTGTGTTTACAGTTTTAAACAACCAACGGTAACAGCCAATCGAAAAGATTCCTTGCGCGTAAAAAATGTTACCACCAGCACTGAACATCAACAGGATCTAAACGAATATCTTCATCATACTTCTGCTTACTTTACAGATTTTAACTTAGACTATGTCTGGAAGAGTTATTTACATGTTGATCCCTACGAATTATGGTCCGGCCCGGTCAATCGTCTCAAATTAATCTATAATCGAAAAGATCATTTTGACGTCAAAAAAGTAGGGGAATGCACTGCTATTTTGCTGGAACTTAATTTTTTGAAAAAAATAAAACTGGATGCTCTATTCATTATCACAAAAATAGATCCGATTGCACATTTAATTGAATTTTGCTATGCCAAAAACAACATCACGCATGGGCTGCAACGCATTACGTTTGAGCAATCAAAAAACGGAACTGTCATTGAGCATGAAACTTACTACCAAAGCAACAATCCATTCAGGGATCACATGTTATATCCCTATTTCCATCAAAAATGTATTGATGAGTTTCACGAGCGGCTTAATATCATCATGTTAAAAAACAAAGTGGCAGAATACACCTCTTTTGACAACACAATTACCCGGCTATGAAACAATCAGATCAATATGCCCCATTAAATTTACGGATGAACCACTCTGTTGAAAGTAGTGCCATAATCAGAAAAAAGAGCCACTTATAGTCAATTAAGTCACGAAATGATTTTTCTTGATACACAATGGTGACTAAATCCTCTCTCTGTTGAATAGCCATTTTTAATTCATCCAGTTCTGATGGCAGAAAAAACTTTCCTCCGGAATTCTCAGCCATGTTTGCGAGTAAGCGGTGATTGGCTTGAACATTTAATTGTTCTACATTTACTTCTTTGACCAAAAACTCTCCTTCTTTCACGTATTTTTTGTTTTGAAATTCAGTAGAAGCTTTCCATTGATAAATACCTTGTGGTAATTTTCCCAGATCCAGTTGATAGTGATTGCCCACTCGTACAAAATAAGGTTCAAACACACCTCCTTTTTCATTGGTGAATCTAAACTGTACATCCGGTTCATTGATCAGCTCATACGACATATTATACAGTTCAGCTTCTACCATAATATTTTCGCTTTCATTGTACTCTCGTTGTAATCTAACTTTAAACGGGTCTTTGTTGTCTTTAATCGCCAGATAGGTAATCACTTTACTGATCAGTTCTTCGAAATTTTGAGTTGTGCCATTTTTAAACTGATCGTGAAGTCTCCATCTCCAAATTCCCTCTCCCATTATCACACCACTTCTATTGCTTCCTTTTTTTGTGAAATAAATCAGTGGTTTATCCAAAACAATATTACCGATTTTCTGATAGGCCAATATTGAAATTGCAGAAGAAAAATTAAAGTTTCCAAAAGGGGCTTGTAAAGGAGGAGCTGTAGACAACATACTCACTATGTCACCAGAGAGCAGGATATCCTTAAAAGCAGGATTGTGCGAAAAACCTACTTCTTCCAGATCGGTCTTATTTCCTGAAATGCCGATTTGGGTATTTTCAACGTCTCGCATATTGGTTTGGTTCCCTACAATAAAAAGGCAGGACGTGCTTCCTGATAAAGCAGCTTTCTCAACCACAGAGTTTCCCGCCCGATAATTATGTAAAATCAATAAATCATAAGCAGCCGTTGAGGTTACTTCATCCATTCCTTTTACTTCTACCTCATAATTTTTATTTCCTTCAATAACAAATCGCAAGGCTGCAATATCCGGGTGGGGACCGTGATGAGCGATCAATATTTTTTGACGACCATCAATCACATCCACATAGAAATTAGACGTATTATTTTTCAGTGAGAATTCATTTTTTACTGCTGTTGTTCTAACGGTATATTTTTGATAGCCGATCTGATCAGCCGTTAAAGTAAAGTCAATAGAAAATTGCTGCTGTTCTCCTTTGAGTTTGAGTTGCTTTTCTTTCAGTAGTTTCTCGCCTTTATAGATTCCTACTTTCACTGTCTCTCCATCACATTTATTTTGTGTCAGGATCACTTCTACCGGAAATTGATTACCAAGAAATGCAATATCGTTGTGTTTTATCATTTCAATTTTTACATCCCTCACTTGATTGGTGTCTCCTAACCCCACCGTATATACCGGTAAAAAACTTTTTCTTGCCAACGCATAAATGGGATTAGATCCCACATTATAAATTCCATCAGAAGAAAGAATAATACTTCCGATATTTCTATTGATATATTGATCAAAAATTTGATTAAAAACCGTTGAAATATTGGTTGTCTTTCCTTTATAATCCGCTGAAATTCCCTCTTCTAATTCAGCAGCAAAACTGTACTCCACTACGTTAAACTCCTGACTGAGTTCTTTAGAAAGTGACCTGAGATCTTGAATGTACTTTTCTTTATAAAAAGTAGAATCAGCATTGAGAAGAATAGACTCGGAGGTGTCGTGTGCAATAAATATCAAGGGCTTTTCTTTTCGATCTTCCATTTTCTCAAAAATAATGCCAAGCAATAGGATACAAATGAGCCAAACGGCTACAAACCTGAAAACTGCCAGACCCCATTTGATCGATTTTTTAACATCTTCAAGCAATTCATCTTTACGATACAAATAGAATGCATAGATAAAAGCCACAGTAGCAGACAACAGTAGCCATACAGGATGATATGTAAATAGAAGTTCCAACGTAAAAATTCAGTTAAAATTAATGAAATAGTTTTGCTTTGACGGATTTAATCTGCTATAGCGTTTCAAATTCGTTCTGCATTTGTATTTTTACCGCAAATTAAGAGATGCATTTTTTTAAACTGTTAGGTACCGGAT
Source organism: Crocinitomicaceae bacterium (assembly GCA_040880585.1). Taxonomy (GTDB): domain Bacteria; phylum Bacteroidota; class Bacteroidia; order Flavobacteriales_D; family Crocinitomicaceae; genus Paracrocinitomix. The sequence continues at coordinate 36,811 of JBBDID010000042.1, read as the reverse complement.
TAAAAAATTATTGGCGGGGAATTCAATTTCTAATCCGTCATAGGCTCTATTGGTTTGTTATCTTTCCTGTTGTACTTTTTTTACTCATTTTTAATGTCGGTCAGTATTTTGAAGATATGGAATGGTCCATCCGGCATGACCTGAATCAACGCATTACTGAAATTGACACGATAAATGGTTTGATCTGGAAAACCGTCAAGATCATTTTTTACGACGCTCTTTACTATTTGTTTACCAAGTTCACCATGTATTTGGTGATCATGTGTCTTGCTCCGGTACTGACCATTTTATCTGAAAAAGTAGAGAAGATTATCACCGGAAATACGTATAAATGGAACTTCATGCAAGTAGTCAAAGATATTAAGCGGGCTGTGCGTCTTAACTTGCGGCTTTTACTGATAGAATATCTCATATTGATCATTTTAATTGGGTTGGGATCTTTGATTGGAGGGATAACGCAATCGATCTTCATCTATATCATTCCATTGATAATCGGCGCTTATTTTTACGGTTTCGGTTATATTGATTATGTGAATGAAAGAAGAAGACTCAATATTTCACAATCTATTCATTTTGTTTCACGACACAAGGGGCTTGCTGTAGCACTGGGAGGGATTTATTCTGCTTGTTTTCTATCTTTTAATTATTTTTACCTGAAAATGGAGAGTATACCCTCAGATACAAATACACAATTGCTTTGGGGCACGGTTTTGGTAGTCACTTTCTTATTGGCTGCTATTGCTCCGATTGCTGCGGTAACCTCTTCTACACTTTCTATGCATGAAATAGTTGATTTATCAAAGAATGAGTACGCCACACCACCGGAAAAAAAAGCAACAGTATAATTTATTAACTGCTCCAAGTCAGAGAATGAGCAAATTAATTATATTTGATTAAATATTTAACTTATGAAGAAAATTCTCTTGTATATTATTTTATTGGTTTGTTCAACCTCTTCTTTTGCATTTAACCCGCCTGATTCAACTTCAAATATTTTTGAAAAAGGTACGGCTCAATACCTGATTACAGAAGGAAGACGGCTTTATAGTGAAGGGCAATACCGAATCGCACTGGTAAAGTTTAGAGAAGCCCTGATAAAAGATAAAGGGAATGCCACAGCCACCTACTGGGTTGGAGAATCCCATTTGGCGTTAGGTAATTATGAAAAAGCGATTGAATATGCAGAAAAAGCGATAAAGAAAGACTCTTTAGTCAGTAGTGAATCCGGTTATTTACTAGGGGTTAGTTATCACCGACTTGGTGAATTAGACAAGGCCGTATTACACTATAATCAAGTTAAAGCGAAAGTTAGAGAAAGCAGAGCTAAAGAATTGAATTTAAACAAAAGAATTGAAGAATGTGGTCGTGCCAAAGAAATGATCAAGAGCCCTGTAAAGGTAAAAATCACACCTATGAGTTCAAGTATCAACTCTGCTTTTGATGATTATAGTCCCGTTATGGCTCCAGACGGTAAACATTTTTATTTTGTTTCAAGAAGGGCAGATAATAAAGGTGGGGGTGTTAATCCGGCGGATCAGCGATTTTTTGAAGATATTTACGTCTGTACATGGAATGAAGAAACAGGAGCATGGGATGAAGCTTCAAATACCAGTGACATTGTCAGAAGGATTAACTCAAAAGGGTTTGATGCTGTCAACCATATCTCAGCAGACGGAAAAGAGTTGTACATCACTATAAACACAACGGCAATAGAGAAACCAAGGATCAAGACGCGAAGTTCAGACCTGTTTGTCAGCAAAATGAATATTCGTGGAGATTGGAACACACCCAAACCTCTTGGAAAAATGATCAACACCATTGTATTTGATGCTGCTGCTTCAGTTACCTCTGATGGAAACACCATTTATTTTATCTCAGAAAGAAAAGGTGGGCAAGGACGGGCAGATATATGGACTTCTGTTAAAGCAGGAAGAGAATGGGGTAAACCTGTAAATCTGGGGCCTACGATAAATACAACGGGCCAAGAAACCACTGTTTATGTAACTCCGGATGAGAAATACCTTTTCTTTTCTTCAGACGGGCATGAGGGAATGGGAGGATATGATGTGTATGTTTGTAAAAGAGAGAATGGCGAGTGGAGTGATCCGGTAAATATGGGCTATCCTATCAATACCGTTTCAGATGAAACACATTTCACTTATCATGTTGATAATCAAAAAGCGTATTACACTACTTTTTCATCTTCAGGAAACGGTGGAATGGGTGCTCGGGACATCTTTGAAGTAGACATGAGTGAGTATACTTTCAATTTTCCTGAGTAAAAAATGGTGATTTTAATCAACGAGCTTGTCAAAAGTCGACAAGCTCAACTTATGCAGCTTATATTGTGAATAATAATTCTTACATTTTTGAGAAATTCAGGCAAAATCTCTTATCTTTATTTTATATAAGGGAAAAACTTGTGCAGCAATTGATTAAATACTTACTCGCTTTTTTACTTTTCTTTTCAGCTTTTCATGCTCAATCTCAGAGTGATGCGGATACTTTATCCAATGTTTTAAGACCTCGTATAGGTTTGGGGGTAGGTACCATGACTTATTACGGAGAAATTCAGAATTATCAGAAAAAATTTATTCCAACCATGAACCGTTTCCACGGTATGGCATACGTTAATGCACCCATAACCCGTTATTTTAATTTGGAGTTGACTGCTTCTTACGGTAAAATTGTTGCCAATGAGCGTTCTTTGGTTAGTAACCTCAATTTTCAGTCACGTATCCGAATGTTTAGTGCGCAGCTATACTACAATTTCTACCCTATGCTGAGTTCGCCAAAAACCATGTTTCACCCCTTCGTGGGATTAGGTTTTTCTTCTTTCGAATTCTTATCAAAGACAGATCTTTATGATGCGAACGGGAATGAGTATCATTATTGGTCGGATGGATCTATTATGAATATGTCCGAAGATAATCCTCTGGCAGAAAATGCCATCCCATTGATGCGGGATTACACCTATGAAACTGACCTTAGGGAGCAAAATCTGGACAGCTTAGGAGACTATCGCGAGCAAAGTTTTGCCATTCCTATTTCAGCAGGTATAGAGTTTCATCTCTCACCACGTTGGGATTTTCGGGTAGCCACCACTTACTATTTTACTTTTACCGATTTAATTGACAATATTTCCCCAGCCGGAGAAGGCCCGATCAGACATGGTGACGGACGTAAGGATATGCTTTGGACAACTTACGTATCCTTGAGTTATGACCTACAGTTGCCCAAAGAAAAAGGATTTGACCCTATGGATGATCGAGATATTGAATTGTATGTTGATTTTGAACAAAATGATTGGGATAAAGACGGTGTAATAGATGCCTATGACGAATGTCCGGGGACACCTCTTGAAGCACTCGTAGATGAAAAAGGCTGTCCTTTGGATATGGATAATGACGGAGTTCCTGATTATATGGATGATGAACCCAATACCCCTGAAGGTAATATGGTGAATGAATTTGGAGTCACTTTAACAGAAGAAGACATTGCCCGTCATTGGAAAGAGTTTAATGACTCAACGGGATATGATCACCCTTTTGTAGAGGACAAAAAAATCGTTGAATTTGGTAAGGAGGGCGTTGTTCAATTAGTGGACCCTTATGCCGATAGAAAAGATAAGTCGTATGTTGTCATTATTGGTAAAGAACATAAAGACATCAGTGCAAATGAATTGCATAAATATTTGGGGTATAATGAATTCAAAACAGAGTTAAGAGGTGATACCGTTTACTATATTTTGGGAGAATATGCCACTATTGAGGATGCAGTTGCCGCTCAAGAAAAAATAGAAGAAGAGGGGATTGATGTTGAACTTATTGGAAGGGATGGTAGCGTTGACAGCACATTCTTTGCAATTGATCCAAGAGTTGTTGAAAAAGTAAAAGAAGACAATAATAATACTGGAAGGGTCGGTCCTGAAGTCGGGAAATCAGATCAACAAGTCTATCGGGTACAAATAGGAGCATTCAAAAACAAAGTTAACACATCAGAAGCCTTTCCAGAGATAGAAGACATCACTTTTGCAAAGGGCGAGGATGGTATCACACGCTATTATTCCGGTAAGTATGAAGATTATAAAAAAGCCAATGCCCATAGAAAGAAATTGATCTCAAAAGGATATAGATCTGCTTTTGTTGTTGCGTATAAAGGCCACGAAAGAAAAACACTCAGAGAGTTAGGTATTGATCCAAATGATTTGCCCGATAATTACAATGAAGATAAAGAACTCAATAGCTTTGTTGAATCCCGTACTGAAGATGAAACCGACACCACGGGTGGTAATAATATTATCAATGGTATTGATATGTCTCGGGTAAAGTATCGCCTTAAAATTGCAGAGTACCCTGAAGATGCAGATATTCCTAATGAAGATTTGGATATTTTCCTCAATATTGGAGATGTAAAACCCGTAAGGGCAGAAAGTGGTAAAATGATATATTACTCCAAACCATTTCCGTCAAAAGAAGCTGCAATTAATGAAATTGATCGGTATAAAACTTATGGCTTAGAAGACATGGTTCCAATCATTGAATATGATGGCGATTATTTTACGGTTGAGGAGTTTGAAGAAAAATTGAAACCATAATTAGCATATTTCTTCTTTTGCTACACCTCCAATTGTGCATTTTTCATGATCCATACTGTCAATTATCTCATCTGAATCCAGTATGTTTTCCAATTTTTTTAATGCGATTATTGCCAAAACAGTAGATATAACGAGTATAATGCCCCCTAATAAGAAAGCAGCTTCCGGAAAATAATACGTTGATTGACGATCCCGTTAAAGCTAGTAATAAGACCGGTTTTCTACCAAATCGATCAGATAATTCTCCCATTAAAGGTGCACAAAGAAATTGCATTCCGGCAAAACTCATCATCAAAAGGCCGCCATAACCTGCTGCCACATTTAACGGCTCACCTGTCAAAGTTTGAATTAATTCGGGAAGTACAGGAATTATAATGGCAATCCCCATTACACCCAACAAGATCGTAACAAAGATGAATAATAAAGATCCTTTTCCTGCTTTCTTCTGCATGAACAAAAGCTGTTTTTGCGAATATATGTGAAAAGTTATTCTTCTTTATTAATCAAGTGCACATTGCCCTGTCCGCTAAATATCTCGCCATTTTCTGCAACACCTGAATAGGTATAAAAGTAGACACCTTCCGTACAGTTTTTTCCATTGGGATAAGTACCGTCCCAACTATCCGATATATGATTAAATTCTGTGACCGTTACCCCCCAACGGTTCACAATTACACAGCGAAACTCAACTACAGCAACAGAAACAAAGTCAAATGTAAAGAGGTCATTTGCTCCATCACCGTTGGGTGTAAAAACATTTACCGGTTCAAAAGCCAGGGGGTCAAAAATCGCAATGAGTACACAAGATGTATCGGTACAACCATTTTTATTGATCGCTACCAGACAAACTTCATACTCGCCCCCTTCTGTATACACCGTATCAAACTCATCATATATACTTTTCGACAAAATCCAGTTTTCATCAGTACCAAAATTCCAGAAGAAGGTGGTATCCGCCTGTGGATTATTGGGATTTGAAAAATACATAGATGTGTTCTGGAAATTGACAAAGACCGGTGCTGTTCCCTCCCATTCTGCCGTAAATTCAGGTGAGCTTAAAATAAAGTCTGCTTCAGGATTCAACGAATCCAAAGTAATTGTTTCTACCAAAATGCAACCATTAGCATCTGTTACAGTAATCTGATAATCTCCCGGGTTCAACCCTCCCCAGGTGGTATTCACCCAGCTTGAAGAATCTGTCAGGTTAAGCCACAGATAATCATAATCCGGAGTTCCACCACTTGCGGCGGCAAACAGCACTCCATTTCCCGATTGATAACTATACAACCGGCAATAAGCCGGTTCAGCATCTAAATCTTTAAAAAACAAGGAATCGGGATAGCTTAGTGAGAAAGGAAAAGTCTCAGAACAGCCATTCTGATCATTAATCAATAAACTATAGTTTCCTTCACCTACATCCATGAGCGTATCTTCCCCTATTCCATTTTGTCCATTCGGGTTTGGCGTCCAAAAATAGGAGATTTGATCATAATTTCCGGTATAATTCTCTACAGTATCAACTATTACAAATCCGTCCGGAATCCCATAACAAGGCGGATTATTGATGAGGAGATCTACCACTAATTGATCCGGGTCATCAATGAACACAGAATCTATGTAAGTACATGGTGCCTGATCGTTTACTTCTATATAATACCATCCTTCTGAAAGGGTGTTAGCAGTATTGGTATTTCCGTTATTGACCTGATTTCCCAATGAATCAGTTATCAGAAATGTCAAACTGCCTACCTCTCCACTCACATTAACAGTTACAGAACCATCTGAAAATTCAAAACAAGTAGGAGGATTCCCCACCACAGTACCCGTAAGGGCACAACCGTCAATTACTTCAATAAAGATACAGGCAGAATCTTCACAAGGTACAGTTCCTGCTTCATAACAAACTTCCCAAACACCAACACCCGCTACAGAGGGATCAAACTCTCCGGAAACACCATCAATACAACTCCCACAATTTGCTGACCAACTGCCACCGGACGGAGTGGCGGACAAAGTTTGGGGAGTACCAGCTGTTGAAAAAGGTCCTGCCGGAGAAACACTGACCGAGGTGTTTGCTATTACGGTAACATCCACAACATCATCAGCTATACAGCCAGAAAGGTCAGCCGTGACGGTGTATGTAGTAGTACCCACCGCAGGTGTAAATGCCACCCCGTCTGAAATACCATTGTCCCAACTTAAAGTAGCTCCATCCGGATTAAAAGCCGATAAGGTGACTTGCTCTCCTTCACAAATTGTTGTGTCATTTCCGGCATCCACTGTGGGTGAGCCGGGTGCTGAAATGGTTATTACAGATGAGTTAAGTGTTGCACAGCCTAATGAATCGACCAGAAAATCCGTATAATTACCGGGAGCAAGGCCTGTGAGGACAATTTCACCGGAACCATCAGAAGTATAAGTAACCGGTCCCACAACACTTCCGTCATGATAAGTAATATCATAATCCGTACCTGCGGTTAAACCGCTAATAGTAATGGTGCCATCAAAAGGAGTCGTACAGGATGTTGCATCTGTACTACTCAAGGTAAAAGTGGGTGTAGGATTTATTGTTACAAGTGCTGAGTCTTGTGCAGAACATGTCCCCAAAACTCCGGTTACTACATAATAGTCAGTGGCAGTTGGCGTAAAAGAAACGCCATCTGTGACTCCATTGTTCCATGAAATACTAGCACCATCAGGGTTCGTGGCAGTTAATGTTATTTGATCGCCGGCACAAACAGTTTGATCTGAACCTGCCCCCACTGTTGGACCTGCTGAACAATCCACCATTACATTATCAATTCTCCAACGTTCAGAAGCAGCCCAGGTTTGAACGGAAATCCTTAATTGCAAGGTATTTCCCCCTACAAAACAAACACTTGAGTAAGGAGTAGCTCCTCCTGTAATGTCATCTGCCTGGATCACCATGATATCAGCACAAGCTCCTGCGCAGAAAAATGCATTGGATGGAGCCTGCCAGCCTGTATTATCAATATTGTATTCTAACTGAACCCAATCCACCGAATTACAGCCGGTACCACAGTCTTCAAGGGTGCCATCCTCTTCTAAATCCAGAGTTATTTCAATATTATTACAAGAGGATATATCTATCGAAGCGGTTTCCCAAACAGCCGGTCCATTTGTATCCTGACTTTCAAACTGACCATTATTAATGTGCCAGTAGTCATCAGGAGGAACACAAGTCGGACAAGTTGCTGTCCATGTTACACCACCGATATCATCTGTTCCGGAAATAGCAGTATTGCCTTCATTAAACGTTTCTAAAAAAATTTGACTGTGTACGGCCTGTGATCCAACTATAAAGAGCAATGCTATGATGGTCTTCCCATACCTATACCTGATCATTTTCCCCATACATCATTTGATTTTTCCAGTAGTGCAGAACAAAGTTAAAGCTATTTCAGTTAAATTCACAACCTACATCAATATCTTAACATTTACATCATCCTCAAATAAAGATGAAGGTGAACAATTTGGAGAGCTTTTTGTACAGATAAAACTATGAGGTTATTAATCACATCCCTATCATTTTTTATCAGTTTATCTTCCCTTTCACAAGAGAGCTTGCTATTGGGTGAAATCCGACATGATGAAGTCCAACCTGAAAAGACGTCAAAAGGGATTCAAAAAATAAGTATTTATCAATTCCGCTACAAGAAAAATAATCATTACAAGGATTCTACTTTACAAGGAGTTCAGGATTTTTCAGAGGAGGGACTTAAAGTAAAACGCATCAGTTTTTTTGGGAAAAAGAATCAGCATTACATCAATTCCCACTATGAATATAATGCTTCCGGAAGTGTGGTCAAACGCAAGGAAATTCTCCACGCAGACGGAGATTTAACAGCACAATTATCCACTTTTGAATACAATGCAGCCGGTCAGTTGGTTCGCCAAATCACTTCTTTGGCATCCATTACTTACGATTATTTTCAAGATGGCCGTTTAAAAACAAAAACCTATTATTACAATGAGCGAGGAGGATTTGGAGATAGTGAACCCTGGATACATTACTTTATATACAATGGTGCCCAACAACTCATTCATGTTGATACAGACACAACTTCAGATGAGCAAACTTCTTTTTATAATGAGAAAGGCGAGCTGATCCGCCATGACTATTATCCCGGATTTGCCTATACCACCTACACCTATGATGAGCGGGGGAATTGCACAAAACAGGTAGATTATGAAATGGGGAAAAAAGATTGGGATTCTACAGTATTTGAATTTGCTTATGATTCAAAGGATCGCCTGATTTTAAGTTCATCTTCCAATAAAAGAGGGAAAATCAACCGCGATCAAAAATGGGTGTATACGCAGGATGGTAATGTTGATTACATCATTGAATATAAGCGCAATCGACCAAAATTGCTTTACCGTTATTATTACGACTATTATTGAAGCAGATCCAGCACCTCTTCAATCAAACGGACTTGCTCATCAAAATGCCCTTTTTGGGCCTCAATATTGATGTAAGGAATCCCTTTTTTTCCACAGTAAACAGATAGTGATCCGTCATTTACAAAGCGGCGATTATCCTGCAAGATCACATTGATTTTTTTCTCTTTTAGCAGGTGAAAATACTTTTCTTCTGTGGTATAAATAAAATCATCCGGATCCATCAGTGGATTGATGTATAGTGATCGGGTATTCTTTGATTCACTCCCGCCCGGTAAATAAGAATTGATCGAATAATTGATGTCCGTATTGTTATGCATGGCGACAACAACCCCTTTATCATTGACATAATCGAGTAATTGCATTGAAAAAAATTTGACCGCACGGGATGCGCGAAAAGAAAATTTTCCACCATCCCTCAAGGTCTTTCTTCTCCCTTTCGCAGTAAAAATACGATTGGGATCAACTGAATACGCTTTATTTTTAATCGAAAAATCAATTCTACGTGTTTGATGATGCATCAATCGTACAAAATGTAAAGGAGTTTTCTCAGTAAAAAAGTTGACGGCATCAATACTTGTTTGTTCATCTTCATGTACGTTAATGAACAATATAGAATCCTCTACCCTCCCGTACTCTTGAAGAATCTGAATGGTGGAGTCCCCTATTCGAATCGATTTTTTCATGATTTTATTCTCTTGGGCATCTGCCGGAAAAACACTCTGAAAACATAAGATAAATACACTAAATCGAAGTATTTGAAAGAAGTTTCGAAACACAACTGAACTGAGTTAATGGTGTACAACACTGTTTTTCGTAGTTGTTTTACGATAAAATTCTTCCAACGAAATAAAATTATTATCGACTTCAACTACCTCCTTTGCCTCTTCAAAACCAATCGCTCTATATTTGGATATCTCTCTTTGCACCTCTTCAATACTAGAATAAGGCGGTGTGTAGTAGTGATGGATATTTCCCTCATTTCTTAAATACACACCTTCAATTTGCCGCAATAATTCAACGGTTTTAACCGGTACAGCATCAGTAAAACTGCAAAGTTCAATTCTAAAAATAGAACGATCGGCTTCACTCAGTGTTTTATCTGTATTCAAATTAAAACTTGCTAAAGTAAATAGACAAATACAACTCAAGATGGAAAAATTTACAACTTTCATACCTCAATGAATTAATGGTAAAGAGGTTTACCTCATTCGAAAGCAAAAGGTTACTACTAATTGTACATTTTATGGTGTCGCGGAAATTTAGACAGGAACTGGATCTTACCCTCAAATGCATGTGTCAATTCCTCACACCATGCTTCTTCATCTTTCTGTAACTCCATATTATATTCAAATTTAACCTCCTGATTTGAAAAACGTATACTTTCAGGCAGTGCCCCTTTTGCAATGAGGTACTGAACGATTTTTAATTTAGGATTCTTTACCGTTCTTGATTTTTGAACGTAGATCACACTTGCCTCCATAAGGTTCTGATTTTATTTTAAGGTTCAATAATTTTACGAACATTGGCACGGTTAGTTTCAAATTTCTAAAAAATCAAGCAAAAATCAAAGTCTTACTCAATGGAAAGCGGAGGACAACAATTTTTTGAGATAAAATCACTGCCGATCATTGTCAAAAAGCGTTAAAAATAGATTTTTATTCAAATGAAACCGCACAGTTGCACGTCAAACAAGAAAGAATTCATAAATTTGCAGAATCAATGGCCTCGTAGTTCAACTGAATAGAATACCTGATTACGGCTCAGGCGGTTGCAGGTTTGAATCCTGCCGAGGTCACAAGTAACATACGTTACATTTCGAATCCCCTTTGTTCTCAGGACATTGGGGATTTTCTTTTTCGGGAAATCCCGTTTGGTTTCGGTTCCGGTCGCATTTTTCCACCACTATTTTTTCACCAAAGTTATGATCTTGTTTCACCAAAAGAAATGCGTAATGAAAACATCTATCAAAATTCATTGGCCTAAACCAAAAAGGACTAAAGAAGGACTTTATCAGGCATATCTGCGAACAATCTATAAAGGTAAAAAGTGCGAAGCTAAAGTTAAAGAAGAATATCTGAAACCTATAACCGAGGAAGATCTGTTGCTATGGGATTCTGCGGTTCAGCGATTCCCTAATCAAATTCGATTCAAACAGCACAATGATTATATAGCTGAACTTGAGAATAAACATGCAGATACGATCTATCGTGAACGAGACTCAATCCAATTTGAAACTGCTCAGAGTATTCGTAATAAATTGCTGAATCGAATGCCAATGGCAAAAAAGATCCTTCTGATTGATGCTTACGATCATTTTATAAACAAATCGATTTTACCGAGTGCTAAGGCCGCTGGCACAAAACGGAATTATGTGAAATCTTTCAATCATTTCAAGGAATTCCTGAACAAGGAAAGTTTAACCAAAATCGGGCTGTCTGAGTTTGATAGAAAACACGCTAATGCATTCAAAGATTATCTCTTATCCAATAAATTAGGATTAATGGCCGTATCAGCCCATAGTGTTTTGAAGAATGTAAAACCCTTCTTTACGAGGAAATTTGATAATGATGAAATTCAAAAGAACCCATTCAACAAGGTTTTCGTCAAGTTTGAACCGACAGAAAAATCAGACATAACTGAAAAAGATTTTGCGGCACTCTATCATCTGAAATTTACTGAGTATCCAAATCTGGAGTTGTATAGAGATATTTTTTTGTTTATGAGTTGTACAGGAATGATCTATCAGGACTTGTTTGCCTACAAGCGATCACAGCTGATCAAGACGGACAAGGGGACCAAAATATCCTTTAAACGAATGAAATCGGGAATACTTTGTGAGCAGTTTACCGTAAATATTATCGAAGACCTTTTGACCAAGTATGAAAATGATCCCCACGTACAAATTGAGGATGGTTTAATACCAAAGAGAGGATTAAATGAAATCAACAAGAACCTCAAATTACTATCATTAATGGTTGGTAGTAAGTATCCATGGACGACTTATCACGCAAGACGTTTTTTTAGTGAAGCGATTTCAGACGTTGAAATTGCTGATCCTATCGTGGTCAGTAGATTAATGGGACATAGCACTCATGGAAATGTACTTGCCAGATATAGAAAAGCTAAAGACAAGAAGTTAAGGAGAGTGCGTAAAAAACTCAATCGATATTTTAGTAAATTGGTCGAACAGCGCGATCAAAATGAGTCCAAACTAGGCGCTGCCTAACCCCTAATTAAGAAATTTTTAGGGCCTAGCTAGGGGCTAAATGAATTTTATTGAACTTAAATTTGCTCAGATGAATAGATCTGAATATATCAAACGTGACAAGGAAATCTTAAGACAAAGCCTGCCATATCTAATGGGAGCCAGAAGAAATGCCATTAACGATTTGGAGGTGCAAGCTTCTCGTATAAAGAAGCTAATTGACGAGAGTCCTACGGAAATTATCAGTTTATTGGCTAGAAGATTCTCCTTTGTTGCTTTATATCAAGATAGCAGCAGTATTGAGCTACTGAAGAACCTGGATATGGAGGCTATAGAATCCAAAATGACTGGCCTACTTGATCTCGTGAGCGTAGTTCGTAAACTTCATAATTCAACAGAATTTTACTTCCCTATCACTTATATTCTAGATAAATATCTGGAATTTACATACTTATATTTTGTAATCGCAATAAGTGATTCATTTGCCGGTCCCAAGAATTCAAATAAGAAGTTTATCATTCATGAGTTGAAAGAAGAAATCAATCGTTTGATGAAGCAAAAACGAGATCGAAGAAATAAATTTGGTTTAGTCGAATTTAAACCACACGATTTCGGTAAAATTTTCTACGCGCACATAGAGGCAAAATGTAATCAATTCATTAAATCTACTGATCTAAAGAAAAGCCTAAGTGCCTCAGAAATAAAGAGTAAGTTTGATCCAAATAAAAACATAGAGTCAACAATTAAAAAAGGGGCTACAAAGCCAGAAAAAATAACGTATAAGGAACTCTACTATGATCTAAAGAAAATTAATCAAGAACTACTTGGACTTGATTTTCATAAAGCTGATTTTGCGGTTGCTTTTTTTGATTTGTTCAAGGTCATTTCTTTTGAAAATTATTCCGGTTCGAAATTGGATTATTCGCAAAAAAAAGATTCTACTGAGCAACCCATCTCAAAGCCTTACCAAGTAAAGCGGTTCAAGTATCATGTGATTCGTGACTTCACTGGAGATAGGTGAAAATCAGTCGCAAAATTCCACCATTTAATGCGGAATAATTTGTTTCTCTTTGCTTTGAAATCCTAAAAAATCAATGTATGCCAGATGAAAATAAAGTAGAAGAAAATGACTTGAATTTCCTTCGAAAAAACTCAGTTAATGGGTGGGTTCCTAAACACCTGGTTCAGCCTTTTCTGAATTTGAAAGGCACGGCAATGTCTGAGTTCCCTAAGAAGCATAACGTCAGGACATCACGATTAGGGAAAAGAATATTTTATTACCTACCTGATATCGAAGAAAGGCTTGATAAAAATGGAGGGATATGAAAAAGGATTGGTGCTTTTTCTCTTTTCCTTCTTAATGAAACCTTGTGCTCTATAGCAAGAAACTATGTAAGTGAATAAATTATTCCTCATCATTCCCTTATGGCATTTAGATCGTCAAATAGTGTTAGAGAATTCATTAATTTACTGGTTGTAAAAAAGGTACAAGAACATCAGGTGTATCACTCTTAATACCGTCACTTCACGTTGATATTTCACTACTGAATTGTAAGCTTGTTTAAGCAATGGCTAAATAATTACATTCTAATCAAACTTTTAACAGAGCTCAAATGTTAAGCTTATTAAAATTTACGGGGAACACTGAAACCTATCTAATTATTAGTTTGTAAACTTTGCGCCTGAATTTGTAAAAATGATAAACGTATTGATACTGGATCAAAATTCAATTTTCCGTAACGGACTGAAATTGATGATCAATAGACTACCCGACTGCAGGGTTATAGGTATGGTTAAAGATTACGAAGCACTTAAAAAAGCCGTTGTTTTTGATAAGGCTTTTATAGTGTTAATGAGACTTTCAGAAGTCCCCGAAAATGAATTAGCCATCTGTGCAAATATCAAAATATTCTGTCCGCAAATTAAGGTATTATTGATAGCACGGGGAGCAAATATAACTCTACTGGTAGATGCCGTTGCTCATGGAGCGTCAGGCGTTTATTATGAGCATTTTGGATTCGGTAAAATGCATGAAGCCCTTACATTAATTTCAGAAGGGGGTTATTTTTTTGATAAAGGAATCCAAAATTAAACTCAATTAGAGATTTTCGGCAACATTAATTCAGCTTTTTGATAAAAGTTATCAAAAATTAAGTAGCTGTTTTTTAGATATTTGAAATCGGAAGTAAGTGTTTACCGCATACCACGTTAAGTGTAATTACTGAATGCTGTTTTTTAAAGTAGGTGTATGTTTAGGGTGGAAACTTATTTAACTCAAAATATGTTTAAAATAAATAAAAACACCTTTCTAATACTTCTGAGTTTTATCTCGGTCAATGTTTATTCGCAAACATGGGAAGGCGATACTACAGATATTCCTGCTGAATTTTTTCAGGTGAGTCCGGATACTGTTCAATTAGTTGACCAAATCAATATCACCGAGATTATTACTTATGATACTGTATGGTTTTCAAATGATTCCCTTACCACTAATACGCATGGTACTGCATACAGCTTACAGCCAATTTTGAATATTCAGTTTGATGTATCAAATATCAGCGATATCAAATTTATACACTTTGAAGTCATTTCGTTAGATGGTCATCAGCATAGGCCTTGTCATCTTAAAAGAAGGCCTTACGATTCTATGATCGCAGTAAATGAAATTGTAAATGGTTTGGTTAACTACACAGTGTCTAACTGTGAACTCAGCGGCCAAATGCAAATTACAGTGACAATAGAGCATCATGACAAGAGAATGGGGTCTACAACTGTAAAACAGATAACAATATAAAATGAAAAAGATCAGCTCTATATTGACATTGTTCTTCTTGTTATTAAGTGTAAAAACGAATTATTCTCAGGATACTACTGTTACATTAGATCCTTTATACGATACTTATGTGTATAGTGGCTCACCTACTTCTGATTATAGTACCCGCACTTATATGTATTACTATTACAATGGAAATACATACAGAATTTTCACTCGTTACGATCTTTCCGCAATTCCTGAAAATGCAATTGTCACTTCTGCATCCTTAAAAATGTATTGCTCGTGGGTAAATAATGGTGCTGATCATCCAATTTATATTCAGCGAAATCAAACTGATTTTACGGGAAGTGGATACACCTGGAATAATCAACCTACTACAATTACATCCGATCAAATTTCTGTACCTGATGACGATATTGATAATACAGGATGGCACACCTTTGACGTGAAAAGCCACGTACAAACTATGGTGAATTATCCTTCAAATAACCACGGTTGGTGCATGAGATTACAAAGTGAATCAGGTACAACAAGGGGTGGGAGATACAACACAATAGAGTACTCAGGAACCACCTATGACCCGTATTTAGAAGTAACTTATGTGATGCCAATTGAAATCAGTGGTTATGTGAAGCATTGCACAAATGGTAATTCAGACGGTGAAATCAAAGCTTTGGTAAGTAAGGGCTCAGGGACTTATGATTACTACGAGTGGTTCAAATTTGAGGACGGAAGCACTTCCTCGCTTGAAAGTGGGTCTAACATAGCCAATGCTGATATGGGAGGGCTTGCCCCCGGACTTTATTTATTACATGTAGAGGATGATTTAGGGTATAAGAATTACAGGTATTTTCTGTTAGGTGAAGAGGGGGATACCACAACTGTTGAAATGTTTGCCAATCACAGTGATACCTCATCTATGTATTGGGAGGATGCACTTCTTGCAGATGATAATCCAGATAACAACAACAGTAGTTTCCTATTCTTAATGCCTTATTCAGATGATAATGTTACTTACACCAGGTGGAATGTTTCAAAGTTTAAAATGGACTTTGATTACCTACTGGATATTGATATGGCTAAATTTTATATGTATGGTGTGTATTCCTCAGGTACTAATGCTCATTACCGCTCTTCTTCTAGTTCTAATAAGACGTATGTTGACCTGATTACTTCTGACTGGGAAGAGGATGTTGTTACTTGGAATATTAAACCATCTACGTCAAATTCTGTTAGAGATAGTATTCCTGAAACTAATCCGGCAGGACATGTACTTCGTGATGACACAGTGGATTTAAAACCTTTTGTTGATTTCTGGCAAAATAATCCGGATCAAAATTATGGATTTAAGATGGAAATCGCTGAATTTCCTCCCTCTACGTGGGCTAGATTGCTCTATGGTTCTTCAGATCATACTACTGCAGCAGATAGACCAAAATTTGTATTATCCTTTGAGGTCAAGTCAACGATTACAACTGAATGGAACGACACTACCGGCTTAGGAGAAATTGTGGTAAATGCGCCTAATGGGGAGTTGCCATATACCTATTTACTTAGTCGTGATTCGTTACCACCTTTAGACTCTTTATGGCATGCCGTAAAAGATTCTATTCCGATTGACTCTGCAACTTTTTATGCGGGGAATACCAATAGTCAAACCTACACCTATAAAGATATTTTACCCGGACGCTATTTTGTAGGTGTATATGACAACAATGGGAATCTGATCTTCAATCAATCAGCAATTGTGAGTCCGTCACTTGAAGTGTTTGATTCTACCAATATAGATGTTGACGGAGACACCTTAAAAGTTAAATCCGGATCAAGTACGGCAGAAGCCACTATGCTTTTGAGTTTGGCAGAAGAGGATGACGGCGGAATTGAATTTGAGGTCGTCAGTTTGGATGGTGACTATCAAATTGGTTTTAATAACATGGATGACAGTTTCCCAACAGGCAGTAGTGATTTCGAATTTTCAGCTGATGTTAAGAGCAGTGGAAAGGTATACTTTATGAAAACGGATACTATTATCGATTCTACTACGGTAATTGTTGGGGATCTGCTCAAGCTTACCAAGGAAGATACAGAAGTTTTCATGTATAAAAACAGTGAGGAAGTAAACAAAACCAGCATAGAGACCTCTACTCAGGAAGATTGGAAAGTAGAAGTTGATTTAAAAGCTTCTGCCTCTAAAGCCTACTTCACCTTAATCAGTGGATTGATTAAAAAGCCAAAACTAAAATACTCTATTCAAAACCTGGCCTGTCTAGAAACCCTTGGGTCTATAACGATCAGTTTACCTAACTCTTCTTATTTCGGTTGGAGTATAACTTCATATACCATTTATGATGAAAACGGAACAGCAGTAGCATCCGGTACATCATCTGCTACTGAGCATTTACCAGCCGGTATTTATAGCTTGAGTTATACCTACAGCCTGGGGAGTTTTGGCCCCTTTACAGCTTCAGAAGAATTTATATTATCCTACCCTGTTCTATGGCAAAATGTAAGTGATCTTACAGATCTCAATCCAACACTGGAGATCTATCCTACTACATTTGCCACAGAAGGAACTGCCAACTCGCTGAATACCTCTGAAGAAGATAAAACCAACTGGGTCATCTTTGAAAACAAACTGGCAAGTAAAATTGGGAGTTTATACAATCTTTCGTATAACTGGCTCAAGTTTGAGGATGCCAATGGTGATTCGCCCATATCTGTGGCTGTTCTTTATTTTGGTGGAGGCTTACAATCAGCTGCAGTATTTGTATATGATGAAAACGGATACGTCTCCTATTTCTTTACTCATAATGGTGAAGAAATCAGGATGGATTTGATTGACAATGCTGGAACTATAGCCACGGCAAAAGTATATGACAACGGTGTACTAAAAGAAACGGTCACATCAACCGCATTAGGTAAAGAGAAACTCTACTTAAGACAATATAAGAGTTCAGGGCATATTGTGAAGTTGGTGAACGCCCGAGCTAATTTCTGTTACCCAAAAACTACCTCTTTTATCGCCAAAACAAAACCTTATACAGACGGCAGTTACTATTCGGCACATTTAGGGAAACTGGATTTTCAGTATACAGGTGAATATAATCAGTCAGATCTGCTATATGAAATAAAGGATGCAAACGGCAATGTTGTATCCTCAGGGAACTACAGTCTTGATGTAAAAGACGGCACAGGCATCTTAAAGAAAAACGCAGATAACCGGTACAGCATTGACCTAAGTGCTCAAGCAGCAGGATTTTACATGCTGACTATTACCAATGTTAAAGGCGAAGAACACTATTTGAGAATTAGAAATTAAAAATTGATCAAATGTCGGACGAAAAAACCAGAAAATTTAAATTATCGATACTCAACACCGTTTTGTTGATTGCTATTTTATCCTATTTGGTGATTGGCAATTTAGATGCAGGTAAAAGTCAGGGACAGGTCTATGTCGTTACCGGTGAATTATATGCCGGTTTTACCTATCAACAGGAACTGGATGCAGAATTTGAAGTGATTAAACAAGAAAAAGAAGCAGATCTGATGCGCTTTAAAAATGAGCTTTCACAAATGGAGCAGCATGTAAGGACAGGAAAAGCTACAGATGAAATGATCCAAAATTATCAGTATCGTTTCGCCGAATTTCAGCAATATGAACAAAAGATAAACGAAGATTTATCAATTACCAGCCAACATTATAATGAAAAAATCTGGGAAAAGCTGAACGCTTTTGTAAAAGAATATGGTGAGAAACAGGAGTATGAAGTCATTTTTGGAGCCAGTGGATCAGGCAACATCATGTATGCAGAAGAGAAAATGGATGTAACCGAAGAAGTGCTGGCATTTTGTAATAAAAAATATAGCGGAAGGTAAAAGTAAAAAATTATGTTTAAGCGAATAAGAAACTCCTATTTTACAAAAGGCTTGGCTGTATATATAGCCTTTAACATGCTGGGACAAGTTGCGTTCCCGACCATTTCAATGGCTTTAACGCCAGGGCCTGTTGATGTGAATCTTACAGGATTTGAACCGGCATCTACTTCAGAAATGGTAAATTTAACTACCGGAGATTTTACCTACAATATCCCGCTTCTGGATGTTGATGGATACCCGATCAATATAGCTTATCACGGAGGAATTGGAATGGATCAGGAAGCCAGTTCGGTTGGACTTGGATGGTCTTTGAATGTTGGGGCGATAAACCGCATTAAGAGAGGATTGCCTGATGATTTTAACGGAGATGAGGTAAAAACCACCATGAAAATGCGGCCGCAATTATCTATGGGAGGGTCAATTGGGGGGTCTTGGGAAGTCATTGGTTTTGATGGTGAGATTTTTGACGTAGGACTGAATGCAAATCTTGGGATAGGAATTAATTACAGTAATTATGTAGGGCTTTCTACTGAGGTTTTTGGGGGATTGAGTGTACAGGCCAATGCAGGAGTTATCAGTGGGAGTTTAGGGGTACAGGTTAATTCCAACTCTCAGAATGGAATGAGTATTACCCCAAATGCAAAGGTGCATTTGGGTAAAGAAGATGGCGGTCCTCAACTAGGAATAGGTATCGGATATACTTACAATTCTTTGAGCGGTGTTACTAATAAATCACTTAGTTTATCTCTCGGAGGAATTCCTCGTATACCAACAAGTTCGTTCCCGTTGAGTGCTGTCGTCCCGGTTTCAGCTGTATCTTATACACCAAGTGTACAGTTTGAAACTGCCAGTATTTCTGCAAATTTCGACTTTAGTTTGGGTCTTGAAGCCTGTTTAAACTCTTTATCAGGACAATTCAAGGCGTATAAATCCCAAACATGTTTGAAAAAATCAGTGGAGACGATTCCAGCTTATGGATTTATGTTTGAAGAAGAACACGTAGGTGAACCTGAGTATTTATTAGATTTTAATCAGGAAGGTGTAGTTCAGACCAATCGTTTTATTGCGAATCTGCCCGTGACTAATCATACCTACGACCTTTATTCTGCAACTGCCCAGGGACTAGGGTTTACCTTTAGATCTCACCGTAGTGAAGTGGGGATTGTCAGTGAAATGAGCCGGGAAAACACCATTAACGGTGTGGGTGTCTCAGCTGAAATCTCCGGATTAGATCTCTTTCAGGGGGGAATAAATGTCGATATACCATCAGGAAATGTTTCTTCCGGAAAATGGACACAGGGTAATCATGCTGAACCAAATATGAATTTCAAATCAACTGCTCCCGGGGGAACAGATAGTAAAAAGTATGAAAAAACCTATTTTAAAAAGTTTGGAAACCGATCGACTATAGACGGCAGTTTTTATTCAAATATGGGAGAAGATGAAGCTATTGAACAGAAGCTATTAAAGGCCGGTCCCATGCATTTTGGACAAGTTGGTTTTGTAGATGCTGATGGGAATATAGAGTTTAGCTCCAACAACAATAATCACTACAAATCAGAAAGAGATCTCAGAAATACGAATATTCAATATCTCAATGCCGAACAGGCAGATCAGTACGCACTGCAAACCAATGTTGAAAATTATAACCTTTCAGATTACGCTTATCTCGGTGGATCCTATACCTCAGGAACAGTTAGCCGTTATGGAAGCCTGTCTTCAGAAGCCAAAGAACACCATTTAAGTGAAATGACTGTGCTCAAAGGAGACGGATCAAGGTATGTGTATGGCATTCCGGTGATCAATACCAAAACAGAAGAAGTTACTTTTAATGTCTCAGACGAATCAAGCAATGATGCCGGTATTTTAACAAAAGATTGCCAGGCCGGTAAGGTGAGTTATGGTGCTAATGATAATTCACTTAACAATACGAGAGGGGTTACAAACCTTTATTTAAAACGTGAAATACCAGCTTATGCGAGCTCCTATTTATTGACAGCCTACTTGTCATCCAACTATATAGATCGAACAGAAGATGGTCCTACACCAGATGATTTTGGGGGTTATACCAAGTTTAATTATGCTAAATCATCTACGCAAAACAAATGGCGTTTTCCTTTTGAGTCAAATGAAGCCTACTTTAATGAAGGCATGAAATCAGACATTTATGACGATATGGGATCTTATGTTTATGGTGAACGTGATCAGTGGCATTTACATTCTATTGAAACCAAAAATTTTGTAGCAGAATTTCATTATGGAGAGCGTGATGATGCCTTTGGGGTTGATGGAGAAAATGGCGGAATCGCCGGAGCAAACAATGCCAAACGTTTGGAAAAGATTGAACTGTACACACGAAAAGGTAAAGTGAACGGCGAAGCGCCTATTAAAACGGTCCATTTTGAATACGATTATTCGCTGTGTCAAAATGTACCCAACAATAACAGTTCAGTAAGCGGGCAAAAAGGTAAATTAACATTGACAGGTATTTACTTTACTTATGGCGATTCTCCACGGGGAAAACTACACAAATACACTTTTGATTATGCGAGTGGGAATCAAAACCCGGACTATACAGAAGGAAGCCAGGATCGTTGGGGAGTCTACAAACCTGTTCCAGGAGGGGCGGGATGTGCTTATGATGATAGCTTAACTAATATGGAATACCCTTATACCGATCAGGACACGGGCAACACAAACGCTTATGCCGGTGCATGGATGCTTAAAACTATTCACTTACCATCTGGCAGTGATATATCGGTGGAGGTTGAATCAGATGACTACAGCTATGTTCAGGACGAACGTGCAGACCGAATGTTCATGATCAGGGGGTTTTCTGAAAGCAGCACATTTGTTTCCGGAGGTGAAGAGGAAGAACTATATGACAGCCCGGGAGGGGATCATACTCCTCATAATTATTTGCATGTTGAAGTAGGTGACCTGGGAGACAATGCCTCAGATGCCAAGAACAATTTTTTTAGTAATTATCTGAAACCCCACGAGGAATTGTATTTTAAAATACTTGTAAAATTACCCTCTACTGTACCCCCCATTTACCCGGTTGGATCAAAAGCATCAGATTATGACTATGTATCGGGTTATGCAGAAATTGATGTTGGGGCGACGGAAGTGTATGATCAGGGATCAGACGGAACATACGAAACTGTTGCTATAAAATTAAAGGGGGTTTGCATAGAGGACGATTGTAAAAATCCGGCAAATTTGGGAACAAATCCCGTAGCAAAAGCGAGTTGGCAATTTATCCGAAAGTATGCCACCCATATTTTAAATCCTGTTCTGGGGGATATTTACAAATATGATGGTGAGGCAGAATGCGGAGTAATTGCTGATGTTCCTCAATACGAAGAAGATGATGAGCTCGAAGCCGATCAGGAGGTTGAGGATGAAGGGAATTTCTTTCAGAACATTATTAACACCGGGGCATCACACATACAAAATTTAGAATCGTTGGGAGGACTTAATAATATGATGGCAGCTTTTCATTACGCTGCAAAATGTAAGCCCGGAAAATCGTGGGTACGCCTGGGTACAGGAACGGATCCAAAACTGGGTGGCGGCCACCGCGTGAAGAAAATTGAAGTGACCGATAACTGGAATAATGTTTCATCTGAGGCAACATCCACCTATGGAACAGCATATACCTATACAACAGAAGCTGAATTTGGCGATCATCCAACTATTAGTTCCGGCGTGGCTTCTTACGAACCCATTCATTCAGGTGGAGATGAAAACGCTATGCGTAGTCCGATTGACTATGATATTGATGTAAAAATGCGCGTCAACGACGAGGAATTTCAGGAACTCCCTTTTGGGGAGTCCATTTTTGCAAATCCGACAGTGGCGTACTCCAAAATTACCGTCAACAATATTAGTTATACAGATGTGACGCAAAATGCTACAGGTACTACAGTTTATGAGAACTACACGGCAAAAGATTTCCCGGTTATTTTTGACCATACCGGTTTTGCTTCGGGAGATGCTATAGAATCGACCAATGACTGGACAGCTCTTTTTACAATGGAAGCCTTTTCACACCTGACCATGTCACAAGGATTCTCTTTACATCTCAATGATATGCACGGAAAGTTCAAATCCAAAACAGTCTATGGACAAGCTTACGGAACAAATCCACCGAAAGTCTACTTTATGGAGCATGAGTATTACACCGATAACAGTAATCACAAAAAACTGGACAATTTGATGACAGTAGTGGATGAAGAAGGGGTGATCTCCTCAAAATATATGGGACGCGATTTGGACATGGTGATGAATTTAGTGGAAACCAGTTCACTGTATAGTACGACTACTGTTGGAGCCGGAATAGATGCATCTCTCTGTGTATTTTCATTTCCGGTTCCTTCAGTTTGGTATAGCAACTTCAGCCAGGAAAACCGTTTTAGGTCTTCAACCACCACCAAAGTAGTTACGAGTAACGGAATTCTTAAAGAAGTTCGTTTAAATGACAAGGGGCGTTATAAGATATCAAGAAACCTGATCTTTGATCAGACTACCGGAGTACCTGTTGTTACTGAAATTCAACATGAAGCTCCCGGTTTGAATAATCCTTCTTATGAAGTACCGATTTACCAATACGATTATCCGGCCTACTGGAAATATGCAGGTATGGGAGCCGCCTCTGCAAACTGGGGATCCACTTTTGATGGAATTGTGAGTTCAAGTTGCGCCATTATCCTCGCAAATAAAGAGAATTATTTGGAACCCGGAGATGAATTAGCTGTTTATAATACGAGTACCGGAGCTTACCTGGAAAAAGTATGGGTGGTTGAAAATGAAAGCACGGGAGAGTACTTTATTGCCGCTCAAAACGGTGACAACCCTGCATTTACTCCGGGAAGTAGCCATCAATACAGGGTGATCCGCTCAGGTAAACGCAACTTGTTAGGCTCAACTATGGCAAGTGTGACGTCTACCACTAAAAACACAACTAATCCTTATACAACGGCGCCTACAGACGTAATCAATGCGAGTGCTGTTGAGTATACTGAAGATGCTTTTGGGTATGTGAGTACCAAATCAGCAGTTGATAAAGACAATTATTGTGGCCTTTATACGGGAGATATTGTGAATCCTTATGTAAGAGGTTTGAGAGGAAACTGGAATCTACTGGCGAGTTATGTATACGATTATACGCGCAATCAGTCAACCGGAAACAGTAGAATTGACGGAGTGCTCACCGCTTACACACAGTTCTGGCAATATAACAATACCAGCGGTGAGTGGGAAAAGAACTCAGGAACGAACTTTGATGAGCGCTGGATTCAATCAGCCCTGGCCACACTTTTTGACCGTGAAGGCTATAACCTTGAATCAAAAGATGCTCTGGGAATATATAGTTCGATCTTACTGGGCTACAACAAGACCTTGAAAATAGGCGAAGCGGTAAATTCCCGTTATTATGAGATTGGTTTTGATGGATTTGAAGATCATACTTATGATCAGTCTGCTGATTGTACCGAACCACATTTTAGATTTTGGGATGAAAATGAAAGATATGCAGTTCCTTTAGAAGGTGAAGCGCACACAGGGCGGTATAGTTTGCGCATGCAAGCTGCAGAAACCTATTTACACATTTCAGATGTGGTGAATTCAGTAGATCACAGCACGACGAATCATTCGAAACCATATACGATTCAATCACAGGAGATGATAAGCGGTCATACTTTGATTAGCAGTGAAACAGATACGAGCAAATACGTACTGACTTTATGGGCTAAAGAAACCGGGGGAAATGGCAATGTAACCAATTATGACGGTGTTCAAGTGGATCTTACTTATGACGGAAACACCATTACTGACAGGATAGAAAAACGCACGAATATCATCAACGGCTGGCAACGCATTGAAATCAGTTTTGCCCTGCCGCCGGAAACCATTGTTGGGTCTAAAGAATTTAAGATCACATTGAAAAATAAAGGCAATGAGTTTGTCTATTTTGATGATGTACGCATACAGCCTTTCAATAGTGAAATGGTCACTTATGTCATTGACCCGGTTACGCTCAGGTTGTGGGCAACGCTAGACAGCAGAAATTTTGCCACCTTTTATCAATATGATGAAGAAGGTAGTTTGGTAAGAATAATTCAGGAAACCGAAAGAGGAAGAGTCACGGTGCAGGAAAATCGTGCCGGAATACAAATTCAATAAACCAAAAGATGATGAAAAAGAAAATTCATATCGGTTTTGTGATCATTGTAGTTACTGCATTGCAATGGGGAAAAATTGTATATGCACACGAAGCTGTAATTGCCAAAGAATTGGTACCCCCTGCAGTTGATCAGATCGACCAAAAAATAAAAAGTGAAGCACTGAAAACCCTTAAGGGTGCCATACAAAAATTACTGGACATGGATTATTACAAGGCAGAAATGCAGTACAGTGTTTTTTATAACAATACCACCAATTTTACCCAACCCTCCGAATCTACCCCCGGGACGATTATCAAGCGAAAAGACAATTTTTTGCAAACAGAAGAGGGCAATGTTACGCTCCTCAACAAAAATTATCAAATACACATCCGTGAAAAGACCAAGCTGATCGTGGTGATGGAACGACGAGAGCAAAAAATTCCCGGCCTTGATTTTAATGTGGACTCATTGAGCAAAGTTGTAACGGATGTAAGAAGCATACCCAACGGCTTCCAAATTGATATAGAAAAAGGTGAACTCAGTAAGATCGATATTGAACTGGATGAGCATGGATTTATCAAAAAGTGGCGGAATTACTATCGCGATAAAAAAGATTTTGGAGATGGAGCGATCCGGGTAGTGTTGGAAGTCTTCTATAAAAACATTGAACAGGACATTAATGTATCATCTGAATATTTCAGTGAGTTACAGTATGTTTCAATTGATCCTAAAACCAAAGAAATAAGTGGGGTTGGGAAGTTTAAAAATTATACAGTCATCAACCAACTCCCCAAAAAATGAATACACCGCATATCATATCACCAGGGCAGATCAAATGGGAAAAAGGCCTAAAAGTTTCATGGGTACTGTTGCTTATTTTTATGCTACCATCCCTAAGCATAGCCGCAGAAGAAACGGTCAATACCCGTTTACAGGGCACTGATCTTTTTGACATAGGCGGCACTTCCTCTACCCTGGATGCCTCAGACGATAAATACTGGATGATAGAGGGGGGATTCTGGACCAATGAATTTGCGATACAGTCAGTTAAAAACAAGATCACTTTTGGCATTGATGAATCCGACCTGGAATATCATTCTACAGCCTATTCATATCGGTTAACAATGGATATTACCATTTTTGAACTGATCAATGGCGTGCTGGATTCAACCGTTTTTTCGGGCCTGGAGTTGGACATTAATTATGATCCTGCATCCGGTGCCACTTATAAAGACCGGGATGTTTATGCTTTTACAGGCGGTTTAAAAGTAAAAATAAAAGTGACTGCTATTGAATACGAAGCTACCCCCGGTTCAGGCAGTTGGTCAACGGCAAGTTCGCTTAAAGATGCCATTTTTTTGGAAAATGAAGTGACTGTTGAACGTTACTATCACTTTGATCAGTATGATATTCCGGATCCAACATTAAATCTGGATACCTTGAATGGTGAATTGATCGTGACCTGGCCGTGGCTGGACGGTGCTGAGGAATATGAACTGGAATGGACATGGGTGAATGCTTATACCGGAAACTTGAGCGGTTCTACCCCGGTGGTTCAAACCGATTTGACGCAACTCAGTTATGATTTTGTTCACAACGCCTCAAGTGTGAGGGTACAGGGAAGAAACACCTATTCAATTCCGCTTATTTACGGTGACGGATACATCTTATTACGGTACCGGGGTATTGGACGTGATGGTGATAACTACCAGGTTCCAATTGAAGGAACATGGAGTTCAGACGCATTAATCGGTGGAGATGCAGGCTTAGTTTCAAATTACGGAACGCAAGGCGTAAACTTTGAGCGAGTGTACGCGCACGAATCTCATCAATTCAATTACGGGGCCGGCATGAGTTTTATTGAAGATGGCGTAAGAAGCGTGGGGGTGACCTATATGGATGGCGTTCTAAAACCCCGGCAATCACAGGCGAAATTAAATTCACAAAATAAGATCATAGTTGGCTCAACAATTTATGATCATCATGGCAGGCCGGCTGTGGGAGTGATGAGCGCACCGATAGATCAAAATCGCCTGGGTTATGTGGACAACCTCAATATGTATGATCAGAACACGCCTTACGGCAAAGCACATTTTGATTTAGACCAGGTAAATCCTGTGGATGCTTGCGGAACTTATATTCCGGCAGATACCATGAGTGCAACATATTCTTTGGGGGCGGCACATTACTATAGTGATGAAAACACGGATATTGAAGGTTTCAATGCCTACCTGCCGGATGCAGAGGGGTATCCTTTTGTACACGTACAATATACACCGGATGGTACCGGGAGAATTAAAAGGGTTGGTGGCCTGGGGCCGGACCATCAATTAGGTGAAACGGATACAAATAGTTTAGATCCGAATGAAGCGCATTATACAGAATATTTCTACGATCTCCCGGATGATGATGAGTTGTGGGAGCTTTTTGGAAATGATGCGGCCAAGGTCATCAATTACACAAAGGTTATTACCAAAGATGTACACGGGCAGTTCTCTATTGCCCTGATTGACGGAATGGGAAGAACGGTGGCTACGTATATGGAAGGAACTGCCCCGGTTGGCCTGGAAGCCATTGAAGGTAATGACGGACCCAATGACACCGGTAAAGATTTTATGGCCTATAACGACACCTTTACTCCCGGTATCGTGCAGGTAGAAACGCAGATAACAGTGCTTGACCCTTCTGTGGTGTACACTTTTAATTATGATGTAACGGGTACTGCCTTCACAGAATGCCTGCCTTCGGGCATGTGTTTTGACTGCGTGTATGAGTTAGATATTATGGTCATTCCGCATGATGCCGCCTCAGGTGAAATTACAGATGGTGACGCAGTTTCACCGATTGTGATCAGTGATGCCAATGGTGTCTTTCATAAAACGTATACACTGGGAAAAATTGAAGTGGACAGTTTTAATGTGGATTGTGCAGACAGTGCCCTGGTATTTTCTGAAGAGTTTCCTTCTGATTCTACCTGGAACATGCAGTTTTGTTCATCCGGTACTTATCAAATCATCAAAACCTTAAAAGTAGCTAATGACCCTATTGATTATTATTGGGAAGCATATAAAGACAGCAGCACCTGTTTAACACCTTACTCAGATTTTTTAGCCACTGCGCTTTCACAAATTGACCTTACTGCCTGTGATGAATATGAACCCTGTGAGTTCAACTTTTTAATAGAATATGGTACCGATTCGGTATGGCTTGCAAATAACCCCGGGGAGGATTCTACGACTTATGACAGTTTAAGAACAGCTTACCTGGATGATTGTGGTACCTTGAGTTCTTGCGAGGCGATCAAACCACTTTTAATTCTTGACATGAGTCCCGGAGGACAGTATGGTGAGACCGATACCACAGATAATCTATCTGTATTTAATGCCTCCAATAACGATTTGGGCGGCCATTGGAAAATGAGCAGTTTGACGTATTATGACCAGTATGGCAATCAAAGTTTTGTCTGTGCAGATAATGACGGTATTTATGATGATGATCCGCAAGATCTTACCACTGCTGAATTCTTTAATGCCTGGCAGCCTTCATGGGCCGAGACCCTGATTCAGTATCACCCGGAGTTTTGTTATTATGATTTTTGTGATCAGTACCCGGGAATTGCGGATTTTGAGCAGGACTTTATGGATATCGGTACTTATGCCGAGGCCTGTAATTCAGGGTATGTCAATCCTGCTGAGCAGGCAGGGTATTTTGATATTTCCTCTACCTGTACAACTGATGTGGCAGATCCGCTTTTTGAAGATGCGTATGATGATCAGACAGGTGTGCAAACAGCTGTAGATAGCATTATGAACGATAAATTTGACGGCTGGCCAATCTATTCTGCGGCAGTGGGCATGAGCGGGGACGATACGACCTCTGTTGATTTTGGGGAAGGGTGTAATGCCGATCTGCACTGGAAAAATTTCAAATTGCTGTACATGTCAAAGCGGTTTCAGGTACTGGAATTGATCAAAGAAGATTACGCGACTAACAATTGTCCTGATGCGGCATGCGTTGGAACCTCCGCCGGGGCGTGTAGTACAAGCCCTTTTTCATCTTCAACGAAACGGTATTTTAATTTTGGATCAACTATGGGGTATGATATGGCCAATCTCGGAACAACAGATTGGAGCGCACAGAGTGATTCCGCCAGCCTTGAAATAGATACGATATGTACTGATATGTGTACTGACCAGGCTGATTTATGGATGGATCAGTTAGCTGGCTGTGTCAATGACCTGCCTGCCGGGCAAACGTGGACAGCCGGACAACCCTATTATGACTCAATTAGGGTAAATCTAATTGAAGTTTGCGCCAATGGTTGTGCAGGCGGCTGCATGGGACTGACTCAATTTGACAATAACGTCTCAACAGACTCTTTAAATTCAGTATACGCTTCGTTTGAAGATGTGCTTTTGCATTACGTAGGATCTTTATCTAATGATTGTACAAATCTTTTAATCAATCAACCGGATGTTAATGAACAGTGTGTTTCAGGGAGAGACTATTTAAATAAATGCGCGTGTGAGGCTTTGCTTGCCGCTGAATCTGATACACCATCTGAATTTGAAACATTATATGGATTCATTCCGGACGACTTCGACAAAGAACAATGTCTTTGTGATAGTTATGATGCTAACAGTGATAATGTAATTGATGGGACAGAATTGACCAGCCTTGAAAACGACTCTATTGTGACTTACAATACTTATGGCTTTTGTAATTCCGTTTGTATTGATTGTGCAGAAATGATAAAAACCAGTTCTGGTTTAGTAGATGAATTTTATTCAACGCATTCAATAAATTACTATGATGATCCTTTGCTTTTTACGGCTTATGTTAATAATGCAGAAGGGACTAATTTCACTTATGAAGTTTTACTGGAACTTATTAATGGATGTGAAGGTCTGGAAGGTACAAGCACCGAGCCAATTTATAATTTCATAGGGCAGCAAGCCCACGATCTGGCAGATTTATTAGAAAAATTAGCACAGGATAATCTTTCAACAGATCATACTGATTATGACCACCAAAATCTACCGGAATACTTCTATTCATCTCTATATGCTGACTGTACAGGTGATCCTGCAGTAGAGGACTTTGATTATGATCAAACTATTGATGTTAATGATGACCTGTCATTTAATTTACAAGGATCAAACTGCAATGCATGCACTATTGATATCGAAATAATTGATGGTGTACCGGCCGGATATATTGATGCCGCAGAATTTTACGGAAGCATAATTAGTTTTAATGAGGTCTATGTGATTCAGGATGACATCATGTCCGGCGGCACTGCAACAAATTTCAATGTCTTTAGAGTAAAAATTATAGTGGACGACCTTAACGGAGGAACATCTGAACATGTATTGAAAATTACGAGCTGTCACAGCATTTTAGATGATTTGGTAAACGCTGTAGGAGAATTGTACTTTGAAATTTGCTCAAATGAATACGAACCGCCTACCGGTAATACGTGCATGGAAAACATCATTGCACAGGCTGAACTAAGCGCACAACAACAATACGAAGAATACCTGGACACCCAGTATGATCTTTTTGTAGAAAATTACAAAACCACCTGTATGGGGATAAGTGATGAAGAATTCAACATGGATTACCAGGCCAATCGTTACCACTATACCCTACTCTACTATGACCTTTCAGGCAATCTCATCAAAACCGTACCACCGAAGGGAGTTGATAAATTAAATGCAACGGAAATTGCCCAGGCTAAAGATTATGCCCTGAACGGAACGGGTTCACCGATATACAATGCGCATACGTATGAAACCACCTACAAACACAATTCCCTGAACCAGGTAGTAGAAGTCAGCACACCGGATGGCGGAACGAGTAAGTACTGGTATGACCATATCGGAAGGTTAGTCGTCTCGCAAAACGCCAGGCAAGCCAATGATTTTTATAAGGGGATCATGACGGATGATTACGAGACGGGGAATAATGTGGATGCGTATTCGTATACCGTTTATGATGAGATTGGCAGGGTGAGTGAAGTTGGGGAGATCATTCAGGCAGATGTGATGACGTATGCCATAGCTAAAGATGAAACAGATCTGGCCAATTGGTTAGATGATGATATTGCCACTACAGGCTCAGAACCGGTAGTGAAAAACAACATCACATTAATCTTTTATGATGCACTGTATGATTCAGATGCAGAAACGGAGTTTGGGGCGTTTTACAATGAACAGACGAACCGGAACCGTATAACGGCTGCCGCGGTGATTACAGGATATGTTGAAACTACCGGGGGGAGTTGGGTTTACCCTGAACCCGATTACATCAACCACTACAACTATGACGTGCATGGGAACGTGCGGTCTTATTTGCAGGAAGTGGCGGAACTGACAGCTTATAACAACCAGTACAGGAGAACGGATTATGAGTATGATTTGATCTCGGGCAACCCTAATTATATTTATTACCAGAAAGGTAAAAAGGATCAGTATATACATCATTATAGATACGATAAGGATAATAGGTTAAAAGAAGTGTGGACCTCAGATGACGGGCAGATCTGGGACAGGGATGCGAATTATGAATACCGTGAAGATGGTTATTTAGCCAGGACAGAAATTGGTGAAATGAAGGTGCAGGGGATGGATTATGCGTATACTTTGCATGGCTGGTTAAAATCACTCAACTCAGGTGTGCTGAATCCTGATTATGATATGGGTAAGGACGGGAAAACAGACCCAACTGTTGAGTATGACAATTACGAAGATGACATTCATGCACTACACGCACGGGACGTACTTTCTTACACCATTGGCTATTATGAGGGCGATTACAAAGCCATCACAGATGGGGTGACAGGTTTTACGAACCATTTGGTGGATATATCAGGTTCAGCATTTGAAACGGATGTGGATGAACTCTTTAATGGGAATATAACTTCTATTATTAGTAGTACGACAAAAACAGACGGCACAAAACAAGATCCGTTGGCAACGACCTATCATTACGATCAGTTGCATAGGTTTAAGGAGAGTCATGTGTTTACATCAGCCAATATCATTGATGATCAAAGCCAATATTACAATACGCTGGATGATGCTTCCCGAATCAATACCACCGGACCCGGAAATTTAGGAGAATACGAAGTTCATGTAGAGTATGATCCAAATGGAAACATCACTCAGCTCAACCGTATGGCGCATGGCACCAATATGGACATGGATCAGTTTGAATATACATATATTGATGGTACAAATAAGCTGGATACACTTTATGATAAAGCAAGCCAAACAGGTGCGGGTGGTTTTGGTGACATCATTTCTGAGAGCAAGACAACCGGTGATGGTATTTTTTATGAATATCATTCAGACGGTTCTTTGAAAGCTGATGAAGAAGAAGAAATTGATTACATAGATTGGTATCCCAACGGAAAGATCAAGCGAATATACAGAACATCTACTTCAGAGCAATCAGATGTGTATTTTGAGTATGACCCTATGGGGATGAGAACGTTGAAAGTGGAGATTACACGTACAGGTACAACAATCAATGCAGCGGATGACTGGAAGTTTACTTACTATGGCTGTGATGCTAATGGAATTACTATGGCTATTTATGACATGGACTCAACCAATGGGGATTTACACCGCATTGAAAGCATGATCTACGGCGGATCACGATTAGGCATGAACACCGAGAATGAAACCGTGAGTACTGCTGATGATCTAATTAATGATTGCAATAATGACGGCTTGAATTCTGCCGTGATACAGTTTGGGGCGTTTACGCCGAATAATGGCAGTGTGGTTGAGATCATACATGAAAGTGTTGTGATCTCAACATTGACGTGGGATACCGGTTTAACTACTGAAGAACAGGTGCAGACTATGGTAGATGATATCAATGCGCAGGCAAGTGGTTATACGGCGTATAATGTAGAAGTTTCAGCAGGTTCTATTTATTACATTCATATTAAAGAGGATGTTGCAGGGGCGTTTACCGGGGATTTAGTGGTGGAACTGGATGATTCACCGCAGAGTACGTACATAAAGCGTGAGCCGGGTATTGGAAAATGTTTTGAAGATCGTATCTTAGGGAGTAAATTTTATGAGCTTGTGAATCATTTAGGGTCTCCATTAGAAATAATTTCTGACCGTAAAATTGCGGTAGATGATAATACAGATGATGTGACGGATTGGTTTGAGGCTGATGTGGTTTCTTACTCGGAATATTTTCCATACCACATGTTAATTCCTGGCCGTCATGGAAAAATTTCCGGTGGAAACTACAGATTCGGTGGTGCTGGAATGGAAAAGGATGATGAAGTGAGTGGTGAAGGGAACTCTTATACTACGCAGTTTAGACAATATGACCCTAGATTGGGTAGGTGGAAGTCGCTTGACCCTCTTGCTGCAAAGTTCCCGTGGCAAAGTCCGTTTGTTGCTTTTGCTAATGATCCAATATATTTTATTGATCCACTTGGGTTGGAACAAAGTCCTCCTGAGGATAAAGATGATCCTGATTCTGATGACAGTGATGCAGGTATTATAAAGAAATTCGCTAAGAAATTAGGCATAAATTTAAGTCAAGAAGCCGCCGAAGAACTTGCTCAGAATCTTTCAATAAGGCAATCAATTGATGAAATTAAAGCTGGTAAATCCGTAGCTTTAAGCAGATTTAAAAAAATGATTAAGGATTACGAGAGTGGTAAATTGACTTTAGAAGATGGTAGTACTGTTAAAGCCAAAAAGCACAGTATGATAGATAAAGAAGTAAAAACTATTACAGAGGAAAAAATAGTCGTAAAAAAGAGTAATACTAAAAAAGTTGGTACACTCAATGGCCCCAAGAAAGTTGTTGCAAACCCTTCAGAGGTTAAATATAAAGCTGCCAAAGCAAATGTGGTTGGTAAAACACAGAAAGCCGCACTCTTAAAAAGTACAGCTAAGAGTACAATAAGTAAATCATTCACATTGTTAACGGCTGGTATGGCATTTCATGAGATGACGCAACATCCAGAGAATGTTTCTCCATTAGGCGCAGTTTCCTATATTCCACATCCTATTAGTTTTGTTGCAATTGCTTTTGAGTATGAAATAGACAGAAGCTATAGTAAAGATATTTTTTATAATGCACATTATTCTGAATTAGAAAGCGCTATAAATTCTGGCCTAAAGGCTACCCAGGAAGAGGTTGCTGGGGACTATTTTCTTTATACCAGATTTGCATGGACAGGGGTGTGTGATGAAATTTTAAAAGCTATAAAAGACGGAAAAATTCAGTATAAACATGAGATATATACATATGCACAGGAACATGGAATAGAAAATGGTGGTGAAGGAAACAACGATATTTTATACAGCACCTCTGAAGATGCAGGCGGTTTTGGTCGTATTTGGGGTGGGTTTGAATCAGGTCAATAATTAATTTTCTATTAATGAAAAATAAAGCATTTTTTCTGATGATGACCATTCTGTGGCTTTCTTGTGAGGCTCATAAATCATCAGATAAATCATATCAGTGCAAAAAAACAACGTGGTTATTCACGGACTCCGATAGTTCTATTCTTTCACATACTGTGTATATAGATAGCGCAAATTTTTTTAGATATAAATTTTCCGCAAATGACGAAAGCCTTAAAAAGTTCTCAAGGTATAAAAACGGCAAGTTAAAAAGACAATTATTATTTAGAGATAACAAAATATTTTTAGATGTTTATTGGCTATATGATTATAATAGTAATCTTAAGCAGGTTAGTTTAATTAACCATTTAAGTAAAGAAGTTTATGATATAAAAGTTGAGAATAAATACAGTGATAACCGCCTTGTCAGGCAAATATATTCAGAACCTTTTGATAATGTATCTCAAGTGGATTATCAGTATCAGGGTGATCTGATTACAACAATTAAGACACTTGATGGTAATAAAAATGAGAAGATCATTTATTTCAACTCAAAAGGCAAGATAGATTCCATTAAATGGCGAGGTATTACGGAAATCTATCAATATAATGATAAGGGTAACTTGGTTTGTAAAATTAATTCTCTTGTTAAAGAAAAATTCAAATACCAAGGCAATAAACTAATTGAAAAATCTACATTTCGTTTGAACAGTGTTGATTCACAAGAAATACTAACAGAAAGGCACTTATACTATTATAATCAGAAAGATAGTTTGGTAAAAGAATTAATTATATTGAACCAAATGAATGATACTATCGAACTGTTTTCAATCTTTAATCGAATGCAGAAATAAAAAAATAATAATCATCAACCTTTTTTGTATTATAAAAAATATAAGCAGTAATTTGTTTGTCGGCTAATATGAACTCAACCGTTTGTATATTTTTATTTATTTCCCGAATAAATAAATGGTCGAGTTCTTGGCTATAATAACTGATATAGGTGCTATGTTGATAATCATGTTTAGGTACTGTTTGGTGTATTTCTTTAATTCCAAAAAGTGTCCTTTCAGTTTCCCTTTGATGTACAACATTTGTTTCTTCCGTTATACTAATTTCATTATTTGGAACCTTCATTCGTGCACAATTGTCTATTTTTTTAATGGCTTTCTCAAAAGGCAAGTTATTGCTTTTTTTACTTCTGTTTTTTTTAGTCATAATTAAGATACCAATAACACTTAACGCTACGCCTATAAACAATGCATTATATAAATTTAAGTTGACCTTTTCTATAAAAAAAAGCATATATAATCCTATCAAGGTTGTAATTAATCCACAAATAAGCTTTATCACTGTCTTAGTTTTAGTGTTTTAAAATTTGAAAAGAATATGTATTACTATGTTTCAAAATTCATGTTTTTTAAGCTAAATATCTCCCGCTACGCAATAGCTTCGTTGCTTCGTTGCTTCGTTTTTTCTTACTCAAACACTCTTTTACCCCATACCCCAGCAAACCATAACACTTTCTTGAACAAGACATCCGTTATTCGCAGTTGCATTAGCTCAACCTACACTTCGTTTCGGTCGATAAATGTGCTGCTGCTGCCAGTTATTTACCTCACAAGTTTATTTTATTGCATATTAACAAATTTACCCCTTACCTGCTCAGCAATAGCATTAGCCAGTTCCGGATCAAAAATAATTTCACTGGCATCCTTAAGAAACATTTTAATCACAGTCTCAAACGGTTTTTCAAAAGCAGTAATGAGTTTATAAGAGACTTTGAGGTCTCCAAAATTGTATTTGTTAGAAATATACCTGAGAAATTTAACCAACACCCCTTTTCCTGTTTGTGTAGTGTACAAATTATGAAAAACAATCCCGGTTTGCCAATCCATAAATAAAATGAGTACAGCAGTTTTCCCGGTACGGGCATCAGTACCACAAACTTTTATATCCAGAACCATGTATTCAAACGGGGCAGCAGATTTTTGCACATTCATAAATGATCCTTTATATACTTATTTTTCTCTTTCGGCTTTGAAGTAACAACCGTTATACCGGAAAATCAAATTAGCAACAAATATGAGCATTTTTTTATATGTTACAGTGAAAACAGTTGCTTGAATTGTGAACGATAAAAATGGAATTCAAAAATGTAATGATGTTTGACAAAAATAAATTCTTTGAAATCTTGTATGATTTTTGAATTTAGGTTTTCATGCTTCAAACCCAAATTCAAAAAACGTTCGTTCCTCACTTCAGTGGTGAGTAAGAGAAATCCCGGAACGTGAACATGATGTTCCACCCCGGATTGCAGTGACAGCTTGCATGATTTTTGAATTCAGGTCATCATACTTCAGACCCAAATTCAAAAAC
>JBBDID010000041.1:0-21032 GCA_040880585.1 Crocinitomicaceae bacterium | reverse complement strand
CACACTGAATAAAGAATTGATCAACAAAATAGATGCAGAAATTGATCGAATGGATAATTTGAAAGCTGCAAATCCTGATTTCAGCGATAAACTGGAGAAGAGAAAAGAAGGGCTGGAGAATATGAAAACAGCCAAGAAAAATGAAATTGAAAACAGTGAAAATCGCATAACCGAACTTTCTTCCACAGCAGATAACGGCACAACCGACAATAATACCACAGATAATACCGCTACCAACCAGGAGTTGTTGGATATGAATGAGGTGGCTACGGTTAAAGAACTAATGCCATCTTATGAAGATGAAATGGACAATATCAATTTATCTACACAGAGTGAAAAACAGAAAGCGCAAAAGAAAATCGATCTGAATAAAAAATTGATCCAAAAAATCGATCAGGAAATAAACCGTCTGGAATCATTGAAGACAGCGCATCCTGATTTCAGTGATAAGTTGGACAAAAGAACAGAAAGTCTGCAAAATATGAAAGCAGCCAAACAAAGAGAAGTGGAAATTTCAGAAAACCTCATAGAAGGTACTGACCAGAGTCGTACTGAAATTACAATAGGCTCTTTAGTTCCTGATTATGAATTGAAGCTGCAAGAATTAAGAGAAAATACTGCTTTGGAAGAAAAAGATCGTCTGTCACAAGAAAACCGGTTAAATAAACAACTGATTGAAGCGATAGACAGCAAAGTAGCTGATTTACAAAATGAGCAAGATGATAAACCTGAACTCAGAGAAGTAATTAAGGAAGAAATTGCCAAACTCGAAGAATTGAAAGAGGCAAAACGCAATGAAATGGCACAAAATCAAAGACGCATTGATGCATTAAGCAGTGGAAATGTTTCAGATTTGACAGCGGATGATTTTAGTACAGAAAGCGGTCGGGAGACTATGCGTGAGCATCAGGATGATCTAAATGAGATCAATGAGTTGGATGAAGAAATAACTAATTTGAAGGAACAAAAGGAAGCGTCTGAATCAGAAAAAGATCAGGAGAAAATTCAGAAAAAAATCGATAAGGCCACCGATAAAAAAGCAAAATTAGAGAATGAAGTAATAGAGGATTTGGCAACGGTAAATGATGATGAGTTTACCAAAGAGAAAAAAGCAATAGAAATGGATGAGGTGATTGCTTCGGCCAATAATGCTGAAGACTCTGAGATGAAAGCAGCAAATTCAGCCACTCAAAAAGCAGAGCAGCTGATGCGCGAGGCAGATGAATTGCGGTCTGAAGCAAAAAATGAAAAAGATCCGACAGTAGCGAATGAGCTGTTAAAATCGGCAATTGTTAAGGAGAATGAAGCGAAAGAATTAGTGAAAGACGCAGGAAGAACTTACAAAGCTGCCAGGGTCATAAATCAGTTAGAAGCGGAAGAAGAAGTGGTGATAACAGATGTTGCTGAAAATGAAAATGAAAGAACATCAACACAGTTGTTGAATCAAGCAGAAGAATTGGAAATTCGCGCAAATGGATACAGCGACAGAGCAAATGAACTCAGGGATAGTGCTGAAACAGTGAAAAAGAAATACAAGGAAGCCATTTTGATTGAAGCTACAGAAGCAGATACCAAAGCAGAGGAATTGAGAAGTGAAGCGGCAAAGATCAAAGAAAAATCCGCAGAGATTAAATTGCAAGAAGATGAACTTATAGCACAAAAAATATCAGGCAGTGGCAAACAACCGGATGAAGAAACGGTAGAAGATCTTGTGTCTACAGAAGAGTATAAGCAATTTCATGCCGCTAATGAATCTGCCAATGAAAATTTAAAAAAGGCCAATGATATAGAGGAAGAAATTGAAAACATTAAGAAAAATCAGGAAAGAAAAATAAAGGCTGCGATCGTGACGTATGAAGACGGTTCTGATATCGATAATCAATTGAAAAATGATCCGAATCTACAGGAAGATCAGAAAAAGATTAACGAATTACGAAAAGAACAAAAGAAGTACAAGGAATCCGCAATGAATGATTTAGCTACTGCTAATGATGCTCTGGAGCAGGCAGGTGGAAAAGTAAGTGAAGATATGATTGCCATGTCGGCCAATAATATCAGCCCAAGAGAGGCTGTCTCAACTCCGCCAGACTCATTGGCGGCCGACTTTGAAGCACCAGAAGTGGTGGCTACTGATATTTTTAGAACGACAGATAAAGCCGTGTATAATGAGGATAAAAAAATTCCGATCGATCAAAGCACCTCAGGATTAGTGTATAAAGTACAGGTGGGCGCATTTAAAAATCCATTGCCACAGGATTATTATAAAGAGTTTGCACCTATTTCCGGACAACGCCTTCCTAATGGCATAACAAGATTCATGGCCGGTTACTTTACCAAAGAAAATACCGCAAATACAGCCCGGAATAAAATTAGAGATACCGGATATAGTGATGCTTTTGTAGTGGCGTATTGTAATGGAGAAAGAATCTCTTTAAGAGAAGCCAGAGAAATTGAGGCAGGTAGAATTGAATGTGAAGGAACCGTCCGGGAAGAAGAATTTGCTGCCACACCAACAAATAACAATACAACTACGGATAATAACACAACAACGAATAACAACGACACTGAGACGAATAATGAGGTAACGACAAATAATGGAACGAATACGGATGGCAATACCAATGGTACTAACACTAACACCAATAATAATACCACTACGAATGAAACCATACAACCAAAAAACAATGAAGAAGAAGAATTGGTGAGTTATTATACACAGTTTCCTGAAGCGGCAAAAGCCAATCAGGTAGAGATTATAAAAGGTCTTTTCTTTACCGTTCAGATTGGGGTGTATTCAAAGCCGGTTGAACCGAAGGTGTTGTATAATACCCAACCCTTGAACAGCCAGCGTCTGGATAATGGAAATGTGCGGTATTCAACCGGAATGTTTACTTCCGTTCCTCAGGCAAATATTCGAAAAGAGGAAGTGATTGAGGTAGGCATTACGGATGCTTTTGTTACAGCCTACTTCAATGGAGAACGCATCAGTATCAGTCGGGCAAATGAGATACTGGAAGAGCAGGGAGAATCCGCTTTGTATAATTCACCGGAAAATGCAGCCACCAATTTTGGTGATGGAGCGGTTACTGCTGAAGATCCTGATACGACAGAAGATCCTGATACAACTGAAGACCCTGATACGACAGAAGAGCCTGATTCAACTGAAGACCCTATTGAAAATGAAGTGGAATCTAATACAAATATTTTTCAGATTTCCAAAGAAGATAAGGGACCTCCATACCGTATAAATCTTGGATTTTTTGAAGAAACGGTACCGGTTTATTTTACAGATCTTTTATTGAATAATCAAGATGAAGGGATTCTTTCTGTCAGTGATTTAGAAGATAACATATTGTATTTTACAGGGGAGTATCATTCTAAATCAGGTGCTGAAGCCCGCAGGGATGAAATGATTGGAAAAGGATTTAAAGATGCTTATATCGTATCTGTTGGAGATGGTGAAAAGGATCATTCTGAAAAATTTTTCAAAGAAGGTGTTTATTTCCGAGCCAAACTCGGCAGATTTGAAAATGAAGTGCCAGGTGAATATGCAACCGTGATGCTACAGGCAGAAGGTTTGATTTATACCGAACAAGATATTGAAGGAAATATTTACTTACTCTCCAAAAAATATAATTCGGTGAGTGAATTGGAACCTGTTCTCAGAGAATTTTCTGACCTTGGATTTGAAAATATCGAGGTGGTCGCTTATTATAAGTATGATGCCATACCTATGTTACAGGCACAGCAAATACTCAATGACGAACCAGTAGGTCAGTTAAAAAAATATGATGGGCATGAGGGAATTGATGCAGACCAGTACATTTATCATCCTGAGGCGGTTTATTTTCACATTGAAGTAGGTAGATTTT
This sequence comes from Crocinitomicaceae bacterium, assembly GCA_040880585.1. Taxonomy (GTDB): domain Bacteria; phylum Bacteroidota; class Bacteroidia; order Flavobacteriales_D; family Crocinitomicaceae; genus Paracrocinitomix. The sequence goes on along the minus strand of JBBDID010000041.1, from coordinate 17,160 downwards.
ATAAAAAAGTACCACAAGAATTTACCGAAGTACTTTTTGATAATCCGGATGAAGAAATACTCAGAGAAGAAACATTTGACGAAGAATTTGTCTTTTTCACAGAAAATATTTATGATTATGAGAAGGCAAAAAAGAAACTGGAAGATTTAAAGGCAAAGGGATTCAATGATGCTAAAATTGTGGCGTATCATAAATATAGTCAGATACCTATTGAAAAAGCATTAAAAATACTAGGTATATCAGAAAATTAGAGAGATATGGTAGAAACGGATGTTAGAGAAAAAGTAGCGAACAAAGGAGAGGTAGAGAAGAGTAGAAGTTTAGTACTCTACAATGATGATGTAAACACCTTTGATCAGGTAATTGACGCTTTGATAAAGGTATGCAAACATGAGTTGGTTCAGGCAGAACAATGCACTTGGATTGTTCATTATAATGGGAAATGTGCCGTAAAAGAAGGCGAATTCAAAAAATTACGCCCATTGCGACAAGCCCTTAACGAAAGAGGACTCACCGCCAAAATCCACTGATGTTTAAATTTCTGTCTTGCTTTTGATTTTTTTAATGCTGTCTCCCCAACGCTGATTCCCCCTCGCGCTCGTTTTCAAAACGAATGTGATCTTCAAATTAGAAGCATAAGCATAGCATTTTTAATGCGGATAATTTAATTCTCCCAAGGCTGCCGCAAAAGTCTCGATTGTGCCTTATACTCACCCAAACGGCAGCTGTCAATAATCTATTGATCTAATCGGGAGAAATTTTTAAAAATAATTTTCAGATCCATGATCAATGAATGATTTTTGGCGTAGATCAGATTCAAGCGGGAAATGGCATCATGATCAGGATCGTTGGCAGGAACCATCAGTGATGCTGATAAAACACCCCGACGAATAGAGGGCAAACGCAAGTTGGAAGCGTGTTGAATTTTGGCATAGCCCACAAAAGAAAGCTGCCCAAAAAACACAGCAAACATGTTTTTCAGGAACTGTTTTCTGTTCTTAAATACCCAGATCAAAATAGGAGAAAAAAGTAAAAGAATCAGTGACAAACCCATATCCATCAAACGCTTATTTCTTCGATTTGCCGGTTTGTTCACCCGGTTAATGTCCAAAACATAAAGGTCTCCTTGAGAATCAATTGAATTACTCCCAATTAAAAAAGAGGTTTCAGGTTGAGCGATCTTGAAATTCACCCCTTGTTCTTCCAGTAACAGCATATTTGAAATGATCTCTGCTGCACTGATGTTTTTTGCGCAAAAAATCACCTCATCAATCTTATGGATATCTACCGCTTGATCTAGCTGACTCAATGTTCCGATAAATTTGTCATGGGTAAGCTGATCATTTGGGGAGAGAAAAATAACCGATTGAATTTTAGAATTAGTTTGTTCCAAAATTTGATGCACGCGTTCTGCTTCATTCGCATCTCCCACAATTACAAATCGCTTATTTCTGGATCCTCCGATCCTGTAGTTTTCATCCACCAAAAAATGTAAGATGATGCGAGAGAGTACATAATAAATCAAAACCCACAGGCCTCCCAGCAGAATGATCAATCTGGAAAACTGATAGTCTTTGCTTAAAAGGGCGTATCCTATTAAAATAATGGCGGTTCCCACTATTACCCCAATTCCATTCTTATACAAACGGATGGGAGGATCATATCCCCCTGAAAATACCTGTGACAAAAACCAAATGAAACCGTAGATTGGCAGGGCAATGAATAACAAATCTTCAGGAATGACCTTTTGCTCAATTTGCTGGTAGTTTTCTGCGATTAAGAACAATCCCAAAATGATAAAAGTGATATCAATCAGAGGAACTATCGCTCGTTTTACAAACCGACTGGCGATTGCCACCCCGGCTCGAAAATAAATCGCCAGATTGATCAAAAAAGAATAGATGCGGGCATTTTTTTCGGAAAAATGCTTTTTGGCAAAAATGATCATGGCATTGTAGAACACAAAAACATAGTTGACACTACTTTTTTTGGTACTTTCTCCTTTGTAATGAATAATGCGTGTTTTGGGATAATAGTAATTTTTATATCCTCCCAACACAATGCGGTAACTGAGGTCAATATCTTCTCCATACATAAAAAAATCCTCATCCAACAGGCCTACTTTATCCAGAGCTTCTTTTCGCAGCAACATAAATGCGCCGGAAAGTATTTCTATTTCATGGACTTCATTTTTATCCAAATAAGTGAGATGATAACGACCAAACCGTCTGGATCTTTTAAAAAGGCGTGACAAGCCAAAAATTTTATAAAAAGCATCTTTTGGCGTTGGTAATCCCCGTTTTGATTCGGGTAAGAAATTTCCTTTTCCGTCGATCATTTTCACTCCCAACCCGCCTGCTTCAGGATGCTCATCCATGAATTGGATAACTTTTTCAAAAGTGTCTTCTTCTACAATGGTATCCGGATTCAACAAGAGGTGATATTTTCCTTCTGCCAACCGCAAAGCCTGATTGTTTGCCCTGGAAAAGCCCACATTTTCTTTATTCGCGATCAATTTCACCTGAGGAAATTTAGCGTGCAGCATGTCTAAAGAACCATCAATGGAATTGTTATCCACCACAAACACTTCGGCCTCAATTCCCTTAAGTGCTGAAAAAACAGAATTTAAACATTGCTCTAAAAAGAATTCAACGTTGTAATTCACTATAATGATGGATATCTGCATGCAGCTCTCCTATTTATTTTCCAGTTGGTGTTGATGAATGAGGGCTACATTTGCTGTAATTTCCCCTTTATTTAAACGTGTCCAAATGGGTCTTATTACACCATTGTGAACAGAAATGTTAGTATAATCCCCAAAAAATATTTTCGGATTAGGGGTAAAAGGTGAGGTGCTGATCTTGTAATTTTCAATAGTTTCTCCCCCATCTTTAGATACCGCAAGGTAGACATCTGTTTTACGATTGTCATGATTTCTGCGGTCATAAAAAACAAAATAGAGATACCCATTGGTGGGGTCGATTGTCATCCAGCTTAAAAATTGATGATGACCGGATGTATCATCATTTACCCGGATGGGGGCGGACCAATTTTTACCGCCATCTGTAGATTTAATCAGCCATATATCGCTATCGTCTAGTCCATTTCTCTGATCGCCCCAATTTACATAAATGGTTCCGCGATTTGGTGAATTACTCTGATCACAAACCGTAACAGGCAGGCCGTTACACCTGAATAATCCCGGAATATCAATCACCCATCCACCGGGCTGTGTTTCTACAAACACCTCTTTCTCCAACCAGCTTTTGCCGTCATCCAGAGAATAGTTGAACCACAATGAATCATTACGCGCCCATACGGCATAAATTTCTCCATTAGGGCCAATCGCCGGTACTGCGCCCTCTGCCGTTTCATCATTATCTTGACAATCTCCCGAATAATAAGAAATATCAAGTGGGTCTGACCAATTTAATCCCCCATCTGAAGATTTAGAAAACAGTATATTACTTCTGTCCGATTTTTTCTTTGAGTTATAAGCGTCAAACTGTGTCCACGTCATGTACAGTTGATTATTTTTTGGGTTCAGTGCCACCCATTGTTTGTCGTGATACTTACCGTTAATTTTAGTGTGTCCTTCATACTTGAACTTTCCTTTTAACTTTTTAGAATATTGGGATACAATCCCACCGGCCAAAGACTCTCCCTTGTAATTGGAAAGGTGAAAATAAAAATACCGTTCCAGGGTGTCTATCAACATACAGGGGTCACCGTTAACGCCCCACTTGCTTTTAATGGATTTTGCTTTCCAGCTTTTGCCCCCATCTTTTGAATAATAATAATCATTCATTACGGTTCCGGCAATAATTTCATTGGTGTTTTTGGGATTGATATAAATAGAAGGCTCTACCTGTGAATAAGGGTAAACAGCTTTGGACGGTCTGGGGAGTTGCACATTTTCAAACTGAGCAAATCCTGAGAGCATTATGAGGGTACAGAAAATAATTAAAATAAATTTCATACTTAAAAAGGGTAACCAATACCAAAATTTATATTTAACCCATGCGGAGATACATAATTCACCGGATCACCATCCGCATCTGTTTTAAAGTATTGCAGGTAATTATCTTTTGGACCTGTGAGCCACCAACGTTCTCCGGGATCCAAATACGGATTGTGAATCGCCCATGAAAAATCTACCCTAAGGATCAAAAACTCCAGATCTGCTCTTACCCCAAATCCCGTGCCAATAGCCACTTGCTTGTAGAAGGTGTCAAAGTTAAAAACTCCCAAATCATTGGGGTTATTCGGATCGGGATTTAGTTTCCAGATATTTCCAACATCTGTAAAAATGGCACCGTGAAATATTCCCCCAATTTTAAACCGCCATTCAACATTCAGCTCCAGTTTAACATCCCCAATTTGAGTAGAAGTAGCATTGGGCTGGGTGTAGGTTTGGGTTGCTCCCGGAGCCATGGTTCGGGCATCAAAAGCACGGATATCATTAGAGCCTCCTGCTACAAAACTTTGTGTATACGGCAAGGAGATGGCATTTCCGTAAGCTACTCCCAAACCGGTAATTAAACGATATACCAAACTGTGTTTCTTTTTCATTTTTTGGTTGAAAATAAATGTGTTTTCTATTTTTCCATATTGTGAATAAGGTACGGCAAACAATTCTTTTCCATCTTCTGAAAATGCGTCTTTAAAGTTCAGTTCATCATCTGACAAGGCATAAATCGTATTTAAAATGAGTCCTGAAGCGGTCAAAATAAATGTATTACTAAAGACATGTTTTGATTTTCTATCTTTATCCTTTAATCGTGCATTGGTGTATTCGTGACTAAAATTGAGTATTCCCAATGAAAAGAAATCACTGTATGAATTAATTAAAAAGGGGTCATTGGTGGCATTCAAACGATCATCAAACTCCGGATCTTTATCTAAAAAGATATAATCAAAACGTAGAGGTGTAACGGTGAAAATCTGTGTTTGATCGGCAGAATGAAATTTCCAACGATAAGAAAATTCAGAGATATGCCGTATAAACTCAACCCGTTTTTGATAATTGTACAAGACCCCAATGTTTGTAGAAGGAAAAGACCGCTTGGATATATTTTCTTGCATGGTACGGCTCATGGGAAAGAATTTGGGAATTTCGTAATTGATCTCCGGCCCCCATTCAAAGGTATTCAACCCCCTAAATTGAAGCACCTTTGAGCCTTCGGTATCACCTCCGACAACAAGGGGTTGCGATTGAAACCCTCCCTCTACTTTTATCTCCAGTTGATTGGCTGTTCTAAATAGGTTTTTATTTTTATAACTCACCATTCCTGAAATCCCCAAGATACTAGATGTATTGGTTGCCCGGGGTTCTATGGTAAACTGTTGACGGGGAGAAGGTGTTAGTTCATAAGTCGCATCCACAGTATTACCCAAGGGTTTTCCGGGAGTAATTTCTACGATTGGTGTTATTCTTGAAAAGACTCCCAGACGCAAAAAACTCTTGTAGGTTCGGTCGATATAGTAATCTTTTGCATAATGTTTCTCTTCAGATGATGTGTGTTCAAGAAAGTTTTGCTTATCCAGTAAATCGGGATTAACAAAAGGTTTTTCATTGAAGATAAAATAGCCTTTGTAATAAATATTGGTATCCGTAAATTTTTGAAACACTTTTAGGTCGTGGTCTTTTCTCCTGTTTGAGTTGAGATTAAGATAGGTGGTGTAAATTACCGTGTCTTGAATAAATAATGTATCTAATAATGCGTATTTCCCTTGCTGAATGGGAGAAATCCCCAATTGATTACAACGTTCAATAAAAGCGGGGTAATTATCAAAAGAGGCACTGTCTGTATTATACAACTTATAATACACATCATTGACTAAATAGGTGTGGTGGTTTGTAGTAATCGTTGTATCCGGATTATTGGGATCCGGTAGTGTTTTCTCTTTGATATACATCACTACATCTGCCTGATAATTTCCTACTGTAGTATCCACAATAAAGTTGACATAATTTGAGGTAAAACCGAAATAGGCATTATCTTTCAAAAACGTAACAAAATGTTCCCGTTCTTTTTCTAAGGTTTTTTCATCCAATAAATCTCCTTTACGGATATCAGTATATTCCTTCCTTACCATATCTTGATACAACTTCTTGATTTGGCTGTTCCGCGGGATGTCATGTACCTTAAATGAATGGATGCGATAAGGTTTTCCCGGATTTACATAATAAGTAACTTCTGCTTTCTGTTTTTTCTCATTGTACTTGATTGAATCGTGCACCTCAGCATATTTAAATCCCCTCTGAGATAAATACACCCTTAGTTGTTGCCGAGATCTGCTTACTTTTCCGGTATCCAGTAAAATCGGTTCTTCTCCCCAATTATCAATGACCCAATGACGCCACCCCAGTCGCGTAGGTTTAGGGGTGAATTCTTTCTTTTTATAAAAATCTTTGTCTTTTTTCCGGGCTTTCTCAATTCGTTTCTGATTTTTTCTTTCTACTTTCTCTTGCTTTTTTTCATTTTTCCGTTTGAATTTTTCTCGTTTTCTTTCCAACTGTTTTTGATATCTCGCTGAATCGATTCGATTGTAAATAAAAAGCCTGATTTTTGAGTTGGGTTGGGGTCTGATAAGTGTCTTCATCTCTCCTTTATTCAGTAAATCATGAGATTTTTCCCAACTCACTTCTCCATCTTCTACTTGCTTAAAGGCCACTTCATTGTCATTTATCAAATAATAACCATCCGGAACATATTTTGCCTGACGACAACTGAACAATGTCATTGCCGAACAAAAAATAAGTGAATATGTTAGAAATCGAATGTTCATGAATAACGCTATCTTTGGTAAACCCTGAAAATTCAGCCAAAGTTGATACAAAAATAAACGAATAAGGCATGTCTCTCTCAAAAAATGAAATAAAATTCATACGCGGTCTTCAACAAAAAAAAAATCGCCAGTTGGCAAATAAATTTGTGGTAGAAGGTGAAAAACTACTTGATGAGATGCTCAGAGAAGACAGTAGCTTGATTGACTGCATTTATTATACTGAAAACTGTTCTGTCAGCATTCCCGAAACTGTTTCTTCTAAAGCAATCAGTGAGAAAGAATTGCAGCGTATTTCGGGATTAAAATCTCCTCATCATGTATTGGCTGTGCTCCACATTACTGAGGTGGATATTGTTCCGGGCGATCAAGAAGGGATGCTATTACTGCTGGATGAAGTGAAAGACCCCGGTAATTTGGGAACGCTTTTGCGCACAGCTGATTGGTTTGGTGTTCAAACTATTATCTGCTCACCTACCACTGTTGAACTTTATAATCCCAAAGTAGTTCAGGCATCTATGGGTGCCATTTTCAGGGTGCAGGTTCATTACAAAGCACTCACTACTGTTATTCCGGAGCTGAAATCGGTGGGTTATGAATTTTTTGGTGCAGATATGGAGGGAGAAAACGCATTTACGATTCATTTCCCGAAAAAAAGTGCTCTGATCATGGGTTCTGAATCTCAAGGTTTATCTGATCAACTCAAGGACTTGTCTACCCCCATCACTATTCCAAAAGTGGGTAAAACAGAATCGCTGAATGTCGCTATGGCGGCGGGCATTATTTTATCCCGCTATGCTGCGCAAACCCTTATCTAAAATTACTGTTGATCCAAAAAATTGTTCAAGGATTCAGTGCTGTCTGCTGATTTCATCTTTGGCAACACTACTTTAGCATATTTGTCCGGGTTACTGCAATAATCATAAGAAAACTTAGCTAAATCAAGCCGGTGTTCGTCCAGTTGCAGATAATCCAATAATTGAGCAAGCTGTTTGACAGATATACATGATTTTTTTACTGATTGCCTGGCTTGTTTCAACTTTGTTTCTTCAGCAGCACGCCCTTTCATGACGGTACACAGCTGGTCAAAATCCTCAGCAGCCATGGCTTCACAATTGTTTTTCTGAATGATCATTACTTCTCCATCCTGAGCAAAAGCGGGGCTGGCAAATAATCCGCAAATAATGATTGATAAAAGGGGGATGATTTTTTTCATTTTTTTCTATTTGATAATAGGACAATATTGTCGTCTGTTCTCTCTCTGCAAAAACTCTTCCAAACTGTTTTTTTCAATGAGGGTCGTTTCAGCATTGACAAATTTTGGAAATAATGACTCCCATTTCTGCCATTTCATTTCCCCATCCGCCTTAGACAGAAAAGGGTGTTTTTAATCTCTGGGGTTTGTTACACTGAATAATGATAGCGAATTTGTTACTCAGCCGCGCTTCCCCCAACCCCTAAAGAATTGCTATCGCAATTTCCCCACGCCCATTTCACAGTTTTGGTTTTCTTTCGAATCAGTATTGTGCTCATTTATATTTCATCTGCGTTCTAATAGAATGAGTGCTGGCCTCCCCTTTAGGGGCTGCCTCGAGGTAGTTCATTAGATCTTTTATCTTCATTTTTGGATGGATTAGCTGTTAAATTTTTTAACAGATCGCCGGCAGATGTAACCGAAAATAATCATCACCATCCGCTACTTGACCCTCCGCCTCGAGATGATCCTCCACCATAAGAGGAACCTGATTTTGAAGAAGAACTTGACTTTGAAGAAGAAGAAGAAGAGCTGCGTTTTGAAGAAGAAGAAACGGATGTCCAACTTTTTTGTTTCTTCTCAGATCCGCTGGAAGAGGAAAAACTACCGTGTTCATATTTATTGATTTCTTCTTTTACATAGTCGCAATTTTGACAGCTTTCTACACTTTTTGAAATACGGTGCTCAGCAGTGTCGGGTAGATTGACAAACTTTTGCGTTACTTTTTTAAAGCCACAATCAGGGCATTTAGAAAAATTGCGGTAGGCGTCACCGTGCTTTGGTGTTTTCCACAGTTTCCATTGTTTGTCAAATACAAAAACCTGAGCTGTATCCAGCCCGTCTGTTGTCCAGACATCTATGAGCTTACTTTTTGCTTGTTTTTCGTTAATCAGCCCTTTGCTCAGTAAAATATCTTGTTCATCAAAAGTTGCCAGGCGCATCAGGCGGCCATCAGAGGTGACTTTGCTTTGATAACGGTGTCCTTCTTCTTGTTTTCTCCAACGATATTTAAGGAATTTGGTAAGGGGATAAATCAAGAGAAAAGGAATGGGCATTATAATTAGAAAGAAAAATGATTCCGCCATCCAAATACGTGTGTATTTCCAGTAAGGAGGTTTTTTGCTAACCAAAGCCCGGATTAAATTGACCAGAAAAAAAATCGTTGGTATAGCTGCAAGTATTATTGATATGGCCAAAAAGAAAAGGGAGATAAACCCATTTCCGGAGTTAAACAACCAATAGCGAGAACTATTTCGGTAAATACCGTATTCTGATGAGCTGTATACTTCTTCAGGTTTGTCGGAATTATTATTCAGGTAAAGTGGGGGATTATTTTGCAAAACATCAATAACTGTACGTACGCCGTTTAAAATCCCCTGTTCGTAGTTTCCTGTTTTGAATAGAGGAACCATTTCCTGTTCCTGAATTTCCTTGCACTCTGCGTCCGTCAGTTCACTTTCTAAGCCTCTTCCGGTAATGAAATCAATTTGGCGGATGTCCATTGTTGTCAGGATGAGCAGACCATTATCGGTTTCTTTATTTCCGATTTCCCATTGATTAAAAAGATCGGTGGCGAACGTACGGGCATTCTGATTCCCGATAGAATCAAGTGTTACCACAGCAATCTGATATCCTAAAGAATCTTCAATATTGATTAAGGTGCTGTCAATGATATACCTTACAGAATCGGAGATAATATTTGCTTCGTCTGAAACCCTGCTGCCACTAATCTCCCTGCTATTGGGAACGTCTTCAATTGCCAGTTTAAATGGTTGATCCTGTGCCTTACAGGTCAAACTAAGAAGGACGCTTAACAGTCCAAGTACTTTGATGCTGAATTGATTTACCATCCGCTTGTTGATCCGCCTCCTCTAGATGATCCACCACCATAAGAAGAACCTGAACTGCTACTGCTGCTACTACTGCTACTATATCCTCCGCCACTTGAGGAAGAACTGGAGCGTGTTTTCCTGGGAATCGTGTATCGCTTTATTTTTGAATGCCCGCAGTTTTTACAGCTGTATTTTTTTTCACCGGTTCCGGAACTGGAATAAGTGGCCGAAGAAATGATTCTGTCGTATTCTTTAAAATAGGTTTTGTATTTACATTTCGGACATTTATTGTACTTTGAAAACCACTTTTTGTATTTTAGAATCAAGACATCTGAACCATCCAGGGTTACCCATACATCATAATCGATTGATTTTACTTGCTCTTCTGTAATCTGTCCCTTTTTAAGGTGTTTATCATCACTATTTTCATCCATTTTGATCATAAATTCTCCGGTCTCTTCACTGAACCTTTCTGTGTTTCTCCACTTATTCATCAAGGATTTATTAATAAAATACAAGATCAAGAAGGGGATAGGGAAAAGAATAGGAAAAATGAGGAGCGTAAAAGTTTTAATAAGGTGATACCTCCTGTGTAAATTTTTCGTCATAAATGAGCCTAGAAGTAAAAGAAGATAGGCTGCCGTTAATGCAATGGTGAGTAAGATGTACAGATGTACGAAACCTGTATTGTACCATTTATATTCATAATCGTCTTCCCAATTCAAATCATAATTAGCAGTGTTATTTGTAGAATAGTCACTGGCATTGTAAGATTGAGAATAAGCCGTTGGAACCCCATATAGTACATCTGCAACAGCCTGAACACCCCTCACAACACCGGTTACATAATCTTGTTTTTTAAAATAAGGAATCATTTCTTCTTCATGAATTTCGGAAGTTTGGGCATCTGTCAGTACCGCTTCAGTTCCACGACCGGTGATGGTTGAAACCTTGTGGATATCATTTACCACCATGATCAACACTCCATTGTCTGCACCTTTTTTTCCGATTCCCCAATGGTTGAATAAATCGGTAGCAAACAGGTGAGGGTCATTATCTCCAATAGAATTCAAACAAACTACTGCCATTTCATAACCGGTTTCCTGCTCTAATTGTTGGATGATGGCATTAATGGTGTCAATGGCTATCGAAGACAGCATATTGTGAGGATCTGAAACATCACTATTATTGATTTCCCGCATATTGGGGACATTCGCATACTGATCAATGACTCCTGCCGTATTGATGGCGGCGTAATTTTTTTCTGCTTCTTCAGTTGAAATCGGTGCGTAATAAGCTTCAAAAATAGAAGTAGGTACTTCCTCTTCTAACTGAAGGGAGTCGGAAGTTGCTGTGAGAGTATCTTGATTCAGGGTGTCTTGAGCAAAAGACAATGTTCCTGTAACAGTTAGAAAAAGTGATAATAAGAAAACCGAAATTCGATTACTGATTACTGAAGTAGGGCTTGATTTCATAGCTTGGAAATTTATCGCCGTGTTTTTTCACCAGGATATTATAGTGTTTAACGGCTTCGTTATAGTTTTTCTTTTCGTAAGCGATACGATTTTCAGATCCTTCAATTTGTACCATCAGTGTTTTGACGTTGGCTGCATCTCCACTTTCACGGGCGATACTTTTCATTTCCTGAATTTTAGCACTCAGGTCATTTTCTAAAGTAAAGCGCTCTTCGCCCTCGGCATTTTTAATTTTTTCCTGTAACTTTTCAATGGATTGATTCAGGGCATCAATATCAGCAGAAGAGGTTTGAATGGCCTTAAATAAATCGGGGATCATATTGTTTCTTTGATCAATGGCGATCTGCACCAAATCCCATTTTGAATTCACTTCTTCTTCTGCTACAATCAACTCATCTCTTATCGTTTGATTTTCATAGGTGAGTTGATTTTGTTCCATTTCTACTGCCCTTTTATTACTGCTTTGACTGTAGAATATAAGTCCACCAACTACAATGACTATAATTACTCCCAGCACTATGAAGATGGATTTTTTACTTCTGGAGTCTCCCTCAAGAATACGTCTTTTTTTATCGATTGTGCTCAGTACATTTACTGCGATTTGATCTCTGGGGTCTACTTTTAATTCGTTTCGCGCATGCATTTCAGCCCTATCCCGGTGTTCATTTTCATGTGTTTGTAACCAAAGCATCAGGTAACTTCTGGCTAAAACGGCATTTCCATTTTCAATATAAGGGTTGATCGCCATGGCTTTTTCTGCCTCAACGATTGCTTCATTAAAATTTCTCGCTTTCAGATGATCGTCTGCAGTTTTCAGATGTTCTCCTGCTTTTTTTTGCAAGTCGTCCCATTGCTCACTACTCAAACCCATTTCAATTGCCAGTTCTTTGAGCTCTGATAAAGAAAGGGGACGCTCTTCCAACGAATCATCACTCTTCTGCTGGCTAGCTTCTACAACGGCCTTGATATGCGCCTTAAATTGTTCTTCTTTATAGTCTTCCATAAGATTGGTTGGAAAGATAGTTAAAGAATTTGAATTTGAATATCTTCAAAACTCACTGAATCTCCAGATCTGAGTTTTTTTCTTTTTTGATATTCTACGGTGTCATTTACCTTGATTGCTCCTTCTTCAATGAGCAGTTTAGCGTGTCCGCCGGTTTGGGCAATTTGCTCTGCTTTTAAGAGTTTCATCAATTCAATATACTCACTTTCTGCTCTTAATTCAAATGTTCTTTTGTTGCTCATGGTAGTAATTCAATATAATTTCAGAAGCCTGATAAGAGGTGATTTTTCCTTTCATCAGTTCCCCGGTTACTTGCTCAATTTTTTCTTTTATTCCGGGGCTGTTGTAAAATTCTTGCAAGACCTGTTCTTTTAAAGTCTCTTTCATCCAAAACTCTTTTTGCTCTTGACGTTTTTTTTCAAACCATCCTGAAGGGTAAACCAAATCCCGATAAGCGGTAATGATCTCCCAGACCTTTTGAATGCCTTTGTTGTCAATAGCACTGATCGTTTCTACTTTGGGTGTCCATTTGTTGGGGTTAGGAGGAAAAAGATGGATGGCATTTTTGTATTCAGCCCGCGCCAGATTAGCTTTTTTTACATTTTCACCATCTGCTTTCGTAATCAAAATGGTATCCGCCATCTCCATAATGCCTCTTTTGATGCCTTGCAGTTCGTCTCCTGCACCGGCTAACATCAATAATAAGAAGAAATCGGTCATGGAATGAACGGCAATTTCAGATTGTCCAACACCCACGGTTTCTACCAGGATGATGTCATATCCGGCAGCTTCACAAAGTAAAATGGTTTCACGGGTTTTTTGCGCTACACCACCCAAAGAACCTCCGGTTGCAGTGGGGCGAATAAATGCTTCGGAATGAGCTGATAATCGAGCCATTCTGGTTTTATCTCCTAAAATAGACCCCCCTGTACGTTCACTGCTGGGATCAATGGCAAGTACGGCTACTTTTAATCCCTTTTCAATCAGTTCCATCCCAAAAATCTCAATAAAGGTACTTTTACCTACTCCCGGAACACCTGTAATTCCAATTCGCATTGAATTTCCAGAATGAGGGAGTGCTAATTTTAGAAGTTCTTGTGCTTTTTTACGATCAGTCGGACGCTTGCTTTCCAATAAAGTAATGGCTTCGCTCAGTCCGTTTTTATCGCCTGTTGTAATGCGTTTAATAAGTTGCTTAGGCGCTAATTGCGCTTCATGTTCCTTCTTACTGGAAAGCAGCTTATCAATTTGATCTTTATTTGGTTGTTGAGATTCAGACATTATGGACCTGCGGTTGTATCCTGAGAAGCTGTTTTGTACCTTGATATCCACGCCGGACTCTGAACATCTCTCAGTAATTTAAATAAACTATCGCCATAAATATACTCAGTTAATATGTTTCTTACACCATATTCTCTTCGGAGGAATTCTTTTTGAGCAATTGAGGGGGTGTACTGTCCCTGACTCCATCCTTGAGAATCGTAAGCATAGGGATGTTCGTAGAAACGAACTTTCCAAAGGTGTTGAAAGGGTTTGGCGTAATATCCCACCACTTTTCCCTGCTCATTTTTTAAGAGAAAACAGCTGTCCACACCATGCTTTTCAAAGAGATTTTCCCGATCAGGATTAATGGGATGCGGCCAGTGTCCCAATGCCGTGTAAATGAACCGATCTTTTCTCACAACTTCAGCACTGATGATTTGCCCTTTATAAACCGTAATCATGGCGTAGGTGATCATTTGAGAATGTCCGGAGGTGAAAAAACCAATCGCAAAATGGCGTTCTCCAATTTCACCCCCCTGAGCGGAGAATTGAACCATCAAAAAAACGGCAAAAGCGATTATATGTCTCACTACTTTCATTTCAGAAGGTGAAATTTACTGAAAAATACACGATTATTCAATATAGAGATCACTTACGAAAATCAGACCAATACAGTTATCAGCAATTGGGGGAAAAAGAAAAAGAGGTTAATCTAACCTCTTTTTTTCAATGTATTCCTCATTTCGGCTGAGCAATCGCCACCATTCGTCGGATTCATCTCCATCCCGATATACCCTGATGGCTCCGGCGCGTACCAGAATCTTTCGTAATTCATCATCATCAAATCCGCCCAAATGTTGTTTTAGCGTTTCAAAAGATCGGTCTGTGTACGATTTGTGGCTCAAAAAATGAATAGCGGTGGTTTCAGCCATGAAATCGGTTTTATGGGCAAGTTGCAATTTTTGAATTTCTTGCTTGAATTTGAAAAATTGCAGGCCAAATGAAATAAATCCTCCCATCAGGGCAGAAATAGAAGAAATCAAAATAGTTTCTGTCATAAATAATGGTTTTAGTTTATAATAGTAAGATACCTACTCAGACCATAAATTACTTACGTTTTGACACCTTATCTGTCATTATTTTACTTCATTTTCTATTTGGTCAGAAAGAAGTCGGTCAAAGTGGCAGAAGATGACAACTGGCATAGCTATTGGTTAGTCTTAAAGCAAAACCAACCCATTCATTTCTAATGGGCAAAAAAAATGAGAATACATGGCAACAAAAGGAACGGTTAATGTACAAACCGAGAATATTTTTCCACTTATCAAGAAATTTTTATACAGTGATCATGAAATATTTCTGCGTGAGTTGATCTCTAATGCAGTGGATGCTAGCAGTAAGCTAAAAGTGTTGAGTACTTCGGGAGAAGTAAAAGGTGAATTGGGTGATCTGAAAATAGAAGTTATCCTGGATAAAGAAGCCGGTACACTTACAGTGAAAGATAAAGGTGTTGGGATGACCGAAGAGGAGATCCAGAAATACATCAATCAAATTGCTTTTTCAGGTGCTGAGGAATTTGTGCAAAAATACAAAGGAAAAGAAGGAGCAGAACAAATCATAGGACATTTTGGGCTTGGATTTTACTCGGCCTTTATGGTGGCAAGTAAAGTGCAAATCAGAACCTTGAGTTATCAGGAAAATGCTCAGGCGGTAATGTGGGAGAGTGATGGAACTCCTGAATTTGAGATTTCAGATACCGATAAAAAAGACAGGGGAACTGAGATCATTCTTCATATTTCTGAGGATGAGAAAGAATTTTTGGAAAACCAACGCATTGAGGGAATCCTGAAGAAGTATTGTAAGTTTTTACCGGTAGAGATCAAGTTTGGTACAAAAACTACATATAAAGAAGATCCTAAAGGAAAAAAAGATGAAGATGGCAAAGTGAAGCAAGTAGAGGTAGAGGTGGACAATATCATTAACAACACCAATCCTGCCTGGATAGAACAACCCACTGAGCTTAGTGATGAGGACTATAAAGCTTTTTATCGGGAGTTATACCCTATGACTTTTGACGAGCCACTTTTTCACATCCACCTGAATGTTGATTATCCTTTCAATTTAACGGGAATATTATACTTTCCTAAGTTGAAAGAGACCATGGAGGTGCAAAAAAATAAAATTCAGTTGTACTCTAACCAGGTATTTATTACGGATTCTGTTGAGGATATTGTTCCTGAATTTTTGACCTTATTACATGGGGTGATTGATTCTCCGGATATTCCTTTAAACGTTTCCAGGTCTTACTTGCAAGCGGATAGCAATGTGCGGAAAATTTCATCTCACATTACCAAAAAAGTGGCCGATAAGCTGGCAGAGATGTTCAAAAATGACCGCAAAGACTTTGAAAAAAAATGGGATGATCTTAAAGTTTTTGTTGAGTATGGCATGCTAACAGAAGATAAATTTTTTGAGAAAGCAGAGAAGTTTGCTTTGGTGAAAAATGCCAAATCAGAGTATTTCACATTGGATGAATACATAGAAAAAATCAAACCGATTCAAACCGATAAGAATGAAAAGGTAGTTGTTTTATATGCACACAATCAAGAAACCCATCATCAGTTTATTAGTGCTGCTGAAGGGAGAGGATATGATGTAGCCATCATGAGTAGCCCACTGACACCGCATTACATTCAGAAATTAGAAACAAAATTGGACAACGTTTCTTTTGTCAGAGTAGATTCGGATACCCTGGATAATCTCATTAAAAAAGATGAAGAGATTCCGTCAAAACTGACAGATGAAGAAAAAGAAAAGCTGAAGCCCATTTTTGAAGAGGTGGTACCTAAAGAAAAATTTACGGTGCAGTTTGAGAACATGAGCGAATCAGACGCTCCAATTGTCATTACGCAGCCTGAGTTTATGCGAAGAATGCAAGAACAACAACGGCTTGGCGGTGGAGGAATGATGGGATCATTTCCTGAAATGTATGATCTCAAGGTCAATGCAAACCATCCCTTAGTTGGAGCGATTTTAAGCAAGAAAAAAGACAACAAACAAAAAATGGCGAAACAATTGACCGATTTGGCACTCATTTCTCAGGGAATGTTGCATGGTGAAGAATTGACAAAATTCATACAGCGATCGGTTGAATTGATGAAATAAATAGTCAATTAAAAGAAATACAATAATGCGACAAGCCTCTGTGAAAATTCATGGAGGCTTTGTTTTTTCCAGCTCGCACTCGTCCGCCTGAGGCGGAGTGAGCAACCTAAGCAGCATCTGTGATGCAACACCTTCGCTATATTCATTACAATCCCATTGATGCCGGTTTTGTGAAACATGAAAGAGATTGGATCAACGGTAGCTACCCGGCTTACGAAGAAGAACGGCCGTTGATGAATGTGAAAATTGAGCCGTTGTGGTGAGTGAGGTTTTTGAGGTTTTGAAAGTAGGTACGCACTCGTCTAAGACGAGCGCGAGTGGGGATACATACCCCTCATTTAAAAAATAGAAATCCTTAAAAACAATTCGTTTTTTATT
>JBBDID010000040.1:1995-3409 GCA_040880585.1 Crocinitomicaceae bacterium | reverse complement strand
GACCATATAGCCAATTATAGTCAATTATAGCCATAAATGCAAATACCAACCGATGGAGCAATGCTTGAGCCGTATTAGGCAAGACTCATAATTGTAATCTATCACAAGATTGTTGTATATTATAATAATCATTATGATACACTTGTGGATATGAATATTCCTTCAATTAAACACGGTAAAGGCATCAAACGCATACATCAACAAAAGAAAATGTCGCAAGGCGACATTTTCTTTTGTTGGGTTTAGATCGAGCATATATTAGTAATGTTGAAGCTGGTAAACCGAACCAACGCTTGCTACAATAGAAAAGATAGCGAAAGCGTTGGGGGGTGAGTAGTAGTGAACTTTTGAAATAATTTTATGACAAAAAATACTAAAAATAAATTCACAATTACCTCACTTTTCGCTGGTTGCGGTGGTTTAGACCTCGGTTTTATCGGTGGGTTTAAATCAAACGGCAAAAAGTACCACGAACATCCATTTGTTATTGATTGGGCAAACGATATCGATGAGTCAGCTTGCAAAACTTTCAAAAATTATTTTAAGCACGATATTGTTTGCGGGAGCATCGTTGATATTTTGAACGGTAAACGCAATGGGCTGTTTGATGTACCGTTTCCGAAAAAGACGGATATTGTCCTCGGTGGTTTTCCATGCCAAGAGTTCAGTCATGCTGGAAAACGTAGAGGTTTCAATTCTGAAAAAGGTCTTCTATATCGTAGTATGGGCAAAGTCATTCGTAAAACAAAACCGATGTTATTTGTAGCGGAAAATGTGAAAGGTCTTCTTACGATAGATAATGGTACGGCAATCGATATTATCAAAGATGACTTCGCTGAGCTCGGATATCACGTAAACCATAAATTACTTCTTGCTGCTGATTATGGCGTACCACAAATGCGCGAACGGGTAATTATCATTGGAACTCGCAAGAATATACTTCCTAGGTTTGAAGATGACGACTATCCAAAACCAACCCATAAAGGCAAACATGTGTCAGTAAAAGAAGCTCTCGGTGATTTGGAAAATGTTATGGCGGGAGACTTCTCTAATCACTTCTGGTCTAAGGCAAAGAAAAACAAAGGACAAGGTAATGGAATAATAGATCCAAACAAACCAGGACCGACGATGAGAACTGAACATCATGGCAATATTGAATATCATTGGAATGGCAAACGTCGCCTTTCCGCTCGGGAGGCGGCGAGAATTCAATCATTTCCTGATGATATGGAATTTTTACCTTCTACTTCTCAAGCCTATAGGCAAATTGGGAATGCCGTGCCTCCAGTTTTTGCATGGTACATTGCTAAATCCATAGCAAAATTTTTTGATAAGAATTTGAAATAAAATGATTTACGCCGAAAAGAAAAACGCAAATGAGGAAAATTTTATTGACTTGTTGGAAAAATCCAAG
>JBBDID010000040.1:0-1895 GCA_040880585.1 Crocinitomicaceae bacterium | reverse complement strand
AAAATTGGGAGGACAAGCGGACGTACGATATCGTTTGTACCAAGAATGTTTACCAGAAATCAGCGTAACGCACTCCCCTAGATACAAAATTAACATGAATTTACCAGTGGGGAATTCTATATTCGATAAAATGGGCGTTGATTATGACACCTTAAGAAAAAGTGAGGATACTGTTCAACAGATAAAATTATACTATCGAAACCAACTTAAAGAAGGTGAGGGTTTGTGGTGGATTGACGAGGAATCAGAAGCTCCGTCCCCAGTAATCAAACAATATAAAACTTTGGACCCAGAAGACAAAGAACGATTTAAAGTAGATTGCATGATTCTGTTTCCTGAGCTCTTTAAAAATCGTGCGAACTACGAAAGAGCCGCGGCTTATCTCATCACTGAATTTGGTGCTGTTTCTGCTAGCCTGCGAGACGAGTTTAGTGCTGGTGGGCAACAAGAAGTCATAGTGGTTGGAGAAAAAAAGAGAGTGCCACGGATACTTTCTCAACTTCATGATTATGCGCCAAAAATTGTCCGTCGGATCGACGAAATTGATGAGGAATTGTTGAAATTCTATTGGAAAGTTAATGCTATTGAAGAAAATAGGATTGAGCAATGGAAAGAACTCATAGACAGAGATGCTTCTGGCGGTCTTGGCGCAAAAATACCTTCAGAAGTTTTTCAATCTGGCTATGAAGAAGCGAACTCGTAACAGTCTCCATCGTAACTTTTCAAAGGAAAGAACGTTAGACACTCTTACAGTCAGAGAACGGTCGCGACGAATGTCGCTTATACGCTCATCGTCAACAAAGTTTGAGAACTCTTTTATCGTCATGCTCAAAAATAAAACCCGAAAATGTTTTTCTACTAACGACACTAGTGTTTTAGGAAAGCCAGATATTGTTTTCAAGAAACATAAAGTTTGCGTGTTTCTGGACAGTAATTTCTGGCACGGTTGGCAATATCCACGCTGGAAGCATTTACTGAAAAACGATTTCTGGCGACAGAAAATTGAGCGAAATCGGGCACGAGATAAAAAAGTGACTCGAAAACTGCGCGCTGAAGGATGGGTTGTGTTGCGTTTTCGGGAACATCAACTCAAAAAAGATCAGTCTGCTTGCGTGCGAAGGGTTATGGATGCGCTTAAGTAAAAATAGCGATTGATTTATAATAAATATTATGAAGCTCAGCGAACTTAAGAAAACAGAACTTCCGCGAGAGAAAATGGAAAAGTACGGCGCAAAGCGCCTTAGAAATTTTGAATTGATAGCGATTATTTTAGGCTCAGGAATCAAAGGATGCAACGTACTTGAGCTGGCACGAAAAATAGAAAAACTTATAACTCAAAAATCAGCCAACAATGTAACGCTGGAAGACCTGTTAAAAATTCGTGGTCTTGGAAAAGCGAAAGCGGTGCAGATACTTGCCGTCATATCTCTTGTTGGTCGTCTTGAAAATGGAAAAAATGCGGAAATGTTGTCAGCAAGAGATGTGTGGAATTTATGTACAGATTTTCGCTCATCTAAAAAAGAGCACACCGTGGCGTTTTACTTGGATACACAACAGAGATTAATTGAAAGACGCATTATCTCGGTGGGTACTCTCGACACTTCACTTTTACATCCACGAGAGGTTTTTGAACCCGCTCTGCAACTTTCAGCAGCAGGGGTCGTTCTGGCGCACAATCACCCTTCAGGAAATCTTGAACCTTCGGACGAAGATGTTGCGATTACGAAGCGAGTGGCTGACGCTGGAGATTTGCTTGGCATTACTCTTATTGATCACATTATTGTATCCGATAAAGATTTTAGGGTTATGGATTTGTAAAAATTGGCGAGGAGGGTTGTAAAAGAATACAAAACAATTTAGAATACTAATGAAAACGAGGCGTTAAGCCCGTCCTG